>JBBIRQ010000002.1:0-516950 GCA_037441665.1 Anaerolineaceae bacterium | reverse complement strand
GGGGAATAAAATGCTCTTTTGCTAAGGTTTCAATGCCTCAGTCGGCGGGAGATGTATTCAGACGCCAATTTATAAGGCTATGTTACCAAAACACGCTTTAAAAAGCAAGTTTTTTGGGCAACAATCATGCCATCGAATTTTGAGCCTACCCGTTATCCCAACAAACAAGGCTACAAAAGCACAAAACTTGCGAGAGGCTCCCTAGAAAATGTGCGCCACTTCGCCTCTCGCAAATTTATCAAACTAAAAATAGGTCTTGCTCTTTAGGTTCTGGCGACCCGATAGTTTCCACACGCTCTAGACAATCTGAACATAGGGGATATATACGTATACTATCTTCTTGTGAATTAATGAGTTCGCTCAGACGATGTCGGAGTTGCACTCGCTGGCGAGGCGTCAGAAAACACTCAAAAAGACTATACTGCGTCCATTGGCCAAACCCACAAAGCGCTTTATGAACTTTGGTGCGGCGGCGGTCATTGGGAATGTCGTAAGCAATAATATAAAGTGTGGTATCCTTCCTCATCGGATTTGAAAGCCTCTAAATCGTTTTAACTCTCCCAACAACCAGCGCGAAAGTAGCCGCATTTGCAACTCTAAACAGCGCCGATAAGTGACCTTATCGCCCAATACCGGATGCTTTATCTCGGCGTTTAGGCGCTCTTCAAACTTAGTTAAAAAGATACGACGCGCTTTGTCATTCATACGCCATGCGCCAAACGTTTCTATAAAATCATCTGGCGCTAGCATCTTATTGTTCAATATGGTCAAAACGACCGAATCCACCACCGGCGACCGAAACATCTCCACTATGTCTAGGGCGAGTGCTGGCTTGCCATACTGTGTGCTGTGTAAAAAGCCGATATAAGGGTCAAACCCCACGATGTGCGCCGCGGCCAAAGCCTGATTGGTCAAAATGGTATACCCATAGGATAACAAAGCGTTGACAGGGTCTGTAGGGGGGCGTTTATGCCGCCCCCGAAAAGCCCAAATAGGGTCTAAAAGCGCCGCAAAACCTTTGAAATAAGCGGCCGCCCCGGCCCCTTCTAAACCCATCAACCGCCCCATAATGGTGCCCGCTTGGGGACGCTGGGGGTCGTCGGGCGGGTTATCATCATCAGGGAGTTCATCAACAGATTGGATGATTTCCGCTAGGGTTTGGGCGGATTCCAGCGCTTGGGCATTCGCGTTGGCGCGGTTCGCCCGTAACAGTTGCGTGCGCTGGTTGTGCAATTTGCTCCGCACGCACACTTTGGCCACTTGCAAGGCCGCGCTGGGGTCATCGTGGGCGCGGCGCTGGGCCAGCCGCAACGCGCCGTGTTTGTGCATCTGGCCGCTGGTATAACCTACGAACGTGCCATAAGCGGTCAAATAACAAATCTCTGCCCCCTGTTCCAATAAGGCGCTCATGGCTGGGGTCGTCAAGGTGATATTGCCCTGCACCACCACCGCCGACACCTTGATGAGCGGCAAGCGTACCTTGCGCTTCGGCTGGCCATCCTGCTGGGGTAGTCGAATGACCAACGTTTCCGCATCCAACGACACAGAAGCGCGCTGTTCAGTCAAATAAAGCACGGTCATAAGCGGCTAACCCTCCTCTGCTAGCAAACGCAAGGTCTGCTGGGGCAAACAAATATCTTTCAAGCTACAATCCCGACACTTTGGCGGATGGTCGATGGGTGGGGGCATCTTGCCCAAAGCCAATAGACGAAAAGCCTGATGGATAGTATCGCGGGTGGTCGTCCGCAACGCATCATCAAGCGGAACCCGCTCGCGGCGGCGGGTTTCCCAATAGAAAATCTCTCCATAGTCTATTCTGTTGCCCGTACGCTCTTCTAAGCAAATCGCTTGGGCGCATAATTGAACGTGGTCGTTCAACCAGCGCCCCATGCGCCCCCGTTTATGCTCTAGGGGTATCAATATCCCGCCGCGTTCCTCCACAAAATCCGCTATGCCCGTAATCCGTAGCGCATCGCTCCAAACATAAACACTGCGGACACTCCGCCCATATTCATCGGTACGGCTCCCCGCTGTATGGGCGTGCTGATGGCGATAAAGCCCTTCTTGAACAAAGGCGTTCACCGCCATCTCGCTATGAACATGTATCAACCAAAAGCGACGCGGACAATAGACCAGTTGATTGAGCAAGCTTAAAGGGAGATATGCTTCGTCCATTTGTGTATCTGCGTCCCGTGGTCCATCCGCCGCACTTGCCCCAAACCCGCCGTGGTTTGATAGCCAACCCCCGTCCAGAAGATCAAATCCGCCAACACATTGACAAAAGCCCAATGGGTGCGGTCAGCGCCCACCAGCGTATAAAAGACATTGCCTATAAAAGCCTTTGCTGGTCGCTTGCCGCGAATGCGGACATGGCGAATTTGTGTTTCGTGATGCGCCATCGTCACATTGGCCTCTACCCAATCATCGAAGCTATCGGGCGTGTGCGTGCCCGTGATATTATCCCACTTCTTCTTGAGGGAGCTGAAAAGGTGGCGGGGTTCCGGTATCAGCTGATAGTGATACTGGCCATCCCGATGCCCGAAATTGAACAGCGTGGGGGAAATAAAGCGCAGTCGGATGCGCTCAGGCAATTGTGCGGGCGGCATCTGCCACGCTTCTATTAACTGTGTCGGGGTCACCGTGCCGCTATCGGGATGGCTTTGGGCATAAGCGGCCGTGATGGCAAATTGCACCGCGCCAATCCGCACATGCGGTTGGCGATTATCCATGATGTAGCGATTCAAGACCGCGTCGAAAGCGGCATCGCGCAATAGGGTGAAGCGCCATAGCGCTTCATCCCCTTCGCCGAAATGTAAAGCGCCATCGCGCCCCCGCTTGCCGCCATTCAATAACGAAACCGTGAAGGGCTTGGGCATATTGGCATCATGCCATTGCTGAGATAGCTCCGGACTGCCCCGTTCGATGAGGTGATGTAAAGCGCCATGCACCGCCTGCCCATGGTCGGCCGGGATGGCGCCGGGGCGCATCGCCGCTAGCTGTAAGACAATGGCATACAGATGGCTCATTTTTGGTCCCTCAAATTGTAGCGGAGTCCATAGGGCAAATACACCGTCTGTCTATTCTCGTTATACTCTAACGTAGCGACCCACCAATCGTCTGCCTCGATTTCTACATTTTGTAACAAATTAGTGGGGCGCATCGAGATGAGGTCGAAGGTTCGGACTTTGACGGTATCAGGCAAATCACCGGGATTGATAGGATAATAAGTAACAACTTCCTCTCTTAAACCCTTATTAACCCGTCGCATCTCCACTGTGTTCATCAGGTTTAACTGCGCTTTGCTCATCCAAATGCCCATGCGTATCCAACGCGGTAAAGATAGTTTTTCCGGAGCCAAGACGCCAAAACGGAAGGTACTCCCTACACCAATCTCTTTAGCGCGCCCGAAGGTGGGGATGTTTTTATTACTCTTTTCCATATAGATATTGCTACGTTCGTCGCCAAATTTGAAGGTGTGAACCACAAAATGGATATCTACATCTATCGCCGGTGTGACATAGATGCCACGTTCGTTGAGCGCGTCCAACTCCTCAGCATAGCGCGGCACATAGTCATGGTGATGATAGGTAGTGACCCCCAACCCCAAGGCATAGCTCAAGGCGATATTGTGGAGCAAACGGCCTGTTTCGTACAATCGTCCTAGCGTGCGCGTTTCATAGAACAGCGGATCATGGAATTGGAGCAGACAATCGTGAAGTATAAAGGTATTCATTCTTCGTTTTCTCCACTCTCCTTATTTCTTATCTGCTTTTTATCTTTTTTGGCTATATTCGCTTCATAGTAAGCCTTAGCTTCGGCTGTCGCCTGTTGGAACATGGCCAGTGCTTGTTGTTCATCAAGCGCGAATAATTGGTTGATATAGGCCTCCAAATCTTCGCCCATCAATACTTGTGTTGTCCGCACGCCATCCAATTGCAGTAATTGAGGGATTAGATTAAAGGCATGTTGCATAGCTTCATTCACATTTACAGGGTCGTGGTCATGAATGGCATCGGCGGCCATCAAGCTATCATAGAGCGCTTGAGTGAATGACAAATTGCTGAAGATTTCGCCATCGGCCAGCACAATCGCTAATAGATGATTCCGCATCGTGCCACCGCGGGTTGTTGTTGCCCCGTAACGCCGCGTTCCTAGCACATTCAACAACACATAATTGAATAGGCTCAAGGTCAAATCGCGGGTCGCGACGACAGAAGGGAAAATTGTTTGTGGGCGAACATGATCTTGTGAATTAATGCGCGATGAAACTTCGCCCTGTTCAGACATGGTGCCATCTTCATAAGGCGCATTGAACGTGAATGTTTCATGACTGTTGGCGTAATCCGTTAGTGAATAAGCGGAATCAGAGAAAATTTTGCTTTTCTCGCTCCCCTTATCGCCGATAGCAAAGCCATAAACCACACAGTCAACGCATTGACCACAATGCTCTTCATTGTACTTACAGTTGGAACTGATAAGATTATAACGTCGCAACAACTCCCGTCCGTGCAAGCGTTCAGGGGTTGTCTGCTTACGCTTGAACAGAGTAATGCGCGTCATTGGCGTAGTATTGGTGAACCCTGCCGCAACGCGCGCACGGTTCAGCTCACCATCCGTTTGGAACAGCGCATAACCTTCTGTGACGCGCAACATGATAAGATGCGCGTAATAGCCTGAAGGGCGCGAGGGAAGTTGTTTGGGGAAAAATTCCTGATTCAACATGCTTTGTTTCTCCTTATTTTGTTAGTTTATTTAATGGTTTACTTACTCACTACTAGAGGACTCATCAGATGGATTGACGCTAGCGCTTTGTTTTTCTCGCGCCTGTAAATCACGATAAATAACTTCGCAAGCGCTCCTCAGCAGATTCAATTGGCGTCCGCGCAATGCAGAAATGTCGCCCCGAAAAACGCCATAAAACACTTCCTTGACGAAATACGCACAGAATTCACGCATGGCCGCTTCTCTATCGGAATGTTCAGTGCCCTTGGGAAAAAATCCATCGGCGGCACCACTGGCCACACGCTCCATAAAGCGATATAGTTCGCCATAAGCTAGTTCGACTTGCGATTCAGCGTCGGGAAACAAACGCGAATCCCCGCTGAGAATTGCCTCGCTCACGACAGCCAACGGGCGAAGGATGCTGTTACTTTTGAAATTCTTTGCGCGGTAAAAACCACGGTACAACTTAACAAGCTGTTCTGCATGACTCATACTTAAGCCTCCTTTATTAGGATCATTCAAAATTTTGGCATACTCCACATAGCGGCTTACTTGGTCTACTTGGCCCTTAGAGATACTCTTTTTCCCATCATCGCGCTCTTGTCGTTTGAGGTGGTGGAAAACATATAGGGGAGATTCAACTAAGGAATGGGCGATGGCTACAAAACGCGACCACTTCTCGTCACCAGAGGATTTTTCAGTATCAATGTGGATAATGTAAGCAATAGAAAGCCATTTCAAGGCTTCCAAAAGTTCATCTAAATTGATAGGGACACCACTATGTACTTGCTCCACAATGCCAACCGCGCTCTGCAGTGCCACCTTAAGACGCGCCGCATCAATGATTTCACGTATGGCTGGATGTACACCATCTAACCATACCGTTTGTGGCAAGTCGCTAGCTTCCAACAGCAGGGGTACGCTACTTTCGCTGGCAACGACTTTCACATCTAACAGTAGCGGCAATAGCAATGCTAACCACGCCGGCAACACCCACGATTCTACATCGGAGGGGTCATTAAAATTGCGAAAACCGAGCGTCACAAAAGTTGCTGTCGCCTCAGGCTGGTAACGCAGTAAACGCGGCCTCTTAGGTTTATCATCATCTGCGTCATTAGGTTTGAGCAAAAATGGGCCAAGCCGTTGCCAAAATTGGTTGTTATCCAATATGTTTCTGAATATTTGCCCATACACATTAGAAAAGCTAAATTCAGAAAGTTGCTCATATACCTGTCGTGTCATATCGAGCGTTTCGGGCGTGAAGAAATAAGTCGGATAGAGCGTTAAATAACGAATGCGTTGCCCTTCAGCCGTGCGTCCGCTATCGAGCTTATCCATATAGAGTTGACGTAATAATTCTTCAGTAGTGCATATTGAGCAGATGAAACGTTTATTATTCGTGGAACCAATTTCAATACGAGAGCTATATACACCGGGTTGGTAAGCCACCATCGTTTCAACTTGCTCGCGCGTTTTATAATCACTGCCACAAATGGCACAAGACCGCGTCTTTTGTCGTCCCTTAGCTTTTGTGTAGCTATAATGACTGATGCCACCCTGCTTAATTGTTAACGAATCCAGTTCCGAGGTCGTTAACACTTTTTCGATATAATCAGCGAGTTCTTCCCACAACAAAGGTCGCACTTGAGCTTGTTCTGGCAATGGCTCAGTCAATGTTTGGGCGAGTTCTTGCGCTGTTTGCTCAATATATTCCGTTATTTGCTCAGGCGATAACGTAGGGTTATCACTAATGAAATGACCAGCTATCCAAAACCACCAATAGAATATACCACCTGACCTGAGCGTTTTATCCTGTCGCAAAGCATTAAATTGTGAGAAGCGACTTGTTTGCCCCCAACGCTCGATGAGCCAACTCACAAAACGATCCGCTTCCGTTTGACTATGGCGAGAACTTATAACCCGTTCCATCATTGCGGCCCACTCTGCCAACTGATCAACGCGCGCATCTTTAGCGCCTTCTGGCAAATTGGGCATATCATGGCTAACAACTGAATGGGTTTTCAATTCTTTTACACGATCTTGGCTTTTGTTATTCGTGATAAACTTTTCAACCAACTTTGGACTGCTTTGAATGTATTCAACAAGGCTGAAAAAATCATCGTAAATATCGCTAGTCTGTAAGCCCGTGTTGCCCCGTTTAGCCCCTACACCTTTCCTCTTAACTCTTTCTTTAGCCTTTTCACGAATATTCCCCACTAAATTTTCCACAAGGGTAGCTTTATCGGGGATAGCAGGAGCGTCATACCGTTCTAAATAAACCACACCCGACGGCGCATAAAGCAGGGGTTCGCGCGCGCCTTCTACTGTTAGCATTTCCAAAAGGCCATTATGGATGAAGTTCAGTATCAAACCGCGATTCTCTGCGACATAATGATATATAAGCCGCGCTAGCGGGCGTCCATCCTTCTCCGCCAGTTTGACGATTGAATCTTTAATCGTCTGGTGACGCACCATCGAACGTGGGTCTCGCGCGACATAAGCCACGAGGTCCGCTAAATGGCTTAGGTCAGTGGCTAAACGTAATGCGTCAAAATGAACATGCGGTTTTTGGTAGAACGATGGGCGAGAGGCAGTACCTGTGCGACGTTGTGTATTGACGGCCACGTAAATTAAATCATGCAAGAGCTCTTCTACAACGCCTATAGGTGCTAAAAAGTCCTTCAATCCTAGGCGATCGCACCACTGCTGAAAAATGTCTTCCAATAACGGCATCGCCCGCTCATCTGGCGCGGCATAAAGCTTGAATCCCGCACTTTCCAATTGCTCATGAACAGACGGCAATTTTGTGAAATCATGGAGGACATATCCTGCCATAAATAAACGCATGGTGGTTGGATTCCAATAACGAAAGCTGAAAGCCCCCCACTTAGCCAACCAATGGCCAATCCGCAACACGGGCAACAGCCCATTCATCAAATGGGCGCGCATAGATTGGTCATACTTATAGCGTTCCGTGTTAGAAAACCCTTCCGCTTCGCGCTCACGGAAGAAGTTGCCGCCTTTTGCTGTGATATAGGCAAATTCATCTGATAGACGCCCAACAACTTGTCGGCCAAAATCTAACAAGACCTGATTTTCCTGCTCGCCCATAGCCTGTGACATTTGAGCGACTGTATTAACAAACAATGTCTGAAACAGTGGTAACTCATTGATACTATTCGATTTTTCGTTAGACATAACCGGATTTGCTCCTTAAAATAGTAGAAGGGAATCGCCAGAGGGGTTAACCGAAGAATACTTTAAAGCGGTGTGCAATAACAAAGCATCCCGACCAAAAGCCACACAACCGTCTAAATTATCGTGGCTTTCAAACTCATAAAGCGCTAATTGCCAATCGAGGCGCAATCGGCGCCGCAATGCTTCGGGTTTTTGATTACGCACTAACGTAACGACGAATTGCAAGTCTTTAATTTTTTTATTCAATTGGTATAAGCCGTCCGCGCCGTCCGCTTTGATAGAGAAACCCTTTTGCACTCTAGCCGTCCCAAAATCCTCATTCGGCCAATCCTCAATCCGATGACCCAGATGAAAACGGATGCGAAGCGGTTTTGGTAACCAACCTCGCAAACGATAAGCCGCCAAGGGCTTTTGGCGTTGCAGTGTGTGGCGTTGGTGCTCATCTAGATTATTGAGCACATTCTCTAAATCAAGCTCTTCAATGTTGCCATGACGTAATAGGGTGAGCAAATTATAGGCGCGCGGTTCGCTATTCCCACGAGAAACATCTATCACAAGGGCAGTGAATAGACTATCGCCACGAAAAGATTTAGCCTCATTTAATAACAGGCGCTCCTCATCATTTTTAACCATTGCATAATACCGTTGGCGGAACGACTTTCCATAGAGGGTTGCATACCTGCTCTGGAGTTCCTCTACCACTTTACGATAATTATTCTTAATAACATCTGTCTCTAAAACACTGAGGACATGCGCGGCCTGTAATCCTGCCCAATCTTTTACATAACCATTAAAAGTGTGCTTACGGCTGAATGCATTTTCAATCTGATTCGCGTAATCAAGACGATTAGCGGTTTCACCATTAGGGATTTTTTCAGCAACTTTTGCAATTATCCAAGAAGGCAACATCGCGTGCGCTTCGTAATGAGTAAAAGGATTTCCTGCATTATCACTCGTATGCCGCCCTAAACGCCCCAAGCGTTGCATATGGCTCGCCGCATCTGTACTTTCAAAAATCAGCAGGTTGATTTGAAAATCCACCCCAACATCAATGGTAGATGTCCCGATAATTAAATCGGCTTCGCGACTAATCCGCCGTTCTTCAAAGCCAATCATCCCGGTATTCAACCCAACGGTGATGCCATCATCAGCCAATTTACATTTTAATTGTTCATACAGGCGGTGTGCAGTGGCGATACTATTGGCAATAATGACCCCTTTGGCCCCCTGAGGACGCTGTCGCTTATAAAAGTCACGAATAATATCAACATGATTATTCATCCAATCTTCTAGCGTATTGGACGACCATAGATGTAAATCAACAGCTTGGAGAATACGTCGGTATTCGGATGGGGTAGGGGTATCGGCACTAGCTTGTACGTAGGCACCTTCAACATGCTGAACATTCAATCCTATCTGGGTTGCAAACGCTTTTAACAGGTTCTGAGGTGTGGCGGACAAAAATAAAAATCGCGGACGATGATGCGACAGCGCGCGTAAGAGCAATATTGCGGTCATAACAGCGGCCACTTGGGGCGTACTGAATAAATGAAATTCATCAAAAACAAAAAGTCGAAAGCGCCCACTGATGAAGTTGAGCAATTGGTCTGGTGCTTCACCCGGTTTGAAGTATTGAGACTGCATGAGTAAATGGAAAATGTCTGGATTTGTCAGGACTAAATCGCGCTTTAACGGTGTGCTAATGACGTCTGCCCGCCCCAAGCTCATACTCGTTTCCAATTTATCGAGTTCATCTGCATTAAGTGTGTAAAGTTCTAACCCATTAGGTGGATGAAAAGACTGTCTCGGCCATACCCTTAGGCGCTTTTCCAAACCCATTTTTTGGTCACTAATAAGCTCATTTGTTGGATACATGAATAAAGCCGGTGTATCAGGCGTTAGTAATGGGTAAAGTTGCGCCGCCAATGTTTTTCCGTCGCCGGTCATCGCCTCGTTGATGACAATATCCACAGACTCATCGCGTAGCAAATTCAACGTCTTTATCTGATGGCTCATCAATTGCGTTATTTCTGATGGCAATTGGGACGCAGTAATGCCCGCGCTCTCCACTTCAGGCACCGTAGCATATAAAGAATCTATTGCTTGTAACAAAATTTGATGTGAACTCATTTTGTATTCCTTGTAACTAACTCAACTTAGCAAATTTACACCACCACAAAAATGGTGGTGTGCGCGGTTAAAAAATCATTCGTAACGCGACCAAGTGTCATAAACCAATTCGCGCATTTGCTTAACGGCTTCTTCATCTCCAATAACACGACACCCCGGACCGTAGCCGAGCAACTCACGTAGAGACATAAACAGATTATCAACATAGGCGTGGACTTCTGCGCTACCATCATCACGTGAAATAACCTCGCAGTTAGGGAAAAGACGGGTCACGCCAAAGCGAGCGATTTGAGGAGTTAATTCATACACCAATTTATGATTGGCTTTTCTGTTACGGGGACTAAAATGTTTAGGCAAGATAAGAGGGTTAGTGATACGCCCTAAACGATAATCTAAAAATTCTTGTTTGTTCCAGATTCCTTTAGGTCCCTTCACCAAAAGCCGAAAGGCATACAAATAATAGTGCCCCCGTTGGGTATCAAATTTTATCTCATATGGCTCAACTTGATTGCGACGCGGTTTGCCATCATCATGACTAGGGGAATAATAGTCAAACTCAAGTAACTGCCGATGATAACACGCCCGTTCAACAACTTCCCATACACTATCATCAATTTCATCATCATCTTTGGGTGATAAATCGAGTAGCAACTTCCTTCCCCGACGTCTCAATTCAGATTGGCGCGTTGTTGGCAGTTTTATAACAATTTCATCAAGCAGTTGTTGAACTGCCGACCACATCGGAGAACGGTTATTTTGAAAGCTAGCTTGTAAAAAAGCCAAGCCTTGTAAAGCAAGGTGAGAAAGATCAATCAGCGGAATATCAATAGATTTTATAGTATAACGTTTTTGTTCACGGTCAAAAGCAATTTCGCATCCGAGTACATCACGCAGTCGTTTCAAGTCATTTTCCAAACGCCTATTCAATGCCAATGTGGAAAGCCGCTCTTTATCTTCACCTGCGCTAATATTCAATAAAGTCTCTTTTGTAGCAGGTTCATGCAAAAGAGTGACGATAATTTGCAAACAACGCTTTAACACATACCATTGACTATCTCGAACGCCGGACATGACGAAGTTTCACCTGTTTTTGTCGCTAAAACGTGTACAATATTAAAGTTGCTTTAAACTCATTATAAGCATATCAGGCGGTGTGTTATGAGTGTCAACCCTCAAGGCTTTTTAATCCGTTGCCGATATAATGAGTTAACTCAAGCGCCAAAAACAATACATCCGCTGATAGCGACACGTATTTTGCTGATTGCTGGTTAAAATAAAGGAAGTCATTATGGCGAAATTAGCATTTAAATTGAACGTCATCAGCCCCATGTTCTTGAATGGAGCCGATACCAAAAAACCCGAAATGCGAGCGGCATCTATCCGCGGGCAACTACGCTATTGGTTGCGGGCCATCCTCGGCGCGAGAAACGATACCCTAGCAAAAGTCTGGGAAGAAGAAAGCAAAATATTCGGCTCAACTGGTCAGGGTTCTACGGTGAGCGTACGGGTATTTGGCAAACCCAAGATAGATAAACACCCTATGTTGCCGCATCGTGAAGGCACAAAAGAAAACCCTTCAAAAGCGGATGCCATTAGCCCAAAACAATCATTCGATTTGCACCTCGTCACCCGCCCCGGTGTGAACATACCCGATGACGCGCTTTATGCGCTTCAACTCTGGTCACTCTTAGGCGGGGTGGGCAAACGTTCTCGGCGCATGATGGGCGCGGTGGAAATCCGACCAACCGACAAGTCAACGCAATGGTATTCTATACCCCAAACAGCTGATGAGCTTGCGAAGATTATCAAAGGCATTTTGGACAAAGCAATCCCTCATCATAATCATTTTACTAACACGCCTGAATTCCCCGTGCTATACCCTAAATACAGTTGGATTATCATTGGCAAAGAGCCTGCTGAAACGCCTGAAGAAGCAAATCGGGAGTTTTTCCGCGAGCTACTACGCAATCATAAGTTCAAGCGCAACCAAGATGTGTTTGGGTATGCTAAAGGTAATAAACGGCGCGCCTCCCCCGTTCATGCCCAAGTACGCAAAATCGGCGACGATTATTACCCTATCATCACAGCATTTCGTTCTAAACCAATTAAAGACGATGAAGCGAAAGTTCTTCGCGATTTTATGCAGGATGCAAGTGATTATTACGATGGCATCCACGTCTGGGGAGACTGGTAAAATATGACGCACCTTTTTCTCTTTCAAATTGGCCCTGTGCAAGCGTTCATCGCGCAGGCGCGGCGCACACAAGATTTATTCATCGGCAGTCGTATACTGAGCGAACTCGCCTCCGCCGGCGTTAGTAAAGCGGCGCGTGAATGTCGGAATTTTAAGGACATTTTCCCCGTACTTCAAAATGGGCAGGTTTCAAGCGGCGCGCCGCATCGCTTCGCTTTCCTATGCGATGATGAACCCAATCGGGTAGCCCAAATCGTCCGCGAGGGCATCGAGCAATGTTGGCAAAAAGATTTTGTCCTGCCAGTACGTAAACTCGTACAAGACGCTCTCGATGAAGGCGAATGGACAGCGATTTTCGACCGACAAGCATCAAGTTGGATGGAATTTTACTGGATTGCTGTGCCTTATGATAACAAGGATCATGGAGCATCGTTCAAAAAAGCTAGCGCGGCCATGGCACAGCGTAAATACGCCCGCGTCTTCCACCCGATTGATGAACCGGGCTATAAATGCACGCTCACAGGGATGCAATCCGCCCTGATGCAAGGAACCCCAAAGCAAAATGAAGCCCATTGGGAAAAATTACGCAAGCGCTTAAAAGATACGACGGAACGTAAAATCATCCGAGATAACGAGAACTTAGGTGCGCTTGCATTAATCAAAAGGTTAGTGGCAATTGCGCTTGAAGAAGAGGCGCGGCCTATCGAAGGTTTTAAGGGATTCCCTTCTACGAACAGCATCGCCCAAGATTCTCTCAAAGTCACGGAAGAGAACACAATCGGCAAAGATGTAAATCGCTATATCGCCATATTGCACATGGATGGCGACCGAATGGGGCGGCGCTTAGCTGAATTAACCACCCTACAAGAACACCAAGGCTTCTCAAGACAGTTGGCAGATTTCGCGACAAACGAAGTCAAAAGAATCATCAAAGCTTTTGGCGGGCAGACGGGGAGGCTAGTTTACTCCGGTGGAGACGATGTATTGGCTCTATTGCCCCTGAAGCATGCGTTGAGTTGCGCCAATGAACTGCATAAACGCTTCCAAGAAATGACCAATTGCACAACCAGCGCCGGCATCGCTATTACGCCAGCAGATTTACCACTTGATAGAGGGCTTGAGCTGGCGCGAGAAGCCGAAGAGATGGCGAAAGAAAAATATGGCAGAGACGCCATCGTGATAATAGAAGCCCATAGTAGCGGGCAAATGCGCGAAGCTGGCGGAAAATGGGACATCATAGGCCCAATGGCTGAACTGCAAACACATTTTCAGGAAGGTAGGCTCTCAGGCAAGCTGGGTTATGATTTACTCTCTATAAATCACTATTTATATGGCGATGCCCTTGTCAACGCTCGTAAACTGGAAATTCACCGTATTGCTAAGCGGCGCACAGACGAAGACTATAAAAGTGAGTACGAGAAAGAAATTGCGCCCATCATTGACCAAATAATCGCTTTAGTTGAAGACAAAAAAGTCGTCCCGACATGGGCCGATATGTCAAATTGGGTCGTTCTAACACGTTTCCTAGCGCAAGGGGTTAAAAAAGCGAGCGTAAACAAAGCTGAGCAACAAGAAAGGACGGAATCATGAGCGGACAATGGGTATTCGTCGAACCAAACGATGTTTGGATGTTCCGCGATAATAAACCTTTCACGGCGCAACAAAACTTCGTCGCGCGTGGCCAATTTCCGCCAACGCCGATGACGATGCAAGGCGCTATCCGTTCCTTCTATCTAGAAAACGCGCTACCCCGTGAAGGGCGTACGTGGAGCGATTATAAAAATGGCCATGTCAGCGACGACATCATTCAAAAGGTAGGCTTGCCAAAATTGAACGGACAGCCCGCCACTCTGGGCAATTTACGGCTGACCGGGCCATTTGTGGCCAAGATTAACGACAAAGGTGACATCGAACGCCTTATCAAAGCGCCTCTCGACTTGCTTAAGTCAGAAAAAGACGACTACAAGTTACTCTCTCCAGAACGAACGAACTTTGAAACAGACCCCCCATTTGACGACTGGCGCCCTTTAGTCGGCGGCGGCGAAGGCTTCAAAGAAGCGGATGGCTGGTTGACCGAGACACAGTTTCAGCGCTATCTAAACGGGAAGGGTTCGATTAGCAATCTAGGACCATTGACTGAAGAAACTGCTTTATTTTCGATTGAGGAACGGGTTGGGTTAGCTCTCGATTATCGCCGCCGCGCCCATCAGGAAAGTATGTTCTATCGCACACAGTTCACACGCCTCTGCGAAGATGTTGGCTTGCTGGTTCATGTCAACCTCGACATTTTCGAGCAAGCTTCAGGCTTTATCAACATTGGCGGCGAATCGCGCTCTGGGCGCTATCGCCTCGTGCCGCCACCTCAAGCGCTGAGCCAGCACAAAAGCGGACGCATCCGCGTTATTTTGCTCACACCAGCCTATTTCACCAACGGTTGGCAACCTCAAAACGGTGATTGGTCGCCGTGGGTAGGCGCTGGCAAACTCGTTTCTGTTGTAATTGGCAAACCGCATCCCATCAGCGGTTGGGATGTTGCCCATAATCGCCCCAAACCATTAAGGCATTATGTGCCGGCGGGTAGTGTTTTCTTCTTTGAAGATGCACAATTCACAGGCATTCCGTTTACCGAATCCCCTAATGATTCCCCTGACCAAGGGGCAATGGGATTTGGAACTTTTGCAATCGGTATCTGGTAACACGAAAGGAATAATATGATTTCAACAGCGCTTTTCATCTATACAGAAACTTCGCTCCATGCAGGTGTCGGCAGTACAGTATCTATTGTGGATTTACCCATCCAACGCGAGCGAACGACGCTCTTTCCCATTGTCCAAGGTAGCGGCATCAAAGGCGCTCTCCGTAGCCAAGTTGCCAATATCGAAGGGAAAAAAGAGGATATAGCCAGTGTCTTTGGGGCAGATACCGTAGCCGATGATAAATTCGCTGGGGCGGTATCCGTTGGCGATGCGCGTATTGTGCTGTTCCCCGTGCGCTCTCTGACTGGCGTATTCGCTTATGTCACGTGCCCAGCCGTGCTGGCGCGCATCGGGCGCGATATAGCCGCCTTCCCTAAATGGTCCGCCACCATTGATGAAGACAAAGCTAAAGTGAACAATGACTCCAAAGTCACCGCCTCTAGCAAAGTTGTTTTGGAAGAATTCAGTTTTGCGTCCGAAAAAGACAAAACCGTAGATGAAATTAGTAAATGGTTAGCCACACACGCTTTGCCCCAAGGCGAAGAATATTCATATTGGCGACAAAAACTTCAAGACAGCCTCGTCATTTTGCACGATGACGCCTTCCGCGATTTCGTCCAAAATAGCACCGAGATTGTGACACGTGTTCGTCTAGACAGCGCCACTAAGACGGTTGCAGAGGGTGCTTTGTGGACGCAAGAAATGCTCCCTTCGGATACGCTGTTGATGAGCAACGTCATCGTTCGTTCGTCCCGCAACGAAAAAAGCCAACGTTCTGCTGAAGATCTCATCAAGTGGTTACACAACTCGGCGAACATCCCAAGCCGCATTCAAATCGGCGGTGACGAAACAACGGGGCAAGGTTTTGTCGCTTTGCGCTGGAGCACAGGAGCATAACCATGACACAACCCAACCGACAACAAACCCTACAACAAAAACGGGCCGCGCATGCCTGGGCCTGCATCGAAAAAGTTGAAAATATGAAGAATCTTCAAAAAAAATACGGCTCGCTCGTTCGTGGCTTGCCGGCGCTAGTCCAATCTGACGGCTTAGGGCAAACGCTAGCCTTCCTTTTAGCCAAAGCCGGCGGGAAAGAAGATAAAGAACACAAACTTGCCTACGACCATATTGCCGATTGGTTAAAACAAGAATTAAGCGTGAATGACGGTTTACTCAAATGGCTTTTGGAACAAAATACCAAGGATTACCGTCGCGCCACTGCCGAAACCCTAGCCTACCTCAGTTGGCTAAAACGCTTCGCCGAAGCAAAGGGCTGGAAGGATGAGGAGAAGCAACCGAATGACGAGAAGGGAAATGGTCAACCATGACTAACTATAAATATCTCGTGCCAAAAGACACAAAAGATATAGCCGAACAACACGCTTTAGCGTCACAAAATTTCGGATTGGTGATACAACGCTATGCGCCAATGGAGGTAATTAAACCAACCGATAAAAAAGATAACCGTGGTAAAGTCATAGGCAAAGAGCGTAATTTTTGGTTGCAAGATATTTGCAAAGAATTTAAGCCCGATTCCGAACTTATCGCCAGCACTTACCAACGCTGGCAGGCGATGACCGAAGGCGCATTGCGCTTCACCATGGTCAGCCGTAGCCGCATGATTATCGGCTTAGGCGGCAAGGGGGCGTTAGAATTCGGCATCACCCTGCACCCAGTGACCGGGTTACCCTACATCCCCGGTAGCGCCTTGAAAGGGTTATGCCGAAATTATCTCTTATTGCGTGTAGCTGAAGAAAAAGGCATAACTGTCGAACAAAAACAATTGAATGCCTTAGATGAGGAGCTATGTTTAGAGACAAATGAATCTGATGAAGCCAAACTATATCGCTGGTTGTTTGGCACACAATCAGAAGCAGGGCAGTGTGTGTTCTTTGATGCGGTGCTCAAAGAAATTCCTAATAACGGTTCTTTGTTTGAACTTGACGTAATGACGCCTCACTTTCGTGAATATTATGAGTCAGGCGGGAAAGATGCGCCTCATGATGCTGATAGCCCGAATCCTATCTCCTATATCACAGTGAAAGCTAATTTAGAATTTGAATTCGCTATGGGGTACCGTCATAATGCAAGTCTAAAGCGGAGAAAGATTCTTGAGTTGGGCACCGAGTTTCTTCAACAAGCGCTTGATATTATGGGCATTGGCGCCAAGACAGCCGCAGGATATGGCATCTTTGAGGCAGTGAAGAAGAAAGAATAATGTCTACCATCTATATTGCCACCCTAGGGCAACGTCCCGAAGCCATCACCGTCGCCTTCGACCGTTTACACGAGCATTACCGTTATGAGGCGATAGGCATCATCCATACAGACCCGAACCTATCGGGCGTTGCCCAAGCGTATGCTGATGTTCGCGCCATCCTACGCCAAGATTACGCACATATATCAGCGTCTTTCCATGAGATCACCCTTAGCGACGGCGCGCCATTGCTTGACATCCATGATGAAGAGTCGGCAGAGTCTTACTACCGCGGTGTACTACAAATCCTTTACCATTACAAAGTGGCGGATTGGTGTATCCATTTCATGATTGCCGGGGGGCGCAAAGCGATGAGCATCTATGCAATGCTCGCCGCTAGCGCTCTCTTTGAACCGCCTCAAGACCGCGTGTGGACAGTCCTATCGCCAGAGGTGATGTTAGAAAAACCGGGACAATTTCATATACCGCCCGGTCTAAGGCAGGAAGTTCGTTTGGTCGAACTGCCTATACGCCCCGCGCGAATCGCACCGGGGACCCATATAGATGCCATTCTAGAGCGCCCTATAAGCCGCAGGCAGTCCTTCCTCGCCAAGCTCACCCCAGCAGAAAAAGAGTTGGTGCTTTTGCTACAACGCAACCCTTATGCTTCCAATAAACACCTCGCAGAACTCAGTTACAAATCGGATAGAACCATCGAAAACCAACTGCGCCAAATCTACGATAAGCTAATAGGCTTCCTCGATTTTGGAGAGCAAATCACCAACAAACGACAAGCCCTTTTGGATATTCTGAGAGAGGAGTAAGAGAGATGCCAATCTGTGTGATTTCAACTACTGGCACAAGTGTCTTTTCAAATGCTTATGATGACCTGAGGAGAAAGTGGAATTTATTTCAGCAGAATTCAGACGTTGATTTACATGCAATCTGCACAAAAGATTCTGTCAAAGAATTAGAGCTGTATAACCGAACTTTGGAATACCTGCGGGCTGAAGCAAAAGCTCAAAATGCAACTGATATTATCCCTCGAGCCAGCGCAGAACTCAATAGTTTATCTTGTATACTTGTCGATCCACGAACAAGAAATGATCAACTCCACTTTCTTGCAACTTCTACGCCCGATGGGGCTTTAGCCGCACGTGTTATTTGTGACTTTTCTCGTGAGTATTTCCGTGTTGAAACCGCAAAAGTTCATTTAATTGACGGATTACAAGTTCATGATGGAGACGCTTTCCAAAAAAATGGTGTACGTAACCTGATTGCAAAAATTTACGACATTTTTCGTGATGCGCCTAGTGGTACATATAGCCGCATCATTAATCCAACAGGTGGTTTCAAAAGCGTTGTTCCATACCTAACTTTGATTGGGATGATCGAATCAGACGTTAAGCTAAGTTATATCTATGAGAAATCACCTGCCTTGATAACTTTAGGGCGTGTTCCGTTGCAATTCAATTTCGAGATTCTTCAATCTGCATATCCAGCTTTAAAAGCATGTGACGAAGGCTTAATTGAAGAGCACAAATTAAAGGAGTTGTTGTCTCTCTCTCCAGATAAATCACTCTCAGATCACCCTGCGTGGTCACTGTTTGAGAATACTTCCATAGATAACAAGACTTATTTCGATGTGAACGGGCTAGGAAAAATCGTATTAGAGCATTTTAAGGCGCTTGATCAAACTCGTATATATTTGTCTCGTCAAGCGGCAGAACGTTTCGATAGTCTTGATACAAACCAACAAAAAAGGTTTCAAAGCTATTTTGAACGCTTGCGCGATCCCGCGTGGATTGATTCTCATCGCCATGACGAATATAAAAATGACGGAAATGCCATTCCTATCAAACCCGGAAATGTAGATGAACGATTGTTCATTTACCGCTTAGATGATGGCTCGATCCTAGTCGCCGAGTTAGCGTTTCACAAAACAGATGGTAGTTATGACTGTGTTCCTAACGATAAAGACGATTACCAACCTTACAAACTTTGGGAGCGAATAGATAAATGAACATCCTCAACTTCGCACACCCATTAATACCCAAACAGTTAGACCAAATCGCCGCTATAGTGGGCAAGACGCCCGAGCGCATCCAAGATGTAAAAGTGCAATTTAACCTAGAAGAACCCTTCGGCCAGCAAGTCATTCGACTACTGGACGAATTGGGCATCTCCTCTCAAGATTGGCAAACGGGCGGATGGTTAATCGTCTTACCCTCTCTCAATTATGGCGCGGCCGTGCTACTAGCCGAACTCCACGGGCGGATGGGACACTTTCCGACCATACTACGCCTGCGTCCAATCGCCGGGGCGCTCGTTACAGAATACGATGTCGCAGAGATTATCAATCTAGAAAATATTCGCGCCGAGGCAAGAACGCGCCGCTGAGCATCTATCCCAACCTACCCACGAAAAACCGGCCAGTGTGTCGGTTTTTTTATTGAACGGTGACTAACTTCCAGCGCTTGGGGAACATTTCTAATGGCTTTACCGTCTACTAGCACAAGCAAACGATGTATAAAACGAGGCAAATACCTATGATAAAACCATTTTTCATCATCCTCATGCTTGTGCTGACTATCGCCGTCCCCGCCCAAGCCCAGTCATCCCCACTCGCGGGGAGCGCGTGGTATCTTGTCGCTTATGGCTCTGGCTCACCGCTCCCACAGGAAGCGCATGTAACGCTCATCTTCGGCGCGGATGATAGCGTCGGCGGCTTCGGCGGATGCAACAGCTACGGCGGTAATTACACTATCAACGGCGATACCATATCTTTCAACGGCATCATCAGTACACTGATGGCCTGCGCCGAGGAGATTATGACCGTGGAGCAAGCGTACTTGAACGGGTTGCAGACCGCCACGAATTATCATCTCAAAGATGGACAGCTGATTATCGCCTACGACGGCGGCGCGCTGACCTTCGAGCCGATACCATCGCTCGATAGCGCACAATGGCATCTAACCACGCTAAACGGCGCTCCCATACTAGCGGATAGCGCAATCACGATTCTGTTTGAAGACGGACGGCTCAGCGGGGTTAGCGGGTGCAATAGCTACGGCGGTGATTATGCGCTAAACGGACTCAATATCCAGCTCGGGGCCTTATTCAGCACAGAGCGCGCTTGCCTAAACGATGCGCTGATGGCCCAAGAACGCGCCTATTTGGCGGCTCTCGCGGGCGCCCAAAGCTACCAAATTTCTGGTAACGAACTTCGTATCTACAGCACGGAAGGACAACTCATCTTCATGAAGTCGCCCACTTTATACGATTCCCGATGGCGTTTGGTGGCTCATGGCGAGGCGATAGCTACCCCCGCCCAACCAATCATCACGCTGGCATTCAGCATAGATGGCCACATCAGCGGGTTTGGCGGGTGCAACTCATACAACGCCCCCTACGAAGTGGACGACGCCAACCTCACCATAGGTCCTATTGCCAGCACTAAAAAAGCTTGTTTAGATGATAACCTGATGATGGGAGAACAAGCTTACTTTAGCGCGCTCCAAAGCGCCATGCGCTACGAACTTAGCGATGAGCAATTGATCATCTTTTACAGCGATGGCACGCTGGTTTTCGAGCCTATCGCCGAGCTTGCGGGGTCGCAATGGCAACTCAACGCGATTGAAGAATACGACGATGGCGTAACAACCTCATTGATTATCAGCGCCAACATCACCCTGAACTTCGGCGCGGATGGTAGCGTCGGCGGCTTCGGCGGATGCAACAGCTACGGCGGCAATTACACTATCAACGGCGATACCATATCTTTCAACGGCATCATCAGTACACTGATGGCCTGCGCCGAAGAGATTATGACCGTGGAGCAAGCGTACTTGAACGGGTTGCAGACCGCCACGAATTATCATCTCAAAGATGGACAGCTGATTATCGCCTACGACGGCGGCGCGCTGATTTTTAGCCCCATGCCCTAGCAAAACACGGGGAGCGATAGCATTCAATGCGCCCGACTTCGCGACAAGATGCGCTTCACGATGGGTCTTTGCTCACGGGTTGCCAAAAAGCATCAATATCGAGGTTGGGCGGCAATTGCACCGTCTCCCCTTCCATCACATCAGCATCAAGAAATGGCAATTCGTAGGCCACTGGCGCGGTGACAGGCAAGCTGATATAAACGGCCGTCCCCACCAGTGGCTTGCTCTTAACGCTGATGCGCCCGCCGTGCGCTTCGATGATTTGCTGAGCGATGCTCAAACCTTGGCCCATGCCGGGCACACGGATGACCTCTCCCGCCCGATTGACGGGAGTCCCGCGATAAAAACGCACAAAAACATGCTCCAGCTCTTGGGGATGGATGCCGACGCCATTATCGCGCACCCGTAAATGCACCATGCCTTCACTTTCTGACTTGATTTCTAAAGTCATCGCGCCGCCAACTTCGGTATATTTAATGGCGTTATCAGCGATGTTGCCCAAAGCCCAGCGTAAACGACGCTCATCACCCAAAACGTATACCCCTTTTTGCTCGATGATGACGTGCAAGGTCAGGCCAGCCGCTTGGGCAATTTGTCGCCAATCGTTGGCCACCGCCCAGATGAGCGCCTCTAAGCGCAGGGGGCGCCATTGGCTCTTGGCTTCTTGCGGTGTGAATTGGTGCAATTCGCGCATATCTACAATCATCTTTTGCAACGCGGCCGAATAACGCGAAATTTCGCGGGCGAAAGCGTGCACCAAATCATTGGGGCTACGCGCCCCTGTCTGCGCTAAGATGGCTAAAGGTTGCTGTATCTCGCGCGATAATTGGGATAGGAGCGCTTCGCGCGCTTGGTCTTCGCGCACTTGGCTAGTGATGTCGCGCAGAATAATCACCGTGCCAATCCGCGTCTTGGTGGCGGAAAGGACGCCAACCGCTTGGGCGCTCAACATCCGCCCATCCAACGTCACCCGTTGCGGGTCGCCCAGCGCATAAAGCCCCGGCGCCAAGGCCTGCCCCGCTTCCTCTCCAATCAGCGCCGATAATTCATGCAATCCCGAACTGCGATAAACCCTCTGCGAGCCAATGAGCGTTTTTGCGTGGTCGTTCATCAACAAAACACGGCCGCTTATATCTTGAATGATGATGCCATCGGGCATAGATTCCAGCACCGACACAAAATAATTCACCTCGCGGCGTTGTTTGCGGAGCATCTCCCGCAATTTGTCGTGGCGCGCTTGCGTCGCCTCGGCGTATTGGTCGAGCGCCTCGCCAATCGCGCTAATTTCGTCCGTGGCCTTCATGCCCGTGCGGCGGTAGCCCTCGCCCACGGCCAGCGCCTGCGCCACGGCGCTCACCTTTTGGGCGCGAGCGCTGATGCGACTAACGACCAGAAACACGCTGATGACCACCCCGCCCGTCAAGGCAGAGACGAGTAAAGCGGTCATTTGCCGCCCAATCTCAGTAGCGAAGGGGACGTTGTTGGGCACAAAAACGCCGATAATCCCTAAGGTGTTGGGGCCAAAGTGAAAAGGCGCATAAGCCACCCGATAAGACGCCCCCCCCAAAGCCAACGGCGGCGGCGTGACCACTTGCCCCACTGTCGAGAGAATTTGGTTACGCATTGGGGTATCTAGAACCCATTGAGAGACGGGGACGGTATCTAAATCTAAAGTCGTCTCTAATAATTGCCCTTGCGCGTCATATAAAGCGACATTCGCCACTGCGCTAACGCTCATCGCCTCTAACACCGACAATAGACGATTCCCGGCCAAAACCACCCCCACCGTCTCCCCATCGAAAACGATAGGCGCCGCCGTATAGATGAACAAGCCTTCCGCGGTCCTCATTAGGCCGCTCGCACCAACCATGCCTTCATCAATAACCTGCGTCACCAAAGGCTCATCTCTCAAGAGGGTATCGGTGCTGACCGCATAATCGGTGAAATCGGATGTCTCCGTCAGGAGCAAACCGGCCACCTCTACCCCCTCGGCATCGGTCACAATCAAGCTATCGAGGCCGGCCGCCGCCGCAATGCCTTCTAATTGAGCGTGGAGCGAAATACTCTGGCGCGCGCGCAAAGCCTCCGGAACGCCGATAGTGTAAGCGACCCGCTGGGTTTCCGTCCGTTGTCGCTCGTAAAAATTCACCGCCATTTCTAAGGCGGTTTGGGTGTTTTGGAGCAAGATATTATCATCCACGTTGGCGACGCCGCGGCTGAGATTGCCGGCCAAAAGATACGCGCCCACCATGGCCAACACCGTCACAACCAATGTCACGGGCCATAGCGCGCGCCAACGGAGCGAGAAAAAACGCGGCGCGGGGGGCGGCGGAGCAGATTTTTCTGGATTCATGCAACTTCCCTCATCCAATCAATAGCTCTATTCTAGCTTGTTTTAAGCCCTTGCATACTCAACAAGAAATGTAGCCGCGGTCTTCAAAAGTCAGCGGGTCTACTGGCACATCATTAATGCGCGTCTCGTAATGCACATGCGGCCCCGTGCTATTGCCGGTGCTCCCGCTCCATGCGATGATGCTACCCCGCCCCACCAACTGGTTGACGTTGACATTGAATGATGTGTTATGGGCATAATAAGTGATGAAAGCGTCATTTTGGATGATGACCAAATACCCATAGCCAACATCGCTCCAATCGGCATATACCACTGTGCCGCTATGGGTCGCCAATACCGGCGTCCCTAAAGGAATGCCGAGGTCAATACCGCTATGATAAGCGTGAAAACGTTGCGTCAGGACGCCATCCACGGGTAAACCGCTTGGCGCGCACACCCCCCCGGTGTAGGGCAAGGTGCGCGGCTGGCCGCTTTCATCGAAGATAGAGACTGTCGGTAAAATCTGCTGGGGCACATATGGCAATGGCAGAGGCGGCGAAGTTGCATAGGGTAAAGGGGTCGGCAAGGCGGTAGGGGCGATGATTTCAAATAACATATTGCCCGTCCGCGGCAGATAAGCCCCCACCGGTTGCACATCAGCGCCCAATATATCTAAGGGGATGGGCGCGTAAACGGCCGGACCTCTATCTAAAGCCTCCACAATCGCCGGATCCACCCGCGAGTAACGCACGATGGGCGTACCGGGCAAAGGCGGCACCACCGTGAGCGGGGCCGCTGGCCGCTGAATGGGCGCGAGGTCCCTTTCGCTCCCCAGCCATCCCGCCAAATAGGTGAGCAAACCCACACCGAATAACACGCCCAACAAGAGCGCAAACCAAGGCGCATAACGTCGAAACAGGGAAAGAAAAGGCCGCATATTGGCGATTTTACAGCACTTTGGTCATTTGCGCTTCACCGTTTGTTTGTTTTTTGATACCTTCTGCGAAAGACTTAGCCTCTTTGTCATCATACGATTACCAAAGTTTAACAAAAACTTTATATAGTGCTTCTAAACTATGATGCGATAAATTCTTCATCCCTAGAGGCAACATGACCCCATCCCAACATTACGGTTATGCCGACTTGCACATGCACACCACCGCCAGCGACGGCGCAAGCCCCGTCCGCGACTTGCTTAACGACATCACCCGCCACAAGCCTCATCTCAATGTCATCGCCATCACCGACCATGATACCCTCGATGCGGCGCTTTGGGCCTATGAACAAAAACAGCGCTACCCTTTCGACATCGTCCCCGGTATGGAGGTATCCAGCCGCGCTGGCCATATCCTCGCGCTCTGGATTACAACGCCCATACCCGCTAATATGGACTTGATGGACACCGTGACGGCCATTCGCGAGGCCGGCGGTATCTCGGTCTTGGCACACCCATTCCATGTGCATATGGGCATCGTCTGGCAAAACGCGCGCCGTTACTTGCGCGAACCCGAAGTGTTATTACAAGCAGGAATAGATGCCATCGAAGTCCACAATGCCGGTGTCGTCACGCCAATTAGCAATTGGCTTAGCCGATGCCTCGCCCAACGGCTGAATCTCGCTATGCTCGGCAATAGCGACGCCCACACGCCGGGGGCCGTTGGTAGTGGCGTCACGCGCTTCATAGGCCGCAGTAGCGACGATTTACGCCGCGCCATCGAGCAGAATCAGACGATAGCGGAGGGCAAACCATGGCCATGGAAAGAATACCTGCGGTATCTACAACACATGAGCACGTATGGGGAGATCAATTCTTCGGCGAATATGAACTCCTCCCACCAGACCAGCCATTAAACCTCGCCCCCATTAAACGGGTTGCTATACTCACCGAAGCTTTCTTGCCTAAAGTAGACGGGGTGAGCAAGACGGCTTTTTTGACATTGCGCTACCTGCAACAAACAGGACGCGAAGCGCTCGTCTTCGCCCCGGACATCGCGCCAAAAGCCATCGGCGATAGCCGCGTCATCCCTCTGCCATCTTTGACCATCCCGGCCGCGCCAGAAACGCATATGGCGCTCCCGCATCCTATCATCGCCAAAGAACTGAGCGCTTTCCAACCCGACCTCATCCAGTTGTTCAGCCCAGCCGCCATGTCCGTGAGCGGTATGGTCATGGGGCGCTACCTTAAAGTGCCCGTCATCGCCAACTACCAAACCGACTTGCCCGGCTATATGCGCCAATACGGCTATAGCATGCTCGCTTGGCCCATGCATCTTTGGTTAAGGCACATACACAACGGCTGTCATCTCACGCTTGTGCCCTCTAAAACCACCGAACAAGAGCTGAAAAGTTGGGGCTATCGCCGTCTGCGCCCGTGGGTGCGCGGCGTGAACACCAAACGCTTCACCCCGTTGAATTACGACCCCGCCATGCGCCAGCGCCTGCTCAACGGGCGCGACCCGCAAGCGTTACTGGTCATCTATGTGGGGCGTCTGGCGAATGAGAAGCGCGTAGATGTGCTTATTGACATCGCCCGTACCCCCGGCATCGCCCTAACCATCATCGGGCACGGCGCCCGACGCGCCGATTTAGAAGCCCTTTTCAGCGGCACAGGCACGCACTTCACAGGTTATCTGTACGGGGAAGAATTAGCGAAAGCTTTCGCCAGCGCGGATGTCTTCGCTTTTCCCGGACCCAACGAAACCTTCGGCCAAGTTATCCAAGAGGCTATGGCCTCTGGTCTGCCTATCATCGTGGGCGACGAGGGCGCGGCCAAAGACTTGGTGACCGAGGGCGAAAACGGCTTCATCTGCCCGCTCCAACCCCAAGCCTTCGCACAGGCCGCCCAAATCCTGCGCGACCAGCCCCATTTGCTCAAGCGGATGTCACGAAAAGCGCGCCAATTTGCGGAATCGCGCCCATGGTGGCGCATCATGGCCCAACTCGAAGATTATTATCGGGAGGCTATCGCCCTCAACCAACGCTTCAACCGAATTTACGGCCAGCGCTGAAGCGCTCTTTGCACAGACGCAGTTCATCTCTTATACTTGGGGAGATATTCCAACGCCCAAAAGGTCATACGCCATGACATCAACAGACCGCAAGACGCTTGCGCTCATCTCCCACGATGGCAAAAAAGCCGATATGGTGGCCTTCGCTATTGCCAACCGCGAAGTGCTATCCCGCTATGAACTGATAGCCACCAGCACCACCGGCGCGCTCATAGAGGAGAAAGCCGGGTTACCAGTCACGCGGATGCTCTCTGGCCCGCGCGGCGGCGACGCGCAAATTGCGGCAAAAGTGGCCCAAGGCGAAATTGCGGCCGTTTTTTTCTTCGTAGACCCTTTGGGCAAGCACCCCCACGACCCCGACATCCAAAGCTTGCTACGCATTTGCAATGTGCACAACGTGCCCCTAGCCACCAATGCGGCCACGGCCGAATTCATCATCTCCACGCGCGCGCTATGATCTATTCGTGCCGTTCCGCATGCCGCACAGCATAGGCTAACAAGCCATCTGTGATGAGCGCTTGCAACAAGACTATCACCAGCATAGCCACACCGATGAAAATGCTATAAGGCACGCGCGCCCAAATCTCCCCCAGCGCCGCCAATTGCAATAAAATCATGCCCCAATCGCCCGTCACCACAAAAGCCAAAATCAGCAACCACAGCCAACCCGATTCTAATTGCAGACCACCGACGATGAACTGCGTCACCGCGATGAGCAAAGCGATAGGCACGAACAAGCGTATAGCGATGAACAAAATCTGGAACATAGTGGTATACAAGCGTTGCTTTATCAACGCCGAGGCGAACAACCCCACCGCGGCATCTAGGCCGGTCCCGGTCCACACTAACAAAGTGCTGGCGGTCATTATCAGCGATAACAGCACCACGCCGACGATGACCGACACTTCAGGCGTGATATTCGCCGTCAACATACTCAAGTAACCGCCACGGAACGCCGTCAAATCATATAAGATGCCGATGATGAGGATAACGCGCACCAGCATCAACAACGCCACTAAGCCGCGAAACCGATAAAATACCGCCACCCAGCGCGTCCTCAATGCCAATTCTGCGCCGGCTTCGGTGGCCCGCAAATTATCCCAACGCTCGCGGCGGCGCTCCTCGCTAACGCTGTTGACCGTCGTCGAAATGACGCTAACACGCAAGAGCAGGGTCAGCGCCAAAGATGGGAAGTACAACACACGCCACAAGCTATCTGTCAGATTTTCGCCGGCGCTGGGCTGTCTCAAAAAATCAGTCGCATACAGATAACCGCCGGCCAACAAAGCCAGCAAGGCCAAAATCGTACCCAGCGCCCGCAAGTAGCGCGCCCGCGGGCGCAACTCGCCAGCATTTCGGGTCAATTCATAGCGCAAAATAGGGTGGTCAAAACGCGCCCACTTGGGCAATTCCCCTATAAACCGTCGTATCATGCTTCATCATCCCTAATGACATCGCCCAAATAGTCTTCTAAACGCTCTAAAGCCTCTCCCCATACACCTTGTGGCACATGAACCGTTTGCTGATAACGGATATAGTGAATGTAAACTTCAGGGACTATCTGCCGTCCGAATTGCTCGCGCACAGCGGCGGCGTACACCCCCACCTGCAAATGATACCGCGCCGCATGCTCGCCAATATCTAAATTTCTCGGCACATAACCGCTCTTATAGTCAACAATACGCCAAACCCCGCTGACATCTTGGAATAAGCAATCCATCACCCCATGAATGATGCGTTTATCGGTGCGATAGATGAAGGGCAACTCTGTATAAAAGGGCAAACCCGCCGCGCGGGCCGCCTGTATCCATTGGTAAACATCGCTAACTTGAAACTGCAATAACAAATCATAAGCTTGTTCTACCGCATCGTCCAAATCTTCCGCTTGGGTGATGCCCTGTTGCCATGCGTAGCTCCGTAACATCATCTTTAGTTCTGGGGTATTATCAGGAAAGCGCCAGTAACGGAGCGCATCATGGACAATTTCGCCAATTTTGCGCCGCGAAACACGGGGCGCGCGATTCGTAACCACCGATTCGATATAATGCGGCGCATCGTGCAACACCTTACGACGAAACCGCTGGCGGAAGAAAACGCGCTCAGGCGCATCCGCCGAGTAGGCCGCGCCCAAATCGGCGATTTGTGTAGCGGCCAAATGCCGCGCCAAAGCATCCCGCGCCACATAAAGCGGCCGCATCAACGGCGGCATAGCGTCCTCGCTATCCATGGGCGGCCAATAAGCGGGTATAGGCGCTTCGTCCCCCGCCGCGTTCATCGCCTCGCTATCGTATTCGGGGAACGAGACGCGCACTTTGCCCCAATCATACTCATAAAGGCCCTCTGTAGCGGCGGTCAAATCTAGAGCGGTCAACAAGTCCTCTAAAAAACCTGTGACCTTCCATATGTCGCCCTCTTTTGGGGGTTCGACAGAACCGCTGACGATGAGCAGGTCTTGGGCGCGGGTAGCCGCCACATACAATAAACGCTTGCGTTCGGCGCGCTCTCGCATCTCTTTAAGCTGTAACGCCCGCTGATAGGCATAGGGCTTGTCATTTTTGTTGGAGGCAGACGCGGGCGCAGACAGCGCCGATGGCGCTTTGCACGATAGCCCAATAATCGGGTCGGCGAGCACCGTAGCGTATTTTTCGTTGCGTTGCCAATGGGCAGAAGCGATGATGACCACTGGAAATTCTAAGCCTTTGCTGGCGTGTATGCTCATCAAGGTTACATTGCCGCTCGCTTCTAACAGCACTTCGCCTTCGCGGACTTCGCGCGCGCTGAGTTCATCCAGATAACGGGTGAAAGCGCCCAACGTCACTTTACCGCTCATTTCGGCGATGTTGACCAATTTTTCTACATTGCCCCGTCGCCGCGCCCCATCTGATAACGCTGTGAGCACTGCCAGATAGCCCGTCTTATCCAAAATATGGCGCAACAACTGGCTGATTTCCACCCGACCCGCCAACAAGGCCAGCTCTCGCAAAATGCGCTGAGCCGTCGCGAAGGCGCGCTTATCTTCGGCGTCTATCCCATCCCAACTATCCGCTTGCCCCTCCATGAGCGCGCCCCACAACAATGAAGGCTTGCCGTTTTCGTCCCGCTCTTGGGTGCGGATAGCGTAGAGCACATCATCGCTGAAATTGAACAGCGGGGAACGCAAAGCGACTGCTAGCGATAGTTCATCGGCGGGGTTATGGAGCGCTTTTAGCAAATTGAGCAAATCCCAAATCTCTTGGCGGGCATAATAGCCCCGTCCCGCAATGGTGATATAAGGCACGCCCAATTGCTTGAACACGTCTTCGTAAACCGTCACTTCAGAAAGCGACTGGAATAAAATGGCCACATCATCGTAACGGATTGGGCGCAAGCTTTGGGATAACTTATCGTAGATGAGCATCTGGCTATCTACCAACGCTTGGATGCGCTGGCCCAAAACCCAAGCTTCCCATTGGCGGACATCGTCACTTGAAAGCCTACCATCGCCCCTAACTTTGTTCAGCAAGATGAACTCCAACGGCGCGGCGACGGGATTTTCTTGGCGATGCGCGCTCATGGGGGAATAATCCACTTCAAATTGCCGCACCGGGCTAGCTTCATCCACCGACAAGACGCGGGCAAAAATCGTGTTGAAGGCGGCAATAAGCGCCTGATGCGTACGAAAAGACCGCGATAGGTCAATCTTTTGGCCGCCTTGGGCGATGATAGTAGCGGCCACTTCGCCAAAGACGCTCACATCTGCGCCGCGGAATTGGTAAATGCTTTGCTTGGGGTCGCCCACCACAAACAAAGTGCCCCCGATAGCCAAATCAGCCAGCGAACGGATGATGGCCCACTGCGCTTGATTGGTATCTTGGAATTCGTCCACCAGCAGATGCTTGAACTCTCGATTTTGGTAACGCGCGCGCACCTCTGGCGAATGTTCTAGCAAGTGGCGTGTGCGTTGCTCTAAATCGTTGAAGTCCAAAAAACCACGGCGCATCTTTTCCGCCTGATATGCCGCACGCACAACGAAGATGAGTTCCGCCCATAGCGGCAAAACTTCTGCGATGGACGCATCTAGCGCCCCCGGCGGCTCGCCGATTTGCTCAAGGCACTGTTTAGCGGTGTCGCGGATGTAATCCAAAATCCTTTTCGCCTCTTTTAGGGTCTCCTCATCTCCCCATTTCTTCTGGCTACCGCCAGTCAGCTTAATTGCCGCCAATTTCTTCAGGTTCTGGTAACGGTCATGGGGGGGTATATCGCTAGCGAATGATAGCGCATGCACCTGCGCCCACATTTCCCCCAGCTTATCGCCTGAGGCGGGGAAATGCCCCGATGGCGGTTGCCATTGCATCGCCAGCGCGAAATCGGCATCAGCCGCCAGCCTTTGCAAAGCCAGTTCTAGCCCCTGTTGCCATAAGCCTTCCCAAAAGCTCATGAGGTCGGGCGGTGAATCGGGCCAATCCGCGCCGATTAGCCCATCGCGCAAAAAAAGCTCGCGGATGGTGAAGTCATCATAAAGGGCAAAGAGCTTAGCCAAGGGGTTAGCGTCTTCCTCCCCAATCTTTTGGAATACCGCGTCTATCACCTCACCGAGGAGCAATTGCGCGTCCATCTCGTCGAGAACTTCAAAGTCGGGTGCAATTCCAGCGGCGGCGGCGTTGGCCCTCAAAATCGTCTCGCACAAGCTATGGATAGTGCCGATGCGGGCGCTATCCATCGTCTGGAGTCGCCCGGACCACAAGGCATTTGCCGCGGATTCCCCCTCCTTCAGCGCTTGTTGAGCGCGTTTTTCTATCTCGCGGCGCACGCGGTCGCGCATTTCCCCAGCCGCCTTTTTGGTGAAGGTGATGGCCACCAAAGCGTTCAGCGGCCAATCGGGATGCTCTTCTAACAAAGCGATGAAACGCTCCACCAAAACGCGCGTCTTGCCAGAGCCAGCGCCAGCAACCACGATGAGATTACGGTCATGAATGCTAATCGCTTGGTGTTGGGCGGGGGTACGGTCCATCACACCTCCCGTTTATGACGATGGGTCATGTTGACGCGGCACAGTTGGTAAAATTCACAATAGCGCACACAACGCCGATTATCCATCTGGGGCGGCGCTACCGCAAAATCCCCGCCCCGCGCGGCGCGGATATGGCGTTTTAGGTGCTCTAGCGCCTGTTTTACGGCATCCGATTGGAAAATATCCCCCTCGGCCGAGATGTTGCCGCTCGTCTTCAAGGTGCGGATTTGCCAAAACATCCCATCTTTGACGCGCTGGCCACGCTCCGCCAAGATTTGGCGCGCGGCCAACAGATAAACCAGCATTTGGAAATTACGCCCCTCGCGCATATCTGCTAAACCCGGCGATGCGCTACCGGTCTTATAATCTACGATGATGGCCTCATCGCCGACCCAATCCATGCGGTCAATCGAACCGCGTACGCGCAAGGGTTCGTCGCCTTCTCCCCAATCAATCACCAGTTCGGGAGCGCCTTTCATACCGAAAGGCACTTCTTGGCGGCCAACGAACCTCTGCTTATCACCCGCAATTTTGCTCAGCGGGCTATCTTCAAAATCTTGGCGCACCAGAGCTTCTAGGCGGTGGCGGATGATAACTTGTTCTTGCGGCCATAGCGACGACGCGCGGAAACCGTATTCTTGGGGGGCGCGCGCCAGTTCTTCATCCATCACGCTATGGAGCACATCTAGCGCTTGCTCTAGATGCTCAGGCACGATAGCCATATCCGACAATTCGTCATAGGTGCGCTCCAAGATACGATGGTTGAGCGAACCCAACTGCAAGGCATCCAAACCTAGCTCTGGCTCTTCTATAGCCTCTAGCTTTAACAAGCGTTTGGCGAAAAACCGAAAACCGCAATCGGCTAAATCGTTGAATTGGCTAGCGCTCCATAGATATACCCCGCCCAATCGCTCACGGATAGCGCCAACCAAGGCGGGATGCTCGATGCGCCCGCTGTAACGGTCGTGGGGCTGCCGCGACAAACGCCGCGCTTCGACCAGTTGCGCGGTGCGCGCATGATGCCATAGCGGCCCTGCCTCAGGATGCGTCGCCACCCATCGGCGGAGCGCTTCATCTTCTCGCGTTTGGGACCCCCGCGATAAACCATCCGCCAAGTTCAAAAGCGCATCCCCTAAAACAGCAATTTCTGAGTAAGGCACTATCTGGCTAACGCGATACTGTCGGATGGGCACAGGCGCTTCTTCAGCGAAGAGTTGGACGACCGCGCGCCATAAATAGCTCGCTATCCACGGCGTGCCCTCTTGGATAGTGGGGCGCGATAAGGTCAAGCTCTGGCGCGGTAGACTAACGAGTTCATAGAACAGACCGCTATCATCCGCGCGTTCGGCGAGGGTCTGCAAAAAGACCCCGCGTTCAGATAAAGCCGCGCGCTCGTTATCCAAATAAAGCGGGTCTTCTGCCAGCCGCGCGGGGAAAATGCCCTCCGCCAAGCCCAGAATGAAAACATGCTGATGAGGCAAGCCCCGCGCGTCCGAAGCCGAGGTGACTAACACCTTGCCAAACCGCGCAGGGTTCGCTTGGCTATCGCCTGCATCTTTGATGCTAGCGGTCAAATCGCTGTAAAAATCTTCCCACGTCACGCTCGGCACTTCCCCGATAGTAGCGCGCAATAGCTCTTGGGTGGCCAAAAAGCCGCGCAAAATGCCTTTTAGGCGATGCAGAGCGCTTAGGTCGCGGCGAACAACCGCTTCTAAAGTCTGTGGCTCGCGGATGCGCGTTGCAAGATGCAAGCTGTAGGTCTCATCGGGTCGGAGCAAAGGGGCATCCTCTTCCCCATCTTCTTTGTCGTCCGGGTCAGAGACGGGCTCATCACCGATGAGCATTTCTATCCAGCTGACATAGGCTTCTAGGGTATCGTGCGCTTTGGGGGTCACGAAGTCAAAAAAGGTCTCCAGATGCAAGCTCAATTGGTCGGCTTGTTGTGGAGTTAACAGGGGGGTCATCGCTACCCCATCTTCATCATCATAATCTTTTTGGGCGAGTTGAATAGCATCCAACCATTGGTCGCGCCCGCCCAAAACCTTAAAGGCGCGGCTGATGGCGTCCAACCAATCTACTTGTTGTGGCCCTAGTCCCTCTGCGTGGATATATGGCGAGCGCAAACAATCTAACAAGCGCTCTCTGGGGAAATCCGCCGCGCTCAACTCTAATACTTGTAACAATATCGCAATAGCAGGGTTTTCTGCCAATGCTTCGTCATATAACAAGAGCAAAGGCAGTTGATAAAGCCGTTGGTAAGTCTCGGCGTGGCGCTGGTAACGCCCCCAATCGCGCAGGATGATGACTATCTCGTCCGGCGGCACGCCTTCCAAGAGCAAGCGCCGCACTTGGCGCAACACCGCTGCCATCTCTTGGGCGGGGTCTGGCGCTTCAATCAAGTGTACGCCCCCGCTCGCGGGGATAGCCGCCGAATCCGTTCGGAACAACCCATCTTCTAGATGGGCTAAATCAGGATGCCGCTCGACCACGACACCGCCGACCGCCATTATCTCCAACGGCACGCCGAGCGCCTGATGCGCCTCTTGAAGGCGTCGCATCGCCTGACGAAAGCGCCCCCCGAAATTCTGTACATCGCGCTGGCTGATGTCGGTCAAGGTGATTTTGACCGCCCCCACCTGTTGCGATAGTTGGGCGAGCATCTTTGCTTGCACCGGTGTGAATTGGTCGTAGCCATCCACCAGCAATAGGGCCACTTCCTGCGCCAATTCGGGCCTATCCTCCAACACCGCCAGCGCTAGCCAGCCTTCGCCTTCGCGGTCTACCAGGTCATATTGTTGCACCAACGCTTGATAGGCGGCGTATATCTGCGCTAGAGCGTGGTCTTTGGATGTCTGGGCCGCTTGCAAAAATGTATCGGGATAAACCAAATTTTGCTTTAGCTCATAAATAAAATCGGCCACAATCCGCACAAATCCGGACGTATGGGCAATACTGGCAAAAGCTTCTAGTTCTCCGCGCGCTTTCAAATCCGCGATGATATGGCGGAGCAAACCATATCGCGCCCCTTGGTTGATGCGCCGCGGCGGTCGCCCGGCCATGTTCAATAGGCGCGCGTTCAGTTCATAAAAGTTAAAAAATTCCACATTGAAGTGAATATATTTATGTGTATCGCGCTCGATGAGGCGTTGACGAAAGGCGGTTTCTTGGCGCTTGGTGGCCAAAAGCACCCACGCCTTGGCAAACGGGCGTTGGGCGTCATGAATAACGGATACTAACTCTTGCAGAGCTATCTCTGTTTTGCCAGCGCCCACTGGGGCTTGTAATAATGTGGTCGCCATCACCACACCTTAGGCTGAATAAAACAAACGCACGAGTTGTTCGATGACTGAGGTACTGATGCGGTCTTTAGCGAAGTAGCTATCGCTCAGCCCATAGGAGAGTTCATGTAGGTATAGGACGGGCGCGACTGGTTTCTGCATCGTCACTTGGACGCTATCGGGGGTTGGTTTGGTGAAGACAATTACGCCATAGACAGGCACATCGCCTAACTGCCGCTCGGCCAAATAAGCGCGGATTTTTTGAATGTCGTCTACCACTTCTTGGGTGGGGTTCCAACGTAGCGGTTGCCATTCCCCCTTATCCCGTTGGCGCAACCAACGCGCGCCATCATTGAAATATACGCCCTCGCGGTCCACGATACGAAAGACCAGCAAGCCCGGCGGCCCAACCAGTAACGCATCCACGTAACCAATAGCCCGCTTGCTGACGTTACGGATGTAGATATAGCGTTTGTCCAAATATTTGGCCAACTCGTCGCCAGTCATCTGCGCGACGCTGTTATCTGTCTTCCATGTGAGGGCGCGAAGACCAACGAGCAAGCCCACAACCGCGAGGATGCCGCCGCCGGCCACAAGGGCGCGACGAATCGTATCGTATAAGTTATAAGCGGGGTTAGAAGGCACAGATAATGAGATTACGAACAAGGCGATACCGATAATCGCCAAAAAACCGCCCACCAAAATGATGAGCAAAGCCCCTTTGATGACATCGCGTGAACGGCGCTCTAGGGCGCGCGAAGGTGCGATATTAAGCATGCGTCATTTTTTCTTCATCGTTTTGTCGCCGTTGGCCGCGGCTTTGACCGCGCGACGCTTAGCGATGACCTGCTCTAGAATGCCCTGTAGTTCATTGAACTTGGGCAACGGCTTAGGCAACCACTTATCCGCGCCGGCCTGCTCCATCACCGCTTGTTGTTCTTCGGGAGTTAGCTTATACGCTGTCGTCAACACCATGGCTACTTGTCCTAAGATGGGGCTTTTGCGTAAGCGCTCTCCGACCATCGCGCCGTTAATCTCCCCCGGCAGACGAATATCTAAAATCGCCAACTCTGGCAACTCGCCTTGAAAGCGTCCCTTATCCACATCTTCAATCCACGCCATCGCTTCTTCGCCATCTACAAAAGCGACACCTTCAATGCCCCACATCTCGAACATTGCCAACAACAGTTCATAGATTTCTGGCTCGTCTTCAACAACCATCCACGTAGACAAGGTCCCGGCCACCTTTCTCTGTTGAATTATGCAAACTTTTGAAGTTAGTATATAGTGTACTGTAAGTTATCAAAGCATTTCACAAACATCTGTTTATGGTGTTCGGATTTTTACCATTATCAGCTAGATTAAATGTTTTTTCAACTTGATGCCACCATTTTACCAACTTTTGCCACTTTGTGCATTTATCAGCGCGCTTAAAGATGCCGAGATTCGCCGTTAGCGTGTATACTACATATTAAACCCACAGAAAGCAGAGGATGCGCGTTGTACTGGTTAATTGTAGAAGATGAAGCCGATATTCGTAACCTTGTCGCTATGATGAGCCAAGTTTGGGGGCATCACCCCATCACTTTTGAAAATGGTCAAAAAGCGTGGGACTGGCTGGATACCATAGAAAATGGTAGTTACGATGGCCCCCTGCCCGAATTCGCCCTGATGGATATTCGCATGCCCGGCTATCGCGGCAACGAAATCGCCCAACGCATCCGCCAAATCGCCCCCATCCAGCATATCCCTATCGTCCTGATGACCGCTTTCGTGCTGACCGATAGCGAATTGCAAGAGATGCGGCAGGTATTCGGGGTAGACCATATCATCTATAAACCTCTGCCCGACTTTGAAGATTTACGCCAACAATTACACGCCATTATCGAGAGGAAATGGGCAGGTTGACCTGTCCGTCACGAGTATGACTAGCGCGCCACCGCCCGACCCCAAAGAACTCAGTGGATTGCTCAAACGTATTGGGCAACTCGGCAATATGACCGAAACGGTCTTCAGCCGTCTTTATCTCGGTTTGCGCCGCAAGTCCTCGATCCAAGCTGATCCCGAATGGGCGGAAAAGGCGCGTAAACTCCAAGAGCACAACCAAAAGCTTAAACAAATGCTCGCCGAACGCAATGCAGAAGTCGAAAGGCTATCCGCCGTTTTAGAAAGCATCGGCGAAGGGGTTATCGTCCAAGATGTCGAAGGGCGCGTTGTACTGATGAATCAAATCGCCCGTCAACTCTTGGGCAACCAGCGCAATTTTTGGGATAGCGAACTGGGTACCCTTTTTGATGCTCAGCGCCAGCTCGATAAAATCCCTTCCGAGCTCGCCCTCGTCGGCGAACCGACACGGGTTCAGGTCAATAACCGCATCCTCGGCGTGCAGTTGGCGGCCATCGCCGACCCCCTAGGCAACCGCATCGGCACGCTCATCATGCTCAAAGATACCACCCGCGACGCCCTAGCGGAACGGCTTAAAGATGGCTTCGTCACCCACATCTCGCACGAATTAAAAACGCCAATGACTGTTATCAAGCTGGCTAGCGAGATGCTCAGCGGCCAACCCGGCGACCAACCCGCTAACCGCCGCGTCTTAGAAACGCTAACCCGCAATGTAGACATCCTCGACCGTATGATTATCGAATTGCTGGACATCTCCGAGATGAGTTCCGGCATGCTAGACATCCGCCGCGACATCGTGAACGTGGAAGAAATCTTGTGGAGTGTGGTCAATGGACACCGCTTAGAAATCGAAAAAGCGCGTCTCGATGTCAAAGTCATTGTCCGCGACCTTGATACGTTGTACATCGTGGGCGATGACCAGCGTTTGCGCTGGGCTTTAAGCCATCTTTTGCGTAACGCCATCTTATACACGCCGCGCGGTGGCCATATCACCTTATGGGTGCGCCTCGTCATGGAAAAGAACCAAAAGTACGTCCATATCGAGGTACAAGATACCGGCGTGGGCATCAGCGATAAAGACCTGCCCCACATCTTCGACCGTTTTTATCGGGGAGAACCGCGCACCAAAGAGGGCAAACGCCTTGACCCGCGCGGCTTAGGGCAAGGTTTGTTCGTCGCCCGCACCGTAGCAGAAGCCCACGGTGGGCATCTCAGCGTCCGCACCACGCTAGGGGAAGGGAGCCGTTTCATCTTCGCTATCCCCGTGGGCGATTTGCCCCAAGACCTACCCGCCTGAAGCGGAAGGCTGATAAACCCGTATCGCCGCCAAACCATAATACGAAGCCACGCAATGGTTATCGGAGGCTATCGGGGATAATGGCTTGACGTCAACATAATCGGCCATATCCACTGTATAGGGCGCGACAATGGCCCTCGCTTGCGCTTGTTGCGCCGCTAACTGCCGCAATCGGGCATCTTGGGCGTCCCACTCCCGCGCGTAAATGTAGAAATCATCGCCCAAAGTCAACAGATTCAGCGTAGCAGGCACAGGCCCCAAAACCAAGGTGGCGCCTATCAAAATGCGCCCCATCCAGTTCAACGCCCACCGATTCCCCGCTTGATGTTCCCACTGTAGACCCATGCCAGCGATAACGCCTATCGCTATCATCATCACCACCAAGATATATTGCGGGATGATATAAGCGCGGGCCGGCGGCAAATCCCAAATGCTGTACAACGAGGTGAAGTAACAAGAGGCGATTAAAACATGCCCAACAAAAAACACTGCCATAATCCAGCGCAATCCCCTACGTCTAAAATATTGGCGCTGTTTATCATCTAAGCGGATGAACAATACCCCCGCGCTCGCGCCCATGAAAAGCGGCAAAAGCAACGCGAAAGGCGAAAAATAACCCGCCGATGTCGGCAAAAATAGCGCGGTCGCCCGTATGGTATAAAAAAGGATGCCCAACCACGATAAACGGTTTTCAAAGGCGGCTTGGCGAATAGCGTTACCGGGAGCGATCGCCAAGATGACCAACGCCACCAAAGCGGCGCTAAACGCCACGAATACATATCCGCGCGCCCGTTTGGCCCACAGAATATTGGGCAAGAAAAAGGTGATGACGCCAGCTAGCATAAAAAAGGTCGTTTGAAAAACAGCGTACAACGGCGAAAAACCGCCAGCCAATAAACATAATCCCGCCACCAAAGCGTGCGCCACAGGCGACCGCTGGTCGCGGCGCAGACAAAATAGGATGAAGCCGCTGTTCAATGTCAATAGGATGATGGGTGTGGTATAAGTGATAGCCCCGCTCGTCCAATAAAGCGACTGAAAGATGTTCGCCGTCCCTGTCACCACCCCATATAGCGCCACGATAGCGAATAAGATGCTCGCAACGCGCACGGAAATCTGCTTCAAGGGAGCGCTGAGCGCCACTTGACGCCCCAGCCATACCAAAGCGCACCACCACGCCACGAGCAAAACGATGGGCACCAACCACCACGCCCGATTCAACCCCACTACGCTTTGGAAAAAAGTAGAGGCATACGTACCCGTCCAATTATGGTACATGTACGCTACGTTGCCCAAAACGCCTAACGTCTTTGCTTGGGCCGTGAAGCAATAATCATCCGCTAGCGCACGGTTAGATAAGCCGAGATATAGATGCGCTATCAATGGCAGACAGCATAACCCAATCACCACCCATAACCAGCGTCCGCCTTGATGTCCCATCCTGTTATCCTCCCATCCCAGAGCCACGAACAACTTATGTGTTATAGTATCGGCCACCTACTAAAAGAGCTTAAGCTATAAACGCATTTGTGCCAATTGCTTGCGGCTTTATAGCACCTATCGCTACAATTCGGAAATAAACCGTTTTGTAGAGTATTGGAGGTTTTCGCGTGGGTGCAACTGGAGCTTTTACATTTGTTTTGCACAGCCACCTACCTTATGCGCGTTTGGCGGGGCGGTGGCCGCATGGCGAAGAATGGATACACGAAGCGGCTAGCGAAACATACATCCCCCTATTGGAAACATTATACAACCTCAAAGAAGAAGGGGTCGCTTTCCGTTTGACAATAGGCATCACCCCCATTCTAGCCGAGCAACTGGCCGACCCCGACGTGCTCGACCATTTCGACGAGTACCTAGACGAAAAAATTCGCGCGGCGGAAAAAGACATCGTCTACTTTAGCGCGACAGATACACCAGAAGGCCAACCCACCGCCGACCCACACCTACACTATCTAGCGAGCTGGTACAAACAGTGGTACGAAAATATCAAAGACACTTTCCGCAACCGCTTTCATCGCGACATCATCGGCGCTTTCCGCGCCTTGCAAGACGAAGGCTACATCGAAATTATCACCTGCGCCGCGACGCACGGCTATTTGCCGTTGTTGGGCACGGATAGCGCTATCCGCGCCCAGCTAAAAACCGGCCTCGCTAGCTACCAACGCTTATTTGGCCGCCGCCCTAGTGGGATTTGGCTACCTGAATGCGCTTATCGTCCGGCCTATATCGCCGAAAATGGCGCCAAACGGCCGGGGATAGAGACCTTCTTGGCGGAATTGGGGCTAAAAGTATTCTTCAGCGAAACGCACACCATCACCGGCGGCCAACCGGTGGGGGTCGCCGCGGGCGATGTCATCGGCCCTTATGGCGAAATTAAGCGCCGTTATGTCATCCCCGCCGCCACGACTTTACCCAAAAGGCAAACCAGCACTTTCCTACCCTATTATGTCAGCGATACTATCGCGGGCCCTTCTTCAGAATCCCATTCAGGCGTAGCGGTCATCGGGCGCAACAATAGCACCGGGCAACAGGTGTGGAGTGCCGATTGGGGGTATCCCGGCGATTTCGACTATCGCGAATTTCATAAAAAAGCCGGCACCAGCGGCCTGCAATATTGGCGCGTGACCGGGGCAAAGGTAGATTTAGGGCATAAAGATTATTATCATCCCGATTGGGCCGCCTATAAAATCGAACAACATGCGGAGCATTTCGCCCATCTCGTCGGCGATTTACTGCGCGATTTCCACAACCAAACCGGCCAATTTGGCTTGATAGCCTCCAATTACGACACAGAATTATTCGGGCATTGGTGGTTTGAAGGCGTGGCTTGGTTAGGGCATGTCTTGCGCCATCTAGCCCAAAACGCAGATATAGAACTGACCACCGCTTCTACTTTCATCGCCCAACACCCGCCTTCAGAAGTCCTGCATATCCCCGAAAGCTCGTGGGGAGCGGGTGGCAACCACTTCACATGGGATAACGGCGAAACCCATTGGATGTGGCGTCCCATCCACGAAGCGGAAAACCGCATGCAAGCCTTGGCCCAACGCTATACCCAACCGACAGCGGACGAAGCGGCCGTCCTGCAACAGGCCGCGCGCGAATTGCTCCTGCTAGAAGCTTCGGATTGGCCCTTTTTGGTGACGACAGGACAAGCGCGCGAATACGCCATCCAGCGCTTTAGCCAACATGTGGAACGCTTCAATAAATTGGCACAAAGTCTAGAGGCCGGCCGGCCAGACCGCGCGCTAGCGGACGAGTACTGGGAGCTAGACAAAGTTTTTCCTGATATTGATTATCGCTGGTACCAACCCTAAAGGGCTATGGCTTTATGAATATCCTGTTCACCAGCGCAGAAGCCGTCCCGTTCGCCAAAGTTGGCGGGTTAGCCGATGTCGTCGGCTCTTTACCGGCCGCGCTACGCAAATTGAACGACAATGTGGATGCGCGCGTCATCCTGCCCGGTTATGGCTTCATCGAACACTACAAATATAATATCAGCCATCTGTTCTCTTTCCCTTTCGAGCATCGCAACGGCACATCGGATGTCCACGTTTTCACCTGTGTGCACGATGGCGTGCCTTATTATTTCATCCAAGCATGGCCCTATTTCGGCATGGATAGTAGCGTCTATACCGATTGGAACTGGGACATGCCGCGCTTCATCTTCTTCAACCAAGTGGTTATGGCCGCAATGTGGGCGCTGGGGGAACGCATCGGTTGGTTGCCCGATGTCGTACACGCCAACGATTGGCACACTGGCCTTATCCCGTTTCTCGTAGCAGATAATCGCTGGAAGCGCGAATGGGCGCGCGTGGGTTCGGTGATGACCATCCATAACATCGCCTACCAAGGCAACCATGCCGGCGGTTTCCTTTACGAAGCGGGTATTGCCGCCCGCAACCACGCCGACCTCATCTACAACAATTTGACCGATAATCTGCTGGCTATCGGCATCGCCTATTCGGATATTGTCACGACAGTTAGCCCGCGTTACGCCCAAGAAATCCAATATCCCTATGCAGGCTATGAACTCGCTGGCCTCATCCGCCAACGCCACAACGACTTGTACGGCATCCTTAATGGCCTCGATACCGACCTCTGGAATCCCGAAACGGACCCCGCTTTGGTATCCAACTACAACGCGCATACTTTCGAGACCAAACGCATCGCCAATAAGCGCCATCTGCAATCCTTCGCCCGCTTGCCCATCCGCGACGATGTGCCCTTAGTGGGCATCGTCAGCCGCTTGGCTCGCCAAAAAGGGCTAGACCTCGCCATACCCGCCCTTCGGCAATTGGCCGTATACGAAGATTTCCAGTTCGTCGCTTTAGGCACAGGCGAACCCGATTTAGAATATGACCTGTGGCGCTTGGGTAAAGATTTCCATTGGAAGGTGACCGCCTATCTACAGTTCGACGCGGCGCTGGCCCAACATATCTACGCCGGGTGCGATATTTTCCTGATGCCGAGCCACTTCGAGCCATGCGGGATGGGCCAGATGATGGCCATGCGCTATGGGGCGCTACCGCTCGTGCGCGAAACGGGCGGCTTGGCGGATACCGTCGCCAATTACGATGACGGCCCCGCCGATGTGGGCACGGGCTTTGTCTTCCTGTGGGAAGAACCGCAAGCCGTAGAAGGCACGCTCCGTTGGGCTTTCGATACCTATCGTCATCGCCCGCAAGCGTGGAAGCGTATGCAAAAACGCGCGATGGAAACTGACTTTAGCTGGGGCAAAAGCGCCCGCGAATATGTAAACGTCTATCGCACAATTATCAACCGACATAAAGGGGTGCAATCATGAAAGTCAAAGCCGTTATCCTCGCTGGTGGCGAAGGCACGCGGTTAGGCGCTCTCACCATCAAACGCGCCAAACCTGCCGTCCCCTTCGCTGGCAAGTACCGCATCATTGATTTTACCCTCAGCAATTGCGTCAACTCCAACATCTTCGATGTGCTCGTCCTCACCCAATATCGCCCCCACAGCCTCAACGACCATATCGGCAAAGGCCGCCCATGGGACTTGGACCGCACCTTCACAGGGGGCGTCCAATTACTGCAACCTTTCAAAGGGCGCTTCGATACCGATTGGTACGCGGGCACAGCCGACGCCGTCGCACAGAATATGAACTTCGTGCGGCGCGGCCGCCCTGATTATGTCCTCATCCTCTCCGGCGACCACATCTACGAGATGGATTACGACATGCTCTTACAATATCACCGCGAAAAACGCGCCGATGCCACCGTCTGCACTATCCGCGTGCCCCTAGATGAAGCCAATCGCTTCGGCATTGTAGATGTTGATGATGACCTGCGCGTCAAAGAATTCATCGAAAAACCGCCGAATCCCCCCGGCAATCTGGCGAGCATGGGGGTTTATGTCTTCAATACGGCTGTGCTGGAAAAAGTCTTGGCCAAAAGCGCCGAAGCGTCCAATAACGACTTCGGCAAGGACATCATGCCTCGCATGATAGCCGATGGTATGTCGGTATTCGCCTACCCTTATGGCGGCTATTGGATTGATGTAGGGACGGTAGATGCCTACTGGGAAGCGCACATGGACTTATTATCCTCGCCGCCATCGCTCAACCTCAATGACCGCACATGGGTTATCCACACCCGTAGCGAAGAACGCCCGCCCGTCCGCATCAGCGCTAACGCGACCATCCGCAACAGCCTTATCACCGACGGCGCGACCATCGCCGATGGCGCTACGGTGGAGCGCTCGGTATTATCGCCGGGGGTTTATGTCGGGCCGGGGGCTATCGTCCGCGAATCTATCATCCTCACCGACGCTTATATCGAAGCGAACGCCGTTGTCGAGCGGTGCATCCTCGATAAAATCGTCGTTATCGGCAATCATGCCCATGTAGGCAGTATTGCAGAAGTCGGCGATTTAGGTATTACGTCCATTGGCAAAAATACCCACGTACCACCCGGTTTTACTATCGGGCGCAACTGCACTTTAGGCACGGATTTAAGACCTGCAGATTACGACAAATTCCCCGATAAAATCGTGCCCTCTGGTACTAAATTGGGCATAAAAAAATAACACTCACAAAATAAGCCCTCGTTATGATGAGGGCTTATTTTTCGCTTGCTTGTTTACACCACGACGACCGAATTATCGCCGCTGAAAGGATTGGGGACGTATTTATCCGCCTCCCAATCGTTATGCCATTCTGTGCCATTCACCAAATAGCGGAATTGATATTCGCGCCCCGTCTCTAACTCTATCGTTATCTTAAAGCGCCCATCTTTCAACGCCTCCATTGGCAAAGAGCGCTCATCCCATTGGTTGAAGTCCCCCACCAGATAGATCGTTTCGGCTTCAATCGCCGCGTTGGTGTAAAAGGTGACCTTGCACAGGGGTTTATTCTTGAGGTATTGTTTTTTCAACATGTATTATCACTCCCTAATGGGTTTGATGAAGGACACACCATCTATCATGATTGTAACATAGGGCCCGCGAGATGATAAATGAAATTCATCCCCTCATCGTGATGATTAATGAACTGTGCGGACGACCGAGTTATGGCTATTGAACGGATTGGGCGTATAACCGTCCGCTTCGGCATCATTAAGCCACTCGCGGCTATCCACCAAGTACCGAAATTGGTATTCACGGTCAGTATCCAATTCTAAAGTGATTTTATAACGCCCATCTTTCAAAGGCTCCATCAGATGGCTACGCCCGTTCCATTCATTAAAATCACCCACTAGGGCCACTTGTTGAGCAGGCGACGACGGTTTAGCGTAAAAGGTCACCTTACAAATCGGCTTGTTTTTGGCGTATTGTTTCTTCAGCATGTGTTTTTTGTGCTCCACAACACTACACGATAAACCGAGGCATTTTAACACAGCCGCCCCGCTTGACCAGACGGAATTTATCGCTTTCAGCTCAATATTGCGTCCGAAGGTCGTTAAAATCTGTTGAAAGCATTGGCACAGATAAAAAGGGCGTTGTACAATCCAGCCACGCAATGAGGTTTTATTTTTCTGTTCATTTAATCGTTTCATGTTTAGTAAATCGTTGTTTTAGGAGTAAATACGCATGGTTAAACCAGTAACAACCGTGAATGTGGTTCCCTCCTTGCCAGAACCGCTCCAGCGGTTGACTGAGCTTGCATACAATTTGCGTTGGGCGTGGGACCATGAAACCATCATGCTCTTTCGCCGTATTGACCCCGATGTATGGGAATCTACTAACCATAACCCAGTTGCGCTATTGGGGCGCACGAGCCAAGAACGCTTCGAGGCGTTGTGTAACGACCCCTCTTTTATGGCGCATCTCGACCGCGTTTGCCAAGCCTTCGATGATTATATGGGGGCGCAAACCACATGGTTTTCTGAAAACTACGGCAATCTGCCCAAAAAGCCCGTCATCGCCTACTTTTCGATGGAATTCGGCATTAATGAATGCCTGCAAAATTATTCGGGCGGCTTAGGCGTGCTCAGCGGCGACCACCTCAAAAGCGCTAGCGACCTCGGCTTACCGCTCATCGGCGTTGGTTTGCTATATCAAGAGGGTTACTTCCAACAATATCTAAACGCCGATGGTTGGCAACAAGAATTGTATCCCATCAACGATTACGCCAATTTGCCCGTCACATTGCAACGCGATAAAGATGGCCACCCGCTCAAAATTAGTGTTGAACTGCCGGGGCGCAAACTCTACGCCCAAATCTGGAAAGTGCAAGTGGGGCGCGTGCCCTTGTACCTGCTCGATTCCAACATCCCCGATAACGCCCTAGAAGAAGACCGCAACCTAACGGACCGCCTCTACGGCGGCGACCGCCGTACGCGCATCCGCCAAGAAATCCTCTTTGGCATCGGGGGCATCCGCGCCCTAGATGCTTTGGGTCTGCGACCCGATATTTGCCATATGAACGAAGGGCATTCGGGATTCCTCGTTCTGGAACGGATGCGCCAACTGATAAAAGAGAAAGGTATCACCTTCCAACAAGCGGAAAAAATCGTCGCCGCTAGCACCATCTTCACCGTTCATACCCCCGTTTCCGCCGGCCTAGAACGCTTCGGATTTGACTTGATAGACGAACACTTCACCGAATATATGCGCGAACTCGGCCTCAATCGCGAACAATTCATTGATTTGGGGCGGGAAAATATGGGCAATTACCAGCTCTTCAGCCTGTCGGTGATGGCTCTGCGCTATTCCGCCAAAGCGAATGGCGTCGCCAAACTCCATGGCGAAGTATCGCGCAATATGTGGCGCTGGGTTTACCCCAATGTGCCCGAAAAAGAAGTGCCCATCGGCTCGGTCACCAATGGTATCCACGTGCAAACGTGGGTCAGTCGGGAGATGGGGACGCTCTTTGACCGTTACCTAGACCCCCAATGGCGCAACCAAGAAGAACGTGACGATATTTGGGCGGGCATCAACACGATTCCCGATGCCGAATTATGGCGCACCCACGCCCGCAGGCGCGAGCGCTTGGTCGCTTTCGCCCGTAGACGCCTGCGCGAGCAACTCATCCGCCGTGGCGCGCCCCAATCAGAAATCCAAGCCGCGGAAGAAGTGCTCAATCCCGACGCCTTGACCATCGGCTTTGCGCGGCGCTTCGCCACTTATAAGCGCGCGACGCTGGTCTTCCGCGATATTGAGCGCCTGAAAAAATTGCTCAATAACCCTGACGCCCCTGTTCAGTTCATCTTCGCTGGCAAAGCCCACCCCCACGACTCCGAGGGCAAGGCCTTCATCCGCGAAATCGTCAATATCGCCCGCGCAGAAGACATCCGCCATTCATTGGTCTTCATCGAAAATTATGATATGAACGTCGCCCGCTATTTGGTGCAGGGTGTAGATATTTGGCTGAACAACCCGCGCCGCCCCAAAGAAGCGAGCGGCACAAGCGGCATGAAAGTCATTTACAACGGCGGGCTAAACCTGAGCATCCTTGATGGCTGGTGGGCAGAGGCCTACTCGCCCGATGTCGGCTGGGCTATCGGCAGTGGCGAACAATACAACCAAGGCGAAGAAGAAGAACAAGATTATATTGAAAGTCAAGCGCTGTATAACATCCTAGAAAAAGACATCGTGCCGCTGTTTTATAAACGCGGGCGCGATGGCCTACCGCGCGAATGGATAGCCAAGGTGAAGCAGTCAGTGCAAAAGTTGGGCGCTTTCTTCACCACGCGGCGCATGGTGCAAGAGTATACGGCTGATTATTACATCCCCACCTACCAACGCGCCTACGACATGACCCATCCTAATCTCGATAAAGGCTTGGCTTTTGCCAATTGGATGAATGGCCTACAACAAGCATGGCGCGAAGTCGCCATTCTCGGCTTGGAGATGAACGGCAAACAAGTAGCTGTCGGCGCAAAAGCGACGATTAAAGCCAAAGTCAAGTTAGGGTCTTTGAAACCCGATGATGTTAAGGTACAGCTTTATTTCGGACAGCTAGATACCAGCGGCAATATCGCCAACGGGCAAGCTATTGATATGACTGTGGCCGACGAATCCAACGACGGAGTATATACCTTCAAAGCAACCCATACCTTCCAATCCGCGGGCGACCACGGTTTTTCGGTGCGGGTTGTGCCGCACCATGATTATCTCCACACTATCTTTTTGCCCAACCTCATCACATGGGCGCGCTGAGCACGGCTAATGCTAAAAGGGGCGGCCCGCTCATGGGCCGCCCCCACTTTCAACCGCGCAACAGATAGGGCAAATCGCGCAATTTGGGCACTTGCCCAGATAACAAGGTCTGGAAGCGGAACAAACGCCCAGAAAGCCAAATGACCCCCAACGCCATCAAAGCCAATAAGCAGATGCTCAGCGCCAATTCACCCAGTGGCACGGGGCCTATCGTCAAGCGTATGGTCATCGAAATCGGCGAAGTGAGCGGGAAAATGCTGAAAAACTGCGCTAAACCCTCGTTAGGCGCGACAACAAAAATCGGCGCGAAATAATAGGGCACAAAGAACGGTATCATGAAAATGGCGAGATATTGCGGCCCCTCGCGCATAGAATTGGATAGCGCGCCCACCGCGCTAAAAGCCCCCGCCATCAACAGATACCCCAGCAAAAAGTAGATGATGATGAAAGGCAACGTATCTAACGGCAATCGGACGCTGGTCAAAACCGATTCCGCAAAGGCTGGCAACTGCACCGACACCCGCACCAATGCGATGATAGCGAATACCCACACCGCTAACTGGAGCAAACTCAGCAGAGACATCGCCAACATCTTACCCAACAACAATTGGGTAGGGCGCATACTAGAGACGAGAATCTCAATCAACCGCGTCTCTTTTTCTTCTATCACACTCTGCATCAGGTAACCATTGCTGGTCAGCACCACAACGAAAAAGAGGATGATAAAAGCATACACGATGAGAAAATCGGCATCTTCATTTTGCGCGGCGGCATCCGTCCTCTCCAAGTTGAATTCCTCGATAGTGGGCGGCAGGCGCAAGCGCAAAATCTCCTGCGGGGCGACCTCGCGCCCTAGCGTGCTGTATACCAATTGCTCGACCGGCCCATTCACGCCGCTCAGCTTGCCCACCGACATTGTCGGCAAATAGGCGGTCACCGCTCCCGTCTGGAGATAATCGGGCGGAAAAACATAATAGACGTCAATAGCGCCTTCGCTCAAGGCTTGCTGGGCGGCGGCTTCGTCGGGGTAAGCGCGTAGCTTGGGGTTGGCTTCGGCGTCAAAATCGGCAAAAGCGCCCGACAAATCCACAAAACCCGCTATCTCTATCGCGCCAAAATCAATCTCCGCCTCCGAAGCCTCGTCCGATTCGCTCAAAGTCGTCAGCACGTTATACCCAATCATCAAGGCGAACAAGATGAGCGGAATACCAAAGGTGGTGAATAAATAGCCTTTACGCGCAAAGTTACGGCGCAATTCATAGCTAAAGACGGTCCACGCTCGCTTCATGGTTAGGACTCCTTCACCGTTTGGACGACGGGCGTTACCGGCCGCGCGCTACGGATGATTTGTACAATCTCTCGCAAATTAGGCTTTTTGCCGTACATCAGCGTGCCCCAACGGAAAATCTTGGCCGAAGCCCAAATGACCAATAGCGTTGTCAAGGTGAGGATGAGCAGGCTGGCCACCATTTGCTCCATCGGCAAGCCGCCATACCCCAAACGCAAAATAGACGTGATGCCGGACGTCATGGGGAACAACGTCAAGATGACGGGTATTGTCCCATTGGGGTTTTCAAAAAATTGGACGATGAAGAAAAAGGGCAATATGGTCACCAACGATAGGACAGAGGCATATTGGCGGCTTTCTTCCTCCGTGCCGACAATAACCCCTATTGCGGCCATGATGGCTGAGCTGAGCAGGTAGCTCAAAATGAAGTATACGACGCTCAACACCAGTAAATCCGTTGGGATGTACAAATCTGCCAGAAAAGGCAGGCGGTCGCTGAGAGCGAGCGCCACGATAGCGACGCATAACCACGCGCCCAACTGCACTAACCCCAAAGCGCCTAACCCGATGACTTTGCCGGCCAATAGTTGCATCGGGGTAACGCTGGTGATGAACAGCTCGATGATGCGATTGCTCTTTTCTTCCACGATGCTAGACATCAAATAACCGGCGGAAAGTTGCGTAGCCATCATGAAGACGATGACAAAAACCATCGGCGTCAAAATCAATAGAATCAGTGCGGATTCATTCATGACCCGCCCCGTATCTTGAACAATGGTCGTCACCTCTGCCGGGTCGTTCAAACGTTGGGGGGCGATGCTTTTGCCGGCCACTTGCCACGACACATTTTGCGCCAAATAATCCTCCAGCGCATCGCGGAAGACGCGCGGCACAGAGCCATAGCGGTACACTTGCACTTTGCCGCTCATCAGGTAACCTTGCGGCACGACCACATAAATACCGATAACCCCTTCATCCAGCTGGGCTTGCGCTTCTTCCGTCGTGGCGTATGGGATGACGCCCTGAGGGAAATAATCTGTCGGGCTTACCTCTGCGCTAAGGATTCCCGCAGTATCCACTATCCCTATGTCCCCAACGTCTTCTAATGTGCCATCGTCCCCGATTAGTGTAAATATAACCGCCCAAATGACCATGACCAAGACGGGCACGCCAAAAGCAGTGAACAAAAAAGACGGCTTCTTCAGGTTAGATAGGAACTCATAAGAGGCGACACGCCAAAACTTTTTCATTTAGCCTCCCCTCCCACCACTTGGATGAAGATTTCGTCCAGACTCGGGATAGCACGTTCAAACCGCTCTACCTCTACGTGCGGGTCGGCGGCGATGGCCGCCAGCACACTATTGAGCGACGCTTCAGGCGTCAGATGGAGCATCACGCTAGCGGGCCCGTTCTGCTCGACGCGGACCACGCCCGGCAAGCTCGACCAATCCCCGCGCCCTTCCACTTCGATAGCGTGGAGCGCGAACTGGTTACGTATATCGGAAAGCGCCCCATATAGCTTGCGTTCGCCTTTGCTAATCATCAGCAGGCGGTCGGCCATCTCCTCTACTTGGTTCATCTGGTGGGTGCTCATCACTACCGCCCCGCCTTCACGGCTGAATTCCAATAGCAAATCTTTCACCACCAGCCGATTCACAGGGTCAAGCCCAGAAAAAGGCTCATCCACAATAATCAGCGACGGGCGATGTAAAATCGTCACGGCGAACTGCACCTTTTGTTGCATCCCTTTACTCAGCTCGCTGACCTTCTTCTTGACCACGTCGCCCAATTCTAGCTTGGTGAGCAATTCCATCGCGCGGGTTTTGGCATCGGCTTGGGACATCCCCTTTAAGGTCCCCAAATACACCATCATATCTATAACCTTGACGCCACGATACAACCCGCGTTCTTCTGGCAAATAGCCGATACGGTCTTTAGCGGCTTCGGTCAGGGGAGCGCCAAAAACCGCAATCTGCCCCGCATCCGGCTTGATAATGTCTAAAATCATGCGAATGGTTGTGCTTTTGCCGGCGCCATTGGGCCCTAACAAAGCGAAGACTTCGCCATAATTCACATCAAAGCTGAGGTCAGATACCGCACGAAAGGCCCCATATGACTTTGAAATACCTTGTACACTGATGGCAGGTTTATCCATATCCTCTCTATCCCTCCTTAAGATGAGAAGCCACCTTTCATCCATAATCTAGATACGAACGACATGTCATAACTGTTTCAAAACACATTATAGAACACACCTGCAGGCAAATTAAGGCGATACGTTCCAATCGTCGGCATAAGCGTTTTTGGTTGCACGACGGCCCGCGTTTGTAGCCTATAACTTGCTAGGCACTTAACCCTATGTTATCCTGATAGCGTAAATTAAGCCCAAAACGTTATCATAGATTTAACCTTAAGGGTTTCTGGCGCGTTGTAAAGGTATGATAAACCATAGATTGAGAGCGTATAAATCCACTATCAATGCTGGATTTTGTATGATATATCGCCCCTAGCGGAGGTTGGACTTGAAGAAGAACATCCTTGTTGTTGATGATGAAATTGGCGCCTTAACGCTCATCGGCATAATGCTAGAGCGGGGCGGATTTAATGTATTGAAAGCTAAAGATGCCGATGCGGCGCTCGCTATCCTCGACCAAAATACGCCTGACCTCATCATCCTTGATGTGATGATGCCCGGAACAGATGGCATTGAGTTGTGTAGCATCATCCGTAGCCGTCCCGATACCCAACATATCCCGACTTTAATTTTATCTGCGCGTGGCGATGCTGATAGCGTTATGCGTGGTATGGAAGCCGGCGCGAACGATTATCTACCCAAACCCATTTTGCATCATGACCTTGTGGCCAAAGTGCGCGCGATGATAGCCCAAGCGCAAGAAAACTAACCATGTTAAGCTTGCATAAAAGCGCTATAAAAGACTATGCCCTAAACGCATAGTCTTTTTTATGCATCCGTGCCATATAGTTGGCGGTAGATAGCATAATGACTATAGATGCGCTGGACATATAGGCGCGTTTCCTCAAAGGTGATGGCCGTAACGAAAGCGTCGGGGTCTGGCCCAGCCAAGGCGTACCAATCAAGGGCATTGCCCGGCCCGCCATTGTAGGCCGCCAAGGCCGCGGCGACATTGCCATCAAACAAGCGCAGTTGCTCCGCTAGATAATAGCTACCAAACTCCACGCTGACATAAGGACGCAATAAATCGCTATTCTGGTAATCGGGCCATGCCAATTGGTTGGCGATATACTGCCCCGTGCTAGGGATAACTTGCGTCAAGCCGCGCGCGTCCGCTACGCTCACCGCTGTGGCGTTGAACAAGCTCTCTTGGCGCATCAACGAAAACAACAACAGCGGATCGAGGCCGTATTTATCGGCCGCGGATAGGACCACTTCTTGATAATATGTCGGGTAACGCAACCGCGCGATGAAAGAGGGCGCTTCTAGTGTGGGTATGGCGGCCATCTGGATGACATCCGCCGCGGCGACGATAGATTGCCGATAATCGCCCAACGTCCGCAGAAAAATCGCCAGCTGGTACGACCTTAAAGCGTCCCGATTCGCGCGGCTTTCATCAAGCAGGGATGTTATCTCCGCCGCCGCATCGCCATACGCCCCTGTAGCCCATAACTCCCGCGCGCGGATGAGGCGCGTATCGCTATGCAACTCTGCCGAGAGCGGCCATAAATCACCCTCTTGAGTGATGCCGAACGTCTGGCGCATCCACGCTTCGGCTGTCGCCAATTCGGCGATTTCGTCAAATTGGAATTGATACCGAGCGGGCGGTTGAAATGGGGTGCGGTTCAATCGGATGTCTGCCGCCCGCGCCGCATAATAGCTATCGGGCGCGGCGGCGGTAGCGCGTTGCAGGGCGATTTCCGCCGTCTGGGAATCGCCGCGTTGCAAAGCCAAGCGCCCCACCCACAAATACGCCGCAGACTGATTTTCTCCCGTCGTTAAAGAGGCAAGGCGCGCGTATAAATTTTCGGCAATCGCCCATTCTTGATTATTGACCGCGGCCGATGCGGCGATGAAAAGGCCATTGGTGGCCCAATCGCTTTGGGGGTACGTTTCTGCCAAACGCAAGAATATATCGCGCGATGCCGTCGGGTTGCCATTCGTGCCATATAGATAACCCGCGCGCCATAATGCTTCCGCCGCCGTTTCGTTCAGATAACCGTAAACATCAGCGATGCGGATATAAGCTTCTATGGCTCCCTGCCAATCGCCCCCTAAAAAGCGGGTGCGCCCTTGCTCCAACAGGGCCGCGCCAAAAAGCGCATCTTGTGGGTACTGCTCGATAACGGTTTGGAAGGCCACCAAAGCCGCTTGGGGATTGCCAATCTCGCGGTAGGCACGCCCCAACAACAGATGTAATTCAGCCGGTATAGCCGACAATTGATATTGCGTCGAATAGTCGTTGAAAGCGGCAATCGCCCCTTGATAATCGCCGTAATGATACGCCGTCTTCCCACGTGTGAAGCCGTCTAACTCCACGCCGTTAGCGACTAAAGCGCTCATCGCCAAGTAGGCACTAGCGGTCGTTGGGTAATCGTTGAGGACACGCCGCAAACGCGGTAACGCATTTTCGACATCGCCCGCGTCCAATAAGGCCTTGCCCGCGGCGTATTCTATCTGCGCGCGATACGGCGCATTGCGCGCGACCGCCAAAATGGCATCGTATTGGGCTATCGCATCGCTCACCCGCCCCAAACTCAGGTAAATTCGGGCTACTTTCTCCCGTAGCGCCAATTGCGGCACTAAGGTACGGTTCGCGCTCAGGGCTTGCTCATAACTGGTTAGCGCTTCAGCAGTTTGCCCTAAAGATAGCTGGGCATCGGCGATGCGCTCATGGACATAGCTATCAACCAGACCCGGCCGCAACGCAAGATATTGCTGGAAATCGGCTATCGCCAAGGCCCACGCCCCCGCGCCCAAATGGGCATCCCCGCGCAAAAAGTAGGCCTGCCCCGCCCGACCATCTGACGGAAACTGCTCTAAAAACGCGCTCAACGCCTCCACCGCTTGCGGAAATAAGCCCTCTCTCAAGGCCGCTTGCCCCATCTTGAATAAGGCCGTCGCCCGTAGCGTTTCGGGAGCGCTCGCGCCTTGATCTACCACGCTCTGATAGGTGGCGAGGGCATTTTCGTAATAGCCGTTTATCAACTGGGCATCTGCCACCTGCAACAAGACATCTGGGGGGATTGTAGGCGTTGGGGTCAAGGTAGGCGCGTTAGTTGGCTCCACCTGAGCGACGATGGTCACTGCAGGGGTGGGCGGGGTCTGTTCGGGGGGGTGCGCGTCAAAATTGCAGGAGGATAACACAATCAGCAAGCATAGCCATGATGGAATCAACAATCGGGTCATGAGGTCTTTTTCGTCTCTAAAGGGCGATAACATTCCGCGCATTGGCTGATATGCGGCGCATAACTTAAACCGCACGTAGCGCACAGGGCGCGCGCATCGCCCGTATAAGTTTGCACCAAGCGTAGGGCCACGTCGCGGTCAATACCGGCTTTGGTCAAATCGCGGATAATCCATTCGATAGGCTCGCCGATAGCGAGGCGCTTTTCTACAGCGTTCAACAAATCCGACGGGGATAAAGCCTCCAAGGGCATCTTCTGCTTCAGAATATCCACAGAAAAAAGCTGATGGCAATGGCCGCATTCCACAAATTCGCCTAAGTTATCCATCGGGATGAGCGGCACGAAGTACAAGGCAAAGTAGCGTTTGCCCCGCTTCCATTCGTAGGGGCACTTTTGTTGGCAATTCGGGCAGTAGAATTCGCCACTTTCGACGGTTGTAAAACGGTTGCGCGTCCCAAAAATAATCATCGCATTCACTCCGTGTTGTGGATTATTGTGGAATTTAGACCCATCGTCAACCGCTTAATTGGCCGCTAGGGGGTGGCGTTAATTCACCCGATAACCACGGCAGACCATAACCTATCGTCAATTTACCGGCATGGGCCAGCGCGTGACCTAGGGTGTGCAAATCGGTAAATGGCCACCAATAATCAGCAGAGGGCAAGGCCGGCACGCCAAAATCTTCCACAATCAGCGCCGATAAGGAGCGGCTAGCGTAACGCGGGGCGGCGCTTTTGGCGGCGTTCGGCTGGTCCGTGCGGACCAATTGCACCCGAAAACAGGAGGGGCGGCGGGGCGACCAAGCGGTATCGGTATAGACCAAAAGCTGAAAAATAATCCACCCCGCCCATGCTTCGTCCAAGGGCTTACGGTAACGAAAGGAGCCGCCCAACCATTGCAGAGGTTCATCTTGTAACGCATAACCCGCCGCCACAAACGCGCCATCTACCACGCGCTGTAACATCATCTTGAATTGTTGGTGCAGAGGTTGGCGTTCCGATAACATAGGCTCACCAATAGGGATAAATGATAGCCTGACCATGGCGCATCAAAAGCATTTGTAGCACACGGCCGATGTTCCACGCATCGTCAGCCCCGCGATGATGTGTGCCCTCTAGGGGCAGTCCTAATACTTCTAGCGCTTGCTTCATCCCCTGCCGTTGCCCCTTGTATAGCTCCGCGAAAAGCCGCTTGAGATTTAAATAGTTATCGCTGAACGGATAACGAACGTTGCGATGGCGACACTGTTCTTTGAACATGCGACGGTCATAATCGCCCCAGCTCACCCATAGACGATTACGAGCGTCATAATAGCGCTCCAGCAGAGCGCACACATCGCCAAACGCCACTCCAGTTTCTACCTGTTGCGGCGTAATCGTCGTCAATTCGGTACAAAAGGCGCTGACAACCGATTTTTCGGGGCGCACGAAGATTCCGCGCTTATCCGATAACGTATCGGAACGCACATCATATAAACAAACGCCCACTTCGATGATTTCGTTCTCTTGGCCGGGGGGTGGCTTGCCGCGCCAACAAGTCGCCTCTATGTCTATGATGATGATTTTATCGCGGCGGATAGTAGACATCGTTCATCCATGCGTTCGCTTAGGTGGGACGGGTTGAATGGCTAGCCCGCGGCGCGCAACAAGGTTTCCATCTCGGCGACCGTGTGCACCGGTTGGGCGCAGACGAAATGGCGGCAAACATACACCGTCGGTTGCCCTTCCCGCGCCACCCGATAACTGAGCAAAGGGATAGTCGCTTCGCCCGCGTTATCGTGGCGGGTTAAGGCGGTGACCATGTTGGGATAATAGGTTCGATGAAGCGCCTCCAGCAAAGCCTTCGTCCGATCATCAGTGGGATTGCCGACGATAGCCACTTCTGTTAGGCCGTTGACCGCCATATCTGCGGCGTTCAATGCCTCGCCGAAGGCTTGCGGCACTTGGCGCAGAGCGCTGGTCAACTTCTGTAAGACGCCTCTAGCGGCGGCATCATAGCGCGCATCGCCTGTGTAGGCGGCTAAACGCAATAATTGCTTGGCGGCTATGGCGTTGCCCGATGGCGTAGCGTTATCCTGTATGTTGCGCGGGCGCACAATCAATTGTTCGTGGTCATCGCTCGTATCGTAAAAACCGCCATCCGACGCGGCAAAGCGGGCCAAGATGACCTCTGCCAAACGGCGCGCCTCTACAAACCAGCGCTCATCAAAGCTCGACTGGTACAATTCCAGATAAGCATCTATGAGATGGGCGTAATCCTCTAAATACGCGTTGATTTTAGCCTGCCCGCGGTTATAGGTGCGATATAAGCGCCCCTCAGGCGTGGTCATCGTCGTTCTCAAGAAATCCGCGGCGCGTTCGGCGGCTGTCAAATAGTCACCCCGCCCCAAGATGCGCCCCGCTTCGGCGAGGCTAGCGGTCATCATGCCGTTCCATGCCGTCAAAATTTTATCATCTAGGGCTGGGCGCGCGCGCCCCGTGCGATACGCGTACAGCTTATCGCGGATGGCCACGAGCGACGCTTCTAGTTCCGCAACGCTAATGCCTAAGCGTTGGGCGACCGTCTCTTTATCATTGGGAACATAGAGGATATTTTTACCCTCGAAGTTCCCGCCGCGCGTCACCCCCCAATATTCGATAGCCATTGCCGCGGCGTTGGGTACAGTCGTCAGCTCATCTAAGATGCTCTTGATTTCGTCGTACCCCCAAACGAAAAATTTACCCTCTTCGCCTTCGCTATCGGCGTCGGTGGCGCTATAAAACCCGCCTTCTGGCGCGGTCATCTCGCGCAGAATATAATCGTAGATGTCTTCAGCCATCTGGCGGAAGAAGCTCTCGCCCGTCACTTGGTAAGCGTGCAAATATAAGCGGCTGAGTTGGGCGTTATCGTAGAGCATTTTCTCGAAATGCGGCACTAACCACATCGCATCCACGCTATAACGGGCGAATCCGCCGCCGATTTGGTCGTAAATACCGCCGTTAGCCATCTGGCGGAGCGAATAGGTCACCACATGTAACCAATCGGGATTGCCCGTCCGCAAATAGGACCGCAATAAAAATTCATGATTCATCGGGTTAGGGAATTTAGGCTGTGCCCCAAAGCCGCCATAACGCGGGTCGAACTCGTCGGCAATCCCCTTAGCGGCCGCATCCAACAACTGGACGTCTAAGGCATCTCCGCCGCCGATGGCCAATACATCGCGGTTCAGCGCGCGGGCCAATTCGTCCCCGTGCTTTTCGAGTTCTTGGCGACGGTTGATATACGCTTCGTGAACCGCGCGCAACACCTCGCGGAAAGACGGCATACCATAACGCCGTTCCAACGGGAAATAAGTTCCGCCGTAAAAAGGGCGCCCATTCGGCAACAAAAAGACCGTCATCGGCCAACCGCCATGGCGCGTCATGGCTTGCACGGCTTGCATATAAATATCATCTACATCTGGCCGCTCCTCGCGGTCTACCTTGATATTGATGAACCATTGGTTCATCAGCTCGGCGGTGGGCCCGTGTTCAAAACTCTCATGGGCCATCACATGGCACCAATGACAAGCGCTATAGCCGACGCTCAATAAAATAGGCTTATCTTCCGCTTGGGCGCGGGCGAAGGCTTCTTCTCCCCACGGATACCAATCCACTGGGTTATCAGCATGTTGCAATAAATACGGGCTTGTCTCGTTTTTCAAGCGATTCATAGGGATTTTAACACGCTTTCAAAGACTCATTTTGTGACGGGGCGCTGTTGTGAAGAAGCCATCCATCACCACGTCAGCAGTTCCGGCGGCTTATTATCTTTATTATCGGTATCCCAGAACGTCTCCAACCAATCGAGGAGGGCTTTGGTCACTGCGGGCGTCATGCGGATAGACGCCTCGAAGTTGCGCGGCGAAAAGGCGTATAAATTGGTGAAGTACTTGCGCGATATGCAAATCACATAATCTTTATCCCAACGATGCGGCCCCCATAAAAAGGCCAAACCGCCCTGTTCGCGCCGCATCAATTCTAGCCAGCGCTCGCGGTCCATCTCCCCCACATCATCAATCACAAAACGTAGGGTTATCATAGAACCGAAGGTGAAGGAGATTTGAATCACCTTAGACTTGGTATCGGCGTCGAAGACCACGCTCACGGCTTCATCTTGGGTCATCAACGTGGCCACACTGCGCCCGCTCTGCGTGCCCAAAGTGCGAAAGCGTATCAAAGACAAGACGGGCATATTGGGGAAGCGCTTAGATAATTCAATATCGAGGTCTATTTCGCCATTAAAAAATTGTTGGAGCGTCCACGGCGGCACGCCCGAAGCGCCTTTGACATCTGGTTTTTGGACGATATGGGCGCTGACCACAGGTAACAAGGGCTGTGTATCCCCTTCCATATCCTCTTGTGCAAAAGCTAGCACATTGGCTTTAGGGGCGGGTAGCTCTGGTTTCATGGCGTCGTGCGGTGCCGTTTCTCCGTCCGCTTTTTTGCTCGGATTCCTGCGCGAAGGCACGGTTTCGTCCGGCGCGCCATCTTTCATATCGTCGGGCATCATCATTTATCCTGCGTTGCAAAATCGTTTTCTCTATAGTATGGTCGAATATGCCAAAAATCACAACGCCCGTCTCATCTAGCATTGTTATTTTACTATCAGGTTTCTAATGCAGGATGGGCTATAATCAGGCAGAAAGTTTATTTAAGCAGAGGTTATAAGTCGCCATGCAATTTCCTAACGATAATTCACCTGACCACAAACCGCCGCCCCAACAACCCGAATGGCGCAAATGGTTGTGGCCCGGGCTTCTCATCCTCTTTGTCGTTTGGACACTGCTAGCATCGCCAACGATGTTCGGCGGTCTATCAACGCAAGAGACAGAAATCAGCTATTCTACGTTCCTACGAGAAATACAACGCGGCAATATCGAAAGCGTGGAATTCGACGGAGAGACCACGGCCCGCGGCGTGTTCCGTTCCGCCCCCATCACCAACACGGGGCGCGCGACCACCAATCGCTTTGTCACCCAAATTCCCGCCCTAGAAAATAGCGATTTACTACGGCTGTTGGATGAGCAAAACATCCCCTACCGCGATAACACACGGGGGACATCGCCCCTCTTTTGGATTTTGCTCAACTTTGGGCCCTTGTTGCTCATCATCGGTTTTTTCATCTGGTCGGCGCGGCGCGCCCAAGGGCAGATGACCAATATCTTCGGCTTCGGCCGCGCCAACGCCCGCGAATATAACGCAGAAATGCCGCGCGTCACCTTTAACGATGTCGCCGGCCAAGACGCCGCCAAAAACGAACTCAAAGAAATCGTGGATTACCTCAAAGACCCTGATAAATATATCGCCCTCGGCGCACGAGTGCCTAAAGGCGTCCTATTGGTCGGGCCGCCGGGGACGGGCAAAACGCTGATGGCGCGCGCGGTCGCCGGCGAAGCCAACGTCGCCTTTTTCAGCATCGCCGCTTCAGAGTTTGTAGAAATGTTCGTCGGCGTAGGGGCTAGCCGTGTGCGCGACCTGTTCAACCGCGCCAAACGAGAAGCCCCCTCCATCATCTTCATAGATGAACTCGACGCCGTCGGCCGCCAACGCGGCACCGGGCTAGGCGGCGGGCACGACGAGCGCGAACAAACGTTAAACCAAATGCTGGCAGAAATGGACGGCTTCGACCAAAATACCAGCGTCATCATGATTGCCGCCACCAACCGCCCCGATGTGCTCGACCCCGCCCTTTTGCGCCCCGGCCGCTTCGACCGACAAGTGACGGTAGACATCCCCGACCGCCACGGACGCTTGAGCATCCTCAAAATCCACACGCGCGATAAACCGCTAGCCAGCGATGTAGATCTAGAGGCCATCGCCAAAGCCACTATCGGCTTTTCGGGGGCGGATTTGGCCAACCTCGCCAACGAAGCCGCGCTCAGCGCCGCCCGCGATAATCGTAAAAGCATCCGCCAAAGCGACTTCAGCTACGCCTTTGAGCGCATCATCCTCGGCACAGAACGCCCCCCCTTATCCAACCAAGAGGAGCGGCGCGTCGTCGCCTACCACGAGGCCGGCCATGCGCTGGTCGCCATGCTCACGCCCGGCGCCGACCAAGTGCTAAAAGTGACCATCACGCCCCGCGGCCAAGCGCTGGGTATCACCGCCTTCTTGCCCGAAGATGACCGACGTAACTATTCGCGCCAGTACCTTTATGCACAACTCAAGGTCGGCTTGGGCGGGCGCATCGCCGAAGAGCTGGTCATCGGCGACATCACCACCGGCGCAAGCGACGATTTGCGCCGCGTCACCCATCTAGCGCGGCGCATGGTCGCCCAATTCGGCATGAGCGAGACAATAGGCCCGCTCAACTTCGGCGAACTCGACCAACAACCTTTCCTCGGTTATGCCATCTCTCAAGGGCGCACCTATAGCGAGGAAACAGCCGCCAAAATTGATACCGAAGTCCGCCGCATTGTGGAAGACGCCTACCAACAAACCAAACGCTTGCTTTCAGAAAATCTCGACAAGCTAGAGCGTTTGGCGGACGAATTGCTACAACACGAAATTGTCGAACGCGACCGCCTCCTAGAAATTCTGGAGCTAGAGAATAAACCGCTCGATAGTATCGTAAGTGAACAAGCGGACGCAGACACCGAAGCGATAACCGACTGAACGGGCGGAAGCCCAAAAGCAACAGGCGCATCATATCTGGTGCGCCTGTTATCTTTATCTTGTGGCAAATCGCGCGGGCTAAGCTTGAACTTTATTGGCGGCGATGATGCCATCCATCAGATGCGTGGGCACGCGCTCGTAGCTAGAAAAGCGCATCGTATAAATGCCCCGCCCCCCGGTAATCGAACGTAAATCATTGCTATAGCGCAACATCTCCGATAAAGGCACTAAGGCCGTCACCACGCTTTTTGTGCCGATGGTATCCATCCCTTGCACCCGCCCGCGGCGCGTATTTAAGTCGCTCATGATGTCGCCCATCATGGCTTCTGGGACGGTTATTTTCACTTCCATTATCGGCTCTAGTAACACTGGCCCCGCGTTGGCAAAAGCTTCTTTGAAGGCCTCGCGCCCCGCAATCTGAAAAGCAATATCCTTAGAATCTACAGGGTGTTCTTTCCCGTCATAGACCACGACCTTCACATCCACTATCGGGAAACCAGCGATGACGCCTTCTGGCAACACGCCGCGGATGCCTTTTTCTGTAGAGACGATGAATGGCTGAGAAATCGCCCCGCCGAAGACTTGCGACTCGAACTCAAAATCATTGCCGGGGTTGGGATGCACTCGCAAACTGACTTCGCCGAACTGCCCAGCGCCGCCCGTCTGCTTCTTATGGCGATACGTGGCTTCTGCCGTTTTGGTGATGGTTTCTTTGTAGGGCACGCGCGGCATGTGGGTATCAATACCGACGCCCAGTTTCTCCGCGCGGCTAATCATGACCGCTAGGTGAATATCGCCCATCCCTTCTAATACAATCTGTTTGGTGTCGGCATCTTGGCGCCAACGCAAGGTGGGGTCGGCATCGCACAGATTAGTCAAAACGCCGCCCATTTTCGCGCTATCCGCTTGGGTGCGGGGAGATACGGCTATCATATACAAGGGGTCTGGGAAGTCGGGCGCAAGCACTCGTAGCGCGTCTTTTTTGGTGCTAATGCTATCGCAGGTCTTGGTGTGGGCTAGCTTAGCCACCACGCCAATATCGCCCGCATGTAGCTTGGGGACCGGTAATTGGTCTTTGCCGCGCATCACCATCAGGTTGCTAAAGCGCTCCTCGACATCGCGGCTACTATTGTAGTAGTGCCCGTCGCTCGTCATCATGCCAGAGAAAATGCGAAAATAACTTAATGTGCCCACATAACGGTCTGTCGTCGTCTTGAACACATAAGCGCACAAGGGGTCATCATCGCTCTGGGGCGGCATCTTGAATTCGCGTTCGCCGTCGGGCTTCACCAATGTAAAGCGGCGCGTGGTCGGCGGCGATACATAAACTGTGAAGGCTTCTAGGACGGGGAAGATGCCGATATTTTTAGTGCTACTGGCCACGAATACGGGCACGGTCTTCAAATCGGATGAGCGCGCCGCTTTACGCATCCCATCGCGGATTTCTTCGTTAGTCAGCGTGCCTTCAGAAAAATATTTCTCGATGAGTTCATCGTCCGCTTCGGCGGCCGCTTCGACCAATACGGTGCGCGCTTCTTCCGCCGCCTCCTGCATCTCGGCCGGCAAATCCGACCGCTCTTTGCCCTCGTTATAGTAGGCTTTCATCGTCAGCAGGTTGACCACCCCTTTGAAAGCCGCCTGCTCGCCGATGGGAATCATCACAGGGATAAATTTATAATCAGGAAAGCTGGTCCGCAGTTGTTCTAGCGTATTGGCAAAACTAGCGTTTTCGCGGTCCATTTTGTTAATCACAACGATAATCGGTTGTTGGAAGGCCGCGGCATATTCCCACACTAACTCTGTCCCTACTTCCACCCCGGCCACCGCATCTACTACCACCACGACCGAATCGGCCACGCGGATAGCATTTTTCATTTCGCCTTGGAAATCGGTATATCCCGGCGCATCTAGCACATTAATCTTGACATCTTCAAATTCAATGGGGACGAGCGATGTTGATAAAGAAATCCCGCGCGCTTTTTCTTCCTCATCCCAATCGGATACCGTGTTCCCTTCTTCAACCCGGCCTAAGCGCGTCGTCGCCCCCGTATTGAATAGCAACGCTTCCACCAAAGAGGTTTTGCCCGACCCTTGATGACCAACGAGGGCGACGTTACGTATTTTGTCGGTGGTATACTCTTTCATAAATAATTGCCTCCCTAAAAGTTCTTTTCTTCGCTTAACCCGCAAACGATAGTCTTGAATTTTAAGGCGCGGTTATCATCTTGTCAAAAACACTTAACACGCTTCCCCCATGACTTCTAGCATGGCAGACGTCCCCCAAGGCGTGTTAAAATGCCGTTGTCTTCCGCTATATACAAGGTATAGGATGGCTCAATGACATACGATGATTTTCTTTTCCGTGGCGAAATCGAAGAACTAGACCCCGATGTCGCCGAATTGATACGGCACGAAACCGCGCGCCAAGCGCGTTACCTCATCATGATTCCATCGGAAAGCACCGTTCCACACGCCGTCCGCGCCGCCCTTAGCTCCGCCTTCCATAACATCTACGCAGAAGGCTACCCGCTAGAAGAAACGCGCGCCATGACGCAGGCGGAACTCCTCGATTATGGATTACGCTTGCCAGAATATCGCCGCCAAGGGGATTTGCGCTATTACAAAGGCACAGAATACGCCGATATTGTGGAAGCGCTGGCCCGCCGCCGCGCCGCCGAACTCTATGCGGCCAACGGTTATAGCGCCGATGACCTTTTCGTCAATGTGCAACCGCTCTCTGGCGCGCCCGCCAATAACGCCGTCTATACCGCCTTGCTCAATGTCGGCGATACCGTCATGGGTATGGATCTCATCATGGGCGGACATCTGACACACGGTAGCCCCGTCAACCGTAGCGGCAAATTCTTCAATATCGTCAGTTATCGCATCCACCCGCAAACCGAAAAGCTAGACTACGACGCGATGATGCAACTGGCGCTAGAGCATAAGCCCAAAATGATTATCGGGGGCTACAGCAGTTACCCATGGACGCCCGATTGGCACGAATACCGCCGCATCGCCGACGCGGTCGGGGCATATCTGCTGGCGGATATTGCCCACTTCGCCGGGCTGGTGGCCGGCGGGGCATATCCTAGCCCGGTGGGCATCGCCGATGTGGTGACCTTCACCACCCATAAAACGCTCAATGGGCCGCGTGGGGCGGTTATCATCACCCACCGCAAAGACCTTGCCCCTAAGCTCGACCGTGGCGTATTCCCCGGCGAGCAAGGCGGCCCGCACGTCAATAGCATTGCCGCGTTAGCGGTAGCTTTGCGTATCGCCCATACCGAACAGTTCAAACAACTACAACACCAAATCGTCGCCAACGCCCAAAGATTGGCGGACAAACTGGCCCAACGGGGCTTTCGCATCCCCCACGGTGGCACCAATACCCATATGTTCGTAGTAGATTGTAAAAGCGTTGTCGGACCCGACGGCACGACGCTCAGCGGCGACATGGCCGCCCGCATCCTCGACCTCGTCGGCATCGTCTGCAACCGCCAGACCATCCCCGGCGATACCAGCGCGCTACGCCCCTCAGGCGTTCGTCTGGGCACACCGTGGATAACCCAGCGCGGCTTTGGCCCCGCGGAGATAGACCAACTCGGTGACATCATCGCCGATGTCTTGGCGGGATGCGTGCCCTTTAGCCTCATGGGCAAACCCCGCGCCCTAGAACGCGCCAAGATAGATTTTGACCTCCTACAGAATGCCCGCTTGCGCGTGCGCCAATTGGCCGCCAGTGTGGGCATTGATACTGACGCCATCGCTGACGGCTACCCCCATTTTCATTACCTCGACGACCCCCTAGGCGATGGTTGGCATGCTCTCAACATCCGCGGCGACCGAGCCGCCGACTTTCTGCAAATCGCCCTCACCGCCGATGTCGCCGCATTGGCGGTGGGCGAGCGCACACCCACCCACCTCTTAGAAGCAGACGGGCAACTCATGGCCAGCGGCTTTGTAGAACGAACGGGGGAACAAACCTATCAGCTGATGGTTGACCGCCAAGCGAACCGTGTCGCCGCGTGGTTGCGCGCCCTGTCCGATGGCTTCATCATCTTTGACCCGACCGATATTTACGCCAAACTCCCCGGCCCCGTTGACGTACAGTCGGCAGGGCCAGTGATCAATCCACCATCAGCGCCAACGTCGCCAATGGGCTACGCAGAAAAAGCTTACTTCATCGGATGCCATGGCGCACAATATGACGGGCCACCGCAAAAAGCATTGGGCACTTTCGTCTGGAAAGAAAACGAAAGCGCGCTACGCACCACGCCATTACATGCACTGCACACCTCGCTAGGCGCGAAGATGGCGCCTTTCGCCGGCTATGATATGCCTTTATGGTACGCTTCCGTCATGGAGGAGCATTTAGCCGTGCGTACCAGCGCGGGCATCTTCGATGTAACGCATATGGGCGTATTCGATGCCCAAGGGCCGGGTGCCTGTGAATTCCTCGACCTCGTCACCACCAACGATGTATCGCGCTTGGCCGTTGGCGAATCTCATTACACCTATTTCTTGGATGCCGACGGCCTGCCGCTGGATGACCTGATGATTTATCGCTTGGCGAGCGACCATTACCTCATCGTGGTCAACGCCTCCAACAACGATAAAAATTGGGCATGGCTGAACGCCGTCAAAGATGGTCGCGTTCAAATTGACCCGCGCCACCCCGGCAAGCGCTTTGGCGGCGGCGCGCGCGTCTCCCTGAGGGATTTGCGCCATCCTCAAGTCGGCGCTGACCGACGGGTGGACATCGCACTACAAGGCCCCAAAAGCCGCGATATTCTGCTGGCCCTGCACGGCGACGATGCCGATAAAGCCAAAATCAAGAACCTAGCATGGGCGGGCGTCACCCACGTCACCCTAGGGGGCTATGACCTCATCATCTCGCGCACCGGCTACACCGGCGAGCGGGTGGCTTATGAGCTATTCGTCCACCCCGACCATGCGGCGGCGCTGTTCAAAGATTTGGTGGAAGGCGGCGCTAAACCCTGCGGACTCGCGGCGCGCGATAGCTTGCGGACAGAGGCAGGATTGCCCCTCTACGGCCACGAATTAGCCGGCCCGCTAGGACTCAACCCGGCAGATGCGGGCTTCGGCAATTATGTTAAGCTCTACAAACCCTTCTTCATCGGCAAGATGGGCTTCATCGCCCACGAAAAGACGCGCTCTGCCGAAGTCGCCCGCTTCCGCATGGACGCGAAAGGCGCGCGTCCCGCGCATCAGGGCGACCCGCTGGTAGATAATCGCGGGCGGGTTGTGGGCATCGTCACCAGTTGTAGCATTGATAGCGAAGGCTACCAATTGGGGCAAGCCTACCTAAAGCGCGACTATTTAGAAGTCGGCGCTAAATTGGGGGTATTCGCAGGCTCTGCCAAAGCTAAGGCGCAAAACATCCATAACTTGCAAATCGGCGATAAAACCCTCTTGCCAGAACCTATCACCATTCTTAGCCGCTTCCCTAGCAAAAAGAAGTGAGCCAACCACCGAGGGAAGTTCCGCGTGGGGCTTCCCTCAGACTCCTGCCTAAGATACCGTGATACCGTTTGACAAAACGAGGCGCCACACCTTATGATACGCGCATTTATGCATTTACTACGGCAATGCCGATGAATGTTTTAGCCAGCGCCCTCACCGATAACCGCTTAAAGCACCCCTTGTTAAAGGCCGCCGTTTCCCGCGTCTATCGGCTGTGTAAACATCGGGGGGTAGTGTGGCTATTATTGATTTTGGGTCTAGCGCGTGCGGCGCTCATCTTGATGGCTTATCCCCCCGCGCATCAATCCGATTCCGACCTCTTTTTCTTATACGCCGAGCGCTTGGCCGGCTATGACCATCCTCTGCTCGATAAAATGACCTACCCCGCCTATCCCTTCCTCATCCTCGTGGCTTATAAGTGGCTTGGTTCGGCGTATTGGCTCATCGTCTGGCAATTTTTCATGTCAGCGTCTATTCCCGTGCTCTATTATGTCGCGCTCAAGCCTTATAGCCCCATCCTCGCCTTCGGGGTTAGCGCTCTCATGCTCGCCGACTTTCAGACAGCCGCGGCTTTCGCCTTCGCCCAAGCGGAGCCGCTCTATATCTTTCTGCTAGCGCTGACCTTAGCCATCTACTTACGACAAGTCGCTGAAGGGCCTAACGGGCGCTGGACATGGCGCGACAGCCTAACGGGAGTCCTGATGGTGCTCCTATGGCTGACGCGCACCATCGGACGCTATTTGATTTGGCCTTTCGCCATCATTTACGGGTTCTATACGCGGGATTGGCGGCGCGTGGCTACCCTGATGGGCGGCTTCTTCTTGACTTTGGCCATTTATACGCTCTTATCCACGGCCGCGTTGGGGTCGGTTGTGGGCTTGCAGGCGACTGATTTCGCCTTCGCCCGCGTCATGCGACATCATCCCTCGTGGGTGAAGGCAGAAAATGGCCCCAACTCTCAACTGTGGTTGGAAATCACCGCTTCTTGCGAGCCGCCAACACAATTCAATCAGGTTTATTGCTTATACCAACACCTCGGCACTTGGGAAGCGGCGGAAGGGGTCGTCGGCGGCGCGGCTCTAGAGACGATACGCCCCCACTTGGCCGACTATGCGCTTGAAGTGTGGCACAACACCTTGTACTTCCTCAGTTCCTCGGCGGAGGTCTACAACCTAACCCAAGAGTTGCCTAGCGACATCCAATGCGCTCAGCTGGATAGGAGAATTGAGCGTCTCAATCCTGAGATGTTAACTTACGACTTCGACCGCACCGCTGTGCCCATCTTGGGACTTGCGCCGGGGCCACAGCAAGACACCGCTTTTGCCGAATATCGGGCCATCATGGGGGGCATCTTATCCGCTTTTTGTCCCCCATGGCCACATCATCCACTCGCTAACGAATGGGTAGATGCGGTCATGCGGGCGAACCGCTCCTTCGGGCGTCCGAATCCTCATCTATGGTATGGCGGCGTATTCCTATTGACATTGCTCATCCCGTGGGCGCGGCGCTACTTGCCGCTAACACTCATCGTCGGCGGCACAATGCTGACGCTCGCCATCTCGCCGGCCATGCTCAGCGTGCATATCAACCCGCGCTACGTGATACCTGTGAACGCTTTACGCATCACGCTATTGGGCTTGCTCGCGTTCATCGCGCTTAAATGCGCCTTTTACGCCCTCGATTGGTGGTTAGCCCGCCGCAAAAGTTAACGCGCACGATTCCGCGCGACAATATCAATAATGCAGTCGTGCTGGGCGAAGATAACTAAAGTATCGCCGGCTTTGACCACCTTATCGCGCGAGGGCTGAACCTCAGCGGTAGCTCCATCGCTGTATAGCACAATGTCCATATCATTCTCTTTTTGCAAATCGCCCACCGCGCGCCCCTCCAAAAAAGACCCCGCCCGCACATCAAGGCGTATCATGCTATAGTCTATATTTCCCACGCGCAACGTCTGGGTGATTTCCACACCCAAGGCCGCCCCCGCGAAAGCGGGCGCAGATAACCCCGACGAGCTGAGCACCGTTTGCACCTTCATAAATTGGCGGATTTGCTTGGCGAAGTCATCGTTCCACACGCGGGCGATGATGCGGATATTCGGGTTCATATCACGGGCGCGCATAATCGTCTCTAGATTTAGGTGGTCGTTGCCGGTGCAAGCGACAAACGCCTCAGCATGGCGCAAGCCCGCCTTTTCTAGGGTGTTAGGGATGCGCGCATCCGCCACGATACACAGGACGTTCAGGCTCCCTAGCAAAGCGTCAGCATCGGCATCGGGCGAATTATCTATCGCCACCACATCTACCCCCATAGAGACCAATATCCGCACGACACGCAAACCCACATGCCCCACGCCCAAAATGATGACATGATTCCGATATGTCGAAGCCACGGCTTCCCTCCACGCATCCCGCCGCTCATCGCGGTTGAAGAACAAACGCACAAAATCAGACGCGCCACGCCCCACAATAAAGATGAATATCGGCGGCAACAGATACCAAAAGATGACCAAATACCATTCCGACGGCGCGTTTTCCGACGTCTCTAAAATCATCAGTTGTAACATGATATAGGGACGATCTATCAGCGGGATGACCACACCCCGCGCGAGGTAATACAATTCCCCATAAACGAAGCCGCCGATGGTGGTAATCATCAAAAATGCCAAAATAGGCGTACGGAATTCGCGCCACAGCGCCCAAGTATCGCGCCAAATAGCCCGTAAAAAACGCAAGCGGCGTTTAGGGCGTTTATCAACTATCAGCAACTGAGGGCGTGTCGTCATGATAACGCTCCCAACACATCCATTACCTGATTATAACCATCTTTTCCCCGCGTGATACACATCAAAAGAGCGCCTTTTTGCGGCGCTCTTTACCGATAAGCGAAGCTTAATGTTGTTCGGCGGCCAGTTCGGGCCGCGCGGGGGCGCAACACAATATCAGTTCTTTAGCCGCCTTCACCTCATCGAGGCGCTTCACGGGGGCGGTATGGGGGGCGGTATGCAACAAATCGGGGTTTTCCCGCGCCTCTTGGGCGATTTTTTTCATCGCCTCGATAAAGCGGTCCAAATCGTCTTTGGTCTCGGTCTCCGTCGGCTCTATCAGCAAAGCTTCTGGCACGATGAGCGGGAAATAATTCGTAGGGGGATGAAAGCCATAATCCATCAGGCGCTTAGAGATGTCCAACGCATGAACCCCCTCCGCACCTTTCAGGCGCGCTTCAATCACGAATTCATGGCCGCAATAACGCGGATAAGGGATGGTATAGGTATCCGCCAGCCGCGCCCGCACATAATTCGCGTTGAGCACGGCGTGGCGCGTCACCTCGCGCAGGCCTTCCGCGCCATAAATACGGATATAGGCATAAGCGCGCACATGCATGCCAAAATTGCCGTGGAAGGTCTTCAGCCGCCCGATGCTCTTTTCTGGCATGACAAAACCATACAGCGGCGCATCTTGTTCATCTTTAGCGGGTTCGACGATGTCCACGATGGGGCCGGGCAAGAAGGGCTTGAGTTTGGCGTTCACGCCCACCGGTCCGCTCCCCGGCCCGCCGCCGCCGTGTGGCGTGGAGAAGGTCTTGTGCAAGTTATAATGCATCACATCAAACCCCAATTCGCCGGGTTTGACCACGCCCATCAGCGCGTTCATATTCGCGCCGTCCATATACATCAAACCGCCCGCTTTATGCACCAGTTCGATGATGTCCAAAATTTGAGAATCGAACAGCCCCAAAGTGCTGGGCACAGTTATCATCATACCCGCGATATGGGGCGCTTCGGGGCCTTCGCAAATGGCGCGTAACGCTTCTAAATCTACATTGCCGTTCTTATCTGAACCCACTTCAATGACGGTGAACCCGGCCATCGTGACCGTAGCGGGGTTAGTACCGTGGGCGCTATTGGGCACGATGATTTTCGTGCGCCGCACATCGCCACGGTCGAGGTGGTAGTTACGAATCATCAAAATACCGGCGAATTCGCCCTGCGCCCCGGCGGCCGGCGTCAGGCTCACCGCGTCGAAGCCGCTAATTTCCGCAAGCCAGTTTTGCAATTCATACATCAGCGCCAAAGCCCCTTGCGCGCCCTCCACATCGGCGAGCGGGTGCAAGTGGGCAAAGCCCACGTAACGGGCCACATCTTCGTTTAGCTTGGGGTTGTACTTCATCGTACAAGAGCCTAAGGGGTATAACCCCTTGTCAATCGCGTAATTCAGTTGGCTCAACCGTACGAAGTGGCGCACAACCTGCACCTCGCCCACCTGCGGCAAAGGCAAGGTATCGCGCAACCAATCTTGCGGCAATTCGGCTTTGGGCACATCGCATGCGGGCAAATTCACGCCCATACGCCCTTCGGCGCTCATCTCGTAAATTAGCGGCTCTGTCATTCTACCAATCTCCCCAACACACCCACTAAAGCGTCTATCTCGGCTTTGCTGTTCATCTCGGTCACGGCCAGCAACATCGTATCTTTTAGATGTGGGTAATCTCGGCCGAGGTCGTAGCCGCCGATGATGCCTTCTTCTAGCAGAGCGGCGTTGACCTCGCGGACGGGGCGCGGGCACTTGACCATGAACTCATGGAAGAATGGCTTGTCACTATTCACCACATAGCCCTTCAGTTTAGCGATTTGCTCGGCCGCGTAATGCGCTTTGTGATAACACAATTCCGCCACGTGGCGCAATCCGTGCTTGCCCATCAGCGCTAAATAAATAGAAGCGGCCAAGGCCATCAAGCCTTGGTTGGTGCAGATGTTGCTAGAGGCCCTTTCGCGCTTGATGTCTTGCTCGCGAGGACGCAAGGTCATGACATAAGCCCGCTTGCCATCGGCATCTACCGTCTCGCCGATGATGCGCCCGGCTATCTTCCGCACATATTCTTGGCGGATAGCAAAATAACCCAGATAGGGGCCCCCAAAACTCAAGGGGATTCCCAACGGTTGCCCTTCTCCGACGACAATATCCGCCCCCAATTCACCGGGGCTTTTGAACAAGGCAAGGGCCATCGGGTTGGCCACAAAGACCAGCAGAGCGCCCACATTGTGCACTTTTTCCGCCAATTGTTTTAGGTCGTCTATCTGTCCGAAGAAATTGGGATACTGAACGGCTAACATCGCGGTATTATCGTCCAGCATATCGGCGAGGTCGGCAATATCGGCGCGGCCGCCATCGCCAACAAATTTGAGGTCACGCCCCTGATGATACGCGCGAACAACCGCCCGATATTGGGGGTGGATGGCTGGGCTCAGGATGATTTTCTTACGCTTATGGCGCGCCACGTCCAAAGCCACCGTGACCGCCTCTGCTAAACTCGTCGCGCCATCGTAATGGCTGGCATTGGCGGCATCCATGCCCGTTAAGGCACACATCATGCTTTGATATTCATAGGTAGCTTGGAGCGTGCCTTGGGAGATTTCCGGCTGATACGGCGTGTAGGCCGTGTAAAATTCCCCCCGCAACAACATATGATTCACCACCGAAGGGATGAAATGATGATACGCCCCCGCCCCCAAAAAGAGGGCGAAATCGCCGCCATGTTCGTTCGCCTCCGCCATGCCCATCATCTCCGCCGCTACTTCCATCTCGCTCATCGGCGCGGGTAAATTGAGCTTAGGGAAGCGATAGGCCGCGGGCACTGCTTCAAACAAATCTTCTATCGTTGTCGCGCCAATGGCATCTAGCATCTGTTGGCGCTCAACATCTGTGTGGGGAATATAACTCACCGTTGTATCCTTAGGTTATCCAAACGCTTAACGATTCTCACAATATACGGCATAATCTTCAGCAGACATCAACCCATCCAAACCGCTCGCATCCAAAATTTTGATTTTGACCATCCAGCCTTTGCCGTAGGGGTCTGAATTAATCGTCTCTGGATTATCTTCTAAGCTCGTGTTGACTTCGATGATTTCGCCCTTCACTGGCGCGTTTAATTCTGACGACGCCTTCACCGACTCGACCTCGCCGAAAGGCGCGCCCGCTTCGATAACATCGCCCACGGAACGAAACTCGATATAGACAATATCGTTCAGGGCGTCTTGGGCATAATCGCTAATGCCGATTGTTGCCGTATCGCCTTCAACCAAAATCCATTCATCCGTCTTGGCATATTTCAATTCTTGCGGGGTCTTCCAATTGCCCATCTTTGGCCTCCTTAAACCAGTTCTTGCCAAACACCGTTACAAATAAAAAGAGCGCACCCTAAAGACTGTGCGCTCTGTCAGTGCTCCACTTCCAGAGGGAAAGCGCCCCTGCAATTCCTTTCGCCTGAGAGTTTCGGGGAGAGTCCAGCCAAAACTAACCCCTTGCCCCTTCGGCGGCCCATGACGACATGAGCGCTCTCATTGCAGTGACGGTTATCATTAATTGTAACCAGCTTAAAGCGCCAACGCAATCATCATTCTGCGTTGTCGTTGGCATCCGACCCGACGGGCGTTATCGGCAACCAAGCGTAAAGCGTTTCTCGCGCCGCGCTGGTCAGCATCAAATTGAAAGAAAAGTGCCCTGTAGCGTCGGCGACGATGGTCGGGCGCAAGAGCAACGTCCCGTCTTCGCGCAATCCTAAGCCCAAATAGGCTTCGGTCGTGCCCACTTGGCGCGTCGTCTGTAACCCCTTAACCGGTTGCAAACGCCCTAATTTGCTCGTCAGATTATCGAATTGGGGGCGTAAAGCGATTTCTAAAGGGCCATAACTGGCCGAAATGGCGACATATCCGCCCTCGCGGCGCAACGTCAGGCGCGGCGACATATCCGAATCGCCCTGCACAGAAAAATAAATAATGCCCGTCTCGTCGTCTATGACGACTTTATCTAGCGTCTGGAAATTACGCATTGCTTAGCTCCCGTGTAGCGACCCATTCGAGGCGACAGTATAACACACAACCGCGCCCCGTCGAAATAGCCATATGCCCCTTTTATGTGACATTTGTCACAGGTTAGATGTGAGCAACTTATCTACAGGTATCTGCCCCTACCCCCTAATATACAAATAATGTTCCGCGATGACACACCATGATAAGGGGCTTAGGCATGAAAATAGCCATCGTTCTACTTTGCATCGGGATTGCTACCACCTTAGGAGCTTGTGGACGCGCCAATATCGACGCGCCAACCCCCACTTCGGTATTGTTCCAACCCACGCGCGAACCTACCCCTGCGCCCAATGCCGACCTGCAGGCGACCTTCACTGCGCGCGCCGCCGCCCGTGGGGATACTATCTTCCACACCAACTATGTTGAAGTCGGTTTCGCTTGTAGCCAATGCCACTATGTAGACAAAGCCGATAGGCTCATCGGACCCAGCTTGCTCGGCATCGGCGAGCGCGCCGCAACACGTGTAGAAGGGCAACGTGCAGAAGACTATATCCGTAACTCCATCATCCATCCTAACGACCACATCGTCGAAGATTACCCCGCCGGCGTAATGCCGCAAGGCTACGGCGACCTGTTCAGTGATGAAGAACTCGATGACCTAATCACTTATTTGATGGGCTTATAAACAAGGGGAAAAAGCTATGGTATATAAACCGCCAGAAGAACAGGCAACCACACAAGAACATCATCACACTGAAGAAGGCTCGCCGAGGGGCGCTTTCGTCTTCGTCTTGCTCATGGGGTTATTTTACATCATCTATTTTGCGCTGACGTGGCTAGAAGTTATCGGACGAGGGGGAGCATAAGCGATGCATATAGACCGTTTAGAACGTTACTGGATGATTATTGTCATCATCATTTTGGCCTCGTTTTTCGCCGCTTTGGTCGCTGGCGCTGTCGTCTTTGGCGTGCGCTTGCCCGCGCCTATCGAAAAAATCAACCCGCGCGCTTTGCTCGATTCGCCCGAATACGGCACGCCCGGCAAGCGCGAAGTCGTCGCCGAAGATGGCTCCGTCACTTATGAATGGATTATCCACGCCCAAAAGTGGAACTTCGTCACGGGTAGCGAAGAGCGCAACGCCGACGGCAAAGATATTTTGCGCGTCAAACAAGGGGATGAAGTTACCTTCATCGTCACCAGCCGCGACATCACCCACGGCTTTATGATAGAGCACCACAACATCAATTTTGAAGTCGTGCCCGGCGAAATCGCGCGCATCACAACCACTTTCAACCGCCCCGGCGAATACGCGGTGCTTTGCCATGAATATTGCGGCATCCAGCATCAAGGCATGTGGGCCTTAATCATCGTCGAACCCGCCAGCGCAACAAGCGCCCAAAACTAAGCCAAAACTAAGGAGGTTACCACCATGCAAGCGACACAAAGCCAAAACCCTTCCGCAACAGTTCTCGTCTTCCCGAAAGTTTCGATGTTATCGAGCGAACGCGCGCTTGTGGGCGCTCATATTTTTGTAGCTCTGGCCGCCCTCTCTTTAGGACTGCTTCTAGGTCCTTTCCAATCTTTTCGCCGCGCTCCAGCCGTGACGGAAATGCTGGGCGGAGAAGCGATTGGGATGCCGATTTTTTCTTATTATTATCAAGCGCTCACTTTGCATGGCGTGCTGAACGCCCTCGTATTCACCACCTTTTTCATCGTCGGCTTCAGTTATTTCACTGTACAGCGCACTCTGCAACGCCCCATGAAAAGCCTAACGATGGCTTGGCTGGCCTTTGGGCTGATGGCCGTAGGGGTTGTGTTGGCCGGCTACGCGATGATTACCAACCAAGCCAATGTCCTCTACACCTTCTACGCGCCCATGTTAGCCCATTGGACCTTCTATCTAGGGTTGACGTTGGTCATCGTGGGGACATGGGTAGCGGCCGCCAACATCTTCATGACTTATATGGCTTGGCGCCAAGATCACCCCAACGAAGCCGTGCCTTTGGCGGTCTTCGCAACCGTCGCCAACTTCATCATGTGGGTGGTGGCCACTATGGGGGTCGCTATTGAAGTGCTCACTATGCAATTGCCCATGTCTTTAGGCATCATCCAAACCACCGATGCCCAAGTATCGCGCATTTTGTTTTGGTTTTTTGGGCATCCGCTGGTCTACTTTTGGCTGATACCCGCCTATACCTCTTGGTATACCATGATGCCTAAGCACCTTGGCGTGCGGCTGTTCAGCGACGCTTTCGGGCGGGTCGCCTTTTTGATGCTCATGATTTTCTCTATACCTATTGGGGTGCATCATCTCTTTGTCGATCCGGGCGTCAGCGAAATTGCCAAAGTGTCCCATTCTCTGCTCACCTTCGTGGTCGCCACCCCCAGCTTTTTGACCGCCTTCAACATCGCGGCGACCCTTGAACGCGGCGGGCGCAAAAATGGCGCTAAGGGCCGTTTCTTCCGCCTCGATTTCTTCTTGCATCTGCCTTGGAATAACCCGATTGTCGCGTCTCAACTCTTTGGCATGATGATATTTGTAGTGGCCGGCATCACGGGCATCATGAACGCCTCTTTCACGCTGAATGTGGCCTTGCACAACACCGCTTGGGTTGTGGGGCACTTCCACACGACGCTAGCGGGCGGCGTCTTCATGACTTATGTTGGCATCTTATATTGGTTATTGCCCATGCTCCGCGGGCGTAAACTGTTCAGTAAACGGGTCGCCATGGCCCAAGTTTACACGTGGTTCATCGGCATGTTCATCTTCGGCTTGGGCATGGGGCGCGCCGGCATCGAAGGCGCTATCCGCCGCACCGATATGGGCGGGGCGGGCGCTTATATGAACGCTAGTTGGGCGCCATGGTTGAATTTATCGGCTATCGGCGGGCTTTTCTTGCTCATCAGCTCCGTCTTGCTGTATGTCGTCATCATCGGCACGCTGTTCTTCAGCAAAGAAGCTTATGCGGAAGAACCGCCCATCCACACCGCCGCCCCTAAAGACGAATTCATCCCGCGCATCATGGAAAATTGGGGGCTTTGGTTCTCTATCATCGTCATCTCCTGCATCATCATGTGGGGGCCGGTCTTGTTGCAATCGCTCGACTTCATCAACGGCTTCTGGTCTGTCGGGAGCAACGCCGGACTGACGCCGGGTTCCTGAGAAAGAGGAGGAAAAAGCCATGACTGAACAAAACATGTCCGCAGGCTTCGGCCGCTCAACGACGCTCGATAGCGGGTTCATCCGCGTCAGTATCGCCGCCACCTGTTATAGCTTCGGCGCGGTGATGCTCCTATTCAGCATGGCTTTTTTCAAAGATGTTGCTAAACTGCGCGAGATTCCTAGCATCGTTTGGGGGTTCATCTGTGGCGCGCCCAATCCTGATGGCCCCGGCTTGCCGCTCTTATTGACCTTGGCCACTTTGGCTTTGCTCGGCGGCTTTGCCGTCACAGTGTGGCATTTTTACCGCCTGTGGCGCGACCGAAAATCCACAGAGCAAACCAACGTGTTATAATCATGTGCGAATGAACACAACGAACACAACGAACATCATCGCTAGAGGGAACGCATGACGCAGAATACGCCAACACCCAAAAACAGCCCCGCTCTCGTCCTAGTTATCCTGCTGGTCGTCGCCATCGTCGGGGTATTGTTCTTCTTGCTCTTTCAGCGCATCACCCAACCGACGCCGACGGAGCTTGTGGCCATCGTGCCCGATGGGCAAACCTTCGACGGCTCTAAAGCCATAGAGCCGCCGCGCCCCATCGCCGATTTCACCTTGACGAATCAGCAGGGGCAAGCCTTCGGACTCGCCGATTTACGCGGCAAATACGCGCTCATCTCTTTTGGCTTCACCCATTGTCCCGATGTTTGCCCGCTCACGCTCAACGAATTCAAACAAATTCGCCAAGAGCTGGGCGATTTGAGCGAGAATATCCACTTCGTCTTCATCAGCGTGGATGGCCAACGCGACACCCCCCAAGCGCTCGCCAGTTACTTCCGCGTCCGCGGGATAGATACGTTCATCGGGCTGAGCGGCACAGCGCAGGCATTAGCGCCAGTCGTGGCGGATTTTGGCGTCTTTTACGAGCTGGGGACGCCGGACGAAAGCGGCAATTACAATGTAGACCACACCGCCGGCTCTTTCCTGCTAGACCCGCAAGGGCGCTGGACAATGCGCTACGCCTATGGCACACCTAGAGAAGTTATCCTAGAAGATTTAAGGGCATTCTTGGGCGGCGCATAAAACGATTATTGCCGCGGGACGCGCGGTAAAATGGTGGTGATAACTTCGTAATGGCTGGTGCCTAGCCACTGGGCGATTTCTTCGGCGCTAATTTCGTCGTCGCCTTGCCGCCCCATTAGCACCACCTCATCGCCGGCAGATACACCCGCAATATGGGTGACGTTGACCGCGCATTTTTCCATGCTCACCCGTCCGACGAGCGGCGCGCGTTGCCCGTGGATGAGTACTTCGCGCCATGTCTGCGGTCCGCGGCGCAACCCATCGGCATACCCCACGGGCAAGATGGCGATGCGTTCCCGTCCGCGCGTGCGGTACGTGTTGCCATAGCCCACCGGATAATCAGGGGGAAAATCGCGCACTTGGGCAATAACCGTCTTCCAAGACATCACCGGACGGATGCCCTGCGGCATAGGGATATGAGGGGCAGGGCGCAAACCATACAATAGCAACCCCGGCCGCGCCATATTCAATAGCGGGTCGGGATGCCCTAATAAACCCGCCGAATTGCCCGCGTGGATATAGCGCAGTTGGAAGCCGCTAGCGCGCAACGGGCGCAATACGTTTTTGAATTGTTCTAATTGTTGGGTGGTATACTCAGCGTCCTCATCCGCGGATGAAAAATGGGTGTAGATGCCTTCTACTTCCAGATGCCTTAGCCCCATCAATTGGCGGAATAAGGGCACGACTTGGTCCGCCATCACCCCCAAACGCCCTAAACCGCTATCCACCTTGACATGAACGCGCAACTTTCCGCCTGCTTCATAGGCGGCGCGGTCAAAAGCGCGCGCTTGCTCTGCGTCATACAGCGCTACGGCGATATGTTCTTGCACCGCTTGGCGTACAGCAAATATCGGCATATAGCTGAGCACCAAGACGGGCGCGGTCACACCGGCGGAGCGCAACTCCAAAGCCTCGGCGATGTTCGCCACGGCCAAATAATCCGCCCCGTTCAGGAGCGCTGTTCGGGCGACAGTCACCGCGCCATGACCATAAGCGTTCGCCTTCACCACCGCCATCATCGCCACTTTGTCGCCCAAATACGCCTTGATAGCGCGCACATTGCTAGCCAGCGCATTGGTATCTAGCTCCACCCAACTAGGGCGTAAATGGCGGAATAACAGCTGTGTATCCCAGCTATGTTCTTGGCGTACCAACCAGCGCCTATCGGCCTCGTCCTGCAAAAGCGCTTGGACGACCAATTCCATGCGCGCCGCCCGTCCGCCTTTGACCAAAAGCACATCTTCTTGATTGAGTCCAAGATTTTGGATGATGGCGACGGTATCTTGCGGGCTATAGCTCATAAAAACGGCTTTCCCCGCCATCCCCTCATCCAACGCAGAGCGTCCGATGAGGGCCGCCGCCGACCCCTGCGTGACGATAATATCGGCCACTTGCGCCGCGCGCTTGCCGATGAGGCGGTGACCCGTCTGGCTAAATTCCCCCAAATCGTCCATATCGCCCATCACAAACACCGTCCGCATCCCATCGGATTTGATTTCGCTGAGCCAGTCGAGGGCCGCTAAAGTCGAAGTCGGGTTCGCGGAGTAAGTATCATCTACCAGCATACAGCCGCCACGGCCGACGAGAGGGTTCAAGCGGCCGGGGAGCGGCTCTAAATCAGATAAGAGCTTGAGCGATTCTTCTAAGGGGATTTGATAATGCTGGCCGATGGCCAAAGCCGCTAACACGCTCTGCAAGGCATAACGGCCAATATAAGGAATCCAACGCCCGATGAATTTATCGGCGCCGTATCGCAAATCAAAGCCTGTACCGTTGGGGCCGATGACAATATTATACGCCAACAAATCCGCCCCAAAGCCATCTATACCCACTGTGACGAGAGCCGCCCGCGAACGAGCCGATAAACTGCGGACTAAGTCATCATCATAATTGAGAACAGCTAAGTTATTGGGCGACAAATATTCGACCAACAAGCCGAGTTCACTAGCCACGTGGTCGCGGTCTTTGAAGTGCGCGCCATGCGCCATATCTATTTGGGTCACCAAGCCCACATCGGGTTGCACGGCTTGCACCATCTCCGCCATTTCGCCGGGGTTCAACACGCTCAGCTTAAGGACCGCGAATTGATGTTCGGGGTTTAGGTGGGCTAAGGTCAAGGGGATGCTCAACGGCCCTTGTATATCGGTCGTATCTTCCAAAACGCGATAACGACTCGACAGCACGCGGCTAGTCACATGTACGGCGACAGATTTACCAGCCGACCCGGTCACCGCAATCACTTTGACGCCGAGCTTGCCCACCACCAAATGCGCCCATTGGAGCATAGCCCGTTCGGTATCGCGCGCCATGATGACGGTCACGCCGCTGGTATCGCATTCGGGCGGATGCGTGCATAAAATCCCCGCCGCGCCGCGCTCAATCGCTTCTGGAATCTGCTCGTGGGTATCGCCGCGGTCGGTGCGGCGGGCGACGAACAATTGATTCGGCCGCACTTGGCGCACATCCAAACAAAATTCAGCGAACAATTGGGCCGCGGGTTCGCCAAACAATTGCCCATTGGCGGCTTCTATGAGGTCATACAGGCTTATCATAAGCGGCAGTATAACACCTCTATCTTAGCTTCGCTACAGGATATGATATAATGGGCACGCATCGGAGAGGACCTCTTTTATGGCTTTTTCATTCGAGCTTATCGCTCAGGATGGCCACGCGCGCGCGGGCATCTTCCACACACCACATGGCGACATCCCTACCCCCGTTTTCGCGCCGGTCGGCACTTTAGCAACGGTGAAAGCCATCCCCCCCCGCGACCTAAAAGCGCTGAACGCGACGCTCATTCTCGCCAACACCTATCATCTCCACTTGCGGCCCGGCGATGAACTCGTGCGCGATATGGGCGGTTTGCACCGCTTCATGAGCTGGGATAGCCCTATTTTAACGGATTCTGGCGGCTTCCAAGTGTTTAGCCTGACCAAAATCAACAAAATTGATGATGATGGCGTCACCTTCCGTAGCCACATTGACGGTAGCCCGCGCCGCTTCACCCCTGAAAGTGCGATTCAAATTGAACAGAATCTAGGCGCGGACATCATCATGTGCTTTGACCAATGCCCGCCGCCAACCGACCGCGCGCTAGTGCAACAAGCGGTCAAGCGGACGACACAATGGGCGCGCCGTTGTCGGCAAGCCCACCCTGACGATACCACGCAAGCCCTCTTTGGCATTGTGCAGGGCGGCATCTTCCCCGACCTGCGCGAACAATCCGCGCGCGATTTGCTAGACATCGGTTTTGTCGGTTACGCCGTGGGCGGCTTGGCCGTCGGCGAAACAAAAGCAGAAATGTACCAAACCCTAGACGCCACCGTACCGCTTTTGCCTGCCGACAAACCGCGGTATCTGATGGGCGTAGGCGAACCTGACGACTTGGCCGAAGCCATCACCCGCGGCATTGACATCTTCGACTGCGTGATTCCTACACGGCTCGCCCGTCATGGCGCGGCCCTCACCCATAGCGGCCGTGTCAACATCCGCAACGCCCATAACGCCCGCCAAGAAGCGCCGATAGAAGCTGGATGCGCCTGTTATTGTTGTCAAAACTTCTCGCGCGCTTATCTGCGGCATCTTGTCGTCGCCAAAGAATTGTTAGCGCACTATCTGCTCAGTCTGCACAATATCCACTTCCTCATTCAACACGTTCAAAACATGCGAAAAGCGATAATCAACGGTAAACTACAGGCCTATACACAGGCATTTTGGTCACGTTACCTGTCATAAAACGTAACGGGGGGATTGGCAAGCGTTGAATCGCGCGACCAACTGCAACCAAGCTTGTCATATGTGGGTAAAACGGATGTAGCCGCTATGAAACGGGCCCTCGTCATCGTAGCGGTATCGGCAGTGGTGGCCTGTAGCCACCAGACAACGCCGGCCTCTACGCCTACGTCCAGCCTTACAACCCTGCGCCTATTCGCTACCCATTCTACCGCGCCGTTGGTGTCGGAATTGGCCAGCGGGTATAACGCCCTCTACCCCGACCGCTTGAGCAATGTCTTCATCGGCAATCATGCCGCTCTTGTCCAACGGCTCGCATCGGGAGAAGCGCCTTACCTATTCAGCACACACCTTCCCGATGAGGGCGGCTTGTGGACGCAACCCATCGCCCAAGACGCTATCGCTATCATTGTGCATCCCGCCAACCCTGTGACGAACCTCAGCCCAAGCCAAGTGCGCGCAATCTATCAAGGTATCATCAACAATTGGCAAGACCTCGGCGGCTCTGATGAGCCTATCACCGTCATCAGTCGCGAATCGGGCGCAGACATCCGCCTAGAATTCGACCGTTTGGTAATGGGGCAACGCCTGACGACTTCGACAGCCCAGCTCGCCACTTCCGATAAAGCGGTCATCACCCAAGTGACGCAGGATGCCAACGCTATCGGCTATATCTCTTTAGGCTGGCTAGACCGCGCGCAGGTTAGCGCACTCAGCTTAGACGGTGTCGCTGTCTCCGCCGCCGCTGTGACCGATAACATTTACCCGCTCCGTTCGACGGTTTTTATCATCGGGCTAGCCGAACCCACAGAAGCTTATCAGGACTTCTTCGCTTGGGCGCAAAGCGCCGAAGGGCAAGCGATTATCGGTCAACTTTACGGCCAACTGCCTTGAGGTCAGCGGAAGAAGGAGAAAAACACCGCGCCCAAAATCAGCAAGACCAGCAACCACATAAACGCCAGCGCCATATCGCGGTTCGTCCGCAAACGATTACGCTCTTTTTCCACCACCAATTCCGATTCGCGCAGGCGGTACAAAGCGCCCGCCGCTTGCCAATTTTCGGGATTGATGCGTAACACATTATCCAGACAGATGATACTTTGGTCTGTAGATGGCACCGCAACGCTCATCCATAACCACGCATCTTCAAAATTATGATCTTCTTGGATTAATTGGCGCAGGATGGGTAAGGCCTCTTGCGGGCGATGCTCTTTGACCAATTCAATCGCATCTAAAAGACGGTCGATACGCGCGGCCGCCGCTTCGTCTTTTTCATCCATCTTCAGCCCTCTACGATATACGCTTCGTGGCTCACGCCCTCGAATAAATCCGTTTCGTCCACCTGCGCCGCCACGGGCGGGGGATAAACCCGCGTGAAGCCTTGGGCGCGCGCCAACCAGCGCCGCAAGCGCCGTGGCAAAAACCCTGCCCGACCGCCACCTTGGCTCGCGTGGCAAGCGCTCGCCTCGTCCCAAGCATCGTAGTAACGGTGAATATCCACCTTGGCGTGGATAGGCTGAACATGCTCCAAAATCGCTAAGAGGTCTATATCATGGTTGCGCCCTAATTTGCGCGGGTCTTGCCCCTTCAGGCGCGCCAACCACACCCCAACTTGGAGCGGCAATTTAGGGATGCTATTGTAATAGAGCTTCTGCGGCGTGTAGGGTTGCGCCCCCACCACCACATAAGCGGGGTCGCCAGCCAACTGAAAAGCGGTCACGGTCGCCCTTTGGATAGCGATATGGTCGGGGTGGCCATAACCGCCATATTCATTGAAAGTGATGATGACCTGCGGGCGCGCATCGCGGATGACCTCCACGACGCGGCGAACGACATCTTGCGGCTGATGCTGATAGCGATACCATAAACAATCCTCGTCTTGGTTTGTCGCCGAACCCATCATGCCGCTATCCTTATAACCCAGCTTATAAACGCGCTTAAAACCCAATTTAGCGCTGGCGCAATCCAACTCTGCCAAGCGCAACTCCGCCACGCTTTTATAGCCGTTCAAATACTCCTCGGATACCGTGCCAGCATCGCCATTGGTGGCGCACAATAGATAAACCTCAACCCCTTCTGCCACGTAACGCGCTATCAAACCGCCCAAACCGAAACTTTCATCATCAGGATGGGCAAAAGAGATGAGCAACCGTCGTGTTTCTGCCATAAAACGAACCTATTCTATCTGACGTTTACCCTACGATACGACGGAATCACCCTGTCTATTTGGGGGTGTCCTTCGTATACTCTAACGCCGTGTACCTATTTGGGCAAACACTTTCATTTGTGCATTGAGGTTTTTATGATACGACGGACGATATACGGCGCGCTCATCTTGATGCTCATCGCCTCCATCTTCAGCGGCGTGGCGGGCGGACAAAGCGCCTTCGCCACCAATACACCAGAGCCGACACCCTTTTCTTTCGCCACCAATACGCCGGATGGCCCCACCGCAACCCCGACACCATCGCCCACCCCCACTAGCACCGCCACCAACACCCCCACGCCATCCGCGACGCCGACCAATACACCGACCCCTACACCAACACCGATTGGCCCCTTCTTCTACCCAGAAGGCATCAACCCGCTAACCGGTTTGCCCTACCCCGATGAGGAGGCGATGGCGCGTCGTAACCTCATCGTCAAAATCTCCAATTTTCCGCCCGTCGTCCGCCCACAAAGCGGCATCAACCAAGCGGATGTGGTTTATGAGGTAGAAGCAGAAGGCGGCGTGACGCGCTTCGCGGCCATTTTCCGTAGCCATGCGCCAACTATGGTTGGTTCGATACGGAGCGCGCGCTTAGTAGATATAGAACTGGCCACCATGTATAACGCGCTTCTAGCCTATTCTGGCACGAGCGAACCCATCCAAAAATTGCTCCTCAGCGAACCCTTCTTCCAATACCAATTGCTATCACCTTCCATTGGCGATAATTGCGAAGAAGCCGGTTTCTGCCGCTTCCCTAAAGATGGCCTCGCTTTTGAACATACGCTATTCGGCGACACCACCAAGATGTGGGCGTTAGCCACGCGGCGCAATGTCAACGTCGGGCGGCGGGCACTCGGCTTCGCCTTCAACGAAAAGCCCGACCCCGACGGACGCCCCGCGGCGGACATCTTCATTGATTGGTGGGGACAAACCGATGCCCGCTGGCAATACGACCCCGCCACAGGCCGCTACTGGCGTTATACCGACGGCATCGCCCACTACGACGCCGCCGACCAACAACAAATCTGGGCCGATAATCTGGTGATTATCGAAGTGCCTCACAACAACCGACCAGACTTATTCCCAGAAGGCGCCAACTATACCTCTCTAGAAATCGCGCTTTGGGACCAAGGGCTGGCCTATCTAGCGCGCGATGGGTTGATTTATAGCGGCTACTGGCGACGGCGGAGCACCGACTTGGGCGACGCGCTCCAAATCATTTATGGGAACAATACGCCCATCATGATGAAGCCGGGGCGCACGTGGGTTTCTATCGTCCGTAGCCTTAGCGACGCCCGCATCAGCGACCAGCCGGCCGATATGGCGGCCACCGCTACCGCCATCTTCCTCAACGCCACGCCCACGCCTCTGCAATCGCCCACCCCTGAACCCGAATAAGGGGGCGCGACTTCGACAGATGACGCGGCCTGCTTGGCCTATACAGCGCGCAGATCATCCCCTCTATACTCTGTAGGGCATAAGTTAGCTGAATGGAGGGAGAAAATGATGGATTTATCCGCGCCTTTATACAATTTGACGCAGGAATTGCAAGGGGCGCTCTATCAGGCCGCTTATCCGCGCTACCTAGCCCGCCAGAGCGAAGCAGAACGCCCCACGCCACATCCGCTTTTCCAAATACGGCGCGGCCTAGCAGAAAACCCCGCGTGGGTGATGACGCAAGTAGCAAAATTCTATCCCGAAGCGCTGACGGTAGCGCTGTTTCGGCAGAGGGTGGTTTATTCAGCGCCCGGCCTCGTGTTCGCCCTGTTGGAGTTGCTGGCCAGCGAACAATGGCTAGACCGTCGCGGAGACGCATATCATCTGAGGGCAGAAGGCCAAGCAGTCCTCGCCCGCATGATGCGCTATCGGATAGAGCCTTTTACCGATTTCGCCCCCATCCCCCAAACCGAAATCGCCTTATTAGCGCGCCTGATGCGTCGCGTTATTGACGCCAGCTTAGCGCGTCACCCGCTCACCGATACATGGTGCCTCGCCCATTCACGGCGGCGCGCCCCAGACGCATCCGCGGCAGAACTCGCCCACATCATCCAATATGCCAGCGACTTCAATGCCTTTCGCGATGATGCCCACATGGCCGCGCAACGGGCGCATAATATAGATGGGCACACTTGGGAAGGCTTCGCCTATATTCACGATGGCCGCGCGTCTGATGCCACTAGCTTGTATCAGCAATTGGCTTATCGCGGTTACGCCATAGAAGATTGGCAAACGGCGCTCACCGCGCTGGTCGAAAGGGGCTGGTTAGCCGCTAGCGACCAAGGCTATATCGTCACACCCCAAGGAAGCGCTATTCATGAGCAGGTGGAACGCCTGACAGACCACTATTTCTATGCGCCGTGGGCTTATTTAGACGATGAAGAACAGGAAAAACTGATAACGCTCTTGCAACGCCTATATACGGCTTGCCATACCCTAAGCGCATAGCAGGGCTTGCGGGGTTAGCAAACCCCTTGACCATAGGTTCATTTGCGGCGGGTGCGCGCCCTCAGGCTGAGCAACGCGAAGGCGAACATAGCCACGCCTAAAAGCAAGCACGATGATAAACCGCGAAGCATCAGTTCCAAATCCCAACCTGTGTTCAGCACCGCGCGCATCGCTTCGAGTATGTAGGTGATAGGGTTATAAATGGCGGCCGTTTGAATCCAACCGCTCAGCAAGTCTACAGGCACGAAAGTTGCCGTGAGGAAACTAGCGGGGAAGAATAAGAAACTCGCCCCTTGCGTCGCGGCCGCGTTGCCGCTCCGCAAAGCCACCCCCACCGTGAAGCCCGCGAAACCCGCGCCCAACAACACCGCAAAACCGAGTACGACGATGATACCGCCGAAGCCTGTCGCTGGTCGTAACCCCATCGCCAAGCCAACCGCCACCACCGCCGCCGTCTGCAATAACAAGATGAACGCGCCGGCCAACATGGGCCCCAACAAGAGCGCCGCGCGGCTGATGGGCGTCAGCATCAGCTTATCGAAATAGCCGTTTTCCACATCGCGCACGATGCTTTGCCCGGCCACACCCGCCCCGCTGAGCGCCGCGCTAATCACCGACAACGGCAAAATGAAGCCCAGATAGCTATTTTCGCCCAAGCCGGGGATAAAACCCGATGCGCGCCCTAGGGTGGCCTCGTAAACGAATAAGAAAAAGACGCTAATAATCAGCGGCGGGATGATGACGCCCGGCGTGCGAAAATTCGTCACCAAACTGCGCCACGTCATCATCGTCACTTGCAACCCAAAGGGCATCCGCGAGCGGTTAACATCTACTGTGGGTGTTTCAACAATCGCTTTGGTACGTGCAATCACGCTCATGAGCGGGTCTCCTTTGTATGCGCTAGGCGATTTCTAATTCTTTAACAGGCTCTTCTTCAAAACGTTGGCCGGTCACTTGCAGGAACACATCATCTAATGTGGGTTGGGATAAGGTGAGCGATGACGGATTCAGCCCCACGCTCGCCAAGCGGTTCATCACCGACGGCACAGCGCCAGCCGCCCCCTTGAGATATAACCGCAAGATGTTACGGTCAATTTGCGCGCGGTCGGCCATATCGCCGACTTCTGCTTCAGCGCGGCGGACATCATCCACGGTGGCGAAAGTGACATTGATAGCTTCCGCCCCCAAGGCCGCTTTCAGCGCCTGCGGCTCGCCTTCCACGGCGATAACCCCCTTATCAATGATGGCGATGCGGTCCGCGAGTTCATCGGCTTCTTCTAGATATTGGGTCGTCAAAAAGATAGTCATGCCCTGCTCCCGATTCAGCCGCCGTACTTCATTCCAAACATCGCGACGGCTAGCGGGGTCAAGCCCAGTGGTCGGCTCATCCAAAAAAAGGATTTGCGGTTCATGGACGAGCGACAATGCCAAATCCAAACGGCGACGCATCCCGCCGCTATACTTGCCTACAGGGCGCTCTGTCACATCGGCCAATTTCACCAATGCTAACAATTCCCGCGCCCGCTCCAAGGCTTTTTTGCGCGTCATACCGAAGAGTTGCCCTTGTATGGTCAACAATTCTGTGGATTTCATCAGCGGGTCTAGGCCTATCTCCTGCAGGGCGACGCCAGCGACGCGCCGCACCTGCGCCGCCTGCGTGACCACATCATAACCGCCGACCGTAGCCCGTCCTTCGCTCGGCAAGCTTAGCGTGGTCATCATGGCGACGGTGGTACTTTTCCCCGCGCCATTGGGGCCTAAAAAGCCGAATATCTCCCCCGCTTTGACGTGAAAAGATACGCCACGCACAGCCTCAAAATCGCCAAAACGCTTGACGAGGCCATGCGCGATAATTTCTCGATTGGATGTCATCGTTGTCTCCTTGTTGTGCTTTGTCACTGCTAATGAGGACATTTTAACCTTACGCCACAAAGCATATGACTAGGTGAAAATTGCTTTAACTGTTTATGAGAAGCCCTTCTGTAAAGTTGGGACTCTGTTATGCTTTAGCTATTGCAAGTGAGCGCTAGCGCGCTATAATAGAACATATGTACAATCCGCCCATAAACAGCACACGGATATAACCAACATGCAAGATAAAATCATCGTCAGAGGCGCACGCGAGCATAATCTCAAAAATATTGATGTTGAAATCCCGCGCAATAAGCTAGTGGTCATCACCGGTTTGTCAGGTTCGGGCAAATCGTCGCTAGCGTTCGATACCATCTTCGCAGAGGGACAACGTCGCTATGTAGAAAGCCTGAGCGCTTATGCGCGGCAATTCCTCGGACTCATGGAAAAGCCCGATGTAGACCAGATCGAAGGCCTAAGCCCCGCCGTTTCCATTGACCAGCGCAGTGTCAGCCATAATCCCCGTTCCACCGTGGGCACAGTCACCGAAATTTATGATTACTTGCGTTTGCTGTACGCCCGTATCGGCATACCTCACTGCCCCGTCTGCGGCGAAGAAGTCGTCGCCCAAAGCGCGCAACAAATCGTGGACGGTGTGGCCAGCATGCCCGATGGCGCGCGCGTCCAAATCCTCGCGCCCATCATCACCCGCAAAAAAGGCCAACATGAAAGAGTCCTAGAAGACATCCGCAAACAAGGCTTCTCGCGGGTGCGCGTAGACGGCATCATCCACGACCTCGAAGACGACATCCAACTTGACCGCTACGTCATCCACGATATTGAAATCGTCATAGACCGCCTGATTATTCGCCACTACGCCGATAAAGAATCGGAAGAAGCGACCAGCTTCATCAGCCGTCTGACCGACGCCATCGAACAAGCGCTAGAGCTAGGCGATGGCATCGTCATTATCAACGACATCAGCCAGCCCGATGCGCCTAAAGACATCCCCTACAGCGAACATCTCGCTTGCATCAACGGGCACGGTAGCATCCCCGAAATTGAACCGCGCACCTTCAGCTTCAACACCCCTAGCGGCGCTTGCCCAGAATGTCAGGGGTTGGGCTTCAAGATGGAATTTGACGCTGAACTCATCGTCCCTAACCCGGACCTCAGCTTAAATCAGGGGGCTATCCGTGGCAACGGCTGGAACTTGGAGGATAACAGTTCGTGGGCGCACGGCATCATGCGCGGCATCGCCGAAGCCTACGGCTTTAGCATGGATACCCCATGGAAAGACCTAGCGCCCGAACATCAAAACCTCATCCTCTACGGGACAAAAGGGCGCAAAGTCCGCATCCGCTATATCAACGCCCACGGGGATAGCCGCGAATATAGTACCGCTTTTGAGGGCATCATCAACAACCTTGCGCGCCGCTACCGCGAAACCCAATCCGACGGCATCCGCGAAGCCCTAGAACAATATATGTCGCGCGTGTCCTGCCAAGCTTGCCAAGGACGCCGCCTAAAGCCCGAAGCGTTAGCCGTGACCGTCGCCGGGAGCAACATCTACGAGGTGCAGACCTTGCCCATCGGGCAATTGGTGGAATGGGTGGCTTCTTTACGCGGGCATAACGGACAAAACCCCCGCTTGAACGAGCGAGAGCGGCAAATCGCCCACCAAATCCTCAACGAAATTGAAGCGCGGGTGGGCTTTTTGAACGATGTCGGGCTGAATTATCTCACCCTGTCGCGTAGCGCTTCTACCCTCAGCGGCGGCGAATCGCAACGGATACGGCTAGCTACGCAAATTGGTAGCCGCCTAACGGGCGTCCTCTACGTCCTCGATGAACCCTCTATCGGACTACACCAACGCGATAACGAACGCCTCATCCATACGCTCACCGGCCTGCGCGACTTAGGTAATACGGTATTGGTGGTAGAACACGACGAAGATACCATGCGTTCCGCCGACTGGCTGATCGATTTGGGGCCCGGCGCCGGCGAATTCGGCGGTCACGTCATCGCCGCGGGCACCCCCGAAGCGGTAATGCGCGTCCCAGAAAGCCAAACGGGCGCTTATTTAGACGGGCGCTTCATCATCGAAACGCCGCAAAGCAGGCGTCTCGGTAATGGGCGCTCGCTCATCATCCGCGGCGCGCGCGAAAACAACCTCAAAAATATTGATGTCGAAATCCCCCTAGGGCAATTCGTCTGTATCACTGGCGTCAGTGGTAGTGGCAAATCGACGCTAGTCGTGGAAATCCTCTACAAACGGTTGGCGCAGGTCATCAACGGTAGCCGAGAAAAACCCGGCGACCACGACGCCATCGAAGGCATCGAACAAATAGATAAAATCATCAACATTGACCAAAGTCCTATCGGGCGTACGCCGCGTAGCAACCCCGGCACCTACACCAAGATGTTCGACGCCATCCGCACTCTCTTTGCCGAACTGCCAGAGAGCAAAATCCGCGGTTATAGCGCCGGGCGCTTTAGCTTTAATGTGAAAGGCGGGCGTTGCGAAAATTGCGAAGGGCAAGGGCAAATCAAAATCGAAATGCAATTCCTGCCCGATATTTACGTAGATTGCGAGGTGTGCAAAGGCGCGCGTTATAACCGCGAAACCCTGCAAGTCCACTATCGCGGCAAAAACATCGCCGAAGTCCTCAATATGACCGTCCACGAGGGGCTAGAATTCTTCGCCAACCAACCCGCTATCCTCAGCAAGTTGGAGACCTTAGAGGCGGTGGGGCTTGGCTATATCCGCATCGGGCAATCCGCAACCACCCTCAGCGGCGGCGAGGCCCAACGCATCAAACTCAGCCGAGAGCTGAGCAAACGGGCCACAGGGCAAACGCTCTACATCCTCGACGAACCTTCTACCGGCTTGCACGCCGTAGATGTCAAGCGGCTCATCCACGTTTTGCAACAACTCGTAGATAATGGCAATACCATCGTCGTTATCGAGCATAACCTAGACATCATCAAAGTGGCGGATACTATCATTGACCTTGGGCCAGAAGGCGGCGATGGCGGCGGCGAAGTCATCGCCATAGGCACGCCCGAAGACATCGCCCAAAGCCCCCACAGTTACACCGGCCATTTTCTGCGACCGTATCTCGCCAAAAATTTATCGCTAACGCCCTAAACAAAACAAAACGAGCGGTCACCCCACCCGCTCGTTTTGATTTATATCAACAAACATCTTCTTTAATCGCTTTCTTCTATATGCATATTGCACAATAATTAAGATAATTTTTCTGTATTTTTCATACAATACCCCCTTTTCATAAGACCAGAGTAGCACTATACTTAATCTTGGTAATAAATTAGCCAAAAGGCGTTATAAAACGCCAAGGAGCTTGACAGGTTATGGTCGCCGCCTTGAATACACACGTTTTTGAACACGATAGCGCCTACCAAACCGCTATCGCCCAATACAACCGCGCTGTGCGTTACTTAGATATTGATGATGGTCTTAAAGAATATATGCGTTACCCGCGCCGTGAATTCATCGTGAACTTCCCCGTGCGCCGTGACGATGGAACGGTGGAGATGTTCACGGGCTATCGCGTGCATCATAATACCGTGCTAGGCCCCTCCAAAGGCGGCATGCGCTACAGCCTCGCCGTCACGCTCGACGAAGTGCGCGCGCTGGCCATGTGGATGACGTGGAAATGTGCTTTGGTCAATCTGCCTTATGGGGGCGCTAAAGGCGGGGTTGTGGTAGACCCCAAATCGCTCAGTGAAGGCGAGCTACAACGCCTAACCCGCCGCTTCACCTCTGAACTCATCCCGCTCATCAGCCCGCATTCCGATATTCCCGCCCCTGATATGGGCACTAACGCCCAAGTGATGGCGTGGATGATGGATACCTACAGTATGACGGTCGGGTATTCTGTGCCGGCTATCGTCACCGGCAAGCCGACGCACATTGGCGGTAGCGAAGGGCGCACAGAAGCCACCGGACGCGGCGTTATCATCTGCATGATGGCGGCCTTACGCAACGCAGGCATAGACGACGTGCCCAATACGCGCATCGTCATTCAAGGCTTCGGCAATGTCGGCTCTCATGCCGCCCTATATGCCCATGAATTGGGCTACAAAGTCGTGGCTATCAGCGACGTCAGCGGCGGCGTCTATAACCCCAACGGCCTTAATATCCCTGAACTAGTCCAATACGCCAAACAGAACGGCTCTGTCCAAAACTTCCCAGAGGCGGATAACATCACCAATGCCGAATTATTCACCCTCGATTGTGACGTCCTCATCCCGGCGGCTATGGAAGGGCAAATCACCCAACACAACGCGCCCAAAATCAAGGCGCGCTTCATCATCGAAGGCGCTAACGGCCCCACGACACCCCAAGCCGATGACATCCTCACCGACCGCGGTATCCTCGTCATCCCCGACATTTTGGCCAATTCTGGCGGGGTTGTCGTCAGCTATTTTGAATGGGTGCAAGACCTACAAGCCCTCTTTTGGGATAGTGACGAGGTCTTCCGTCGCCTACGTCGCATCCTAGAGAAAGCCTATGACACCACTTTACACACCGCTGAACAACATGGTATTGATATGCGGACGGCCGCCCAAGTCACCGCTATACGGCGCGTCGCCAACGCTATCATGACGCGCGGTTTTTATCCGTGATTATCTGCAGAAAAACCTAATGGTGGGGGCACTAACCCGCGCCACAAAAGCATCTCAATAGCATAAGGTAACAGAATCGGCGGGCGGAGGGCAACAATACCCCGCCGATTTTATCCTTGATGGGCTTATATCAAGCGTTAATCGCCATCACAGCCCGCATGTTGTTGATGTGATACTGAAAACGGTCGCCACGATACACCCCTCTGAATAGCTCTATCGGGGTGAAATCTTGGGTATAAGTCATGCGGGTGACTCGTAACAGCGCCGCGCCGACAGCCACGCCCAACAACTCGGCGAATTTTTCGTTCGCTTCAATCGCCTCGATAGTGCGATGCGCGGTGCTATCTTCTAACAGCGTCAAGCGGTTCAAATACCGTAGCGACCCCCCTTCTGTGAAGGCGCTAGGGTCTATATACGTGGCAAATTGAGGCGCAAGATGGGCTAGCTGATAACCAATCGGCTCATCATTGGCGAAGCGCAATCGCTCTAGCTGGAAGACTTTCTCGTCCGCCGACACATTCAACGCCTTGCAAACCTCCTCCGTTGGGTCAACCCATGCCGCGCTCAATAAGCGCCAGCCCGGTTTTATGCCTTGAGCCATCATGTAATCCGACAAATCGGGATACTTTTCTGGCATATGACGCACTTTAGGCTTCGTGATGAAGGTACCACGCCCGCGATGCCGAATAATGCGCCCTTCATCGGCCAATTCGCTCAACGCCTGCCGAACGGTGGTGCGGCTTAAATCGTACATCTCCTGAATTTGTTGCTCGGTGGGCAATATATCCCCCGGCTTCAATTCATTATCTTCAATTTTATTCAATATCAGCCGCTTGAGTTGGTAATACAACGGCACTGGTGAACTGCGATCGATAGTCATACGATTTCCTTATGACTTATTTGGAATTTGTAGTGATGATTATATCTTTTACACTATCAATATAAAATCTCCGTATAATAAAAACGTTCACAACTGATAATTTCCATGTCGCTTGAGATAATTGACCAGCCCGCCCGCATCGAGGATGTCAATCATCACGCTGGGCATACGGGTTGCCTCGTAGGTTTCGCCAGTGCTCAGGTTGTGCACCAAACCGCCGACGAGGTCAACCTCTAGCTCATGTCCTGTCAAAATAGGGTGTTGCTTCACCTCAACGACTGGCAGACCGATATTAATCGCATTGCGATAAAAAATCCGCGCAAAAGAGCGCGCAATCACCAGCGCCACCCCAGCCGATTTCAGCGCAATCGGCGCTTGCTCGCGCGATGACCCCGTCCCAAAATTCTTGCCAGCGACGAGTATATCGCCCGCTTGAACGACTTTAGAAAAGTTAGGGTCTAAATCTTCTAGAACATGGGCGGCCAACTCGCTGACATCTAGCGTTTTGGTATATTTGCCGGGAATAATGCGGTCCGTATCAATATCATCTCCGTATACGTGCGTTCTACCCCGTAACATTACAACACCTCCCAATTGCCGTTCGCATCCAAAACCTCGGCGGGGTTCGTGATTTCGCCCGTCAACGCCGAGGCGGCGACAACCGCCGGCGATGCTAGATAAATCTGGGCGTTGGCGTTGCCCATACGTCCCCTAAAATTACGATTGGTGCTAGAAATGATGACTTCATCATCGCCCGGTATACCGCCCAAAGTGCCCACACACGGACCACAACCCGCGTTAATCACGGTCACGCCCGCTTCTGATAGTATCTGTATAGTGCCATCGGCCAAAGCGTCGTTGAACACGCGGCGCGACGATGGCGCAACATACATCCGCACCCCGCGCGCGATTTTTTTACCGCACAACACGCGCGCCGCCATTTGCAAATCTTCGAGGCGGGCATTGGTGCACGACCCAATAAAGGCTTGATGCACCTTGACGCCCAAAACCTCGTCAATATCTTTCACATGGCTGGGGGAATGCGGCACGGCAACTTTGGGCTTAAGGCGCGATACATCCACAACATGCTTTTGTAGATAGGTGGCGTCCGCATCAGGATATATCGGCGTCCAGTCGTACCATAGCTCAAGACCTGTCGGGTCTACGAAAGCGGTTTTAGCGCCCATTTCCGCGGACATGTTCGCCAAGACCATGCGGCTAGCCAACGTGAAGGGTTGGATGGCCTCGCCGGTATATTCTATAGACATATAATTAGCGCCATCCACGCCCAGCATCCCCACCAGCGTCAGAATCACATCTTTAGCGCTGATGCCTTTGGGCAATTGCCCCACCAGCTCGATGCGGATAGTCTCTGGCACTTTAAGCCATATTCGGCCCGTCAGCATCACCGCCGCCAAATCCGTTGAACCGACCCCCGCCGCAAAGGCGTTAATAGCGCCATAAGTCGGTGTATGGCTATCTGCGCCCAAGAAAATATCGCCGGGGCGCACATGCGCGTTCTCGACCATCAGTTGATGGCAAATCCCTTCTCCCACATCATAGAAATGACAACCCATCTCGGCCGAAAAATCGCGCAACAGCTTATGCAGATTGGCAATCTTTTCATTAGGCGGTGGCGTTGCATGGTCTAAAACAATCGCCACGCGCTCGGCATCCCACAGCTTTTGCCCCCCCATCTCCCGAAAGGCTTTGATAGCTAGGGGGCCTGTTGCATCTGTCGCCATAGCCCCATCCACGCGCACAATAGCCAGCTCTCCCGCTTGCACACGACGGCCGCTATGACTTGAAATGAATTTCTCCGCCAGAGTTTGTCCCATCAATTACCTCATTGAATTCTTAAGACGCCGATAATGGATAAATACCTAACCCGCCCAATCAATCTTTGGCCCACACCGCCGCATAATCGCGCGCATAGTCGCGGATAGTGCGCGGCGCTCTGCCAGTCACACGCTGTACATCATCCGTCACGGGCGCGGCCAGCATCTGCTTGACCGGCGCATACAAATAGATAACACCGTTGGCCATCGCTTCTGTGCGCCCGGCGGCCTTCAGCACTTCCCGAAATCGGTCTTCTGGCATATTGATATAAGTAATCGTGCGCCCCAATACCTCGGAAAGCACCTTAGCCACTTCGTAATGGGTGATGGCTTCTCCACCGGTCAAGGTGTAGATTTGGCCGGCGTGCCCCTCTTGGGTGAAGGCCGCGACCGCCACATCCGCCACATCGCGCACATCAATGAAGCTGATGGGTTCTTCGCCCGCCGGCAGGGCGATACTATCGCGGTGCTTGATGCCATCCGCATAAAATGTGTTGAAGTTCTGCATGAAGAAGTTGGGGCGCAGAAATGTATAAGGGATACCGCTTTCGACAATCAGCCGCTCCCCTTCCGCGTGTGTGGCGCTTGGCTCGGTGACGCTGTACATCCCCGACAAACGCACAATATGCTTTACGTCGCTACTCTTCGCCACATCCAAAAAAGCCTTGACCATGTCAACCACCGCGCCCATCGTCGGCGTCACCAGAAACACCCTTTCGACCCCCTCTAAAGCCGACGCTATAGAATGGGAATTGCTATAATCAAGTGTGACGCTTTCGTAGTTGCCCGTCCAACCGCTTTTTTGTGCTACTTGATGTATCCGTTCGGCATCGCGCGCGGCCGCACGAACGGGAATTTGCTTCGCTAACAGAGCGGTAACGACTTCTTTTCCTACGTTACCCGTCGCGCCGGTGACAAGTACTTTAGACACGTTTTTTTCTCTCCTTCGTTGATTCAGAACAATGTGCTAGGGTTATCGGTGCTCAGCGGGTCAATTAGCTTTTGCAAGCCATCGCCCAAAAAGTTGAAGCCAATCGTCACCAACATAATAGCAATGCTAGGGGCGGCGGCGATATGCGGCGCGCTGAAAAGATATTGACGCCCTTCAGCCAAAATGACGCCCCATTCTGGGATGTTAGTATCCACCCCCAAACCCAAAAACCCTAATCCCGCCGCCGCCGGAATCGTGATAGCCACGTTGAGCGTCGCTTGGACGATGACCGACCCTAGGGAATTGGGGATGACATGCCAGCGCAAAATCTGCCAGTCGCGCGCGCCCAACGCTTTGGAGGCCATCACGTAATCTTGTGTCCGCACGCTCAGCACTGTGGCGCGCATCAAGCGGATGAACAGCGGGATGGAGCCAATGCCGATCGAGACCACCACGTTCATTAGCCCCGCCCCCAACATAGACGCTAGCAATATCGCCAACAACACGCCGGGTAGCGCGAACATCATATCTACGATGCGTTGCAAAATCATATCGGGCCAACCGCCATAATAGCCCGAAATCGCCCCCAAGGGCACACCAACCACCACACCTAAGAAGGTCGCCGCTATCCCTACAAACATAGAAATACGTGTGCCATACATCAACCGCGAAAGAATATCCCGCCCTAGAAAATCGGTGCCCAAAGGGTGCAGGGTGCTAGCGGGTTTTAGCGAATTGCTCAGGCTAAAAGTATTCGGGTCATGCGGGGCGAGCCACGGCGCGAAAATGCCCACAAAGACAAACCCCAAGACGATTACCAACCCCAATAAAGCGAATGGGCGGCGCAAAAAATGTCGCCATACCTTGCCCCACCAAGAGCGTTTGAGCGTCCGATGCGGGCGTGAATGGGCGGCAGACACGGTTTTCACTGCGCTGGCATCAGTCATAACGTATCCTTGGGTCAATGGCGGCATATAACAAATCAACCACCAAATTAACAATCACAAATACGATGGCGATGAAGAGCACCACCCCTTGAACCATGGGGTAATCTCGATTGAAAATCGAATCGGTGAGCAATAAACCCACCCCCGGCCAACCAAAGACCGTCTCGGTCAAGACAGCGCCGCTCATCAGACCGCCGAATTGCAAGCCTAAGACCGTCACTATCGGCAAAAGCGCATTGCGGAGCGCGTGGCCCGTCAATACCTGACGCGCCGATAGCCCTTTGGCGGAAGCCGTCCGTATATAGTCCTGACGCAAGGCTTCTAACATCGCGCCCCGCGTGATGCGGGTGATGACGGCCAGAAAAATCAAACTCAGCGTGAAAGAGGGCAAAATGAGGTTGCGAATCCCTTCGCTAGCGCCCGCGGCCGGCAACCATTTGAGTTGTACAGCAAAAATCACGATGAGCAGTAACCCCAAGGCATAGGAGGGTAACGAAATCCACAATAGCGATACCACCGAGATGATGAAATCAATCCATGTTCTCTCGTGTGTCGCCGCGAAAATGCCTAATGGCACGCCCAAAACGGTTGTCAATACGATGGTGACCAGCGCGAGCTGAAAGGTGTAGGGCAACCGTTCAGCAATATCATTCATGACGGGTTCGTTGGTGTACAAAGAAGTGCCGAAATCGCCCCGCGCAATATCGCTTAAAAAAATCCCATACTGTATGGGCAATGGCTCGTCCATCCCCAAACGTTGGCGCACCGCCTCCACCTCCTCCGGCGAAGCGGTCAAACCCGCTACCAGACGCGCCGGGTCCCCCGGAATGAGCCGCAACAGCAAAAATACAATGGTTAGCACGCCCAGTATCGTAACCAAAGCGCCCACAATTCGTCGTAATAGATAACGCCACATGGCCATGGCTTGCTTTGGCCCTTTCTATCGAAGAAGCCTATATCGAGCAGTGGGGGCGCTCCCCTGCATCACACAGCGGAAGCCCCCCCAAATATCGCTTTACGAACCGCTCGGACGCGCGTAAATCGCGTCGAACTTTTCACCAGAACGATAGGTGATGCCCTCTAGCCCTGTGCGATACACAATCGGGAAATCTTGGAAATACAAGAACAGCCACGGCGCATCTTCCCAAATGATCTTTTGCGCCTCGCACAGCAACTCCGCGCGCGCTTCGCGGTCGGGGTTGGTGAAGGCCGCGTCAATCAGGGCGCTGTAATCGGCGTTATCATAGTACGCGGTGTTCAGACCCCGCGGGGCAATTTGCGAATTATGGCTGATGAAATACATGCCCAAGGCGGCATCAGGTCCGGGCGGCGCATAGCCAAACATGCTCATATCTAACGTTTGGGCTTCTGCTGGTACAAACAGCTGGCCAACATAAGCGCTGTAGTCGCTGGTGGTCGGCACAGCGTTAATCCCTACCACCGACAAATAAGCGCCCACCGCTTGCGCCACTTGGAAATCTTGTAAAAAGCGCCCGGTCGGCGCGGCAAAATTGAGCGTGAGGTCGCTCACGCCGGCTTCGTTCAATAGCTCGCGCGCGCGGTCGGGGTTGTATTCGTAGGGGCCTGTCTGGCAATAGCCGAACACATCAGACCCCACGATAGATGTAGAAACCGTCGCGACACCGAACAACAAATCATTCACAATCGCTTCTTTATCCACGGCGTAGTTAATCGCTTGGCGCACACGCTTATCGCTCAGCACCTCGTCGGTGGTGTTCAGCGCAATATAAATGGCGCGGTTGCCGGGGGCAATCAATACCTCTACATCTTCATTTTCTTGCAAAGCCGCAATATCCGAAACGGGCGGCAATACAATCATATCGGTTTGCCCCGCCAGCAAGAGGCTTTCGCGCGTGGCCGCTTCTGGGATGAACTGGAAATTGACCGCGGCATAGTAAGGCATTTCGCCCCAGTAGTCTTCATAGCGCTCTAGGTTCATCCCCTCTGGCGTCAAGGCAACAAAGCGGTACGGCCCGGTGCCTACGGGGAATTGGTAAACACTCGCGCCCGGCGTCTCGCCTTGGGCTTCTGTGTAACTATTGCCATTTTCGTTGATGGACTTGGGCGAAATCGCGCCGTAACCCGTGAATAGCAAGTTAGATAACAACAGGTCAGCGGTGAAGGCAGTGTCTACGCGCAAGGTATATTCATCAAGCGCTTCTATATTGGTCATCAATTGCTCGGTGAAGGGGTTAGCGCGACCACGGATGACCGGATCTTTCCAGCGATTGAGCGAAAAAGCCATCGCCTCGGCATTGAATGGTTCGCCATCGTGGAAAGTCACCCCTTGACGCAAATTGAAAATAACGGTCTTACCATCCTCGGAAATTTCCCAGCTTTCGGCAAGCCCCGGTAGCACAGCCCCTGTCTCATCGGTTTTAACCAGCGTTTCCAACACATAATCCAGCATGTTGGCAATAATACCCGTGGCAACAGTCGGCTCAAGGTCGCGCACAGCAACCCCGATGGTGATGCGGAAAGTCTCATCGTCTGAAACATCTTGAGCGAGAGACGGGATAAACCCCAATGAAAGAATTGCCGTTATCATCAACAAACTAAAAAATGGTACCTTTTTTATCCTGTTCATGCTCTGTTCACCCTTTCTCAACTTCGCTATTCGATACTTTCAACCTGCTTTTACAGTTGCGCTTCTACCTTTTCGTTCGCCCCTAACCAACCTCCCCCTAAGCGATGAGCGGATACACAATTAAAATGTTGCGACAAAGCCGACTTTGACATAACATTATATCAATACGACCAATTGTAACAGATATGTACTTAATCAACAACCATTTACGACGAGATACTAGCAGGGAGCTTTTATACGCGATGAATGCTTTGACGCCTCAAGAACACTTAAAACGTTTTCTAAAAGCGCGTGCCAATCTCCACGGCGCCGATTCTGTGTTTTGGTGGAAAGGCTATATCTATAGCTATATCCCCGGCAAACCTAGCCAACGCCTATTCCTCATCGAGGGCTATAATATCGCTCGAGTCGAGCCTTACGAAGATGGCTACCGTATGCTGACCCGCGAAGTCACGTTTTACAGCGACCCAACGAGCGGCGACATTTTAGAACGTTGGCTGAATCCCCTCAATGAACGCGAGGTAGACGTTATCCACGTTTGGAACGACCCTGTCAATCAGCAATTTATGGCCGATGGCCCGCGTGGTCCCTTTGTTATGCCCGCAGAAGATTTAGGGAATGGGACAACCTGCCTATATTTCGATGTATTGCTGGCTTATCCTTCGCCCCTGCCGCGTAGCGAATACCCCTTGCATTCCCAATCCGATTTGTATCAGGGTGCGGAGCTATTCCAATTTTTCGTCGCAACCGCTCAACTGAATGACCCCACCACCACCGATATTCCCTGTAGCACCTCATGGACGCGCTTTGGTCCGTGGCTACCGTGGATGGAAATGGGCGACCAGCAAGGTAACCTTATGTATCAATGTCGTGGCGCAAAATTAGACGGCGGTTTTGCTGGCTTGCCACAACACCTACAACATTACGTGATGAATAACCAACCTAAATATGCAGAAGCCCCCCGCGAATTCATCACACCCAATGAAACCAGTTGGACCTACTTCAAAAAACGCTATCCGCCACAGACACAAGGGTGACGCCAAATGACAGCAGAAGTTATCTTGATTACACAGAGCAACATTAAACCCGGCCAAGAAACCGTCTATCAAAATTACATCCGTCAGACTATCCCCTTATTGGCGAAATATGGCGGCAGAGTGGCCTACGTCGGGGCGGGGATACCGCAAGGCACGCATCAATACGCCAATAATGCGGTGTTGGCTTTCCCTAGCCAAGAGGTCTTGCATCAATTCTTGAATGACCCGCAGTATATCGAACTCAGCGCCTTGCAAAAAACAGCTGTCGAAGACTTGCACACCGCCTATTTCATCCCGCGCCCCACGCCCAACCCCGAACCCGTCGCGCGCCAAGCCTTCGAGCGCTTTCGGCATGGACTCGCTAGCGGCGAATGGGAACCCTTTTTAGAGATGCTCACCGATGATTTCGTCTTCCGTTTCCCGATAGGCGAATGGAAGGGCGAACATCACGGCAAAGACGCCGCTAGCCAGTTTTTCGCCTACGTGCGTAACGCTTATCCGCAAGGGCTATTCATCACCCATGTGCATAACGTGGGCATTAGCGGAAATACCGCGCTGTTCGAGTTTGAAGATGAGGGCTTGCTACGTGGAAACCCTTACCATGGGCGCGTCATTATCGCGCTAGAAGTCCGCGATGATAAAATCAGCGCCTACCGCGAATACTTCGGCGCTTAAATCGCGCTTAATGACTTAAAAGAAAGAATGAGGCATCATGAGCTACCCTATCAGCGGCATTTACGAGATGTGTATTGGCACGCGCGACCCCATGCGCGATTTACAGTACTGGCAACGCTACGGCTATCGGCTAGACCAAATCGGCGCGCTATCTGCGGATACAGCGCACGCGCTTTATGGCGTGCGTTCGGCGCTCAAAAGTTATCGCTTGGCCCACCAAGACGCCGACCACGGACTCATACGCCTGATGCTGTGGGAGCATCCCATCAACGATGGTCTACAGCTCACCCCTATGCGGGCGCTGGGCAACCGTTGGGGCGCCATGCTCACAGATGATATTCTCAACATCCTCAATCATGCCGAAGATGCCGCTACAAAAGGGTTGCCCATCCATTTTACCCCGCTCATTCGCCAACAAATTTACAGCGCCCCCAGCGGCCAACCATTCATAGATGATGCGCTCTGTGTTCGCGAGATGATTCTCATTCAGCCCCACGCCCGCCAAGTGATGTTCCAGCGATTTGGCTACAGCATCGCCCATTACGGCAAGGTCAATCCGCAATCGGCGTTCAAATCCAGCCAGATAACGCATTTCGGCCTCGTCGTGCAGGGGGATGAGCGCCTCATCAATTTTTATGAGGAAACGCTCGGTCTATTGCGCGCGCGGGATAACCTGCTCACATCTTACGAAGACGTCAAAGATGGCGCTAATGTGTTCCAACTTATGGAGGGCGAACAATACATCTGCACCGATTTCGACGACCCGCGCTCTAGCCCCAATCCCACCCTAGCTTATAGCGGTCGGCTCAAGATTATACGCTATAACGACGGCGCAACCCTGCCCAACCACCACGCGCAATCACGCCCCGGCGTATTAGGTTGCTCGCTTTATACCTACCGCGTGACCGACATTCACGCTTATCATCACCGTGTGACCCAAAGCCCAGCGCGCGACGTGACCCCCATCCTCGCGGATGAATTCGGCGCGCAAACCTTTTCTTTCACCGCGCCCGATGGCTATATGTGGACTTTGCTAAGTCGTTAGGGGCTTAACCATGACTGCCGAAACCATCCCCGCCTATTATGCGCTCGCCCTGCAAACAACTTGCTTCGCCATCAATGGCCTCAGCGTGGACGAAGCGCGACAACGCATGATGGCCACCATTGACCGTATCCATAACCAGATTCGCGCTAGTAAAGCATTTATCGGCCAAGACCTGAAGCTGGTTGTGCTTCCCGAATATTTCTTGACCAGCTTCCCCCTGCAAGAGACAATCGCCCAATGGCGCGTGCTGGCCTGTGTGCAGATAGATGGCCCAGAATACGACGCGCTAAGCCAAATCGCCCAGAACAACGCCATATACCTAAGCGGCAACCTCTACGAGCTAGACCCGCACTTCCCGCAACTTTATTTCCAAACGTCGTTTTGCATCAACCCTGATGGCGAAGTGGTGCTACGCTACCGTCGGCTCAATAGCATGTTCGCGCCCACGCCGCATGATGTTTGGGATAAGTACCTAGAGATATACGGCCTAGAGATGGTTTTTCCAGTCGCCGATACCCCTATCGGACGGCTGGCGGCGGTGGCCAGCGAAGAAATTTTGTACCCAGAAATCAGCCGCATGATGGCGATGCGCGGCGCAGAAATTTTACTCCATTCTTCAAGCGAGGCGTCTAGCCCACAGCCAATGCCCAAAGAAATCGCCAAACGCGCCCGCGCAATCGAAAATATGGCTTATGTCATCTCCGCCAATAGCGCCGCGATTGAAGGTATCGCTATCCCGTCCGATTCGACCAACGGGCATTCCCAGATTATTGATGGCAAAGGGCACATCATTGCCGAAGCCGCGCAAGGAGAAAGCATGGTCGCCCATGCGGAAATTGACCTCGAAAGCTTGCGCCGCCAACGCCGCCGCCCCGGCATGAATAATTTATTGGCGCGCCAGCGCTTCGAGCTTTACGCGCCCATGTATGCCGCCCATAGCTTTTATCCGCCCAATACCCTACTCGGCGGCATCGAAGATAAAAGCCAATTCGTGCGGCAACAACTGGCTACCATCCGTAAATTAGCCGATTCAAAGGTGATTTAATACCATGTCCGACGGCCGACAACTTCATGTGCGTTGCCCGCGTAGCGGCATCATCAACTATACTTGCGTCACGGCCAGCCCAGACGAGGTTCAGCGCTTAGCCCAAGGCCTGCGCGCGCACCAACCGCTATGGTATGAAATAGGCGTCGAAAAACGCGCCGACGTCTTGCAACAATGGAAGCAAAACATCCTCGCGCATAAAGATGCGCTCACCCATGCTTTAACCGCCGATACCGGCCGCGAGCGCGAAAGCGAATTAGAGGTCTACGGCTTGATAGGGCTTATTGACCGTTGGTGCAAACAAGCGCCGTCGCTTCTGGCGGAAAGCGCCCCGCATACTACCGCCGTCCCCGCCATTACCGTCAGCAACCAATTTGTGCCTTATCCCCTAGTCGGCGTCATCAGCCCGTGGAACTTTCCGCTCCTGTTGGCCCTGATTGACGCGGTGCCGGCCTTGGTGGCCGGTTGCGCTGTATTAGCCAAACCCAGCGAAATTACGCCGCGCTTCATCGAGCCGTTGCGCGCCACTATCCAAGCCACGCCTTCATTAGCCGACGTGCTAGAGGTCGTCGTAGGCGCGGCGGAAACGGGCGAAGCGCTCATCGCCAATGTGGATAGCATCGCTTTCACGGGTAGCGTAGAAACAGGGCGCAAGGTCGGGTCAATGGCGGCCGCGCACTTCATCCCCGCCTTTTTAGAACTCGGCGGCAAAGACCCGGCCATCGTGCTACCCAGCGCCGAGCTAGATTACACCACCAGCGCCTTGTTATGGGGAGCGACCAGCAATGCCGGCCAGGCGTGCCAATCCATCGAACGCATCTATGTTCACGAATCTATTTATGAGGCTTTCGTGCAACGCCTGACCGCCAAAGCACAGCAAGTTCTACTCACCGTAGAAGGCGGGCCCATCGGCCCCATCATCGCCGCCGACCAAGTGAAGATTATCCAAACCCATTTGGAAGATGCCTACGCAAAGGGCGCTGTGGCGCTGTGCGGCGGCCAAATCGAAATTCACGAGGGCGGGGCCTACTGTCGGCCAACCGTGTTGGTGAAAGTTGACCACAGCATGCAAGTGATGCGCGAAGAAACCTTTGGGCCCATCATGCCCATTATGCCCTTCGCCATGCCCGAAGAAGCGATACAACTTGCCAACGATACCCCCTACGGCTTGAGCGCCGCCGTATTCGGTGACGAAGCCCAAGCGCGAGCCATCGCCCGACATATTGACGCCGGCGCTATCAGCATTAACGATGCCGCGCTCACGGCGATGATTTATGATGGCGAAAAGATGTCTTTCAAAGCTAGCGGACTCGGCGGGTCGCGCATGGGGGCCAACGCTATCAAACGCTTCTTGCGTACCAAAGCGTTCATTCATAAGCAGGGGCTTAGCGATGGTTCGTGGTGGTATCCTCAAGTCAAACGCGGGATATGAAGCTTGGCGCCCGAAGAGCGCGCCACAGCTTATCTCATCAATTATCTACACCATAAAGACGATGCAGAAAGGAGCGCTTATGTCTCAACAATTCACTAAAGAACTCATGCCCATCTTGGCCCGCCATGAAGGCGATTGGTACGGCGTTTACGTCCATACCGATGCCCTAGGCAAAGAGCTAGACCGCCATTATTCCCATCTCATCTCCGTCTACCCCACCGACGGTTCTTGCCACTACCACCAGACCAACCGCTATTTGTGGGAAGATGGGCGCAAAGAGGAACATTTATTCCCCGGCAATTACGATTTTGAACAGCGGCGCATGGTCTTCGACACAGAACGCATCTGGGGCTGGGCGCGTGATGTAGATGAACGCCATGTACAACTGATGTTCACCTACAAGGGCGGTAGCGATAACTACGTCTACGAATTCGTCCATCTGAGCGATGACAACCAGCACCGTACCCGCATTTGGCATTGGTATAACGAGCAAGGCGAAGTCTATAAACGCACCCTCATCAAAGAATCGAGAAAGGCCACACCCGCCCATGACCCCATCAAATAAGACCAGCATCATAGAAGCGATGCCGCTTCTAGCGCGCAATGGCGGCGACTGGTACGGCGTGTATCTCCACATGGATAGTGAGGGCCGCATCGTTGACCGCCACAAAAGCCACCTCATCCCCCAATTCAAAGAAGGGGCTAGCGAATACCACCAGCGCAACATCTACACATGGGATGATGGCCGCCAAGTCTCTTATGAGTTTGTGGGGCGGTATCAGGATGGCTACGTGATTTATGATAGCGACCGCATGTGGGGCAAAGCGTGGGAAGCCGACGCGCGTACTATCATCCTATATTTTTACTATAAAGCCGAACCCGACAAATACATCTACGAATACATCCACCTCAGCGATGACGGCCAACATCGCACGCGCATCTGGCATTGGTTTAATGCGAATGGCGAGGTCTACAAACACACTTTGATTAAAGAAACGCGCACGCCACAGACATAAAAAATCGGGCATGTATAGTGGCAGGATATACCCCTTGACTGGGGGGGTATATCCTAGTCAATTTTTATTCAACCAATCGCCGAACCCATACGGGTCATCCAGAGGTTGCGAAAAGTGCTCATGCAAGACGCGCCACTTGCCATCTTCATCACGGCGCATGACAAAAGTACCGCGTAACCGAAGCGTACCTTGGCGCTCGTTCACGGAATACTGTATCTGCACGATTCCGGCGATATAACCCAGCGTGCCGCTTTGTTGGGCGATAGGCCCTTCCACCCATTCGATACGTTGCATCCGTAAAGGAGACTCGAAAAAAGCGCGCCATCCCCGCTCGATATTGTCGAAGCCGCGGTTCGTCCATCGCGGGCCTTCTAGATGGACGTACAAGTTATCGTCATGGGCATAGCGGTCAATGACCGCTTCTATATTCAACTGAGTAATGTCCTCGAATAGGGCCAAAGCGGCGGCTTGAATCTCATCCATAGCGTTTTTCCTCTTGCTAACTCATTCCCAAATAAATTTGTTGGATGCGCGCATCATTGCGTAGCGATTCGCTCGGGCCTTCCAAGCTGATGCGCCCATTTTCAATCACATAACCGCGCTCTGCCAAATTCAACGCCAACTCCGCCAATTGTTCGACCAATAATAAGGCCACCTGTGTTTCTCGGTGCAGGCGCGCCAAAAATCCGAACATCTCTTGTACGAGCATGGGCGCTAAACCTAAAGAAGGCTCATCTAGCAAGATGAGGCGCGGCTTGGACATCAGCGCGCGCCCAACCGCGAGCATTTGTTGCTCGCCCCCGCTGAGCGTCCCCCCCAACTGGCCGCGACGTTCCGCCAAACGGGGGAACAACGCCATGACCATATCGAGTTGTTGATGAAAAATGGCGCGCTGTTGGCGAAACACGAACCCGCCCATCTCTAAATTTTCCAGCACGGTTAGGTCGGGGAATATTTGGCGACCCTCTGGCACATGGGCGATGCCCGCCCGTGTGATGGCGTTGGGCGCTTTGCCGCTAATCCGCTCGCCGTCCAGCATGATTTGCCCCCGCGAGGGCTGTAACAGACCGGAAATCGTCTTAAGAATCGTGGTTTTGCCGGCCCCATTGTTGCCAATCAGCGCCACAAACTCGCCCGCGCCAACCTTGAGGCTTACATCATGTACAGCGACCACCGAGCCATACCGAATTTCGACGCGATTTAATTCAAGCATAGGCCTTATACCTTACTGCCTCTCCTCTGCCGGGTGGCTGACGCTACCCAAATAGGCCGCAATCACCCGCTCATCATTCTGTACGTCGCTGGGGCGCCCTTCGGCAATCTTTTCACCCTCTTCTAGCACGGTCACTACGTCGCACAGGCTCATCACAAAAGCCATATTGTGTTCTATTAACAAGATAGTCACACCGCTCTGGCGCAGTTTTTTGAGCAAATCCGCCAAGGCTTGCACCTCGCTGGTGACCAGACCTGTCGCTGGCTCGTCGAGAATGAGCAAGGTTGGGGACGCCATCAACGCGCGCAAGACCTCTAGCAAGCGTTGTTGCCCGTGGGGCAAAAGGCTCGCTTTTAGGTTAGCGCTCTCGCCCATGCCGGCCACTTCCAACAGCTTATCGGCGACAGCGCGCATGCTATATTCCTCTTTTAGCGCATAGGGCATGCCGACGATATAACTAATCACATCGTGTTTAGCGCTCTGGTGTAAGCCCATCAAGATATTTTCACGCACGGTCATATCGTTGAACAAATGCGGGATTTGAAAGACGCGCACAATCCCGGCTTGGGCCGCTTTGTGCGCCGTCTTGGGGATAGGGCGACCTTGATAATAAATCGCGCCCTCATAATCCATTGCCTGCGTGATGCAATTTATCAAGGTAGATTTTCCGGAGCCGTTGGGCCCAATCAAACCATGAATAGTGCCGCTCTGGACGCTTAAATGGACCCCTTTAAGGGCGTGTAACCCGCCAAAGCGCTTGTGAATATCGCGCGCTTCCAAAAGGGCATCTTGCCCGCTCGACCATGTGGATACGTGCACCAAATCGTGTATTAACGACGGGTCAAGGTAAGCGGTCGCTTCTTCATCCTCTAGCTTTATGACTTTATTACGAACGCGGCGTTGTTCCCACATATGTTGCACCGTGCCCACGATGCCGCGCGGCATCACAAACATGGTGCCCAACATCACCGCGCCAAAAATCAACTGCTGGTAACGCGCATAATCGGCAATCAATTCTTCTATCAGTTGGATGAATAACACGCCGACAATAGGGCCGGCGATGGTGGCATTCCCCCCCAAGAGGAGCGCCACAAACAAGATTAAGCCGTATTCCGTGCCCGCATCCGCTGGGCTGATGAAACCGTTTTGGAAAGCGAACAAGACGCCGGCCGCTCCCGCCATGCCCGCGCTCAGCGTGAAGGCCATACTGCGGTAGCGTAGCGGGTCAATGCCCAGCGCCACCGCCGCGCTTTCGTTACTTTTGAGCGCGCGGAAAATACGCCCAAACTTGGAGCGATAAATCAGGTTAGATAGCGTCCATAGCGCAACCACCATCCCCAACATCACAAAATAGTAATACACCGTATCATCAAAAGTGACACCGAATAAATCGGGGCGCGGGATGCCGAAGATGCCGATTTCGCCGCCGGTCAAACGTCCCCCCTCGCGGATGACCTCAACGATGATGATATTGAAGGCCAAAGTGCCGATAGCGAAATACAGATTGCTCAAACGCACGGTGGTCAACGAAATGAGCAAGCCCATTAAAGCGGCAATCAGCGTGCCAATTGGCAAAACGACCCAAAAGCTCCAACCTAGCTCTTTGGCTAAAATGGCCGAGGTATAAGCCCCCACACCATATAAGCCAGTCTGCACAATAGAGACGAGGCCGGTATATCCCATCGCAAGATTTTGTGAAGTCACGAGGATGATGCTAATGCTAATCGACGTCGCTATGAAAATCCAAAAATCATATTCTTTAGCGTTCACAGCGGAGATAAAAAAGGGTAGCGCCGCTAGTAACGCCAGCGCCGCCAATAATATCCGCAACTGCTTGAGCGCGCTCAACAGACGAGGCGGGCGAGCGCCCACGCCAACAAAAGCGCCTGTGGATGATGGTTGGGGAGATGACTGTTGCATACGCAAACTCTCTACTTGCAACTAATGATGGTCAGCAACGGTTTGGCCGAATAAGCCCTTCGGACGAAACAGCAACATCAGCGCCAGCAACATAAAGACGACAATATTGCTCCAATCAAAATCGGTTTGCAAAAGAGACGGCAGCACTGCGCGCAAGAAGCCTTCCAACATGCCGACGGCCATACCGCCGATCAGCGCCCCTCGCGCGCTCCCCAATCCGCCCACGACAACCGCCACAAAGCCTTTCAATCCCAAAATTAGGCCCATATTCGCATCGGCAAACACCAGCGGCGCGATGAGCACACCCGCTAAACCAGTCGTGATAGCGCTGAGGACAAAGCTCAGCTTAATGGTCAAATTGACCGGTATACCCATCAGCGCCGCCACATTGTAGTTATGCGCTGTGGCGCGCATCGCCTTACCCCAAAAAGTGCGATGCGCGAATAGCTCATTGAGCGCCATGAGCGCCAAAGCGACCACGATAATCCAAATCTGTTGGTAGGTGATGAAGACGTTCCCCATCATAATGCGCCCATCTAAGAACGATGGCGGGCGCACCGGTTCCGCGCCATAAACGATGGCCAAGCTGTTACGAATGATGATAGATACGCCCAAGGTGGTGAGAATCCACGCATACCCCCCGACGCGGCGCACCGGTATCATGATGAGCCGTTCCGTCGTCAAGCCGACGAACACCATCACAACCACAATGCCTAATACGGCTATAGGTAGCGGTAGACCGAACGTGACTTGGAGAGTGTATCCCACCAAAGCGCCAATGGCTAAATATTCTCCCTGCGCGAAGTTCAGCACGCGGGTTGTCGCGTAAATCAAGTTATAGCCAATGGCGATGAGGGCGTAAATGGCCCCGATGGCGATGCCGCTAATCAGCGCTTGAAAAAAAACATTCCAAAAGTTATCCACAGTCTTTCCCTAAATACCATCAACCAACACCTTTTTTAACACGTTTATACCGCGCTCAAGGGCTTTTATGCCACACTGCCCCTCCATCAGCCTATACTCCGCTGAAGAAGGGGCAGTACAGCGTTAGCGACTCATTCTTCTTCGGTGCCCGGGAGCGGCACTTCCTCGAAGCCGTATGTGCCATCTTCCCGCTTGTACCACGAATAGAAGTACATCGAGCCTTCCCCATAAGCTTCATGAGAATCAGGGCTGAAGGCAACTTCTGTGCCAGAGAACGATTCTTCCGCCGGAATATTGAGCGTGCTCATCGCCTCGGCGACGGCATCCGCGTCGAAAGACTCGGCGGCCAGCACGGCGCGTTCCCAAATCTGCACCGCAGAACCCGCCAAAGCCGTCCCCGGATACGTGTTCAAGCTCGCGCCCTCAATCACCCCATAAGCCTCAATAACCCGTTGCACATGTTCCGCGTAACCGGGAGGCATTTCTTCAAACGGGACGCCCGACGGATACCCCAAATACACCGATACAAATACCGAACCGATGACCGCATCGCCGGCCAATTCCGCGAAGGTATAGCCCTGCAAACCCGAAATGCCCAAAATTTGCGCTTCAGAACCGGTCGCATCCAGCGCCACCAACGCGCGCCCCGCCAGCGTGCTATTGCCCGTTGGGATGACGATAGCATCCGCGCCTAGTTGGTTGACCCGCAGGGCATACGCGCTCAAGTCTTGGTCATCCGCGCGGAAGAATTCCGCCCCCAAGTAATCTAGCTCGTAATCCGCCGCTAACTCCGTGAATAAACTATCATAGTCACGACCAAAAGCATCATCAGGGGAGAAAATCGCCACCTTATTCAAACCCGCCGCCTGCGCGTAACGCATCAGTTCGCTAGCGGTGAGTAGCGTTGATTCTTGGGCGCGGAACAAGTAGGTTGGCTCGCCCTCCAGCAGTTCGCGCGCGCCCACCGTCGGGAATAACGCCAGCGTGCCCGACGCTTCGATCAAATCTTTGACCGCCAAAGCATTAGAGGAAAACGACGGCCCAATAATCAAACTCACTCGCTCGCGTTGGATGAATTCGCGCACAATCTCGACAGAGCGGGCGGGGTTGGCTTCGTCATCGCGCGTAATCAATTCTACCTTGGCGCCTAGTAACCCTCCGTTGGCGTTAATGCGGTCCACCTCGACTTGGGCGCTGTTGGCCATCCACTGCCCCAAGAAACCAATCGGCCCGCTAAACGGGGAAACAAGGCCGATCTTAACGGTCTCTTCCTGCGCGCCCGTGGCCGAAATGCCTAACAACAGCGCTAAAACAAATGACAAGATGACTACAAAAAGACGGCGTGAAAAATACATTTTACTTCCTCCTTAAAAAAATTATGCGCCACACATCATTACCACAAGGCGCGGCTTGTGCAAAATAGCCGCTATGCCTCCTAACTGAATTATCGGCGTTTAATATGTTCCCCTAAAATAGTAGCAAAAAGTGCGAACATAGTAATAAAATAACATATATAGGACAAATTGTACCCAACATGATACAAATTTGCATCCATAAAATGGACAAAATTTGCAAGGAACTTTGTGATGATTTCTCCATTTCGTGAAGTGGTCTTCAGCGTCAGCCAATTGGACGCCTGCGAGGCGCTCTATACGACCATCGGCGGTTACGAAGTTATCTATAGCGGCCCGCTATCGGCCGCTATAGCAGAGGCTTGGCATTTACCGCCACACGCCCGCGCAACCGAGCGACTACTGCGCGCCCCCCAAAGCGATTATGGGTTTCTGCGTCTCGTCCAATTTGAAGGCCTGCCACAACGGGTCATGCGCTCGTCGGCGCGGATATTCGATAGCGGCGGCATCTTTGATATTGACGTGCGCGTTAACGACATCCAAGCCATGTTCGAGCAACTGCGCGAACGCGGCTTCCATAGCCTAACCGACCCCATCGAATATACTTTTGGCACGACCCGCGTCAAAGAAGTGCTCATGAAAGGGCATGATGACATCGTGTTCGCCCTCATTGAACGCATTGACCCGCCATTAATCGGTTGGCAGTTCGAGGGATTCAGCCGCATTTTCAATTGCTCGCAAATTGTCCGCGATATAAATGCCGAAGTCGCCTTCTACCGCGATGTGTTGGGGTTCAACTGCGTTTTTCAAGGTCAGCTGAACCTTGACGCCGATACACCTAACGTCTTGGGGTTACCCGCCAACCTCATTAGCCCCCTGCCGGAAGTCGCTATTCTAAGCCCGACGCAAACCATTGATGGTTCGGTGGAATTTTTAGCCATGCCACACATTCAGGGGGTTCATTTCGGCGAGGATGGCATCGCGCCCAACCGTGGCATCCTTTCTTTGCGTTACCCCGTGAACGACCTCGCCGCTTATCATGCGCGCATCGCAACACGCGGCGCATCTATCATCACCCCGCCGCGCGCCGTCAACCTAGCGCCCTATGGCGAAACCCACTTAATGATTGTTCGCACCCCTAACGGGGCATGGCTTGAATTCTTTGAGTTTGTTTGATGGTTGCTTTCGACTCGCTAGACTATCGCGGACAAGTGAATCTCCTCACCGAGGCGGCCCTAACAACGCTCAACGCCTATTGGGGTCTATCGGACTGCGCCATAACCTGTATACAGCATTTTCAAAATTCCACCTTCCGCGTGGACATCCCCTCGCTCGGTTTACGTTACGCCCTACGTGTGAACCGCCCCATCGCCCAAAATGCCGCCAACATCCATAGCGAATTGCTCTGGCTAGTGGCGTTAAGCCGCGACACCGACTTACACATACCCGTTCCTGTGCCCACCAAGCAGGGCGCGCTCTTCGCCGAGGCTACCTACCGCCACATCACGCGCATCTATACATTGTTCCACTGGTTAGACGGCGTCATGCTCGACCAAGAACTAACCCTCGCACAAATGGAGGCGGTAGGGGTCTTCATGGGCAAACTCCACAACCACAGCGCCCAATGGACGCCGCCGCAAGGGTTTACGCGCAAAGCCCTAGAATGGGATGGCCAAATGCACGAACACTATATGAACATCGCAACACATGGTAGCGCTACCGTCACGCCACACATGTGGGAGATATTCGCCCAAACGCGCCAAAAAGTAGAGCCAATGATGCTCAGTTTGGGCAAAGACCCGCAAGTTTACGGCCTCATCCACAACGATATTTACCAAAAGAACATGCTTTTTGTCGGCGATTCGGTGCGCGTGCTGGATTTCGATAACTGCGGCTGGGGTCATTACTTGCTCGATATTGGCGTGACTTTGGCAAAACTCATCCACCACAACGACTACGCCGCCAAACGCGATGCCCTCTTGTATGGCTACCGCCGCCATCGCCAGCTATCCCAAGAGCACGCCGCTATGATTGATGTTTTTATCGCGGCGCGTCTATTGTTGCTCACGCTTTATCTCGCGGGGCAACTGCAACATCCCGGCATGCGCGATGTTATCCCTAGCTTCGTGCGCGATTCCGCCCAAACGCTGGAACGCTGGCTCAGCGAGGGGGCGTTTGGCTAACCCGACTCAGCGCACAGCACTTCAACCAACCCGCACAAAATCCTGAATCTGGAAAATGTGGGTTTTGCCATCGCGGACTTTATGCGTGATAATACGGCGATTATTCGGGTCTAAAAAGTAATGGTTGTTGTAAACGGTCGTGTTCGTCACCTTAGACCATATCGTGAAAACATAATTATACGGCGTGAGCATCGAACCTTCAATACGCACGAGGTCGCTTGCGCCATGCACGAACTTCCCTTCGACGTATAAATCAGTATGGTACACGGTCTCCCCAACCTCATAAAGATTTTCAAAATGTTCATTCAAGTGCCACACCGTCTTTTCGGGGTTTATCCAATAGCAATCCATGTGTACCGCGCTGGCTTCGATAAACTCGCCCTTGGCGCTAAAGGTCTTGCACAAGCCCTCCCAACGCGCCATAAAGCACTGGTACGGCTCCATCCAAGAAGGGCTGGGCCCATAATCTTTGAGTGATAAATGCTCTTTTAAGGTTTCCATATCGCGTTCTCCTCGAATACATTCAAAATAGACAGCAACAATTCGCTAGCCGATAGCGCCGCTGGCCACTCGACCGTTAAAAGCGAGCGTTACTATTAGCCTATCATGGCGCGCCACAACTTTGTATCTTATTTGATACTATATCACGACAAATTGTCGGATACAAATTATTCATCAGCGCCTTTTATACACATGATTTGCGCTCTAGCAACACCAACGCGCGCTTTCTGGGTTTATAATCGAAGAAAGATACCGGAATCGAGACCTCATGAATGTGATTGAACGCCTAAAACGCTGGCTCAAATTAGATGCCGATGTCAAAACGCCCGGCTACACCCTGTTTGAATTGTTAACCATCGGAAAGCAAGCCAAATATGCCGAAGAATACGACCGTGCGCTCACGCTTTTTGAACAAGCGGCGGCGCTAGCCGAAGGTTTGGGCGATACGTCTTCTCAAATCATCGCCACCTTGCACCGCGCCGACATCTTCATCATGACCGATGCTATAGATAAGGCGACCGAGCTACTCAACCAGATGTACCATTGGGCCGAGCGCACCAACCAGCGCACCGCCCTTGCTTATGCACTCTGCGCTTTGGGGCAAATCGCCCAAGCCCAAGGCGATTGGGCCACAGCCCGCGAGCGTTACGAAAAAGCGCGGCGCATCGCCCAGTTGGCGCACGCTATCGGGGCGCAGGGGCGCGCAGAAGGCCACCTCGCCGATACTTATTTGCAAGAAGGCAACGCCGCTTATGCTATCCACCTCCTAGAAGAAGCCTTGTCCGGACTAGAATCGAGCGGCGACATTGAAATGGTCAGTTATTTTGTCGGCCGCTTGGGCGAGGCGTTCATCGCCAGTGGCAAAGAGCAAGAAGGCGCGCAATTGCTGACGCAAGCCCTTATGGTCGCTCAAGGAATGCCCTTCCGTCTGCAAGCCCGACAATGGCATCTGGCTTTGGGCGATTATGCGCTCAGAAAAAATCATATGGAAAGCGCCAAAGACCACTTTGAATCAGCCCTTGCGCTCTTTAAGCCCCCCTATCATAGCTTATACGCCCATACCCGCTTGCGCGCCGCACACGCGGCCCACGCCATAGGCGATACGCCTAACGCGCTCGCCCATATTCAAGCCGCGCTCGCCATCGCCCAAACCCTAGACGACCCCGATTTGTTAGCCCAGTGCAACATGTGGCTTGGCTTGGCCCTGCAAGCAGATAAGCGCCCCGAAGAAGCCTTACCTTATCTCCAAGAAGCGGCGCAATCAGCGCTCATCGCTGATGTGGCAGACCGCGCGCGCGTCCTGCGCGCCCTCGCCGCCGCCCAATTAGCCCTCGGCGCGGATGAAGCGGCCATCCAAACGTATGAATCCGCCCTAGCGCTCGTCGCTGATGACCTCGTCGCCGCGGCGCAAACACTCACAGGACTAGGGCACATTTACCGCCAACGCGCCGACTACGGGCCTGCCATCCAATCATGGTCTAAAGCGCTAGAAGCTTACCAAGCACAAAACGAAACCGCCTACATGGCGCGGCTCTACTGCGATATTGCCGAAGCGCGCATCGCCAGCGGACAACGGCGGCGCGCTATAAAAGATTACGAACAGGCGCTTATGCTCTTGCATAAGGTCGCCGACAAACAAACCCGTGGTCTGGTGCTGGCTAACGCCGCGGTCGCTTATGTGGATGAAGGCGATATAGAATCTGCAGAATCTTTTTTCCGCGAATCTATCCACATCGCCCAAGAGCTGGGCGATAAAATGGCAGAAGCGCTACGCCGCAACAACTACGGTTACTTTCTGCTCCAAATTGGCGAGCTACAGCCAGCGGCTGTATGCTTGAATGACGCCCTAGAGCTGTGCCGTCAACACGCGCTACCGCTCCTCGAAGCCGTTATCTTATCCAATATCAGCCAAGTATATATGGCCCGCGGCGACGCCCAACGCGCCCAAGATTACGCCCGTAAAGCCCTCGACCACGCCAACCAAGTCGGCGATAAGCGCGGGGCGGCTAGCGCCAAAACCCAACTCGCCAAAGCTTTGCTCGTCTATAGCGCCTCGTTAGAAGTGCATGCCCTCTTAGAAGAAGCTATCCGCTTCGGACGCGCAGAAAGGGATATTCCGCTCACCGTATCCGCGTTGATTGGCCAAGCCCAAGCCTATCAAAAATGGAACGCGCCAGAAAAAGCCAAACAGTGCATTGACGAAGCCGTGCAAATCGCCACTCGCGCAGAAACGCGACGCCTATTAGCCGATGCGCTAGCCGTGCGTAGCCAACTAGAAAGCGACCATAACGACCTCTCGCGCGCCCATGCAACATGGGAAGAAGCGCAAAAACTCTATCGGATTTTGCGCGCGCCTATCAAGCCCCCAATGTGGTTGGCAAAAAACCAGCGCCTAGCCACGTAAGAGCTTGAAAGCGATATTGCGCCCATACCCACCACGCGCCAGCGCAATCCACAAGCGCGTTAAATCTTCTAGCAAGCCCGCTAGCGTTAGCCCGCCCACGTCGGCCACTTCAAAGCCGAGCTGTTCGGCCAACACGCGCACGGTCTCTTTGCTATCGGCGTTGTCGCCCGCGATGAACATCGTCGCTTTTTGCCCGCCGAAGGTCGCCCCGCCCGACATGTGCTCCGCGCCAATGGTGTTGAAGGCTTTCACGACCGAAGCGCCGGTGAGATGGGCAATATCCTGAGCCGCAGAACCGACACTACCCGCGGGCGGCGGACCAAAACGATTGGTCGCGTCAATCACTATCTTTCCCGTCCAATCTCCCGCCTCGCCCAACACGCTCATAAGAACGTCCCAGTGGATGGCCACCACGATGACATCCCCAAAAGCGACCGTCTCCGCCACCGTGCCCGCGCGGGACCCGCTCGCCTCTGCTAAAAGCGCTTGCATCTTGGGGCTATGCGGCTCGCGCGAGCTGAACATAACCTGATGCCCCTGTTTAGACCAACCCCGCCCCAACTGCCCGCCCACGTTGCCCGCGCCCAAAATGCCTATTTTCATCTGTCAGCTCCCTTTATCTTGAACAAAAATCCCGCGCGCAGTATAGTGAGGTTGTTTCTAGATATACAATAGGCACCTTTTGGTGGCCACAGCGGAAAGGCTACACGCATGCCTTATAACGTCCTCGATGCGGCTTGCCCATCGCGCCAAGTCCTCAATCTCATCACCGATAAGTGGTCGGTGCTCATCATCTATTCGCTCGCGGCTGGCCCGCAACGTTATAGCCAGTTGCAAAAGGGCATTCGCGGCATCTCTAAAAAAATGCTCACCCAAACCTTGCGCCAATTGGAACGTGATGGCCTTGTAACCCGCCATGTCCGCGATGTCATCCCGCCGCATGTAGGTTATCAGCTGACGCCGCTTGGGCAAACGCTCACCGAGCCGCTATCTGCCCTTTGCCATTGGGCGCAACACCATATGGAAGCGGTAGAAATCGCCCGCAATCGTTATCGGGCGACGTAACCCGCGCCTAGCGGCCCCAATGCCGCCAAGAGATACCTATCATCGGCGCGCGGCGTTTGGCAATCCTCTCTGTACTTTCTATCGTCGTCAAGTTATGCTCTAGCTAGCTTTTATCCATAGCGGAACGAACAGGGTATTCATGGCCAGCATTTGGTTTGTATCTGCCCCGCTTTTCAGTCATACGGATTGGGGCGGTTTTTCACAGACGGCTTTAGCTCTGCAAGCCCTAGGTCACGATGTCGTCTGGGTCAGCGAGGAGAGCTTACGCGCCCCTATCGAAACGATGGGGCTACGCTTTGAGGCAATCGCCAAGACGGGTTGGCTATGGCCGCCGCCTCCGCCGCCAGACCTCAGCGCCGTTCCGCCGCAAGAAGCGGTCATGCTCCGCTATACGCGCGCCCTCGATACATGGTTATCTGTGGATTTGGTCGCCCAAGGCATAGAAAGTCTGCTAGTGCTGGGAGAAGCCATTGGCAAGCCTGACCTGATGGTCATAGACCCTTTCCTCAGCGCCGCCGCCCTAGCCGCCGAAAAGCTCGGCGCGCGCCTCATCGTCTGTGGTTGGCCCGCCCAAGCCACCCTAGATGAAAATAGCCTATTTCCCGTCCAGCGACACCTTAGTAGCGATAGCCAACAGCGCATCGCGCGCTTATGTCAACAATTCGGCTTGCAAGGGCTGAACTTCTCGCAAGGGACAGCCCCCGCCATCCGTAGCCCGCATCTGCACATCTGCTACTTCACGCGCGGCTGGTACCTCGCCGAAGCGGCGACCCTGTTACCCCAAAATCAATTTGTTGGCGGCATGCCCCGCCCCCCGCGCGATGCGCCGCCGCAGTGGCTCGCCGACATCCCCCCAGAACAACCGCTAGCGCTCATCACGCTTGGCACTACCTTCGGCGGCGATTTAGGGTTTTTCAGCTGGGCCGCGCACGCTGTAGCGCGGGAAAAGGTGCTCCCTATCGTCGTCTTGGGCTGGCAGGCTATCGAAGCGGAGCAGAAGGGACAACTGGTCAAGGCCCTGCCCAAAGGCACGCGCTTACTCAATTGGGCGCCCTTTGAACACATCCTGCCGCGCGCCAAATTGATGATTCATCATGGCGGCATGGGCACGACCCACGCGGCCATCATCCACGCGGTACCGCAAATTGTTGTGCCCCACGCCGCCGACCAACGCATTCAAGCCCGCCGCGTCGCCCAAGCTAAAGTTGGCCTCCATCTCACAGCGCATGATGTGCGCCAAGGGAAATTATGGGAAGGGACACAAGCCATCCTCAACGCCGAACACGTCTACCAAAATGCCCGCGCGCTAGCGGCGGAAATGGCGGCTTTGGGCGGGCCAGCGCGCGCCGCCCAACTCATCGCCGACTTGCTTTAGCAAGCCTGTAATATCATTGGGTGTTGGTCACCTTCGTCAGCCCGCGGGGGTTATCTAAGGGCAAATCGCGGGCATGGGCCAGATGCATCGCGAACAATTGGCCGGGAATCACACACGTGAGCGGCGTCAACCACTCTGGCATCTGCGCTGGGATGGGCAAGATGCGCCGCGCAGTCCCCGATAAAGAAGCCTCGTTGGTGATGACGAGCCGCTCCGCTTGTTTTTGCCCCAATATATCCAGCAAATCGCGCATATTGGCCAGCGCCCGCCCCTGCGGGGCGACGATTAACACCGGGAAGCCCGCCTGAATCATAGCGATGGGGCCATGGCGAAAATCCGCCTCGCTATACCCTTCCGCCGTGACGTAGCACAACTCTTTGACCTTGAGGCTGATTTCATACGCGGTGCAAAAATTATACCCGCGACCTAGCACCGCAAAACGTTCTGCGTAGCGATAACGCTCTACCCATTGGGGCATATCATCATAGCGGGATAGCGTGGCGCGCAACCACGCGGGCAATTGGGCCAATTCATCAGACATCGCCGTATCCTGCGCCCATTCCGCGGCCAATAACGCGATAGCCGCCAACTGCGCGGTGTAGCTTTTCGTGGCGGCTACGCTAATCTCTTGGCCCGCGCACAAATCCAGATGATATTGGGCCAGTTGCGCTAAAGGCGACTGTGGCGCGTTGGTGATACTCAGGGTTAGCGCGCCCTGCTCTTGGGCATCCGCGAGGACGCAACGGATGTCTTCGCTTTGGCCGCTTTGGGAGATGCCGATGACTAACGCCCGCGACAAGTTCGGCGCGACCTCGTACAACGTGTGAACCGACGGCGTGGCCAAAGCGACCAATTTACGAACGCGCGTCGCCAACAGATATTGCGCGTATCGGGCGGCGTTATCGCTCGTGCCGCGCGCCGCAATGCACACAAAATGCGGCTCGAAGGCGCGGATAGCTTGGGCGATGTGCCTAGCGACGGACCGTTGGCTCTCCAGTAAGTTGGCGATGATTATCGGTTGCTCGTGAATCTCGCGCTCTAAATGGCTCGTCATGTTCATCTCCGCCTGTGTTTCTCAAAAGCCATCTTGAATCATACGCGAGAGTCGCGCCTTTAGCGACCCTTAACTGAGCGGTAGCGCCCCCTCTACACCCACTACCCGCGTGCCACAGAAGAAGCGGAACGTCTCGATAGTGCCCTCTTCGCTAAACCCGCTCCAACCCCACGCGGGCCGCGGCGCCATCAAACTCAGGCTCATCATGGTGCTACCATTGACCTTGACCCCGCCAGCGTGGATTTGACGCCCCAACGCTAACGCCGCTTCTTCATCCTTGCCGAACAAATACGCTTCTAGGCCGTATGGGGTATCATTGGCCAACGCCAGCGCTTCTTCGCGCGTGTGGTAGGGATGCACCGTGCCGATAGGCCCGAAAATTTCGTCTTGGGCATCGGCGCTGGCCACATTGCTGATGAGCGTCGGCGCGATGAAATTACCCCCTAAATTCGGCAACCGTGATGATTGATGCGCCACGCCACCCTTGGCGATGAGCGCGTCGCGTTGTGCCGTGATTTTACGCAAATGCCCCGAATGGACGATAGGCCCCATATCGCTTTCGAGGGATAGGGAATCACCAATCTGGATGTGTTCTAGCCGCTCCAAAACGCGCGCGAGTAGGGCATCTTGCAAATGCGCGGGCACAATCAAGCGTCCCAAAGCACGGCACCACTGCCCGTTGAGCGTCGTCAGCAAATTCACCACGCCTTGGGCCGCCTCGTCTAAATCGGCGTCTTCCATAATCACCACAGGATTATTGCCGCCTAATTCCAACTGAGCGGGCTTAAAGTCGAGCGCGCACGTTTGGGCGATGTCGCGCCCGCCTGCCAAGCCACCGGTGAAGCTCACCGCGCGGATGCGCTTATCGGCGACAAGGCGCTTGCCAACCTCTGCGCCACCATGCACAATTTGGAAGACGCCCGCGGGCAACCCGGCCGCCAACGCCGCCTCGCCGAACACATCGCAACCGTTCGGCGCCCATTCTGTGGGCTTAAGGATGACTGGCGCGCCTGCGGCCAGCGCATTGGCCACCTTGTGCGCGGCCATGGGCGCGGGGGCATTCCACGGCACTAAAGCCAGCGCCGGCCCCCACGGCTTATGCCAAATCTCTACAGGGCGGCCGGTCATCCCCGTCATCGTCTCTTTGTGCCAGCCGCTCATCATCTGCTCTATCGCCAAATGCCAAGCGCCCGTGGTGATGACATTCAGCATTTGGGTGATACGACAAATGACGCCAGTCGTCAACGCCTCGTAACGGGCGATGTCGTCCTTGCGCTTATCCAATTCCGCGGCGAAGGCGCGCAAATAATCGGCGCGCTCGGCTAAGGGCATTTCTCCCCATCGGCCGCTCTGGTAGACCCGCCACGCGGCGGCCAACGCCCGCTCGATTTGGTCGGGGGCGGTGGCCCGTTGCTGTTGCAGGCGCTCGCCCGTATTGGGGTTTTCTAGCCAAACGTCCAATGCTACCGTCGGCTGAACCAACTGGCCATCTATCAAATCCATCAGCGGCGGCACTGTTGTCATCTTAAAAACTCCCTGTCAAACATCTTTTTTCTCTTGGTAAACATACGTCACACTACGCGCTTCATGCACAGCGCCATCCGAACCGCGCGGGTCAAAAGCGACGCGGCGCGATGTATCCGGCGTCAGTTTGTACCCCTGCGCGCACAGCGTCCGCACGGCCACGCCATCCCTATATAAAAGGGTGGAACGGATGCGCTGATTCGGCGCGGGCAAATAGATAAAGTCGGGTTCGCTATAGCGCATGGTCGCGGCGTTATATTGCGACGAGGCGAAAATCAGCACATTTGGCCCGCCCGCCACGCCGATATGACCGGGGTCTTCTGGCCCCAATTTGTCGAAGCGCAAAATATCATCTTCCAAAACCCCCGTGAAGCTCCGCACATGCAAAGGGCGTCCCCGAAAGGTGACGTTGGTCTGACGATAGATGCGCCCATCAAAATCAATATACACGATATTATCAAACGGTATCGCGCCCGATGCGCCCGCGTAGGTATCTACGTCTAAAGGTTCGCCGCTCAGTGCATAAGCGACCACGTGATCATGCCACACGCCGCGCATCTCCATCAACAATTGCCCGACTGTCGCGGGACGAAACACACGGGTCATCAGCGCCGCTCGCCTACGCTAAAATCGGGTTGCTCGCTATCCTTAACGACCATCTCTGCGGCCATCAGCCGTCCGCGCTCCGCCGGGAAGGCCTGCACCAAGCCCATCGCCAAATCGCGCAGGGCACGGGCGATGATGCCGCTATTGTTGGTGTTGCTCGTGCCGCACGCCTTTAGGGCGTTCACCCCGACGGCGAAAGCCAATTCCGCCACACTCCCTTTAGCCATGCGCCATTGCCGCACGACCCGATTTTTGGGCAACAAAGGCGGTTCGCACGTTTCGAGTTGAATTTGGCGGCGCATCCATAGATGAGCCGCTTCTAAATCGGTCGTCATCTGGCCGATAAGTTGCTGATGAAACGGGCTTTCTGCAATGGGACGGCCGGTATCTTCAAATTTGCGGCTCGTCAAAAATTGGATAGCGAAATCATACACGCTCTGGGCCGCGCCCAAATAAATGGCGGTGGCCGCTAATTGGTTACCGACGAACGAGCCACGGCTCATCTGCATCATCCGCACGAAAGCGCCGGGGATGGCCAACGCATCCTCTTCTGCGACGAACACATCTTTTAAGATGATGCCGTTGGTGGCGGTAGCGCGCATCCCCAAAGCATCCCACGGCGCGCGAATGGAGACGCCTTCGGCATCGCGCCCGACGAAAAAGAGCGCCAGCCCCTCTACAGAAGGCACACTCTCTAGCGCCGCGGTGACCAAATATTCATCCGCCACCCCGCTAGCGCAACCAAAATATTTGACGCCATTCAACAGCCATCCGCCCTCAACGCGCGTCGCTTTGGTCTGGATGGTGACGGCGCTGGCGGTGGTTTTGGCCTCCTCGCTGGCAAAATTCGCCAACCATTTACGTTCTGTGCCCATCTTGTGGAGCAATTTTTCGGCAAAAGCGCGCACAATCGGCGTCTCATCATCGTGGAATAGCCCCGCCTCGATGGCCTCTAGCGCCAGCAACCCGCGCGATGCCGAGCTACAATGGAAAAAATAGGCCAGCGCGGTAGATGGGCAAGCCGTGCCCATCGCATAACAAGCCGCCGCCAAATCGCGCAGGGTCCCGCCCATGCCGCCATAGCGCGGGGGCACAATCAGCCCCAATAGCCCGGCCTCCGCTAGGGTCGCCACGTGCGGGCGGTAGAATTCGCCCGTGCGGTCGCATTCGGCCGCGGCCGCGCGCAATGTCGGCAAAATCGCCTCCACACAACGGGCGCGCGCGCGTTCTTCGGGCGTCAGGTCGTCCAGCAATTGGTTCGCACAAAGCATATCGCTCATCTTAGGCTTCTCCAGCGCTCTCATAATCCACCGCCACCGCAGAAGCCAACACACTGCGTATATATTGGAGCGCTTCTAAATGGGCGGGATGCTTGCTGTAAATATCCAAATCTTCCAGCGACGCAAACCGCGATACCAGCGCCATATCATAGGCGCGCTCCGATGCCACGATATTCACACCGACTTCGTAATGGCGAATTTGCGGAATTTGGGGGGGCAGTGCCATCAGCAGAGCTTGTATTTTACCCGTCACCTCTGGGCTAGGGTCTTGCAGTTTCATCAATACAATGTGGGTAATCATACGTCATTCCTTAGTTGGGTTCGGTTGCGGCGTAGGGCGGCGCAAATATTGGCCGCGCGGCTCGCCGACGAAATCGCCGTTATCATAAATCAGTTGCCCCCTCAGGAAGGTTTGTTTCACCTTGCCGTGCAATTCATGCCCCTCAAAGGGCGTATACCCCTGCCCAGATGGCGATTCCGACGCCCGTACTACAAAACTTTCGTCTGGGTCGAGCAAGACGAGGTCCGCATCATAACCGACGGCAATATCACCTTTCTGGAACAAGCCGTAACGCTGAGCGGGATTCCAACAAACCAATTCGGCCATATGGTTATAAGACATACCCCGTTTACGCCCCTCGCTGACCAGCCCCGATAACAGATATTCTGTGCCCCCAAAACCACTCTTAGCTAACCAAATATCCTCTTTGTTGGTCGGGCTGACCTTCAATTCATGGGAACAACAAGCGTGGTCGCTGACCACCCAATCCACCTTGCGTTCTAGCACCGCCTGCCACAAAAATTCGACATCTTCGCGCGGGCGGATGGGCGGGTTCACTTTGGCGTAGATGTTCGCGTTATCGACATCCAACAACAGATGGCCTATCGTCACTTCGCGGCGGAAATTGATATGGGGGAAAATCGTTTGCATCATCATGGCCGCTTCCAACGCGCGATATGAACTCAGATGAAGCAGGTTGATATTCAAACAATCCGTGACGTACGCCAGATAAGAAGCTATCCATACGGCCAAGCCCTCGCTATGCGGCGGGCGCGCGGTGTGGTAAGCCCGCAAGCCGCTCAATTTCCCCTCTTTTTGCACAATGTCCGTATAAGCATTTAGGATGTCGGCCACTTCGCAATGCAAGCTCACGCTGATGACATCGGCGAGGTGTGGGAGCTGTTGCATCAAACGGCTTGCAGAGCGCATGATGAATTCAAAATGGGCGAAGTCATAGCGCTCTTCATCGCTTATCATCAAAAAATCTTGTTGCCGTCCAGATTTACCGTGTAAACCATATCCCCCATAAAACATGAATATCTTAAAAGAAGGCACGCCCGCTTCTGTGGCTAACCACTCCATCTCATCAATATGCCCACGGCTGATAGGCGCGAGATGATAGCCGTAATCCACATAATAGCGCCCTTCCGATAGGCGCAATACTTCCGGGTAAAACGTCTCGTAGGGGCCCGCTTTATTCAAATAATATTGCCCCGTACGAAAATAAGTGAGCGCGCTCGTCACGCCCCCCATCGCCGCCGCGCGGCTTTCGGTCACCGCATCTTGTTCTAGCGGGGAATAAATGCCGACGTGCATATGGGCATCCACAAGGCCGGGAAAAGCCAACCACCCCCGACCATCGCGCACCTCGCGCGCATCTTCTACGGCGATATGCGGTTCTATACGCGCAAATTTGCCCCCTTGTATGCCAATATCCAACGTCGCCACCTTGTCTTGATGAGGGCGCACCACACGCGCATTCTTGATGACCAAATCTAGCATCACTTAGGTTTCTCCTTTCCATTGGTGAATGATTTCTTCAGCGTTCAACCGCTCGATGAGCGCCGAGTCATAGCCCAATTCGCCCAATATCGCCGCTGTATGCTCGCCCGCGTGGGGCGGTTGCAAACGCAGGCGCAAGGGGTAATCGGCCTGAATAGGGGTTCGCGGTAGCTTGGTCGTCGTGCTATCGGGAAAGGTCACCGGCCACAAATGCCCGCCCGCGTTCAAATGCGCGTCCTCGAACAAATCCTCCGGGCGGTTCACCGGCGCGAAGGGGATACCCGCCCGTTCGCATTTGGCCAACACCTCCGCCTTAGGCATCGCCCTGAACATAGCGCCCAAATCCGCTTGCAATCTGTCGAAAGCGCGGTAACGGTCGTTATTGGTCGCTAGGGTTGGGTCGGCGAACAAATCGGGACGGTCGAATTCGGCGCAAAAGCGCTCCCAATGCTTATCGCTCGTCACCCCGATGAAGACCAAATCGCCCTCTTGGGTGGCATAGGGCTGGTAAATCGCCCACGAGCGCGGCCGGCCCGGAAAAGAGGGGATGGGCGCGCTTTCGGTCGCGGCAAAGGCCATATGTTGCCCCATCAGATAAGCCGCTGTCTCGAATAAGCCATTCTGCAAAAATTGCCCTTGCCCCGTTTGGTCGCGTTGGCGTAAGGCGGCTAACACCGCCAAAGCCCCAAAAGTGCCGCTCAAAATATCCACCACCGATGCCCCAGCGCGCAGAGGTTGCCCCGGCGGGCCGGTCATGTAGGCCAAACCCGACATCATCTGCACCACCTCATCTAGCGCTGTGCGTTGTTGGTAGGGGCCTTCGGTGAACCCCTTCAGCGAACAGTAAATCAGGCGCGGGTTCAAGGGCTGTAGCGTGCCATAATCTAGCTTCAGCCGCTCCATCGTGCCCGGCGCGAAATTTTCGATGAGCACATCCGCGCCCTTGATGAGGTCTAGCGCAATTTGATAGCCTTCTGCCGTTTTGAGATCGACACATATGCTACGCTTGTTGCGATTAAAAAACGTGAAGTAACCCTTTCCAAAGCCTTGTAGGGTACGGGTATGGTCGCCATGTGGCGATGGCTCCACCTTGATGACATCTGCTCCTAAATCCGCCAATACCAAACCGCACGAAGGCCCCATAATCGCATGGGTGAATTCCAACACGCGCAGGCTATCTAATATCGGACGGGCGTTCTCGTTCGTCATATTCGGCACTATCCTAAATTGAATGGCAAATCGCGATGCAAGTTAAAACAAACTGCCATAGCCGCTACCTTCTTTCGACCTTTCGACCAATCCATAGCCCATTGCTCCCCTCCGTCCTCCCTATGTTGAATAGCTCAGCGCGCTTGTTCGGCTAACGCATACAGCTTCCCCGGCAGGGCTTTGCTCAAACGCGCGGCCAAATCGCGGGAGACCTGCGCGACCGCGTCGATAGCGATACCGGTTTCAATGCCCAATTCGTGGAGCAGATGCGCTGTATCTTCGGTGGCGATGTTGCCCGCCGCCCCAACGATAAAAGGGCACCCCCCTAAACCGCCGAAAGCCGTATCAAAGCGGTTGACCCCGCAGTATAGGGCCGCGTAGACGTTGGCTAAGCCCAAGCCGCGCGTGTCGTGCAGATGCAACACAAGGGGCGTTCCGCCGGCCAAAGGCAAAATCGCCTCTAGCATCCGTTTGACTTGTTCGGGATTGGCCATGCCCGTAGAATCAGCGAGCGCCAATTCATCAACGCCGCAATCGAGAAATCGGCGCGCAATCGTGGTCACCTGTTCCTGCGGCACAGCGCCTTCATACACGCAACCAAAAGCGCATTGGATACCCGCGCGCACCGTCAAATGGCCCCGCCGCGCTTCCCCAATCATCGCCTCGATTTCGGCGGTCATTTCCGCCGTACCGCGCCCCGTGTTCTTCAGGCTATGGGTGTTGCTAGCGCTCACGCCCATATCAACAGCCCCTAGCCCCGCTTTCATCAGGCGCTCTAAGCCTTTCATATTCAGGACGAGGCCGCTATATTCCACATCGGCTCTGCGCGGCAAAAGCGCGCAAAGCGCCTCGGCATCTGCCATTTGCGGCACGCGCGAAGGATTGACAAAAGAGGTCACTTGAATACGCCGCACCCCAGCAGATAACAATTGCTCCACATAGCCAACTTTAACTTCGGTTGGCAAAATGACGGTTTCATTTTGCAGGCCATCCCTCAAACCGACTTCGATAATTTCAGCATGCGTTGGCAAAGACATCAGCTAAAGCCTCAATTAAGCGAATAAATCGCGCTTGCTAAAACGCGCGGTCAAAAAACGGGAGAGGATTTTAGGCGTCGTCAACCACGCGATATGCGCGCCGCGCGCCGTGTTCGCTAGCACGTTCTGCGCCAAATAGGGCGTCACGGTCTCCACATGGTCGCCCAAAATATTGAAAATGCGCTTGGCCCGCGCCAAATCATCGGGGCGGTCTTTGTAGGTATCCATCAATAAATCGGTGATGACGATGCCCGGACTCAATGTGCCGACGATAATGGGCGTGCCCTTCAGCTCTTTTTGGAGCGAACGAGTGAAATAGCGCAATCCATATTTGGTTGTGCCATAAGCGGTCAAACCGTGGTTCATGCGCCCTTCGCTACCAAAGCCTTCCATGTTGAATAGTTGCCCGCCGCCTTGTTCTAGCATGCGCTTGACGACGATATGGCTAGCGTACATCACCCCCAACAAATTCACCCGAACGATGCGCTCGATGTCTTGCGGTGGCAATTGCCAATAAGGGTCATGCGGCAAATCCATACCGGCATTATTAATCCAATAATCCACCCGCCCAAAGCGCGCTACCGCGGCCGCCCACAAGCCCTCTAGCTGAACGTAATCGGCGACATCGCAGGCTTGCCCCAAGATGCATTTGGGGTCGTATTGGGCGGATAATTGCGCGACGACCTTGTCAACCGCTTCAGGGTTGCGCCCATTGATGACGACACGGCAGTTCTGCTTCAAAAACTCCCGCACCAACCCCAAGCCGATGCCGCGCGTGCTACCGGTGACGACCACCGTCTTCATGTCGCTTGCCATGTCAACACCCCAAAGGTGGTATATTGTAAGCTATCCGAACGGTAAAATTGCCATACGGCGCTCAAAGTGTATTGGTCATCAATCAAAAATTCGCGCCCTTTAATCTTGAAGGCCTCGCCTACGAAATGCTGGCTAGTATATAAGGCGCGCCCGTAACCGATGCCATTGCCAAATATATCCGGCCCTTCGTAAGCGTGTAGATTATTCGTGCGATGCCGCACAAAGCGATACGTGCGACGCATAACGCCGCTGATGTCTACCTCCACCTCTGCCCGCAACAGGGACAAAGGGCGGTAGGACATCGTGACTTGATTATCGCCCACGTGTTGTTGGTTGTTGTCATATACGGCCATCGTGCCCCGCCACTGGCCGGCTGTTTTCGCAGGGAGCACGTGCGGTCTGGGGCCATTTTCAATCTCAGTTTCGATAAATGCGCCGATGCACTCTTGCGTTTCGGGGTTGGTATGGTAATCAAAAGCCACCCGATACAACCCATTGAAGACACAATATAGCGCCGGCCCGTTGTAGAGGAGCGAGGAATAAACCTGTGTTTGCCCATCGGGCAAGATATGTACCATCGTGCGGAGGTCGCTCACCCAGCCGGGAGAATAGTAATGAGCATCCACTAAAGCCCCAAAAGGGCGACCAGAGCCATAAAAATCAGGCCCCATGTAAATGCGGTCTTGGTCGCTATCTATGACCCCAAAGGCGAAATCGGCATACTCTAAACGCGCCCTTAGCTCGCCTTGCGCTTCAAAGTGGGTGTTCATATAGTAGGTTGTCTTGCCGTTTTCGTACACGCTCGACCGATAGACTTTGCTATACCCGGCGTGGTTGCCTTGCGCGTCGAAGATGGAGGGGCGGCCGTGCCATTCCCCCTCGATGCGTTCTTGCCATTGGCTGGGTTTGGTGGCGCTGGTTGGTGCTGTGGTCATTTTTGCCTCCTCATACTTCTACAGCTTGATTTTTGAGCACATCGCGCAAAAAGGCGCTCACCTCTGCGCCTAGCAAACGGTCTACTTGCGCCCAAACGCGGTCTACCTGCGGGTTGAAGATGGCCGCGCGGTTGAGCTGGTCGCGCTCTGCCAAGGCGTCCGCGTCGCCGCCGAACGACGCCAAGCCATCTTCCACCAAGGCGAACCAATGCTCCAGATAGGCCGTCACCGGTTGCTGAATGGCGGAAAATGCCTCTGCATTCGCCCGATATGCCAACATCCACGGCGACATAAGCGCATATTGGGTGGGCCCCAAACGCGCCGGCGTCAAGCCTTGTATCGCGCCAGCAGATTCAAAAACGGCGTCAAGCGGCCCATAAACGGTCATCAAATAGTCCAAATTCGCGCCTAAATCCACCCGCGGGATGAGGTCAAGATGAAAAGCGAAATCGGGCGCATTCATCACGCTATCCAATGTGAAATGGGGCACGGCGCTATGCGGCGGCGTGAACGCGAATATCATATGGGAATCTAGACCGATGGGCGGCACAGCCATACCGATATAAACCATCTTGCAAACAGCCGCGCCATGGAAAAGCCGTAACTCCCCCACGGGGCCCATCGGGCTAACCAGCGGGCGATAGTATCCGCCATCTGCCCCCTTCACTTCCTCCATAGCGAAGCGCTCACGGATGCGCTCCAATGTCCTGTGCGATAGTTCCCGCGCCGCGCTCATTCCGCCATCCCTTCATCTGTGATGGTGACCTTACGGTGCGGCTTCGCGCTGATACTCTGTGCGCCATTGCCGGTCTGGCGCGTGGGCACTTCTTTCATCACCCATGCTTGCGCCAGTTCGGGTATTTCGCGCCGCGCGGGCGATGGGATGACGACCGCCTTCACGTTGGCGTATTCTGACTTGATGAGGTGCGTATCAATCCCCCAGCCCATATCCAAAAATTTATTGCGCTTGCGCCGATAATCAATTTGGATGGCATCCGAGCGCACGTGCAATTCTGCCGCCAAGTCGTAGGGTAGCAATTCCGGGCGTTGCTCTAGCACTGTGCGACGGTCTTCATTGAAAATTTTGATGACGCGGCGGAACGAATCGCGGTCGAAAAAGTTCTGGGTGAAAAAAGTGCGAAGTTGTAGCCAAATACTGCGCGTTTTGTTCTCCTCCACCGGCAGATGACAGGTATACAACACGAATTCACCCATCGGTAAGCGCACTTGTAAGCGGGTGATATTGGGCATGCGATAGCCCCCCGTCGTCTTGACGCCGGGACGCGGCTCTTTTTTGCTACCGCGCAGAAGTCCCCATAACCCCTTGGCTGGCGGCGGGTCTAAGGTGACGGTGGCATCGCCGCCCCACTCCGTAGAGACGACCTCGTACTCCTCAACTTCGGGCTTATCGGGGTTGCCAAAAGAACCCGCATGGACAAAGGGCGCGTGGGAAATATCCATGCCGTTTTCCACCGCCCGCGTATAATGGACATCCCACCAATAATCACCCCACAGCGGTTTGTATTGGGGGTCGTCAAATTCGGGGAATTCGGGCATGGGCGGGCGCTCGCTCTCTGGCAAATCGCCCAGAAAAGCCCAGATGAACCCATACTTTTCGACCGTCGGGTAACGGTCTACGCGCGCCTTGCGTGGGATCGGCTGGCCGGGCTGATTAGCGGGTATACGCACGCATGCGCCATCTTGCTCATACTTCCAGCCATGATAGGGGCAAACCACGCAATCGCCCTCTACCCAGCCATCGGATAACGCGCCACCGCGATGCACGCACAAATCACTCATCACCACCGGCGCGCCATCGCTCTTGCGATAAATGACCAATTCATTACATAGTGCCGTCACGCGGATAGGCTTATCTTTTACTTCTGTGGATAAAGCGAGGGCATACCAAAAGTTCTTTAACATCGCAAACGCTCCATTATCAATCACTAACTCATTGTTTATTTACGGATGAACTCGGCGATAGTCCCTCGCGAAAGACGCATGTACGTATCTAATGCGGTTTTCGCGGGCGTATCACCCCGTACATAGGCCCGCACAAATTGGCACATCAAATCGGCGATGGTGCGCCGCAACGCGCTATTATCGCCCGTCTCGGGCGTATCCAGAAAAGCGCGCCCTGCCGCTGTATCCAAGGGGTAGCCAATCGTGTAATGGTTTGCGCCGCGCAAAATCACACAGTAGCTATCGCCTTGCTCCCGTGCGAAAGCCTCTTGAAAAGTGGCGCGAATCGTATCTGCGCCAGAATGCCCCACGCGCCCATATAAGCTATTATGATGCGTACCGATGCCGTCTTCAGTCGCCCCGATCATCAACGTGGGCACATGGGCCGGCAACGGCGGCAAAAAACCCGCCGAGAAGCCGCCTAAAGCGGTCGTCGCCAAGGGATTCGCGCAATAAGCGATAGCGCCCGCCACGCCGGGGACAAAACGGGGGTCAGCATTTTGCAAAGCGAGTGTGCCACCGGCGCTATGCCCAGCGAGGATGAGCGCCTTCATATCTAATAAGCCCGCTAAAGGGCCATCCGCCATCAAATCGCCCACAGCGCGCAAGATGGCCCCCAAACTAGAAGCCGTCGGGCGCGCGCCGTAGTCATCAGGCTGGATAGCGCTCAAATCTATACCGGGCGTTAAGCTGATGCGCCCCGGCAAATTCTGCGCTATCCACGACATCAAAACGACCACCAAGCCGTTTTGCGCCAATTCGGCCGCCAGCCAGTGGTACATGGCGCTATCGCAATTCACCCCCGGCCAAAACACCATGAGCGGAAAGGGCGCGGCGCTCGTATCGGGCGGCATGATACCGGTAGCCAGCGCCTGCGGGTCTTGTGACCACAGCGCAGGATAAAAAATCTTCAGGGTGATGACGTTGTAGGGCGGTTCAACGCCATCTACAACCACCGCCCGATAAAAGGCGCGCGCCAGCATTAGGCCCCTCCGCTCGGACGCGGTAATTGACGGTCTGCGCCCCACAAAGCGCGGACGAGGCGTTGCGTCAAGTCAACACCGAATAAGCGGTCACCCATGATGTTGGCCGGGTCGCGCTCGGCAATCGCGCGGCGGATGAACAGGTCACGTTCGGCCAATGCCGCGCGCTCCGCTTCGGGGGTCGGGTCGCCCGCGTCCAACCATCCCAACCAACGCTCCAACATCTCATGCGCGATAGTGCGGATGACCGCCATATTATCCGACGTATAATCGCAGGTGTAACAGAACGCCGTCTCTGACAACGCTTGGCGGACGTACAAAGATTTGCTGTAAAAATAACGAAAATGGGGGTTTTCCCGTAGTTCCGTGCTCCGCGCATTGACCGGTTCGTAATATTTATCCAGATAGTCTAAATCCACCATCAAATCCACGCGCGGCACATAATCCATGTAGAAAAAAACGTCCGGCGTTGTCGCTAAGGCATAGGCCAAATGCGGCACGCGCGTACTAGACGGCAACCACAAGGTGAGATGCATATTCACGAAGCTGAACTTGGGGTTGCCAATCCACGAATGAACCATCCAATCCATCTCTGGCCCCGTCCACGCGCTCAGGTAGCCTTTCGCGCCCGTTTCAGGTAACCCATGATAGGGCTGTAAATCGGCAGTAGAAGGGTCCATCTCTAGAGAAAAGCGCTGGTCTACGCGCGCCCGCAATTCCCCAAATAGCCCCCACAGCTCCTCAAAAGCCTGCGAGTTATCCACATTGGGGCGCTCGTCTACCATTTCGACTAGCGTTTTAATTTTGTGTGCCTCTGCCATTTTTTCCTTCCCTTTTTGTGTGCCTTTTTTCAAAAAATTAACGCGGCGTTAGGTCTTGTGGATATAACTTCGCGATTTCCACCCTATCCGCGCGCCCTAAAGCGCGATGATGAACCAACCGCACCAGCGTTTGGGTCGCGTCATCTAAGATTTCTAGCCATTCCTGCGCGCCAGCCGATGTATAGACATCGCCCGCTAGCCAAAAGTCGCCCGCGCGCAGATGGCCATACAAGGGCCCCTCTAAAAAGCGGCTATCACCTTCGGTGCGATGCCGAACCGCCACATCCGCGCCGCTTTCTGTCGTATCATCCCATCCTTCCGCCCGATAACGCCGCGTCATCGCCCCCTGAACGGCTTGTTGCCCGTCAGCTTCGTAAACCGTGCGGGAACCCTGCCAGGTTGCGGCGTAAGCCGTCGCCCAACGCAAAGCCGAAAAACGGGGATAATCCTCTGGGGCGTCCGCGCGTTCTGGGACGGCCAACCCCACAATGAACGCCACCTGTTGCCATCCGCGATAAAAACGCCCGCCGGTGATTTGCCGTTGCGGGGATAACATCACCCCGAAAGAATCGAAGTCGTGGCCGAAGCGCGGCCAAATCCCCCGCCCGGTGATGACGTCTTCCCCCCACGAGACCCCCTCACCCACGACATCGGGCCCCAAATAGCGCCGATGCCGTCCATCGCGGCACAACCGAAAGACCCATTCCCCCTCGAAGCGGGCCATCGGGTGTTGGGCATCTTGCAAGCGCGGCTGGCATCGCTGGTAAACCTCTAGCGTCCCATCCGCTTGTGGCCGCAAAACACGCCGCTGATGAACATGACCGACGAACGCGCCATCGGGGTTATATACATACTCTGTGACCAGCCATGCGCCGGTGAAAGCGTCACTCATGCGTTCACGTCCGAAAATGTCAATAAACCGAATTGATACCCTACGCGGGCATCGCCCCGATACCAGATATGCACTATCGCCTTCGATAACCCATCGGATGCCACGACCTCGCGCCGCCAACAGCGTAGCCCGCGCGCCACATCATACACTTGGCCGCTCAGCGCCCGACCGCCATACAAACTAAAGCTAGCCACCGCTTCGCCGCTCGCTGGCGTCCACGCTTGCCAGCCATTGGTGCGTAGCGCATAGCGATAGCCCGCGCCGTCCCAGCTACCGCTTATCGTCAGGCAGGTATTTTCATCACAACCCTCTTCATAGGCGACTGTGCCGATAACTTGGCGCTCGGCATCTAAGCACGTCACCGTGCCCGCCCACAACCCGCGGCGGAACAGATAAGAGCCGCCGCGCCCGGCCGTGGGGTCATCCGCCAAATCATAAGATGTGCCGCTGACCAAATGCGGTATGGTTGGGTTATCATCGCCAACGCGCTTATTCTCACCCACCACGGCGTATAGCAATTCTTCGCCACGGCTCATCAGCGCGAGCGATAATTGCGTTTGGTCATCGGGCAAAACCATCAGGAAAAACCGTTGCGATAAGCCCAAACTCGGCCAATACGCATGGGCAGATACCAGCCCTTGGGATAGCGTTTCGGCATAACCCACATTCACCGGCCCCTGATACAGGCGATAATCCCCCTCATCGCGGATGAAGTAATGGCCGCTCGCCTTAAACGGCCCGATGAAAGAAACATCAATGCGCGTCGTCTGCGGGTCTACGGTTTGCACATGGCGCATATCCATACCATTACCCACAAAGCGCCCGCGCCCATCGTACACTTCGGCGCTACCTACCCAACGCCCAACACCACGCGCAAAGGTCGTCACGGGACTAACCTCGCGCTTTGCTCTGTGTAGGGTAAGGTCGCGGCCGCTTCGGCCGAGGTTCCAGAGGCCACATAGCGCCCGCGCGTGGTCACCACAATTTCCGACTCGCGGAAAGGATAGGGTGTTAGTTGGTAGCTATCGTCCCCCACGGGGCGTATCGTGACCGTCGTATCCGCTTCTAACGATAGCGGGACGCGCAAAAACTGGCTTTCGCCGCGCTCGGATGCGTGGGTGGTTTGCAGATATAGCGCCAACGTATCAAAAAATTGTAGGAGCTTATAATTAGCGAATAGCGCTTGCTCCGTCACCCACGGGGACGTATCGGGATGCGCCCCTAACAAGGCTTTGATGCGCGTTTGGCGCGCTTGTTCCCCGGCCAACATCTGATCTACCGACGGGCGATGCTCGGTCGGGAAGCTATCTATGAAGATTTTATCCGATAACCCATAGCGCCCATGGTATAGCCCCCACGTATGCATGCTAGAGAGCAAACCGCAATAGGGATGGTGCTTCTCGTTAAAATCGGGGCTAGCGGAGCCGGTTTTGATAAGCTCTAGAATAGGCGTATGGGTGAGATGATAAGGTAACCCCGTCTGAGGATTGATAAGCCATCGGTCGTCGAGGTCGCGCCAGCCTTCATCATGATGCGTCACGATGTAGACCAATAAATCGCGCGCTAACGGCTCGGCGAATTGGTCGTTGCCAAAAGCCGCCGCCAACTGACCCGACGCCCGCGCATGGTCTATTTGGGTGATGACGAAGTGCGGCGCGCCTTTCGGCGCTGTTTGGATAATCATTAGCCTACCCTCACAAAATCTTGGATTTGGAGCGTATGCGTTTGCCCATCTTTGAGCTTATGCGTGATGATGCGGCGATTGTTGGGGTCCAGGAAGTAATGATTGTTATAAACAGTCGTGCCGGTAGCATTGCTCCAAATAGTGAAAACATAGTTATAAGGCGTGAGCATCGTCCCTTCGATTTTGGCTAAGGCACTCGCGCCATAACAAAACTTGCCCTCTACGGTGATGTCGGTGTGGAAAACGGTAGGGCCGACGCCAAATAGATTGTCGAAATCTTCGTGCAGATGCCATGTCGTCTCGTTCAGCCAGTAGACATCCATATGCACCGCAGACGCTTCGACAAATTCTCCCCGCGGCGTAAAGGTCTTGCACAAGCCTTCCCAACGCCCTATAAAGCATTGGTAAGGCTTTAACCCATCGGGCAGGAGACCGTAATCTTTGAGCGATAGATGCTGGGGTAATGTCTGCATAAGTTAACCTTGTTGTAATGTTATAACAATACGGACGATATAAAAAATGGGACTTAGTTAGTCATTTGGAATTTGAAGCGGTCGCCGCGGAAGCGCGCCACCAAAAATTCTATGGGCTTCCCTTCCGCATCCGTCACCAGCCGTTCTAGATGCAAAATCGGCGATTGCCGTTTGACGCCCAAAAGTTCGGCGTCTTCTTTTTCGGCCAAGCTCGCTTCTAAGGTGCGCTCTACCCGCGGGTCGCCCAAGGCCGGATGCCGCATGAGATAACTCAGCGATTCGCCCGCGCAAAGTTGCGCCTCGTCTATGTAGTCGGCCAACCGCTGAGGCAGATAAGCGGTATGATGCCCGATAGCATCTGCCCCCGCCAGTCGCAAGCGGCGCAGGCAATACACCTGCGCGCCATCCGCGACCCGCAAAATATCGGCGATGTGGGGCGGCGCTTCCACCAAGCCGCGGTCTATCAATCGCCAGCTGAGGACGACGCCCTGTTGTTCCATGTAGTCGTTCAGCTCTAGACGACGCGCGGGGTCGTAAGCGACTTTGGGTTGGGCGATGAACGTACCCTTGCCGCGATGCCGCGTCAAATAGCCCTCTATGACCAGTTCGCTCAAGGTTTGCCGCACTACGGTACGGCTCACTTGATATTGTTCTTCGAGCAATAACTCGCCGGGGATGAGTTCACCGGGCTTCCATTCTCCCGATTGAATCTTATCTAACAAAATTTGTTTGAGTTGGAAGTAAAGCGGCAAAGGCGATTTACGGTCAATTTGATGTATCATAATCGGCGAGAAAATATTATAATGTTATGACAAGAATATCTCGCTTGGTAAATGTTGTCAAGGAATTGACCCCATGAGCATCCATCTGCAACACGTCAACCCCGCTGGGACGCGCGCCTACATGGGCACGCTGACTGACGGCATCGCCTTACACGACGCCTTGCGAACTATCGCGCAAAAGCGGGACATCCAATGCGCCACTTTTGAGCTTTTGGGGGGGCTTACAGAAGTCACCTTCACCGCTTACGATTTCCTACAACAAAAGCGCCGCGACCCCATCACGTTGAACGGCGCGTTTGAAATCATCAGCGGGCACGGGACGATTAGCCAGCACCAAAACCAACCCCACATCCATACCCACCTCACGCTTGCCTATTACGACACAGACGGCAAGCTAGCGTTAGTCGCTGGCCATGCGGCGCACGCCCGCGTTTTCGCCGTGGAGTTTACGCTCATCGCCTACGATGGCGCGCCCCCGCAACGCCAATTACATCCCGATACAGGCCTTCAGCTATGGCATTTACCGCCGTTAGAATGATATAATTAGCATAATATTATAACATTTAAGGACAAAAGAATGACAACACCTATTCGCGTCGCCGCCGCCCAATTCGCCATCGGAACGGATGTCGCCGCTAATTTGGCCACCTGCCTACGGATGATAGACCAAGCCGCCGCTTACAAGCCCCATCTCATCGTCTTGCCCGAATTTTGCAACCATGCCTCTTGGTACCAAGACAACGCTCATTGTTATGATGTCTCTGTCTCCTTAGATGGCGATTTTGTAGCGGCTATTGGGCGTAAAGCGGCCGAACACGCTTGTTATATTATGCTCAATTGCACCGTCCGCCGTCCCGAAGCGCGCGTCACCGATACCAACATCCTCCTCGACCCTTTCGGCGCTATCATCGCCACTTCTGATAAACAAGTGCTGATGGGTAACGAAAACAACTTCATCACAACGGCTACCCAAACAGGCCCCATCATCGAACTGCCTATCGGTCGCGTGGGCATGTATTCGTGCATGGATGGCGTCATCTTCGAGACGCCGCGGGGGTTAGCCTTGCGCGGGGCGCAAATTTTGTGCAACAGCCTAAACTCTTTCGCCGACGACGAAGCCTCGCTACACGTCCCGGTGCGCGCCGCAGAAAACAAAGTGTTTGTGGTGGCGGCCAACAAAGTTGGCCCCCTCGTGCCAGAAGACTTGCTAGAAACCATCGCCCGACGCATCCAAATTAGCCCAGAGCAATTACACGGCGCGGGCGAAAGCCAAATCGTCGCCCCAAATGGCGATATACTCGCCAAAGCGCCCCGCACGGGCGAAGCGGTCATCTACGCCGACATCATCCCAACCCGCGCCGATGATAAACAGCGCCCGGATGGCACAGATATTTTTAGCGCGCGCCGCCCCCAACTCTACCGGCCGCTCGCCCAAAAGCCCACCGAACGGCGCTATCGGCAAGGCGCGTCATCCGTGCCTGTGGCCATCTATCAACCGCTGGCCGACGGCATGGATGCTATCGAGGAGGTGGCAAGTCTCATCGCCGAAAAATCGGGTTGGCGCTTGTTGGTCTTGCCGGAATTATTCCATCTAGAAGCCGGCCGCGTCAGCGACCCTGAACGCGCCGTCATCGCATCGCAACAGATGGTGTCTATGCTACAAAACGCCCTCGGCGACGGTTGCTATGTCGCTACTTCAGTGGTTCAGCGCGTTGGCGATGGCTACGCACATACGGGCATTTTATTCAACGCTGATGGCATATGTTTTTCCCAAACGCAGTTACACCGCGTCCAACGCCATGCCGCTTGGCAAACGGCGCTCGGCGACGCCCTCCACACCTACGACTTACCTTTCGCTCGTTTGGCGCTGATCGTTGGGGAAGATAGCATCTATCCGGAAGTATTTCGCCTAGCGGCGCTACAAAATGCTGAAATTGCGCTCGTGACGGGACACATCGGCGAGGCATGGGAAACGCGAAGCGGGCTATTGGAACGGGCGGCAGAAAATCGTATGGGAATCGCTTTCTCCACCCGCGCCACCCCCAGCGGACGCGGGCTAATCATCACCATTGACGAAGATTTCACCTTGTGGACAGAATGGAAGAACCGCCCCTTTGACGGCAATATCAACTATCCCATCGTCACCCGCTTGGCAGACGACCAAAACCTATTGATAGCGGATTTGCACCCCGCGCGGTCAGCAAACCGTCTCGTCAGCCAAAAAACGGATGTGGTAGATAGCCGCCCGTGGTGGTTGCTAGAAGCGTTGACGACATCATGATACACGGTAGATACGATTATTGGCAAAACGGGCAACCCGTGCCCATCCATGAAACATGGCAAATCGAGCGCACCGCCAACGGCGCGCGCATCCTCTCCGAGCGCGTCGCCACCGCCTACGGGTCGCGCATCCACGTTTCGGCCGATAGCGACGAAAAAGGGCGCATCATCGCCTGCGATGTCGTATGGGAGCATCCCCAAACGCCGCGCATTCACGCCCAATATCAGCTCGGCGAGGACCTAAAAACCCACCGACAATTCGCCACCCAATATGAAAACGGCGTCGTTGCGCTACCCGAAACGGCCTACCTCATGCCCCTTTTGCGGGTTTTTATGGGGCGGGTTATCCATCACATCGTGGCTGATGGCGGGTCGGCGTTGGTCATCGTCCCCAACATCATAGACCCAACCGATACCCATACTCTGCTAACCCCGCTGTTTGACCGCAGGCGCGCGTATCGCATCGGCGCGGGCGAAGCGCAAATCGGCGACCGCAGTTTCGCCGCCGATTGTTACCGTTATATCAGCGCTCAATACGACGAAAGCGCCCAATTTTGGGTGAATGACGATGGCATCTTGCTTCGTTACACATGGGATGCGTGGGATGTGCGCCTGACGCGCTACGAAGCTTAAAACGGTAGCGGCGGTTCGCCCAATTCTACGCTAATCCACTTCAGCTCAGTGAAGTGTTCTACACTATAGCGCCCGCCACTGCGGCCAATCCCCGAAAAACCGAACCCGCCCACAGGCGCTAGCGAATCGCTCTGAAAAGGGTGCAAGCCAATATGCACAGCGCCCGCCTTGATGCGCCGCGCCGCCGTCAGCGCCCGCTGTACGTCGCGCGTCAGGATGCCCGCGCTCAGCCCATACATGCTATCATTAGCGAGCGCGATAGCTTCGTCTAGGTCTGCGACGGGCACGACATTAACCACCGGCCCAAAGGTTTCTTCGCACCATGCCACATTATCGCGTGGCGTGTTGTATAGCACCGTCGGCTGGTAGGTTAAGCCGTGGTGTACAGCCCCGCCACATAGTAACTGCGCCCCCGCGGCCAGCGCCGCGCGCACGTGCGCTTGCGTTTTATCCAAAGCCCGCGGGTTGATGAGCGGGCCATAAGCGGTCTTTTCGTCCCGCAAATCCCCAAGATACAAACCGCGCGCTCTATCCGCCAACGCTTGGGCGAAATCCTCGGCAATGCGGCGCGACACCAAAACGCGCGACCCCGACATGCAAATTTGCCCCGCATGATAAAACGCGCCCACAGCCGTCATGCGCGCCGCCGCGTCTATATCCACATCATCCCATACGATGAGCGGGTTTTTACCCCCTAATTCGAGCTGTAAACGCTTCATGGTCTTCATGGCCGCTTGGCCAATGCGAACCCCTGTCGCCGTAGAGCCAGTGAAGGCGATGCCTTGCACGTGCGGATGCTCCACCAGCGCCGCCCCAATCTCGTGCCCATAGCCGCTCGCCACGCTGAACACGCCATCGGGCATCCCCACCTGTTGGAAGCATCGGGCTAGCGCCAAGGCGATGAGCGGCGTTTCTTCGCTAGGCTTGGCGATGACCGCATTGGCGGCGGCCAAAGGGAAAGCCACCATCTTCACCAACAGTGCTAAAGGCGCATTGAAAGGGGAAATCGCCACAACCACGCCCAACGGCTCGCGCAGGACGATAGACAGACGATGCGGGCGGTCGTTGGGGAAAGTATCACCGTAGAGGCGGCGCGCTTCCCCCGCCGCGGCGCGCAACAGGCTAGCGCTATAAAAAACTTCGTAGCGCGCTTTGGCGATGGTCGAACCGCTCTCCATGATGATGAGGTTTATCAGCTCTGCCGCGTGCGATTCGATAACATCGGCGGCGCGCAATAAAACCCGCTCGCGGTCGGCGGGCGGCAAAGCGGCCCATAGCTCCGCCCCTTCGCGGGCGCGAGCTACGATAAGTTCCACATCGGCTTGTGTTGCCCGCGCGGCTTGGGCCAAAAGGGCGCCATCCTGCGGATTATGCACCGGGAAAGCTTCGCCCGTAGACGGCTCTACCTCGCGCCCGCCAATGAATAAACCGTGCGTTTTATCGCGCCAATCAAAGAGCATAGCCTTTTACCTCATCGTTGGAGGGATACGGTCATCGAGCATGGAGCTTTTCAGCAGATAAGCGCGTTGCTTGGTCGGGTCGGCGGCAATCTCGCGGAAGCGTTGGTTGCGCGCCGCGCGATAAGCGCCTTCGTCAGCGGCCATATCCTCATAATTTTGATGCGTACGCAAGCGCACGCTCTGGAGCGAATAAGCGCGCCGCTCCGCGTTGTAGACCTCCAATGCCGCGTCATCACTGCTGTACCACACGCGCGCCAATTGTTCAGCCAAACAATGCGCGTCATGAATCCCGCTATTCATCCCCATGCCGCCCATCGGGTTGTTGATGTGGGCCGCATCCCCCAATAGCAACACGCGCCCGACGTGGAATGTTTCGGCCACGCGCTGATGCACGCTGTAGGTGGAGACGTGATGAATGACGAAAGGCACCGCGCGCCCTGCCAAGCGATGCACCCGCGCCCGTACGGACGGCTCGGCGCAGGCTTCGGCCTCATCTTCTTCATCGCTCAGCTGAAAAACAACCCGCGTCACATCCGGCAACTGCATCAAGATGACCCATTCCAGCGGGTCAAAAAGATAGCTCACTGAACCCATCATCGGGAAGATTTGGCGCACGTCAAGGTCGCAGGCGACCAGCAAAAACCTATCGGCATAGGTCATCCCCTCGTAGGCGATGCCCAATTGCTTGCGAATCACACTTTTAGAGCCATCGGCGGCGCACAAAAAAGACCCTTCGCGCACGATTACGCCCTGCGGCGTCTCTAGGGTCACCACCACGCCGCACTCATCTTGCGTAAAAGAAATACAGCGATGATTCATGAAAACGTGGTCGGGAGCGTGGACGTCTAAATAAGCTTTGAGAATGCGGATGAGCGCGCTCTGGGGGCATTGCAACCGAAAAGGATAGGGTGTATCCCCCTGAATATGGGAATAGTCGAATTCGGCGATCATCTCTAACGTAGATCGTTCCCAAAATTGCAACTTATCCACCCGATGCCCGCATCGCAATACCTCGTCAATGACCCCCCATTCGGCGAACATCTCCAACGTCGGGGGATGAAAAGTACTCGCCCGCGCTTCGGTGCTCAATTCGGGCAATGCTTCATAAACGACAAATGGGATGCCCTTATGATGTAAAGCTACCGCCAAAGATAAGCCCACTGGCCCCGCGCCAACGATGATGACGGGTTTTCCCTCTGCCATAGCGCCCCCATTTCCTCAGCGGATTAAAATTCTCTCAACAAGCGACCGCATCCATACAACGGGTCTGCAATGCCGTTATCGCGTAGGGCCATCCACCACGTGGCGGCGTTGATGGCGATGACCGGCTTCCCTAGCCAGCGTTCGGCTTCATCCGCGAGCCGCACCATACTTAGATTTGTGCCCACTTGGACGAGCGCATCGGCATCGGCAGAGTTCACTTCGATGAGCGCTTGGCGCAATTCCGATTCGCTGACATGGGCGATAGAAACCGCCGTCGGGCAACGCAAACCCTTAATTTTGACGACATCAAAACCAATCTCGTTAAAAAAGCGCACGACGTTTTGGTCGCCTATCGGTTGATAGGGCGTCACCACACCGATACGGCGCGCGCCAAATAGTTTGAGCGCCCGTTCACAAGCTTCTGCGCCAGTGGCGACGTTCAACCCCCCAGATAAGCGCTGGATGTCTTGGATGAAGCGGCGATTGCCTTCTACACCGCCCCAAAAGGTCTCGGCGCTCATGCCCATCACCATATATTCCACTTCTGCGGTCATCACCCGCGCGACGGCGTGGCCAATCTCCTCGCGGATTTGCTCTAACAGATGCTCGAAAGCGGCATTGTCGCTCAGATTTTGGTCACGTATCCAAATGCGGGAAAAATGCGCCGTGACGCCCGGCACAGCCATACGATAGAAATCTGGCTCGACAATTGTATTGGTGCTAGGAGCCAACACCCCAAACTTTTTACGCCAACCGAGTGCATCTACCATTGTTCCAACACATCCAGTATTTCCGCCGTGTTATTCGCAGGGTCAACGCCAAATTGCGAATAGCGCACAATACCGTCTTCATCCATGATGAAGGTCGAGCGCCGTACGCCAGTAGTCGTATATTCCACTCCGTTGTACATAATTTTATGGGTGCCCCACAAACCGTATAAATCGGCTATCGCGTGGTCGGGGTCGGCCAACAGCGTAAACGGCAAGTTATACTTGGCTTTGAAGGCCGCCTGCGCTTCTACCGTGTCGGGGCTAGCGCCCAACACAACCACCCCCTTTGCTTGGAACGCGCCATAATTATCGCGGATAGTGCACGCTTGCTTGGTGCAACCCGGCGTATCCGCTTGCGGGTAAAAATACAAAACAACCCGCTGACCCCTAAAATCCGATAACTTTATCGGTTTCCCGCTATCTGTTTGGGCTTCAAAATCTGGGGCGAGCACCCCAACAGGTGGAATCTGTACACTCATAAGTAGCACCTCTGAATAACTTGACAAAATCACAGGTCTTCGTTAATTTGTAATAACAATATGATATTACATCAATATCGCAATAGCGTCAAATATATCTATTAGGGGCGAAAAATGAACACGATTTTGAGCGAATACACCGTTTTTATGGCTCTGCAGGATTATATGCCCGTCATCTTATCGTCTATCGGCTTGTTCTTTTTGGCGCGCATGGTCGCCCGTATAGACCCCGCAAGCGGACGTTTGGCATATCTAGGATGGGGGCTAATTAGCTTGGGCGGCTTCAACAAAGCCACGTGGAAGCTCATCATGGCCGCCACCTCTAGCCAAACCAACCTCGTTTGGCTGGATAATAGCTTATTCGTCCTGATGGGGCCGGGCTTTTTGTTCATGGGCTTTGCCATCTGGTACGCCCAACGCCGCTTAAAAGACAAACAGCCGCCCTTCTTCCGCAATGTCTTCGTCCTGCCCTTGCTCATCGCCGCTGTCTTCATCGGGACCGCCTTCTTCATGGGTTGGTCGCGCCCAGAATCGCGCGTGCCGTTCTTCATCTTGCTAGGGCTAACCACCATCGCTAATTTTGTCACGGGCGGCCTCGTCATCCGTCAAGGGCTACAGCAGGGCAATCGCTTAGTGGCTTTGTTGTTCGCTTTCAATCTGCTGGCCATCCTCATGCTCACCGGGATGGCGCGCATCGAACCCCAAACTATCCCGTTGGAATGGACGGCGCAAATCACCAATACGCTATCGAACGCGGCGTTCGCCTTCGCTTCGTATAAGCTCGCTCAGCAGACCGAAGCGACCGTACCAACCCGACCCTTACAAACCGCGCAGGCATGACCTATGGGCGATTTGCAGAACAATTATCGCGGTGTCTTTGACAATCGTCTGGGCTTTGGACGAGCGCCAGCGGTGCTGGTTGTAGATTTTATCAGGGCTTATACCACCCCTGATTCTCCGCTTTATGCCCCGGCCGTGTGCGCCGCGGTCGAACAGACCGCCGAACTCCTCGCCCGCGCGCGGCGGCGTCAAGTGCCCGTCATCTATACCAAAGTCCTCTATCACCCCAACGGGTTAGATGGCGGCTTATTCGTGCAAAAAGTGCCCATCTTGCGGCGCATGGTACACGGCGAGCCGCTGGCGGAAATTGTCCCAGAGTTGCCCCCCCAGGCGAACGATGTCGTCATCGTCAAGCAATACGCTAGCGCCTTTTTTGGCACATCGTTAGCCGCGCTCCTGACCAGCCTCAACCGCGATACGGTCATCCTGACGGGCTGTTCCACGAGCGGATGCATCCGCGCTACCGCCGTAGACGGCATGCAATATGGTTTCCGCGTCATCGTGCCAGAAGCGTGCGTGGCGGATAGACACCCCGAACCGCACGCCGCCAACTTATTCGACATCAATAGCAAATATGGCGATGTGCTCCCCCTTGGGGATGTGCTGGCTTATTTACAAACGTGTTAGCAACGAGAAGGGATATATCTTGAAAGCGCTAGACGGCATCCGTATGCTCGACCTCACCCACATGCTCAGCGGCCCCTACGCCGCTATGATGCTCGCCGATTTGGGCGCGGAGACTATCAAAATCGAACCCCCGGAGACGGGCGAAGGCACGCGCCGCCTGTTGGCTAACGACCCGCGCAACAGCTTACACGGCATGGGCGCTTATTTTCTAACGCTGAATCGCAACAAAAAGAGCATCACTATCAATCTTAAACATCCTGCCGGCCGTGACCTCTTTTATGAGCTTGTAGCCGTGTCGGACATCGTGCTCAACAACTTCAGCGCGGGCGTCGTGGAAAAGCTAGGCATAGATTATCCAACCTTAGCGGCCATCAACCCGCGTATCATCACGTGTAGCATTACGGGTTTTGGCGAGACCGGCCCCGCCCGTGACCGCGTCGCTTTCGATATGGTGGCCCAAGCGATGGGCGGGGGCATGAGCATCACCGGGCAACCCGACGGGCCGCCTACGCGGGCCGGCATCCCCATCGGCGATTTGGGCGGCGGCATTATGGGTGTGGTCGGCGTGTTGGCGGCGCTCGTCGCGCGGCAAACCACCGGCCGCGGGCAACATGTAGATATTTCCATGCAAGATGCCCAAATCAGCTTGCTCAACTATATGGCCACCATGTATCTACTATCTGGAGAAATCCCAACGATGTTGGGCAACGCCCACTTCGTCCATGTGCCCTATAACACCTTCCCCGTAGAAGACGGCTATATCATCGTCGCCGTCATCACGGATAACTTCTGGAAGGCGCTCATGCAAATTGTGGATGCCCCAGACCTCGACACGCCCGAAAACGAAGGGCAACCCGGACGCTGGAAAAATCAAGACCTTATCAACCAACGCCTGAGCGACATCTTCCGCACGGGCACACAAGCTTATTGGCTGGAACGCTTGACCGCCGCGCGCATCCCCTGCGCCCCTGTTTATAACCTCGCCCAAGCCCTTGCCGACCAGCAAGTTCAAGCGCGTAAAATGGTTGTTGAAGTGGAACACCCCCAAGGGGGACGCTACCAAACGACGGGCAACCCGATTAAGCTATCGGATACTTACGAAGATAGCTACACGCCGCCGCCCCTTTTAGGGCAACATACCGACTGTGTATTAACCGAACTGTTGGGAAAAACCGCCGCAGAGATACAAGCTCTGCGCGATTCTGGGGCGATTTGAGCTTATGACCCATTTCATCCAAATTCGCGATGTTAGCCTGCGCGATGGCCTACAGAATGAACACGCCCTCATCACCACCGAAGATAAAAAGTGGCTTCTTGAGGCGTTGGTATCGGCCGGGGTCGCATCCGTAGAATTGACCAGCTTTGTGAAGCCGTCGGCAGTCCCCCAAATGGCCGATGCCGACGAACTTATGTCCCATGCGCGCAATAGCTACCCCCAATTGCATACCTTCGGGCTGATATTCAACCAACAGGGCTATGAACGCGCCCTCCGAGCGGGAGCTAAAGGGGTATCGCTGGTGTTCATCGTCAGCGACGCGCTCAGCAAAGCCAATAGCGGCAGGACCGCCGACGAATGGCTAGAAATCTATCGCCAACTCATCCCCCGCATTCGCGCTGATGGCATCTGGTTGCGGGTATATCTGGCCGCGGCGTGGGTCTGCCCTTACGAAGGGGCTATCGCGCCTGAGCGCGCTTATCGCTATGCCGAGGCACTATGGAACTATGGGCTAGATGAGCTTTGCCCCACGGATGTCATCGGCCATGCCCACCCCCAACAAGTGGGCGAGATGATGAGCACTCTGGTTGCGCGTTACGGGGCGGATAGATTAGCTATCCACCTACACGACACCCAAGCGTTAGCGCTGGCCAACGCATACGCGGCTATCCAAGCGGGCGTGCGCGTTTTAGATGCCAGCGTCGGCGGGTTGGGCGGGTGCCCTTTCGCGCCCGGTAGCGCCGGCAATGTCGCTACCGAAGACATCGTCTTTTTGGCGCACAAAATGGGCTACCAAACCGGGATTGACGCCCACGCCTTGCAATTGATGAGCCAAAAAATGAGCCAAAAAATCGGGCGACCGCTCGGCGGGCGCACACCACGTCTCTGAAATGATGTTCATCCCCAATTTTTTGACAATCGTTATCGTCAATTCCGCTTTGAACTTGGTATAGTATGCATGTTGTCCAACAACTATCATAAGGATAGCGCCTATGTACTACCAAAAGCTGACACCTAGCCAGACCGACCCGCTCGAAATCCCGCCATATGTCCGCAACCAACGCCTGCAGGACTGGGTTCGGGACATGGTCGCCTTGTGCAAACCCGATGCTGTGCATTGGTGCGATGGCTCGGAGGAAGAATACAATCAACTGTGCGATTTGTTGGTAGAAAAAGGAACGTTCATCCGCCTGAACCCGCAATTGCGCCCCAATAGCTTCCTCGCGCGCTCCGACCCTAGCGATGTCGCCCGCGTAGAAGACCGCACCTTCATCTGTAGCTTGAACAAAGAGGATGCCGGCCCGACCAACAATTGGGTGAACCCTAAGGAAATGCACGAAACGCTCGACCAATTATTCGATGGTTGTATGCGCGGGCGTACCATGTATATTGTGCCCTTTTCGATGGGGCCGCTCGGCTCGCACATTAGTTATATCGGCATCGAAATCACCGATTCACCCTACGTCGTGGTCAACATGAAAATTATGACCCGCATGACCCAAGAGGTCTACGACATCCTCGGCGAAGACGGCGATTTCGTCCCTTGTATGCATACGGTCGGCGCTCCCCTAGAACCCGGACAGGCGGATGTGCCTTGGCCCTGCAATCCCGATGTCAAATACATTGTGCATTTCCCAGAAGAGCGCTCCATCTGGTCTTACGGTAGCGGTTATGGCGGCAACGCCTTGCTGGGTAAAAAATGCCTAGCGTTACGCATCGCTTCGGTCATCGGGCGCGACGAGGGTTGGCTAGCAGAACATATGCTCATCCTCGGCGTAGAAGACCCCAAGGGCGAAAAAACCTACGTCACCGCCGCCTTCCCCAGCGCTTGCGGCAAAACCAATTTCGCTATGCTCATCCCACCCGCCGCCATGGAAGGCTGGAAAGTGACCACCGTTGGCGATGACATCGCATGGATTAAACCCGGCCCCGATGGGCGGTTGTACGCCATCAACCCCGAAGCGGGCTACTTCGGCGTTGCGCCGGGGACTTCTGAGAAGACAAACCCAAACGCTATGGCATCACTCGCTAAAAATACCATCTTCACCAACGTTGCCCTCACCCCTGAAGGTGATGTCTGGTGGGAAGAGATGACCGATACGCCACCGTCTAGCGCCATAGATTGGCGCGGCAACCCGTGGACGCCCGCTAGCGACCAAAAAGCCGCCCACCCCAACGCCCGCTTCACCGCGCCGGCGCATCAGAACCCGGCGATAGACCCCGAATGGGAAAATCCGTCAGGAGTGCCCATCAGCGCCTTTGTCTTTGGCGGGCGGCGCAGTAGCGTTGTGCCGCTGGTATACCAATCCTTCAATTGGTCGTTTGGCGTGTATATGGGCGCTACTATGGGGTCGGAGATGACGGCGGCCGCCTTCGGCAAAATCGGGCAAGTGCGGCGCGACCCCCTAGCGATGTTGCCGTTCATCGGCTACCACATGGCTAGCTACTTCAACCATTGGCTAGACATCGGCCGCAAAATCACCGACCCACCGCGCATCTTCAACGTGAATTGGTTCCGCAAAGATGCCGATGGCAAATTTTTGTGGCCCGGCTTTAGCGATAATATGCGTATCCTCAAATGGATTGTCGAACGGGCCAACGGCCACGGGCGCGCTGTGGAATCCCCCTTGGGTTATATGCCCTACTATGAAGACATTGATTGGCGTGGTATGGAAAACTTCCCCAAAGCGCGCTTTCAAGAGCTAATGGCCATTGACCGTGAATTGTGGCTAGAAGAAACCTTGCTCCACGAGGAGCTATTCATCAAGCTACGCAATCGCCTGCCTAGCGAATTCCTGGCCATGCGCCAGTTATTAGTGAGCAACTTATGGCGCTCCCCAGAACATTGGGAGGTGGGGCCGGGCGGTTATAACACCTAAGCTGTGATGCTAGCAAGGGGTGCGCTGAACCGCGCGCCCCTTTTTAGGCTCACTCGTCGTCCGTTTCGGCGTCAATGATATAAAAAATATCATCCAGCAAATCATCCGCTTTATCCAAAAATTCAATCGCGCTACTATCATCAAGGCGCATCAGAGCGTTGGCCGCCTCGATGAGCGCAGATGCGGCTTGGGTCACCAAAGACGCCACATCTTGGTACAGATGCTCCGCTACCAAATTTTCGATGATGTCGGTGGCGCTTTTGGTCGCTTCTAACGCCGATTCTAATTGCTGTGTTGCCGCTACAGAGGTTTGCATACCCGCTACCTTATGTTCTATCCGTTTTCATCATTCTAGCATAGCACAAGCGGAGCGGTCATAAATGTTATCCGACAGCCATAGACCGCCGATTGCTCGTTTTCAATATTCAACGCGCCTATAAAATCAGTCTATAATGGCTGTTGAAGCCCATTCAACGCCTATCACGAATAGGACGCTCAATGATTATCGAATTCACCGAGAGCATTTTTTACTGGCGCGGGCCAGCCCCTTGGTTTTTTGTCACGGTGCCTGTTGAAGAAAGCGGCGCGCTGAAAAAGATAGCCAACCTCATCACCTACGGGTGGGGCGTCTTGCCTGTTCAGGCGCAAATCGGCAAGACCAAATGGAGCACCTCGCTATTTCCCAAAGATGGGCTTTATCTCGTCCCCATTAAAGCCAGCGTGCGTAAAGCCGAAAAACTCGCAGAAGGCGACGTAGTGACGATACGCCTTTACGTCCAAAGCTGAACATCATCCCAAAGGGCCCAGCCGATGACGGGCCCATGCCGCGGAGCAACCACACCCCGAACTTCGGGCGCATTGCCCCGCGGCCATATCCGCCCAAGCGGCATCAAAGCGCTTTAGAAAGGTCTCCTGGCCGCGTTGGATACCGCTCTGAATCGCCGATATAGCGGCCCCGAAAATGGCCAAGCGTTGTCTTTCTGAGGCGTAGGCTATTCGTCACTACGAATACACTGCTGAAGGCCATCGCGCCCGCCGCGAACATGGGTATTAGTAACCCCGCCATCGCCACCGGAATCAAGATGATGTTGTAGAAAAAGGCCCAAAAGAGGTTCTGGTAAATGGTCCGCATCGTTGCATGGCTGAGGGCAATCGCCCGTGCGACGCCGCGCAAATCCCCGCTCATCAGGGTGACATCGCTGGCTTCTATGGCTATATCCGTGCCCGTGCCGATGGCGATACCCACATCAGCCGCCGCCAGCGCTGGCGCGTCGTTGATGCCGTCGCCCACCATCGCCACAGTCTTACCCTCCGCCCGCAACTGTTCCACCGCTTTAGCCTTATCCCCCGGCAGAACATCGGCTAACACGCGGGCAATGCCCACTTCGCGCGCAATCGCCTGCGCGGTTTGGGCGTTATCGCCGGTAATCATCACGACCTCTATACCTAAGGCTTGGAGCGCAGAAATCGCTTCCGCAGAGCTGGGTTTGACCGCATCAGCAATACCGATGACGCCCGCCAAACGCCCATCCACCGCCACCCCAACGGTGGTACGCGCTTTTGCTTGCAAATCCTGTATGCTGGCAGTCAGCGCATCGAGCGACAAGGATTGCTCCAGCAAATAACGCGGACTACCGATGATGAGCTCCCGCCCCTCTACATGCGCGCGGATGCCGCGGCCCGATTCCGCCACGAAGCCTTGCGGCGCGCTCAACTTCAAACCCTTTTCGCTGGCCGCTTTCACCACCGCCAGACCTAAGGGATGCTCGCTCCCCTTTTCGGCGCTGGCCGCCCAACGCAACACTTCATCCGCCGCGAATCCATCGGCGACGTAGACATCGGTCACAGAAGGTTCGCCTTGCGTGATGGTGCCCGTTTTGTCTAGAGCAACAACCTTGAGCTTATGGGCCGTCTCTAGCGCCTCGCTATTCTTGAATAGGATGCCCTGTTCTGCGCCGCGCCCCATCCCTACCATGATGGCCGTCGGGGTTGCTAAGCCCAAAGCGCAGGGGCAAGCGATGACCAACACCGCGATAGTATGGAGCATCGCCGTCGTGAAAGGCGCTTGTCCAACGCTCAGCCAGCCTAAAAAGGTCACCGTGGCCAACAGCAACACGATAGGCACAAACACCGCAGACACGCGGTCTGCCAATCGTTGAATCGGCGCTTTAGAACCTTGCGCTTGCTCCACCAAACGGATGATTTGCGCTAAAGCGGTCTCCGCGCCGACGCGCGTCGCTTCGATAACTAAGCGCCCCTGTTTATTGACCGTCGCGCCGATGACCTCGCTACCTATCCGTTTATCTACAGGCAAACTTTCACCCGTGAGCATAGATTCATCCACTGTCGAGCGCCCCTCAAGCACCACACCGTCTACAGGGATGCGCTCGCCGGGGCGGACGACTAACCGTTCTCCCACGACGACTTCATCAATCGGCACGTCCACTTCTACATCATCCCTGATGACTGTCGCGGTATTCGGCGCGAGGCCCATTAGCTTTTTGATGGCTTCGCTCGTGCGCCCCTTGGCCCGCGCTTCTAGCAACTTACCCAAGGTGATGAGCGTCAGGATGACCGCCGCCGACTCGAAATAATCGTCTTTGCCCACCGCGTCGGAAAAGCCGAAGACGATGCCCGCGAGGACGATAAGCCCATACACATAAGCCGCAGAAGAACCCATCGCAACCAGCACATCCATATTGGCCGTGCCATTGCGGAGCGATTTATAAGCCCCTACCACATATTGCCGACCGAGGATGAATTGTACAGGCGTGGCCAATGCGCCAAAGACGAATAGCCAAACATCATCCATCAAAAAGGGGAAGCTATCCATCAAGATAGGAATATCGTGCATGAAGTGCCGCGCCATACTCAAAATGACTAGCGGGATGGTGAATAGCGCGCCAAGGAGCACGAGGCGCTTTTGACGGCGGATTTCCGCCTCCCGGGCGGCGCGCTCCGCATCTTGCGGCGCGGCCACATCCGCTATATCTAGGACGCCGTAACCGGCGCTTTCCACAGCCTGAATCAGGTCTTTGCGCGTCACGCTCCCCGGCAGATAGACGACGCGGGCCTTCTCGGTGGCTAAATTCACCCCCACTTCCAACACGCCGAGGGGTCTTTTTAAGGCGCGGGTCACGTTGCGTTCGCAGGCGGCGCAGGTCATCCCCGTGATAGGCAATTCCATCGTCGCTGTGGCCACTCCATAACCAGCGCCTTGCACTTTTTCCACGAGGGCATCAACACTCGCCTTATCGGGGTCAAACGTCACATGTGCGCGCTCGGTGGCCAAATTCACAACCGCTTCTTCCACGCCATCCGCTCGTTTTAAGGCGCGTTCCACATTCCGCACACAGGCGGCGCACGTCATCCCGGTGACGGGCATATCCAGTTCAATTGTCGTCATCTCTCGATCCTCAATCCCCTTAGGGCTACGAGCACATTAGGTATAAGATAAATCAAGCCCGCGCATTAGTTGGGCGTTGATAGCGACTATAACGGTGCTGATAGACATGAACACAGCGCCGATAGCCGGGTCCAATAAAATACCGAACGGCGCGAAGATACCCGTCGCCAGCGGGATAGCCACAAGGTTATAGCCGGTCGCCCAAAGCAAATTCTGAACCATTTTACGATAGGTGGCGCGGCTCAGGCGGATAATTTTTACAATATCCAACGGGTTCGACTTCACCAATACAATATCGGCGCTTTCGATGGCTACATCGGTGCCAGCGCCAATCGCAATACCCACATCGGCGCTAGCCAAAGCCGGGGCGTCGTTCACGCCATCGCCGACCATCGCCACTTTGCCGCGCTGTTTGATTTCGCGCACTTTTTCGGCTTTGTGTTGCGGCAAAACCTGCGCGAAGTAAGTATCTATCCCCAATTCTTTCGCCACAGCCTCGGCGACAGCTTCGCTATCGCCCGTCAACATGGCGACTTTTAACCCCATCCTGTGTAATTCCTGCACCGCTCTACGGCTTTCTTCACGGATGACATCCGCAATCGCAAAAAGCGCTAAAATACCCCGCTCATCCGCCAGATAGATGACCAATTGCCCTTTGGACTCGGCCAATTTCCTAGCATCTTTTAATGCGGGCGGAATCGTCCAGCCTTTTTCTTCTAGCAAGCGCGGCCCGCCCATATAATAGACGGTGTCATGGGTTGTGGCCTTTACCCCGCGCCCTGCCAAACTCTCGAAATCCTTCACGGGTTGCGTTGGGACGCCTTGTTCTTGTGCATAGCGGCGAATCGCCCGCGCAATCATATGCTCGCTATCCCCTTCGATGCCCGCCGCGATGCTCAGAGCCTCTTTGAGGTCTATCTCATGGGCGGCCATAGCCACCACGCCTTGCTTGCCTTCAGTCAGCGTCCCCGTCTTATCAAAGATGATGTATCGCAGGTCTTTAGCGCTCTCCAGCGCCAAACGCCGCCGAATCAGCAACCCATTACGCGCCGATAAGGTCGTCGAAATAGAGACGACCAGCGGCACGGCCAAACCTAGCGCGTGCGGGCAGGCGATGACCAAAACGGTCACCGTGTTTCGCACCGCTTGGGCAAGGCTTCCGCTGGCCAACAGCCAACCCCAAAAGGTCAAAATACCCACCACAATAGCGATCACCGTCAGGTAAAAAGCGGCGCGCTGGGCCAGCGTTTGGGCGCGCGATTGGCTTCTTTGCGCCTCCTCCACCAGCCGCATGATACCGGCCAAGGCGGTATCTTCGCCGATCTGTTGAATTTCCACCCTCAACGAGCCAGAACCATTGACCGTGCCAGCAACGACCTTATCACCCACTTTTTTGTGAATCGGGCGGCTTTCGCCAGTTATCATGGATTCGTCAACACGACTTTCACCATCCACAACCACACCATCGGCCGCAATGGCCCCGCCCGGACGAATGAGGACTATATCCCCCACTTGCAATTGGCCGACTTCGACCATCTCGGTTTCCCCGGATGGCAAAATGCGCTCGGCCATATCCGGGAGAAGTTTAGCCAATGCTTTCAAAGCGCCCTGCGCTTGGCTAACACTGCAAAGCTCTATCCAATGACCCAATAACATCACCGTGATGAGCGTCGCCAACTCCCAAAAAAAATCCATCGCGCCGCTATCTGCCATCGGATCCGACGGCGCGAACAAAAAAATACCCAGACTATAGGCGTATGCTGTGGTGATGGCCAACGAAATGAGCGTCATCATGCCCGGCTGGCGCGCGGCTAACTCTTGTCGCGCCATGCCCAAAAAGGGCAACCCGCCGTAGAAGAAAATGACCGACCCCAAAACAGGGGCTATAAAATGGCTCCCAGCGAACGACGGCATGGAAAAACCGAACCAACCCTGAACCATCGGCGAGTACAAAACCACAATCAGGGTCAGCGGCAAACAAACCCAAAACCGATTCCGCATCATCGTAATGTGACCATCGTGCATCACCCCGTGCCCGTGATGCGTAGCTTGATGGTGATGATGTGAGGATTGATGAGAGATAGGCGTATTCATTCGAGGTTGGCCAACAAGGTTTCCATTTGCTGGATTTCAGCGCTTTGGTCCGCGATGATACGATTCGCCAGCTGGACTAATTCGGGGTGTTGCCCACGCCGCAAAATCCGTTCGGCCATGTGCAACGCATCATCATGATGGTCAATCATCGCTTCTAGCCATGCGATGTCATAATCTATGCCCTCTAGGCGGTTAAAGCCGGCCATCATCCCCATCATCATTGGCGGGTCTGTGACCAAATCGCCCCCAGAGCCACCATGCCCGCCATGCCCGCCAGACCCACTTTGGGCCATCGGCATATCCATCATGGACATAGGCGCATAGGCGATACCGTACCAATCCGCCAACCAACCTTGCATCAGCTCTATCTCCGCGCTTTGGGCGGAGATAACGTTCTGGCAAATGGTCTTCACATCTTCCGTAGACGCTTTTTCTAGACAATCTGCGGCCATATCTAAGGCCATCTGATGATGGTCAATCATGCCTTCCAGAAAACGCACCTCAGCGCGCCCCGCCCGACCATCCAGCGGTTCATCCGCGAGCGAGGGCACAACCAGCACTATAGCCAATAACAGCGTCGTCAATACCTTGCGTGTCATCTGCTCAACCTCTTTAACTCGTTCAATCCAAAAGCACATCGTAACCCGCTTCGCGCACCGCGCGGATGATGTCTTCAGTGCCGACTTGCGTTTCATCGTAGCTCACTTCTACCGTGCCTTGGCGGAAGTGTGCGCTAGCCGTGCGAACCCCGCTCAGGCTTTCGATAGCGCTTTGTACCGTTTTGCCGCACCCCGCGCAATGCATGCCTTGTATGTGCAAAACTTGCTCCATCATGTTGGGTCTACTTGTCTCATCAGGCTTCATATGACTAAAATCACTGGTTCAGTAAATCAAAAATACGGCTAATCTCTTGGACAGCCCCTTCGGGGTCATCCAACATCTGTTGGCGGGCGGTGTTCTCCAAATAACATTCCACCATGTGGGTAATCAGGCTCGTCACCCCTTTTTCGATAGCGCGCCCGCGGATGACGCGCTCCTCACAAGACCCCTCATCAGCTTCTATCATCGCTTTCAAAGCGTTCAGCTGGCCGATGATGCGGTTGATGCGATGCACAGATTGGCGATTGTATTCGCAACGGTCATGCGCTTCATGTTTTTTGGTCTCTTTAGCCATCAACACCTCCATATACCCCTATGGGTATACTATAACATACCCCATGGGGTATATACAAGCCCGAATCCGAACAAATTGCGTTATAATTAACGCCATGTTCATCACAAAAAAGCTGTTGTTGACGCTATCGCGGGCCAGCATCTGGGCGACTTTTTGCATAGCGCCCGCATGGTTAAAATTCCCCAACGCACCCGCGCCTTTCACCGCGACTTATGTATTAGGCTTTTGGGTGGTTTTGCCGATGGCCTTAGCCGTCGGCGCGTGGCTCTTATCGGGGATGGATGGCTTATCATCGCTCTTAAAAGACCGCCTAAGGCGCGTATGGGCGCTGAGTTTAGGCGCGCTGTGTGCGTGGGTGTTTTTATCCCAAAGTTGGGCTTATGTGCGCGCCACCCAACCCGACGTTGGGAGCAATACCGCCCTCCAAATGGTATTTGTAACCGCTTTCACGCTCACGGTGGCTTGCGTAGGGCTATCGCCGCGCGCCCTCGTCGGCGCCTTGCTCATCGGCGTAACGCTGAACGCGCTCATTGGCGGCCTGCAAGTCGCCGCGCAAAGCTCTATTGGCTTATATGCTTTGGGCGAATTCAAGCTAGACCCTGCGCGTTCTGGCATTAGCATCATCCAAGCAGGCGGGATACGCTGGTTGCGCCCCTATGGCCTATTGCCGCACCCCAATATCTTGGGCGGCACGCTAGCGGTCGGGCTTATCCTCGGTGGCGCGGGGTTGGCGTGGGCATCGGGGCGGATGCGCGCCATCGGCCTGCTGATTTATTTGGGCGTGTGGTGGGTTTTTTTGCTCACCTTTTCGCGCGGGGCATGGTTAGGGTTTATCGGTGGCGCGCTAGCCATCGCCCCCGCTATCTTGCGCGCCGCCCGCCCACGCACGGACTTACGGCGTCTGTTGGGCATCGTTAGCGCCGCTTTGTTATGCGGAGGCCTCTTATTTTTGTGGCTATACCGCCCTTTTATCGCCGCGCGCAGTGGGCTAGAAGCCCAATCCGTGGAATTGCGCTCCATCGCTGACCGCACGGTTTTCATGACGATTGCCCTAGTGGCCATAGACGAGCGCCCATGGTTGGGGGTCGGCAGCGGCAATTACCCATGGTACGCCAGCGCTTATCTGCACTACCATACCGACTATGATTTGCGCGGCGATTATGTTCATCATATCGCCTTAGCGATTACAGCCGAATACGGCTTCATCGGCTTGGGCTTATTCATCAGCTTTCTATTCACGGGGCTAGAAGCCAGCTTGCGCGCCCTGCGCCAAGATACCGACCCCATCCCGCGGCTCTGCCTATTAGGCGCTATCGTCGCCTTCGCCATTATCGGTCTGTTTGAGCATTATCCATGGACGCTCATTCACTATCAGGCGCTCTGGTTGGGGATGATGGCCAGCGCCGCTCATCCGCCAGTCGGCAACGGCGGGGCGGGTGCCGTGGGCACCGACACGCAATCGCCCCCGAAGACGGTTGTATCCTGACGCACCCAAACCCCAACGGTCAAACGCCACCACGGCGCGCCATCAGCCCCTATAGCGCGGCCATCCGGTTCTGCGCTCTCGCGGAAGCCCATTGCGCCCACGATGGGATAAATCGTCCCCGGCCCGCTCCGCAAGTTCGCGCCGCCGGGACCGGTGGTAATACGGCACTTGTCGTTCACCAACATACCTTCTAGCGGGCTGTTGCCATTCGTCGGGGCGGGCGTCAAAATGGTGCGGATGTCCAAGCCGACGGCCACAGCGCGCGGCAATAAGCGCATCGGTAGCGCCAACATGGCCGCATAATCATACGGCTCTGGGGCGGGCGGCGCGCCAACTTGCCCATCATCGCCCAAAGGAATCACCACCCGCGACCCCGCCGCCACATAGCGGCGCGTATCCCCAACTGTGACGAAAGCCGCCCCCTCTACAACATTGATAACCACCCCAAAGCCGCTTTGCGCCTGCAGAAAGAGCGTGCCATTGCTTTCAATAGCCACGCCATTGAGCGCTAAGGCTAATTGTTGGCTGGCATCCGCCACTTGCAACAACAGGCCGCTCTGCGGCGCGCCATCGCAAGGCGCGTCCCCTACGCCCGATTCTAGCTGAATCGCTTGGAAGGGCGCGTAAAGGGGGCTAGGCGGCTCGGAATCGGGCGTGACGATGGGTAAATCCGCGCTATCCCCCACGACAGCGCCCGCAATCAACCAACCATTTTGGCCGTCGCGCGTCTGCACGCGCAACCAAGCGCCATCGGCCGTCTGTCCAGTGGCCTTGACGATAGCGCCATCGGGCAAGGGCTGGATGACCCGAAAATCGGTCGCTGGCCCAGAGCGCACATTCGCGCCTTCTGCCGCCTGAATAACCACTGTCGCCGTCTGAACCGTAGCGCCCTCTTGCCCCAAATTCTGGACTAGCGCATTGCCAAAGACCAATAGCCTAAATGGCGCAGGCGACCACGTATCAGGCCCATAACCGCTCAGCTCCAATTGTGCGCTCCCCCATGTGTTATCTTCGGTGGTCGCGCTCAGGAAATCCACCCGCGCGGCCGCCACCGTATCGCCCGCTTCATCAAAATCAGCATCCGCCGCCCGCGCGAACAGGGCCGGCGTCCCATAACAGATTTCCCCGCTTTGCAATTCCCCGCACGCTTCGGCCAATACCGAAAAAGCGCCCTCCTGCAACGAGGGGCACGTCTGGGCGACAAGCGGGAGCATACCCCCGGCCATCAGCACAAAAAAAGAGAGGATGATACGCCGCATGTTTTTACCTCAATCTACTGTGTAGCGAACGGCGTATCATCATAGCAAAAAATCGACGGGATGTAAGCTCAACGGCGGAATCTGCGCGGATTGGTGAAGGTTTGCCTATCTATAGTATAAGTAGCGCCGTCTTCCACACGCGCCACAAATGCTATACAGCGCTCCTCCGCGCACAGCGTGACATCGTGCAAGCGCCCTTGCAGGGTCAATGGGATAGCTTCGCCCGACGCGATAACATAGCGTGCGCCATCTATAAAAGTCGCGACAGGTACGGGTAAATCGTTAGCCACCGTGATGTTGAAGGCTTTTTCTATATCTTCTTGCTCGCGCCGTTGCCCCAAACGCTCTAATGCTTGCTCTATCTCTTGGGCGGTCAGCGAACGCGGCACTTCAAAACGGCGTTCTAAAACTCGCACAGGCAAAACAGAAAATTTTTCCTGACGGTAGGGAATCGGCTTTTGCGGCGGGGCGAGAATGCCCACTGTCTCCCGCAGTCGCTCACGGGCTTCTGGCCCCATCTGGCGGATATGGCGCAAGCGTTGGGGAATCCGCAACCATGAACCGGCCGGTATGTCCTGAGCCATGCCCAGCGCCTCGATACGCCCTGTCCCCTCTATAATGCTCACCGCCAATTCCCCGCTATTCTCCTCTGCGTCGGGGATATTATAAGATTGGATATACGCTGTAGAGCCTAAAGTCAGGTTGGCGCCATTTACATTCAACTGAACTTGCTCCACACCTTCCGGCGTCTGAATGAGGATGCCGCTTTCGGGCGCTTCGGCGCAGGGCGCATCGCCCACACCCGATGTGAAATAAAACGCCTGCATGGGGGTAAAATCCCCTTGGTCAGAGGCATCTTCTATCGTGACGTCGCCAAACAACAAGAAGGTAACATTCTGACCCGGCAAGGTATCCGGGATGTTCGCCTGCACCCGCATCAACACCACGCCCCACGTCCCCTCTGTCTCGTCTAGCGGGTTGAGCGTCATGCTATCAATCGCCGACAAGCTAACCACATCGCCGGGCGCTTCAAAAGCTGTGACGCCCACATTATCTTTTGGTTGTAAGGTGAGCAGAGAATGACCATAACATGCTTGGTTGCGCTCGGTGTTAGCGCAAATTTCATCCGTCATCGTCAGCGCTTTTTCCACAATCGCGGGGCAATCGTCGGTTTGCGCGGCCACCGTCACCGTGATAAGGAATAGGCCAATAACCCATCGTATATTCCTCATTTTTACACTCCTCCTTAGCTTTTGTCTTGTCCCCTACAGCTATTTTAGTAGCGTTTTGTAACCCCACTTGCGCCAAGAACGCTATTGTGTAAATGCTTTGCAAATTTATAATGCAAAAAATACGCTTATTGGATTTGGCATCACCCATCAATGATGAAAAAACGTTTGCGCCCTATCTTCATTATCGTTTTGATGACCGCTTTATTCCTGCTCCTCGCAGAAGTGGGCGCGCGCGCCCTGTTATGGCGCAGTCCGCTGACGCCACAACTCGCCGAAGCGGGCACCTACGCCTTCACCATTCAGCCCTATGGTCGCGGCGACCTCTTGCCCAACCTACGCCATATCGAACGCACAGGAATCATCCCTTACTACTTGCAGACCAATAGCGACGGCTTACGCAATAGCAAAGAAATCATCGAAGATAGCGCGGTTAAACGCATCCTTGCGGTGGGCGATTCGTTCACCTTCGGCTTTTATGTGGATAATTACGCCACATTCCCCGCGCGCCTAGAAGAAACGCTCAACCAACAAGGGCCGCATCGCGTTCAAGTGCTGAATGCGGGTGTCATCGGTTACACCATCGTAGATGAACTGGCCTATCTGCGCGATAAAGGGTTAGCCCTACAACCCGATGTCCTCATCCTCGGCGTCTACACCAACGACATCTTCGACCTCAGCGAGCAAATCCGCCCCTATTACGCCCGCGATGTCCGTTTGGGAGCGCGCCAAACAGACGCGACTACGCCGCCGCTACGCGCCGTCCTGCGCGACCATCTAGCGCTCTATAGCCTATGGTATCGCCTGAGAAATGGGGACTTCTTCGTAGAATCTATCAACGTACAAGACATACCGACCATCAGCGGACTACATCAGATTTACCAAGATGCCACCTTCTTAAAACCAAACGACCCCGCCTACGCCCCCCTATGGTCTGCCTATACAACCCACTTCCGCCAGCTAACCCAAATCGCGCGCGAAGCCAACATCCCCCTTGTGGTAGTGCTATTCCCCGACCTAGCGCAACTGCCCACAACAGGCGGACTGCCTGATGTGCCGCAACGCTTCTTCGCGCAGTTGACCGCAGAAACGGGCACAACCTATGTGGATTTATTGCCTATTTTCCGTCAAATCGGGGACATCAGTAGCCTCTATCTGATGTATTACGACCCTAGCGCGCCCATCAACCCCAGCGCGCCCGATGCCGCGGTGATGGCCTATGTCGGCGACGGGCACTTGTCATCTTATGGCAATATTGTGGCCGCCCGCGCAGTAGCAGAGGTCTTGCTAACGTCCATTTTGGACTAGAAGCCCCTCCAACCAAACGCGGAAAGCCTCCTGCTGGTGTTTATCGCCCAACACCGCCAGCACATCCCCCGCCATAAAGCGGAAGGCGACATCGGGGTTAGCGACCAACTGCCCATCGCGCAGGACACCCACCACCGATGCCCCGCTGAGCGTGCGGATTTTTAGCTCGCCGATGCTCTTGCCGATCAAAAAGCTATCAGCTGGCAGGGCCACCCATTCTAACTCCATCAAACGGCTACCCGCTAACTTCAGCTGGGCGATAGTTTGATATTCGGGATGGTTTTCATAAAGCGGGGCGTAACGCTCGCGCCGCACCGCATCGGTGAAATGATGAATTTGTGTGATGGGCACGTCCATATGCAGTAACGCTTGACGCACAAGCTCTAAGCCCGTTTCAAATTCGGGCTGGACAACCTCATAAATCCCATAGCGATACAAATCATGCACCTGCTCTATCCCCTCCACGCGCGCCACCATGTGCAAGGTGGGGTGTACGCGGCGCACGATTTCGGCAATGACGCGCGTCATGCCGATGGCGGGAACGGTAATCACCAACAAGCAAGCTTCTTGCAGGCGGGCGGCAGATAGCACCGTCTCGTAGCTGGCATCGCCGAAGATGACTGGCATCCCCGCTAGCTTACACTGCTCCGCGCGGTTGGCGTCCAACTCGATAACCACAAAGGGAAAGCCCATCTTTTGCAATATATCGGCCACATGAAAACCAACGCGCCCACCCCCAGCGATGACCACATGATTCCGTAGCCCCGCATCGGGGAAATTCATGGTGATGATGCTCTCTGTGCGGCTCTTACGGCGGATGAAGGCATATAACGGCCCCACCATGTGCGAAATCAAAGGCGTTAAAATCATGGTCACTACGGCCGTAGTCAAGATCAGCGAATATAATTCTTGGCTGATAGATTGGGTATCTAGCCCGATACGCGCCAACACAAAAGAAAATTCCCCCACTTGGAACAGCGTCAATCCGACAGCTAAAGGGGTGATGTTGATATAACCGAATAAACGAGTGAGGACGACGAAAATAACCGCCTTGCCCACCAACACCAACCCAACCGCCGCTAACACCATCCCCAAATTGGCGACCAGATAAGCGGGGTCGAACAGCATACCCACCGAAACGAAAAACAACAAACCAAAAATATCGCGCAGGGGGATGATGTCCGCGAACGCTTGATGGCTATAATCCGATTCGCTCAAGACGATGCCGGCCACAAAAGCGCCAAAAGCGAAAGACAGTCCGAATAAATAGGTGGCATATCCCACCCCCAAACCTATAGCCGTCACCGTCAGCAAAAATAGCTCGCGCGAATTCCAACGGGCGACCATCCGCAACACCCACGGGATGAGGCGCGTCCCCAATAAAACCATACCCACGATGAAGACGAAGGCTTTTACACCCGCGACGGCCAAAGCGCCCAAGCTCGTCTCTAGATTGCCCAGTTGGGGCAAAATGAGCATGATGGGGATGACCGCCAAATCTTGGATAATCAATACCCCAATCATAACGCGGCTCGATAATGTCCCCAGCAAACCGCGACTACTGAGCGTTTTTAACGTCACCATCGTGCTAGAGATAGAGATTAAAGCCCCAAACCAAATGGCGGAGGTGGTATCCCAACCTAAAAGTAGCGCCACACCCGCGCCGAAAGTCGCCGTCAACAGCAGTTGGATGGGCGTACCAATGAGGGCGATTTGACGGACCGGTTGTAATTCCTTGAGCGAAAATTCCAAACCCAAAGCGAAAAGCAACAAAGCAACGCCCAGTTCGGCGAGTAATTCAATATCATGAACATCACTGACAGTGACCCCGCCGGTATAGGGGCCGACCAAGATACCCGCCAAGATATAACCAATAATCAGGGGTTGCTTTAGGCGATGCGCGACCAAACCGCCCCAAAAGGCCGCCACAATACTGATGATAATGTCGGTTGCTATGCCCATCTGTGCCCCTGTATTAGATATACAACAAAGAGATACTAACAAAAAAAGATGGGCAAGGACAAAGTTCAAGCCGCGCAAAAGCCCTCTTACAGCGCTTCGTACAATTCTACCATCACGCCGCCGGCGCTTTTGGGGTGTATGAAAGCGTACTTGCGCCCATCGCGTTCGCGCGGGGTCTCGTTAATCAGCTCGACACCTTTTGCTTTTAATTGCTCCAGCGCCGCTTCTATATCGGGCACTTCAAGGCAGATGTGGTGCATACCGGGACCCCGCTTGTCTAGATATTTGGCCACGCCGCTATCGGATGATGTCGGCTCTAGCAATTCGATATGCGCTTCCCCCGCCTCCAAAAAAGCCACCCGTACCGCCTCTGAAGGGACATCGCTCACCTCCCCCAACGGCAACCCCAAAGCATCGCGCCAAAAAGCCAACGCGCCTTCTATATCCGCTACCACAATCGCCAGATGGTTGATTTTGATAGACATCGTTCTTCCTCTCTCTATTTCTAGCGAATTCTAACCGACAACCGCTATGAAAATGTTATAATAGCGGCCACTATAGGTAAATTGCTTTCCATACCCGACTTTCAGGAACGATGTCACGCTTAGATCAAATGGATGCAGAGATAAGGAGTTTTTTCCGATGGTAGAAACAACGCTAGGCAAACCCCTAACCTTAACCATGACCGAGGAGCACGAGATGCTCTTACAGGCGGTACGCGACCTCGCCCAAAAAGAAATCGCCCCCATTGCCGAAGCCTTCGACCATAGCGGCGATTTCCCCATGGATACTATCAAGAAGATGGGCGCAATGGGCTTGATGGGCATCGAAGTGCCGGAAGCTTACGGCGGCGCGAATATGGACACCTTGGCCTATGTGCTGGCCATGGTAGAAATCGCCAAAGCAGACGCCAGCCACAGCACGATTATGAGCGTCAACAACTCGCTATATTGTCATGGCATCCTCAAATTCGGCACAGAAGAACAAAAGCGCAAGTATGTAACGCCCATCGCCAGCGGCGAAAAAATCGGCGCTTATAGCCTCACCGAACCGATGTCCGGTAGCGATGCTGGCACGATGGCTAGCCGCGCCGTCCTGAACGAGGCGGGCACGCATTACATCATCAACGGGCGCAAAAGCTGGGTGACGAGCGGCCCCGTCGCTGATTATATCGTGCTTTTCACCATGACCGAACCTGAGAAGAAGCACAACGGCATCACCGCTTTCATCATCGAAACCGATAAACCCGGCTTCATCCGCGGGAAAAAAGAACCCAAGTTGGGCATCCGCGCTAGCGCCACCAGCGAAATCATCTTCGAGAACTACCAGTGCCCGGTAGAAAATGTCCTCGGCACGGTGGGGCAAGGCTTCAAAATCGCCATGACCGTATTGGATGCCGGCCGTATCGGCATCGCGGCCCAAGCGCTCGGCATCGCGGAAGCGGCCTACGAAGCGGCCGTCGCCTACGCCCGCGAGCGCCAAGCCTTCGGCGGGCCTATCGGCCAATTCCAAATGATCCAGCAAAAAATCGCCGATATGAAAACGCGCATCGAAGCTAGCCGCCTGCTCATCTATAACGCGGTCATGGCCAAAGAGCGCCACAAACTCACGGGGGAGCGCTATACAACCGAAGCCAGCATGGCGAAACTGTTCGCCAGCGAAACCGCCGCCTTCGTCACCGACGAAGCCCTGCAAATCCACGGCGGCATGGGCTATAGCAAAGAAATGCCCATCGAGCGCTATTACCGCGATGCGCGCATCACCCGCATCTACGAAGGCACTAGCGAAATCCAACGCATGGTCATCGCCCGCAATGAATTGGGGTTGCGCTGATGCGAGCAGGTGTTATCACAGGCCACGGCGGCCCCGAAGTAGTCGCCTATGTCGAAGATTTGCCGATTCCATCGCCCCCGCCCGATCATGTGCGCGTGCGGGTAAAAGCCGCCGCGCTCAATCGGCTAGATTTGTTCGTGCGTCTGGGCTGGCCGGGGCTTAAGCTACAGTTCCCCCATGTCGTCTGTGCCGATGGCGCGGGCGTGGTGGATGCTATCGGCGATGGCGTGCGCCGCTTCGCCGTGGGCGACCCGGTGTGCATAGACCCAACCATCGTTGAACCCGACGACCCCGCGCTGATGACCGGGTTAGAAAACCAAACGCGCGTCCACATCCTCGGCGAAGGCATCCCCGGCGTCGCCGCCGAATATGTCGTCTTGCCACAACGAAACCTGCACAAAATGCCGCCCGATTTCGATTTCGTCGGCGCGGCCGCGGCCGGGCTGGTCTACGTCACCGCGTGGCATTCGCTGATGACCCGCGGCGGACTGCGCGCGGGCGAGACGGTGCTCATCGTGGGGGCGGGCGGCGGCGTGAACACCGCTAGCATCCAAATCGCTAAATTGGCCGGGGCGACGGTCTACGTCGTCGGTAGCAACGCCGAAAAATGCCGCCAAGCCCAAGCTCTAGGCGCCGACATCGTCATCAACCGCGAGCAAGAACCGAACTGGTCTAAAGCTATCTACCAGATGACCAACCGTCGCGGCGTTGATGTGGTCGTGGATAATGTCGGGCGGGCCACTTTCAACGATAGTATCCGCGCGACGCGCATCGGCGGGCGTATTCTGGTCGTGGGCGGCACGAGCGGTTACGAGGTCAATTTGCCCATCAACCAAGTCTTCGCGCGGCAAATTAGCATCATCGGTAGCACGATGGGGCCGCACCAAGATTATGTGAAAGTGATGGATTTGATATTCGACGGCAAGCTAAAGCCCGTGGTGGGGGCCACCTTGCCCTTAAAAGAGATTGGGCGCGCTATGGATATGTTGCTTAACTTCGAGGCCTTCGGCAAGATAGTATTAACTATCGAATAGCCCGCCTCGGCGGCGACACAAAAGCGCCTGTGATGGATTATCTGTACGCATCCCTCAAAGAAGTTGCCGAAAGACTCGCTCTGCCGCCCCTTAAACAACTCGCCTTAGCGCCGGGGACAAAAGCGGTCTATCGCATCACCTGTTATTCTATCAACGGCCGTTTGCACCATTCTGTAGGGACGCTCACCGCCCAGTTGGGCGATGCGCCCCTACTCACGGTCGTTTATGAAGGGTTATTCGCGCACAAGCCGCTTGAACATCGCCTAGCCGCTTCCGCTTACGAACGTTGGAGCGCCACGCTGACCCAACTATCATTCGATAAATTAACGCATCAAAGCGGCCTAGCGCATTGCCAACAAAGCGTCTGGCTGGTAGAAAAAGGCGTGAACACCTTTTATCATAGCGTCTTGCTCTCGCCCGAACGCCCCCAGCCGCCCTACTCGACCATCATCAACGCCATTGATGCTTATCTGCCAGAGGCTATCCGCGACATCGCGCGCTAAAAAGTGACTAACCCATATGCAACTACAATCTTTAGCCGAACATAGCGATATTTACCGAGATGCGCGCCGCGTCGCCATCATTGACCTTGGGAGTAACAGCTTTCGGCTCATCGTCATTGAATACGTGCCCCAACTGAGCTTTAAGATAGTGGACGAAGTGCGCGAATCGGTGCGTTTGAGCGAGGGCATGGCGGAATCGGCCATCTTGCGGGCGGCGGCCATGGAACGCGCTAAACGCGCCATGCGGATTTACGCCGCTTTTTGCAAAGCTTCCGGCATCACCGACATTATCGCTGTGGGCACTAGCGCCATCCGAGAGGCCAACAACAGCGCCCTTCTGCTAGGGCAAATCACCGCCGAAACGGGCATTACTGTCCGCGTCCTCAGCGGAGAAGAAGAGGCATACTACGCCTATTTGGCGGCCATCAACAGCACGACGCTCAGCGATGGCTTCGTGCTCGACCTCGGCGGCGGGTCTATCGAGGTCGTCCGCGTTCAAAATCGCCAACTCATCCACAGCTTGAGCTTACCTTTGGGCGCGGTCCGCGTCACCGAGGGCTTTTTACAGAGCGACCCCGTCTCCCCTAAGGAGCTGAGACGTTTACAAAAACATCTCCAAGAACAATTTTCAGCGATAGATTGGTTCCGCGCCGAGGCGGGATTGCGTTTGGTGGGCGAAGGCGGCACCTTGCGCCTATTGGGGCGGCTCGTCCAAAAGCTGAACCAATACCTGCTAGACGATTTACACGGCTACACGATAAGTATCGAGCACATAGAAGCTATCGCCGAGCAATTGGCCAAAAGCACCATCAACAAACGCAAACAGCTACCCGGCATGAAGTCCGACCGCGCCGATATATCGCTAGGCGGCGCGGTCGTGGTGCTAGAAGCGATGCGCGCCGCTGGCATCACGGAGATGATGATTTGCAACCAAGGCCTGCGCGAAGGCCTCTTTTACGAGCGCTTTTTAGATGGCGAGCAACCCCTATTCGAGGATGTGCGCCGCGCTTCTGTGTTCAATCTGGCCCATCTTTACCGCTTCCAAGAAAAGCACGCCCAGCATATCGCCCATCTCACCCTCTCGATGTTCGACCAATTAGGCCCCATCCACGCTTGCGGCCCAACGGAGCGCGAATTGTTATGGGCGGCGGCGATGTTGCACGATATTGGGGTATCGGTAGATTATAATGACCATCATAAACATAGCGCCTATCTCATCCTCAACGCCGGCCTGCCCGGCTACGACCACCGCGAACTAGCGCTCATCGCTTTGCTCGCGCGCTACCACCGCAAAGGCAAACCCTCCGCAGACGAGTTAGCGCCTCTATTGCGAGCGGGGGATGAAAAGCGCCTATTACAGTTATGCGCCCTTTTGCGCTTGGCCGAACAGTTCGACCGTTCCCGCGATGGCGTCGTGCAAGAAATTACGTTGACCATTGGCGCAACATGGGTACAAATGGCGCTCCACACCAGCGGCGATAGCATCGTCGCGTTGTGGGCGGCCGAACTGCACCGTGACATCTTTGAACAGGCGTTTGGCAAACAACTGGAATTTGTCGCCGTACACAATGGCCATCAATCGCCGAGGTCGCCCCATGACGCATGATTACCAAGAAGTAGAAGTGAAACTGTACACGCCCAATTTAGACGACATCGCACAGCGCATCCAAAACGTCGGCGGCATCTGCCATAAGCCCCGCCTCTACGAACGCAACGTGCGTTACGAAAACGCCACCCGTACCCTCGCCGCTGAAGGTATTGTCGTCCGCTTGCGCCAAGATGACCGCATCCGCCTGACCTATAAAGAACCCGATACCGCCGATCAAGGCGTTCTCAGCCGTTATGAAGTTGAAGTGGAGGTGAGCGATTTTGACGCCATGCAAACCATACTGGGCAAATTGGGCTATCATCCCTACATGATTTACGAAAAATATCGGACAACCTATCGCCTAGGGGGCGCGGAAATCGTCCTCGACCAAATGCCTTATGGCAACTTTACGGAAATAGAAGCGGACGCCGAGACTATCGAAAACATCATCCGACAATTAGGCCTAGAAACGTTCCCGCGCGTCCCATATAGCTACGCGCGCCTGTTCGACTTTGTGCGGCATCATCTCCAGTTGGAATTCACCGACCTAACTTTCGCCAACTTCGCGGGGCTTGATGTGCCAGCTAGCGCCTTCTCGCCGCCTTAACCACCGCCGAACCAGACATAGCGCCTATTCATCAAGAAGCGGTGACATCTATCAGAAGCGACCTTTAGACCCTTGCGTTATCATTAAAGCAGTGCACAATCACGGCTCTCACCCGATAACGCGGTAGAGAACGGAAAAGAGGAGCAAGTCATCATGAGCATCTTAGAGCGCAAAGCGCATTGGGAAAAAACGCACGTCGAACCTTCGATTCGGCGCTTCCCAGAACGTAAAGAACGCTTCGCCACTTCTTCAGATATTCCCCTAGAGCGCCTTTATACGCCCGAAGAAAGCCCGCGCGATTACGAGACGAAACTTGGCTTCCCCGGCGAATACCCTTTCACACGGGGTATCCAACCGACCATGTACCGCGGGCGGCTGTGGACGATGCGCCAGTACGCCGGCTTCGGCACTGCGGAAGAATCGAATAAGCGCTACCGCTTTTTACTAGAACAAGGGCAGAGCGGCTTATCGGTAGCTTTTGACCTGCCTACACAAATCGGTTACGACGCCGACGACCCCATGGCTGAAGGCGAAGTGGGCAAGGTGGGCGTCAGCATTAGCAGTATCCACGACATGATGACGCTCTTTGACCAAATCCCCCTCGATAAAGTCTCCACCAGCATGACCATCAACGCCCCGGCCACAGTGCTATTGGCGATGTATATTGTCGTGGGGCAACGGCAAGGCGTCCCGCCCGAACAACTGCGCGGCACTGTGCAAAACGACATCCTCAAAGAATATATCGCCCGTGGCACTTATATTTACCCGCCCAAGCCCTCTATGCGGCTGATAACGGATTTATTCGCCTATTGCAAAGCACATGTGCCCAATTGGAACACCATTAGCATTAGCGGCTACCACATCCGCGAAGCGGGTAGCACTGCCGCCCAAGAAATCGCCTTCACGCTGGCAAATGGCATCGCCTACGTCCAAGCCGCGCTCCAAGCGGGTCTGCACATTGATGAATTCGCCCCGCAACTGTCTTTCTTTTTCAACGCTCATAACCACTTCTTAGAAGAGGTGGCCAAATTCCGCGCGGCGCGGCGCTTGTGGGCGCGCATCATGCGGGAACGCTTCGGCGCTAAAGACCCCAAAAGCTGGATGTTGCGCTTCCACACTCAGACCGGCGGGAGCACCCTAACCGCCCAACAACCCGAAAATAATATCATCCGCGTGACCTTGCAGGCGCTAGCGGCCGTACTGGGCGGCACGCAATCGCTCCACACCAACAGCATGGACGAGGCATTGGCCTTGCCCACCGAAAAAGCGGTTCAAATCGCCCTCCGCACCCAGCAAATCATCGCCTATGAAACGGGCGTCGCCGATAGTATAGACCCCCTCGGCGGTAGTTACCTCATCGAGCACCTCACCGACGAGCTAGAGCGCATGGCGGACGATTACATCCGCCGCATTGACGAGCTGGGCGGCGCGCTGGCGGCCATCGAAGAGGGGTTCATCAATGCCGAAATCCAAGATGCGGCCTATCGTTATCAGCGCGCTGTCGAACATGGCGAAGCGATTATCGTCGGCGTGAATAAATTCACCGCGCCAGAAGAAGCCGAACCGGACATCCTGCGCGTAGACCCCGCCATCGAACAGTCCCAACGCCAACGCCTCGCGGCTCTGCGCGCGCATCGCGATAACGAAAAAGTGAGCGCGCTCCGTAGCCGTCTGGCCGCCGCCGCCCGCACAGACGAAAACCTGATGCCGCTCATCATCGAATGCGTGGCCACCGATGTCACCTTGGGCGAAATTTGCCACACCCTGCGCGAAGTATTCGGGGAATACCGCCCCGCCGTCATGGTATAGTTATAAGCGTGTATACGATGATAACCTAAAGGATGTATGCATTGAGACAAATTATCATCATCATTGGACTGGTCGCCGCGGTGGCCTTTTTAGGGATTTCTATTATTTCCGCTTGGCAGATTTTCACCCTCGCCGTCGGCGCTTCAGAAATCCGCGGCGAGCTGTGGCTTCTGCTGGTGCTGGCCTTTTTGGCGGGTAGCATCATGCTGGCAATCGGTTGGGGCATTTCCGAAATGAGCGAGATACGCCGCAACCCGCGCCCCACACCGCCAACCGCCAACGCAGGAGAAGACGAGTAGCGCGCCCACACCCGCGCGAGAAAGTAGCATAGAGGAATAAATATGCGCGCCCCGCCTCGCTCTCGCCTTCAGCGCTGGCTCTTTGCTTTAGCCATTTTTTTGGCCGCGCATCAAATCTTTTCTTTCGTTTTGGTGTTAAACAGGTCAGAGGGTATGATTAGGCTGACCAGTCTTAACGCGCCTTTTGAAAGCATCGCCAGCTTAGTATGGGGTCTGACATGGGCGCGCACAGGGTGGGCATTACGGAGCAACCGGCCGAAAAGCATACAATGGGCGCTATGGTTGACGCTTGCTTTCGTCGCCTATCGCATCGCACATGTCGCGATATTCGCCAGAGCCGATTATGACCGAGGGCGCTTGCCTTTTCTCATCCTTTTGCTCACCATCAGTTCATTTATTACAGGATATTTATTAAGGCAGTACAACACCCATATTAGGGAGAAGGAACATGGTTGCAAATCCCAAAATTGAACACCTACGGGAAAAACGCGCCGAAAGCCAAGCCGGCGGCGGACCGGAGCGCATCAAAAAACAGCACGAAGCGGGGCGCAATACCGCCCGCGAACGCCTCGACATCCTACTTGACCCCGGTAGCTTCCGCGAATTAGACGCTTTCGTCGAACATCGCTCTACAAACTTTGGACTAGATAAACAGCGTTACCCCGGCGATAGCGTCGTCACCGGCTGGGGCACCATTGACGGGCGTTTAGTCTACGTCTATTCCCAAGATTTTACGGTCCTCGGCGGTAGCCTGAGCGAAGTCCACGCCCAAAAAATCATCAAAGTGATGGATATGGCTATGCGCGTCGGCGCGCCGGTCATCGGGCTGAACGATAGCGGCGGCGCGCGCATCCAAGAAGGGGTGGATAGTCTGGCCGGATATGCGGAAATCTTCTTGCGGAACACGATGGCCAGCGGCGTCATCCCCCAAATTAGCGTCATCCTCGGCCCGTGCGCCGGCGGCGCGGTCTATAGCCCCGCCCTGACCGATTTCATCATCATGGTCAAAGAGACCAGTTATATGTTCATCACCGGGCCCAACGTCGTCAAACAAGTATTGAATGAAGATGTCACATTTGAAGATTTGGGCGGCGCTTCGGTCCACGCCACCAAAAGCGGCGTCTGCCATTTGGTGGCCGATAACGAGACCGAATCGCTATTGCTGGTGCGCGAATTGCTCAGCTACTTGCCGCAAAACAACATGGAAGACGCCCCCTTCGACCCAACTACCGATGACCCCCTACGCGCTGACCCCGACCTCGATACTATCGTGCCCGATAACCCCAACAAACCCTATGACATGAAAGCAATCATCGAAAAAATCGTGGACGATGGCCACTTCTTTGAAACGCAACCCGATTTCGCGGCTAACATCGTCTGCGGCTTCGCGCGGTTGGGCGGCCATGCCGTGGGCATCGTCGCTAACCAACCCATGGTATTAGCCGGCGTGTTGGATATTAAAGCCAGCGAAAAAGCGGCCCGCTTCATCCGCACCTGCGATTCTTTCAATATCCCCATCGTCACCTTCGTGGATGTGCCCGGCTATCTCCCCGGCACCGACCAAGAACACAACGGCATCATCAGCGCCGGCGCCAAGCTCCTCTATGCCTATTGCGAAGCCACCGTGCCCAAGCTCACCGTCACTACGCGCAAATCCTACGGCGGCGCTTATTGCGTCATGAGCAGTAAGCACATCCGCGGTGACCTCAACCTCGCATGGCCCACCGCAGAAATCGCCGTGATGGGACCTGAAGGCGCTGTAGAAATCATCTTCCGCCGTGAGCTAGAGAAAGCGGAAGACCCCGCTAAACGCAAAGCGGAACTCGCGGCTGAATATCGCGAGAAATTCGCCAATCCCTACATCGCGGCCGCCCGCGGCTACATTGATGATGTCATCGAACCGCGCGATACCCGCGCACGCCTCATCAACGCTTTACAAGTTTTCCAAAATAAGCGCGATGAAAACCCGCCCAAGAAACACGGGAACATCCCGCTATGACCACGAGAGGACGCACAATGCCAGCCGAACCCCAAAAAATTACCAAAGTCCTCATCGCCAATCGCGGCGAAATCGCTATCCGCATCATCCGCGCCTGCCGCGATTTGGGCATCCCCACCGTCGCCGTCTATTCCGACGCCGACCGTACCGGCCTTCATGTGCGCTATGCCGATGAAGCCGTCAACATCGGCGCGCCCCCCCCGCGGGAAAGTTATTTGCGGATGGATAAAATCATCGCCGCGGCCAAAAAGACCGGCGCCGACGCCATCCATCCCGGCTATGGCTTTTTAGCCGAAAATGCCGATTTCGCCCAACAATGCGCCGACGAGGGCATTATCTTCATCGGGCCTTCCCCCTACGCCATCAAAACCATGGGCGACAAACACCAAGCGCGTATGGCCGTCAAAAAATATAACGTCCCGCTCATCCCCGGCACCGAAGCCGGCCTGCCCGATGAGGAATTGGCCGCCGCCGCAAAGCGCATTGGCTTCCCTATCCTCATCAAAGCCGTAGCCGGCGGGGGCGGTAAAGGCATGCGCGCCGTCCACGATGAAGCCCACTTCGCCGAAGCGCTGGCCACCGCCCGCCGCGAAGCAGAAAGCGCCTTCGGCAATGGCGATGTCTACCTCGAAAAATTGCTCATCGGCGCTCGACATATCGAATTCCAAATCCTCGCCGATACCCACGGCAACACTATCCACCTCGGCGAACGGGAATGCTCTATCCAACGCCGCCACCAAAAACTAGTGGAAGAAGCGCCTAGCACCTTCGTAGATGATGACCTGCGCGAACGCATGGGCAAAATGGCCATCGCCGCCGCCCAATCGGTAGATTACGTCAACGCCGGCACTATCGAATGCATGGTGGATAAAGACAAAAATTTCTACTTCCTAGAGATGAACACCCGCCTACAGGTGGAACACCCCGTGACCGAGCTCATCACCGGTGTAGACCTCGCCCGCGAGCAAATCCGCATCGCCCGCGGCCGCCGCATGAGTCCCACCGAAAGCCTCCTGCAACCTAAAGGCTGGGCTATCGAATGCCGCATCAATGCCGAAGACCCCTACAGCAACTTTATGCCTTCCACAGGCACTATCACCACCCTCATCACGCCCACAGGGCCGGGCGTGCGCGTGGATAGCGGCGTATACGCTGGCTACGAAATCACGCCCTATTACGACAGCATGATTGCCAAGCTCATCTGTTGGGGCGAAACGCGCTCAGAAGCCATGCTACGGATGCGCCGCGCCCTCAGCGAATATACCATCATGGGGGTCAAGCATAATATCCCCTTCCATATCAATTTGCTCAATAGCTTTAGCTTCATCGCCGGCCAAATTGATACCAATTTCGTCGAGCAACGCTTTAGCATGACCACTTACGAGGAAAACCCCACCGACACCGAGCTAGAAAATGCCGCCATCGCCGCCACCCTTTACGCCCATCGTCGGCGTCAGCTGGCCTCGCAAGTCGTCGCCCCCGCCAAACGCGATACCAGCAACTGGAAATGGCTGGCCAGATGGGAGAAAATGCACCGATGAAATACGTCACTATCATCAATAACACCCAATTTGAAATCGAAATCACCAAAGACGGCTCGGTCTTGGTCAATGGGCAACCCCGCAATGTGGACTTTCTCGCCCTCAGCGACTCGCTCTACTCCATGATTACCGATTCCGCATCCCTAGAAGTGGTCATCGAGGAGGAGCGCGGCAAGTACGAAATCATGATGGGCGGGCGGCTTTATGAAGGCCAAGTGCTCGATGAACGCGCTATGCTGATGGCCCAGCGCAAAGGCGGGCTGAGCAGTGCCGCCGGCGAGATAACCTCGCCCATGCCGGGGCTTATCGTGGCGGTACCGGTAGCCGTCGGCGCGGCCGTCACCCAAGGGCAAACGGTCATCATCCTAGAGAGCATGAAGATGCAAAATGAGCTAAAAGCCCCTAAAGATGGCATCGTCCAAACTATCAATGTCAAGGCGGGGCAAACTGTAGATAAAGGCGCGGTGCTCATCATCATTGGCGATGCGTAACCACATCCTATACATAGGGCGTCCCGCGTTGGGATGCCCTATCCAGCATTCCCTATTCCCCCAAATTCCTTTACACTAAAGCCCCTATCGTAAACCATAGCGCTTGAATCATGCGATATTCTCAACGCTTTTTAGCTTTGCTTTGGCTTTTGGCTCTTGGGGTCTATATCCTCGCAGGTGTGGCTATCGTCCCTTTCCACGGCGACGAAGCCACCTTAATATACATGGGGCGCGACTTTTACTATCAATTCGTCCAAGGCGATTTACAGCTTGTCGCCTATAGCGACCCACCCATCAGCCCCACCGAACAACATTTACGCCTGCTCAACGGCACTATCTCTAAATACCTTTATGGCCTAGCCGCCTATTCGCTCGGCTATGCCATCGAAGACATCAACGAACAATGGGATTGGGGGGCAGATTGGAATTACAACGCGCAAAATGGGCATATTCCCCCCCAAGCTTTGCTCCTGCGGGCGCGCCTCATTTCAGCCCTATTCTTGGCGGGGAGTTGTGCGCTTGTCTTTGGGATAGGGGCGCGGCTGGGCGGCTATAAGGTCGCCTATTGGGCCAGCGCTTTCTACGCCTTTCATCCCAACCTCCTGCTCAATGGCAGGCGCGCGATGATGGAGGGGGCGTTCCTTTTCTTCATGCTCTTGGCGCTGATGGCGGCATTGCACGCGGCGCGTCAGCGCACAGGGCGCGCCTATGCTCTGCTAGGGGTTGCCTGCGGGCTGGCCATCGCCGCCAAGCACACCGCCGCTTTTGGCATCGTGGGCATCTTTCTCGCGCTCAGCTTGGCGAATGTCTGGCAAAGCCGCGCCTATCCCCGCCGTTGGGCGCGCATCGCCGCGCAATTGGCCCTCGCTGTCGTCATCGCTGGGCTTAGCTTCTATGCGTTGAATCCGTCTTGGTGGGGCGACCCTATTCAACGCGCGCGCGAGGTCTTGTCGTTGAGGAGCGAGCTTCTGAACGGTCAGGTCGCCTTCTTCGGCGGTTACGATGGTTTAGGCGACCAAATAAGCGGCTTTTATCGCCAAGTTTTCGGTGGCGTTCCCCAATATTACGAATCCAGCGCATGGGCCGATTATATCGGCGAGAGCATCCGCCTTTACGATGCGTCCCCGCTGAGCGGTGTTCGCTGGGGCATCGTCGGGCTGGGCATCGCGCTGTTATGTGTATGGGGGGTGGGGGCATTTACCCCCTCTCGTCAGGATACCTTCATCTTTTTTATCTGGGCTTTAGCCATCATCGCCAGCGCTTTACTCTTGACGCCGCTGGAATGGGGGCGCTACTATCTACCCGCTTTACCTGTTGTAGCCCTACTATCCGCGCTTGGATTCGGGCGAATTATCGAGGGTATCAGCATGCGCCGCCCTCATCGAGAATGGTATGAAATCACTGAACACTATCCAACGCTATAGCGCCACACTCATCATCATTGGCGGATGTTTATTGATAGCAACCTTATTGATGGCCCGCGGGACTTATAGCACTAGAACCGCCGTGCCATTCATAGACCCGCCTTTCTTGGCGCTTTTCGCCACCGCCGTTATCGTCGCTAGTGGGATGGCGGGGCTGGCGATGGGCGGCCATATCGCGCGGTGGGCGCGCTATCGGGCCGTCGCTTTCGCGTGGATTCTCTTCAGCTTTGGCGCCATCTTCACCGCAGAGGCGCGCATTTCCGCATTGCGCCCCTACATCGCGCCGTTGTTTTTGTGGTTGCTTCTATGCAATATCGCTATCGCCTTCAGCGCCCTAGAACCGCTACTCGCGCGCATCTCGTGGGGGCGGGTTGCCCGCGCTCTGGGCTTCGCTGTGGCCAGCTTCGTCATCCCGTTGCTCGTCATGGAACTAGCCTTGCGGTTCTGGTTTAGCGCCTTCGGGAGCAATAGCGAGCGCATCGCCTATCTATATTCCGCCCAAGAGATTGCCGACGCGCTCAGCCCGCTGGAAGGCGCGCCCTATGTGAATTATGAGCTAACGGCCAACTACGAAGGGCACAACGATCGCGGCTACCGTAGCCCCGAAATCGCCCGCCCTAAACCTGATGGCATTTTTCGCATTTTTGCTTTGGGCGGCTCTACCACTTATGGCATTGATATTCCCGCACAAGATGCCTACCCCGCCCAACTCCAACGCATCCTGCGCGACCAATACGGCTATACGCACGTCGAGGTGATTAACGCCGGCGTCATCGCTTATAACTCTTACGATTTATTCGCCCATTTTGCCTATCGCGTCCTGGATGATGAACCCGACATGATTATCATCTACGAGGCCATCAATGATGTCACCGCGCGGCTGGTAGACCCGCGCTACTACAATAGCCTCAATCCATCGCGGGGCATTTGGTCTCTGCGCGACCGCGAATTGCCCAATTCGGTACTTTTGCGCTTCATCGGCATCAACAGCGGCCTTATGCTCAACCCCAATACGCTCAGTTGGGCGCTGAACAATGTCTCGCCTATTTACCGTTGCGATGATGTGGAATTTTGCGCGCCCTTGGGCATGACCCCCCAAGAAGTGCTAGACGCGAACCCGCCGATTTACTTCGAGCGCAATTTACGCCATATCATCCAATTAGCCCAAGCCAACGATGTAGCGGTTGTGTTATCCAGTTGGGCCTATTTCCCGGAAGTGAGCAATGGCAACCCTTACATGACTTATGCTTTTGTGCAAAATGGCGTCGCCCAACACAACGCCATCACGCGCCAACTCGCCGACGACTTCGGATTGCCTTATATCCCCCTAGCCGATGCCATGCCCTACAACGCTGATTTCTGGCTGGACGGTATGCACATGACCCGCGCGGGCGCAGAACAACAAGCCGCCATCTACGCCGATTTCCTCGTCGCGAATCAGCTCATCCCCCCTGCCCCATGATTGCTTCCTACGATACGACACCCTTTTATTGGCTGTTCGCGGCGCTCAGCGGCCTACCATCCGCCTTATGGATGTACGTCGGGGTGGGGGTCCCGTGGGCGCTGGCTTTAGCCCCACGGCGCGATTGGCGCGATCGGCCCTTTATCCTGTGCCTGGCCTTCGCTTTTGGGCCGGCGTGGGTCACCGCATGGATGTTAGCGCTAGGGAGCGTTGGCGCGGCGCATCATATCGCCGCCTTACGCTGGGATTGGGTGTTAATGGGCACAGTGGTCATCAGTGGTATGGGTTTGGGCATCGCAACCTATAGATGGCGCAGTAGCGCGCCGCCGTCACCGCCCTCTTCCATCCCGTGGCGCGCGGATGAAAAATTGCTCGTCGGCCTCATCATCATCGCCCTCATACTGCGTTGGTTCACGACCGCTTATTGGCCCTTCACCGCCTATGATGAGCTATGGGTTTATGGCTATGAGGGACGGCTTTATTTCCTAAAAGGGTTCATCCCGCAAGACATCGGTTACTATCCGCAATTTTTGCCACTGCAATATACGTATGTACAACTGTCCATCGGTGCGCTCGACGACCATGCCGCCCGCGTTGTCCTGCCTTTTTTGCATCTTGGTAGCATCCTCGCCGCTTATATGTTGGGCGCGCGCCTCATCAATCGCCGCACGGGCATTATCTTAGCGTCTTTGTGGGCTTTATACCCCCACCTCAGCGATTGGGCCCACGTCGGCGACCTAGAAGTTCCGCTAACCTTTTTATTCACCACTAGCACAGCGCTTTTCTTGATAGCTTGGCTAGCGACAGACACGCGCGATAAGCGCCATTATGCCTTGCTCAGCGGGTGCGTCTTCGGGGTTGCCATGTGGACAAAGCCGACAGCGGGCGCTTTCGTATGGGGTGTCATCCTCGCGACTGCTGTCGCTATCCTTTTAGGTCGCCTGCGCTGGCGGGCGTGGTGGCCGCAATTTGAAGTCGCCGCGCTCACCGGGCTTGCGTGTTTGCCTTTGGGCGCGGTGTGGTACATCCGCAATATCGCGCTGGGGCACGCCCCTATAGACCTGCCCCATGAATCATGGCTTTTGCTAGCCCGCCGTAGCGGCGATTTACTGGGTTGGATAGCCCTAGCATGGGGGCTGTGGGGCTTGACGACCACCGGACCGGGGCGATGGGCGCGGATAGCTGGCGTCTTGCTCCTCTTGGCGGGGATATTGCCATCAAGCCCTCTTCTTTTCCCTCAACGCCTCGATCCCCCAGATAGCTATATCCGCCCGCTAGAAGCCTTGCTCATTTTAGGCGGTTTAATGGCGTTGATATGGGGCATAAGAAACGGCAAACAACCCGAACAAAGACTACTCAGGGTTATTTTTGGGTCTGCGTTGTTGGCGATGCCCTATTTCATCACCTACTTCTTCTCTTACAGCTATCACTATCGGCTATCTTTCGCCATCGTGCCCCTGCTCGCTTTGCCTTCGGCCATCGCCTTAGCTCGGTGGGATGTATTGAAAAGCTGTAGTGATAGCGCTTCTTGGCGGCGATTCGCATACTTGCTGGCTATCGCGGCGCTATCCATCCAAGGCATCCTCGATACGATTCAAGACATCAACGGCTATAGCGGCTGGCTACTCGGAGACGATTACCCCCACGATGTGGCGCGCTATACCACCCAAAATCCTGAAGTGGTCATCACCGCCCAAGCGCTGGACGCTTATATTACAAAAACGGGGGTCCAACCGGTGGTCATTGCGCCGGGAGAACAACGCCTGCGCTTCTTCTTGCCGCTAGCGACCATCGTCGAAAAAACGCAACCATCCCGCCTTAACGAGTTGGAAGGCGCAACCCATTTTGTGTACGGCGCGCTCGCGCGGTGGCGTTACGAAAATTTCGGCCTGCCCCTAGCGGATAATCAAATTGTGAATGCGCTCGCCCGTAAGGACATCATGGAGCAAGTCACCCGACACGCAGATGGCACATTCCGTTACGAATTATACGAATTGCATCTTGACAAGCGCTTCATCGCCCCACAAGACAGCCATATCTTACATCTCATCGAAGATGAGGTGTGTTGGGCAGAAGCCATCTGTTATCTGGGTGATAATGTATCCACGTTGAACTTCATCGCACGCGAACCGGTGGATGTGGATTTATTATGGCGCGCCCAGAGCGCTATAGACGTTGACGCCTTCATTCGCATCCAGCTTTTCAACGCCGATGACGCGCAGGTTTACGCTGAATGGGATTTTTATCCCGCGCAGGGTCTGCATGGCTACTACAGCACGCGCTTATGGGAAGCGGGCGAACTCGTCAGCACCCCTTTCCGCCTGCAACTGCCCGATCCCGCCAGCGTGCCCAACGGGCGCAACTATCGGCTTCGCGTACAATTAATTTCCGCGCAAACGGGGATACCCTTAGCGCTCCGCATCAATCACCAACAGGCAGAAGCAATGCCCTTAGTGGCCACCTTCAAAGTTATCACCGAATGAGCGCTTTAGCGCAAGACCAACAGCGCATCGGCTAGCTTGCGTTGGACAGCGCGCTTGTTGAACTGCGCCCACATTTGCGGAAATTCCCCCACCCGCCTAGCCACCTCTGCTTCCAGATGTGCGAGGTAAGCATCTCGCGCTTCCAGCGCCACCGTAGACAACCCTTTCAAGCTATCGAGCCACGCATGGGCCACGACGGCATCATTCGTGTGCCCTAAGTAATCTTGCATCTCCTTAATCGCCTCGATGAAATCCTCGGCCGAAGCGCCCAACACTTCGGCGAAGAAAGCGACTGTGTAGCGCAAACGCTTGAACTCGATGCGGAGGGTGTGCAAAGCCGCGGGGGTGATGTGCGCTGGCTGGTCTACCAGCATATCATAGGCCCGCACGCTGGCTAAGTGACGATGAATGAGCATAGGCGCTACATGGCGCACCTGATACGGGGTGACATCATCGGGTTGCGTATTCGTTTGCGGCGTCATCACAAAATGGGCAAAACGACGGATGAAGTCTCTATACGTGTCAGAATCTAACGAAGCGTTGTGCTTGGCGCGCGCTATTTGGCGCTTCTCGTCTAATCGGGCGATGAGGTCGTCCAGACCCGCTTGTAGCGCTTTGTCTTGGGCCAAGCGATAGACTTGCAGATTATCAATCATCACATCCAAATCACGCACAGGCCCCAATACCCGCGCGATATGCTTTAACCGCTGGCGGAAGAACCGAACCTGCTTCGATTTGTAGTAAGGGGCGACCAAACGTAGCGCGCTCCGCATCCGTCGGATGGCTACGCGCATTTGGTGCACGTCTTCTATATCTTCCCCCGTGCGGCTACCGTCTTCATGTTTGAGCATCTTACGAAAATTGGCCAATAAAATCTTGCGCCCGGCTTCCCCCATGCTATCTATGGGGCTAATCGTCGTCTCTAAAGTATCTAAATGGCTCAATAAATCATCTGTGACCATAAGGTTACTGAACTCCCAAAACAGCGCGAATACACAAGCGCTATTTTAAGATATGTTTGCAATATTGTTAAGTTTTCTTAAAGAAAGCTCAATACTTTTAGAACTGAATCTGTTCCAGAATTGTTTGCAGAAACTGTATGATAGTTATATCAGGATTATTAGCAATCTCGCGCAGACCATCATTCACAATCGCCCACTCATACACTTTGAACGCGATGAGCAAGGGGATTCCCAAACTGACAATCCGCAGTGGCAAGCGCGCTATCGTCAGCGATACCGGCGTTTCCGATATTTCCGCCAATTGTTGTTTATCGGCCACGATTTTCAAGCGTTCCATGTTCAATTGGTCGCGCTTGCCGTTCAGCTCGATATACTGGTACAACATATTGATACGCTCGTCTTGGTCTTTGCGCGCTTGCCATGTGTGGTCAATCCGCAAGATGTCGCCTTCCACCGAGCGGATATTGTGGTCTATTCGGTCTAAAGCGCGCTCCAAGCGCAGAGCTTCTTTTTCCCGCCAGCGCCCCTGTCCCCGCCCATAGGGCAAGCGCACCAGCAAGAAGTAATGCACATATAGCAAGACCAACGGGATGAAAACATCAAAAGCCAAAATACGCCCCAAGTCTTGCGGCAACTGGGGTAAGCGCCCACTGGTCAGCACTTGGCTGAAGGGCACCGCGCACAGATAGAGCGTGATGATGAAGATGATGAGCAAGCCAATCGGCAAGCGGTCCACGAGGTCATCGCGCTCTTTAGCCGATAACTGAGGGTTAGCCAAAGCGTAGGCATACAAGCCCATAAAAGCCAGCGCCAGCATATAAAATGGCAGAGCAAAGATGAGCGCCAAAGCTTGTTCAGAAGAATCTACCAGCGCGTTTTGCTGGGCGATTTGCTGGCGCAGGGTATCTATCAGGCCGACGGCCTCATCATCAAAGACCGCCAAATGCAGAGGGATATACAGAAACAAAAAACCCGCGATGAGCAAAATATCCATATCCGAGACGGTCTTCAAAAAACGCGCCAAAGACGGCGGCAAATACCCCAACAAGCGGTCTGGCAAAAAGCGCTGGCGCAAACCGTGTCCCCCGCTATACACCAGCATAAAGACCAAAAAAACCATCATCCACACTATCGGCGATAACGCTAATATCGCTTGGTTGAAATCGGCCGTCCCCAATAGGTTGGCCGTGCGTGGCTCACTTAAAATGGCGAAATGGCGACCGATAACCATCGTCGCCATGACCAAACCTAGCGGCGACAACAACCGCGCTAACCGCACCCAAACCACATTACGGCTCAGCCATTCATTGCCCGCTTGCAACCACATTACTTGCATCAACAAGTAGTAAGTGAGCAATAAAAATAACAAGCCGCCTACATAAATCGGTTCTAATCGCGTTGTGAATACGGACGGCTGTAGCAAAACAGCCAAGGTATTCCCCCCCACAAAAGCCAATAAACCCGCCGCGAGGAATTCGTTCACCGCCACCAAAACTTTTTCCCACAACGGTATTTGGGTGAACATGATACGGTAGCCCGTCGGCGTCAGCGCCAACAACGTTTGCAAAGACCGAAACGTGAGCGCCAAGAACAAAAGCATAAACACATAATACAATTGGCTTTCTTTGCCTATCGGCGGTGTGGACAGCCACGACCGTAAAAAGGTGATGGATAAAAAACTATAAACCCAGAAAAAGGCTATCATCGTCGCGTGGTGGCGGTCGAAAGGACGCCCCAAAACGCGGTCTTGCACCCCCTTGAATAACACACAAACGCCCATCAGCACCACGCTAAACGTCGAAGCGAAGGATAAAACCAAATCGCCCTGTAACAGGCGCGCCAAGCTATAAACAACGCCAATAACCATCAATATCGCTACGTAAATCTGTTCATAACGCCCTAAGCGCGTCACCCGCACCGCGCGCATCAACTGGCTGGTGATACCGCTTCTATCTTCAGACATAACGCTATACCCTTTTTTCGTCCATCTTTCCATTATGGCGCAAAAGCCGCCAATTTTGAAAATGCCATGAGCTTTCTTAATGTTAGGCGCGCAAAATGCTATAATGGATGCAAAAGCCCAACCCAATGAGTTAAGAGGGATACCAAAATGACCTTTGACCCCCAAAAATTAGCGCAATTAAAAAAATATGACCAACGCTGGAAAGACCACACGCTCAAAAAAACCTTAGAGAAATTGCCCGAATCGCGCCCCGTTTTCGTCACCCAATCCAGTAAACCTATCCAACGCCTGTATAGCCCCCTAGACATCGCCGACCTCGATTACGAGCGCGACTTAGGACATCCGGGCGAATATCCCTATACCCGCGGCATCCACGCCAGCGGCTATCGCGGCAAACCGTGGACGATGCGTATTTTCGCCGGCTTCGGCACTGCCGAGGAAACCAACCAACGGTACAAATACCTCATCGAACAAGGCAATATGGGCCTATCTATCGCCTTCGACCTCGCTACGCTAATGGGCTACGACACCGACGCGCCAGAAGCCATCGGCGAATTCGGCAAGTGTGGCGTGGCGGTCAGTTCGCTGAAGGACATGGAAATCTTATTAGATGGTATCCCTCTGGATAAAATCTCCACGAGCATGACTATCAATAGCCCGGCCCCGGTCATTTGGGCCTTTTATATCGCCACGGCGGAAAAGCAGGGCGTGCCCATGGCCCAATTGCGCGGCACCCTGCAAAACGACATCCTCAAAGAATACATCGCCCAGAAAGAATTCATCTTCCCCCCAGAACCTTCTATGCGCCTCGTCACCGACACAGTGGAGTTCGCCACCAAGCACATGCCCTTATGGAATAGCATCAGCGTTAGCGGGTATCACATCCGCGAAGCCGGTAGCACCGCCGCGCAGGAATTGGCTTTCACGCTGGCGGACGGGTTGGAATATGTGCGCTGGGCGTTGGCGCGCGGGTTGGATATAGACGATTTCGCCCCTCGCATCAGCTTTTTCTTCAACGCCCATAATGACTTCTTTGAAGAAATCGCCAAATATCGCGCGGCGCGGCGCATCTGGGCGCGGCAGATGCGGGAAGTCTACGGCGCTAAAGACCCGCGCTCGTGGCTGATGCGCTTCCACACCCAAACGGCCGGCGTCAGCCTCACCGCCCAACAACCGCAAATTAACCTCATCCGCGTGGCCATTCAGGCGTTGGCTGGCGTCTTGGGCGGCACACAATCGCTCCATACCAATAGCATGGACGAAGCCCTCGCTCTGCCCAGCGAACTGGCCGTCACCCTCGCCATGCGTACCCAACAAATCATCTTAGAGGAGAGCGGCGTTATCAACACGGTTGACCCGCTGGGCGGTAGCTATTTTGTAGAAGCCTTGACTAACGAACTAGAGGCGGAAGCGCTCGATTATATCCGCCGCATTGATGAACTCGGCGGCGTCATCCCCGCAATCAAAATGGGCTTCATGCAATCGGAAATCGCGGATGCCAGCTACCGCCACCAGATGGAATTAGACAATAACGAACGGGTCATCGTCGGCGTCAATAAATATGTCGCCGATGAACCCGTCCGAATACCCATCCTAGAGATGGACCCGCAAGGCTTCGATAGGCAATGCGCGCGCCTAGCGGAATTGCGGGCCACGCGCGATAATGAACAGGTCGCTAACGCGCTCAACGCCGTCCGAAACGCTTGCCAGCGCGACGAAAATATCATGCCCTACCTCATCACGGCCGCCAAAGCCTACGCCACGCTGGGCGAAATTATGGATGTCATGCGCGAGGTCTTCGGGATTTATGAAGAACCGTTGATGGTGTAAATGAGCGATGCGGGCCTTTTGTGGTATCCCTGCACCAACGCAAAAGGCCCGCTCTCCGTCAGGCATGCCGAGCGACGGACAATCCCCCTACCTGCCCGCCGATGTCGCCCGTACGGCCACAATTCGATATACTTAATAGCATTGCATCTTGCATCTTATGCCGACTCAAAGGTTCTCATCATGACCGAAAAATGGGAATATCTGACTACATTCTTCGAGGCTAAAGCGACCGATAAAGAGGTGCGCGATTACCTCAAAGAAAATTTTGACGTCAAACGCCCGAAACGCTTCGCTCCAGAAGCGATGATTCCCGCCCTCAACGAACTAGGCGATGAAGGTTGGGAGCTAGTCCACATGGAGCCTATCGCTGGCGTCGGGGGCAAGGGCGATGTCAAGCACGAAGGCGGCCGCTGGAGCAACTATTACTTTTGCGTTTTCAAACGGCGCAAACCCGGTAGCGCGACGCCGGTATTGCCCGTCACCTATAACACCCAACAAGGCTGATGACTACGCGCGTTGCATTCATCACGGGGGCATCTAGCGGCATCGGTTATGCTACTGCGCTCGCTATGGCGCGCGCGGGTATCCATGTCGTCGGCTTGGCGCGGCGCGAAGACCGCTTGAACACCCTAGCCGCGACAATAACAGCGCTACCCGCGCCTCATGGGGAATTCGTCGGCGTGCGCGGCGATGTCACCCGCGCGGAAGATGTAGATAATGCCGTCCAAACCGCGCTACAACGCTTCGGCAGGCTAGATATTCTGGTCGCTAACGCCGGCGTGGGCCACCGCGGGGCCATCGCCACGGCCGATTGGGAGGATTTATCGCTACTGCTCCGCACCAATATAGATGGCGTGTTGCACAGTGTGCGGGCCGCCGTCCCCGCCATGCGCCAGAGCGGCGGCGGTCACATCATCACTATCTCTTCGGTAGCTTATAACCTCGTCGCTCCCTATGCGGCTGTCTATTCCGCCAGCAAGGCCTTCGTGACCAGCTTAGCCCACTCCCTGCGCGGCGAATTGAGCGAAGAACATATCTGGGTGACGGATGTTCTCGTCGGGCGCACCCACACCGAATTCAACGAGAACCGCTTAGGGGCGGGCAAACGCACTGGCGCGGGCATCCCCACGATGTCCGCGGAACACGTGGCGGCGGCCATCGTTAAAACCTTGGGGCGGCGCGATAAAACGGTCTATATCCGCCTATTCGACCGCTTGTTGGTTTGGGGCAATAAATTCATCCCTGGCATCATCGGGGAATTGGCCAAGCGACAATATCGTTAAAATAAAAACGGGGCGCGTAGCCCCGTCTATCCTTGCTTTTAGGCTTCTGATGGCGCGTAATCAATCTCATTCAGCTTTTCTAGCACATGTTGCCACGCGCCCGGCCCGTCATAATCCAACGTCACCGTCTTTGATTCCACAGAGCCGCTCACAAAAGTCACCCCTGCCAATGCCGATAATTCGCTTTTGATGGTGTTCACACAACCATCACAACCGATATTCGGGATGGTCACCGTCTTGCGTTCCATTTGTTCCGCTCCTTAAAAGGTATTTATAGCGCTATTTTATCTCTAGATGTGCCTATGGCAATAGGTCTTACCCGCCCTGCCGTTTACGCTTCCATTGGCGCGCCTGCGCCAACCCGAAGAAGCCCAAAGCCGCCATCCCCCCGATGACCGACGCGCTATACCAAATCATCTTGGGGCTTATGGTGTCGCTCAAATAGCCGCCAATGACCGGCCCCACGCCAGACGCCACGGGATAAGCCAGCCAGAATATCCCCATATAGCGCGCGCGCATGTGCGGCGGCGCTAAATCGGCGGTGAGCGTCGTAGCGGTGGGCAAAATGATGAGTTCGCCAATGGTGATAATCACCATGCTGAGGATGAAATGCCCCAAATGCTCGCCCCAAACGATGCTATACGTGCCCGCCATATAAAATAACGCCCCCACGCCCATCACCCGCATAGGACGGAAGCGCGCTGTCCAGCGCGTCACGCTGAACTGCAACAAAACGACCATGCTAGCATTCACCGTCAGTAGCAAACTGTATTCGTTCTCTTTCAAGCCAAAATTTTCTACCGTATAGACGGGCAGTAACGTAAATACTTGGGTATTGGCTAGTTCCACCAGCATAAACGTAGCAAAAAAGCTGATGAACAACCAATCGCGCAGGATGAAGCCATACCCCTGTTGAGGAGCATCCACGATGGGCGTCTGTCCATCGGTCGGCATCGTCTCCGCGATGAAGACGCCCACCAAACACGCCAGCAAAGCCAGAATGAAAGCCGTCGTCAAGTAGACCAGCTCGAAAGCGAATTGCGCTAAAGTGCCGCCAATCACCGGCCCGATGGCGATACCGGCATTGCCAATCATGCGCGTCAAGGCGTATGCAGACGAGCGCGCTTGCGGCTCGATGAGGTCGGCCACCATCGTATTCACCCCCACCGTGAACACAGGGTTGAGCGCGCCATACAGCGCGATGAGGATAACCCAAACCTCTAATTGGTCGAAGCTGGCCATACCCACTAACGTAATCGCGCTGAAAAAGAGGCTGAACACCATAGCCAGCTTGCGCCCCACCCTATCCATCAACGAACTGACCGCCGTTGTAGAAACCAAGCTGGCCACCGCTTGCACGCTCATCAACAGGGTGACGGTCGTCAAGGAGACATCTAGCTTTTGTCGCATAAAAATCGTTAGGAACGGCCAAATCATGCTCATACTGCTACGCATGACGAATAAGCCCCAAAAAAGCAACCAAAATTGCCGCGGATAAGGGCGGTGCGGCAGGCTTTTACGCTTAAAAATGGCGATTTGCACGGGGGTAACTCCTAGGGAAGAAAGCGCAATGCTCAGCGGCCATTGTACACCCGCGCAAGTCGGGAAAAGTAGAGCCAATTAGCGCGCGTTGAGGATGGCCAAGGCCTCCGCGCGCACCCCTTCATCAGGGTCATAGCTACAGTAGTCGCATAAAGCAGACAATCGCGGCGCGCCCAAACGCCCCAACGCCCATAAAGCATGGCCACGCACAATAGCGCTGGGGTCGTCTAATAGGCGCTCTAAGAGGGGGATGAGGTCGCTATCGCCGCTGTTGCCCGCCGCCACGCAAGCGTTCCGCGCCAAACGCGCGCGCTTAATGCGGTAGATGGGCGTGCCGTGGTAGCGCTCGGCGAATTGCGTTTCATCCAACGATAACAAATCCGCTAGGGGCGGCGCTACTCTATCCCAATCGGCGGGGCGGAAAGCCACTTCTGCGGCGGGCGGGGCAAAACGCTGGAACGGGCATACCTCTTGGCAAATATCGCAACCAAATACCCAATTGCCGAACGCGCCCCGCAGATGCGGGTCTATCCAACCTTTGTTCTCGATAGTGTGATAGCTGATACAACGGCGCGCATCCAATACGTGCGGTTGGGGAAAAGCGTCTGTCGGGCAGGCGGATAAACACCGCTGGCAGACGCCGCACATGGTCGGACGCGACGGCTCATCGTACTGATCGGCGGCAAGGGTGGTGATGATTTCGCCGAGAAAGAAATAACTGCCGCGCCGTGGATGAATGAGCATCGTATTCTTGCCGATGAAGCCTAGCCCCGCCTGTTGGGCATGGCTACGCTCTAGAATAGCGCCTGTATCCACGTAGACGCGATGCTGGCCGCTTTCCCCGCCCAGCCACCCCACAAATTGCTCTAGGCGCTTCCCTAAAACATCATGATAATCTACCCCCCACGCATAGCGGGCAATCCGCCCGCGAGAAGGGTCTTGGGCGATATGGGACGGCAGGTCTGAAGCATAGTCCATGCCCACGATGATGATGCTCTGCGCGGCGGGCAAGATGCTTTGCAGATGTTGGCGACGTTGCACACGGTCGGGGCGCGCCAGATAGCCCATAGAAGCGTGCATACCCTGCTCTATCCAGCGCAGATAAGCCGCTAAGTGCGGCGATGGACGCGCCGGGGTAATGCCGACGAGATTAAACCCCAATTCCAACGCTCGCGCTTTAATCCGCTCCGAAACCAATATCATCCCAAACTAACCGTTATGAGACACCCTATTTTGTGCTATTATGCCACACATCAACCCGCCACCGATGGCGCGGAACGCCAATCCACTATGACTAGATACCGTTGGATTATCATCACGTTTTTTCTGCTGGCCGCTTTTGGTCTGCGCCTCTACCGCCTCGATGCGGTGGATTTGCGCGGGGACGAAGCTTACAGCGTTTTGCTATGGACCGCAACACCTTTTACGCCTGAATGGACGCTCTTACTCCAGCGCGAACCGGCGCCGGTAGGGGCCTTCACGATGTATTGGTTATGGAATGGCGCTTTGGGTACTTCGGTCTTCGCTACGCGCCTGCTGTCGGTGTTGACCAATACGGCCAGCATCGCCGTCATGTTGGCGCTGGCGAGGCGGTTAACGCGCTCGTGGCGGTTGGCCGCCCTCATCGCTGTGGTGTGGGCCTGCAACCCTTTCTTGGTGTGGCATGCCCAAGACGCGCGCACCTACGGGCCATCTAGCGCCCTATCGCTGTTGAGCTTTTATTGGCTGGTGCGCGCTTTGGAACAAAAAGCTAAGCCCCTGCGCGTGTGGCGACCTTACATCATCACGCAACTGATGGCGGTTTATATTTACTATTTCGAGGTGTTTTGGCTCATCGCGGGCGCGGTGTACGTCATATGCTATCATCGGGAGCAAATAGGGCGGGCCTTAAAAGCGTGGGCCATCATCGCTATTGGCATGATACCCGTCATCGCTCAAGCTTATGTCCTGCTCATCCTCAATCGTTACGAAGGCACGGCGGGCGAACAAAGTATCCTCATCTTCCTCACCGACTTTTGGCCGACGCTCCTCTTCGGCGATAACCAAGTGCCTTGGCCTATCGGCGCGCTGGGTATCCTCATCTATCTAGCCATTGTCGGGGCGCATATCCGCCGCCAGCGCTATATGGGTTTGGTCTTCATATGGGCGCTCGTCCCCAGCGCGCTATTATTCGTGGCGTCTTTCTTCTCCAACTATCGCGAACCGCGCTATATCTTGATGGTCGCCCCAGCGTTGACCATTGGGCTAATTTGGGGGCTATATCTAGGGTTAGAACGGTGGCGTCCTCAGCTCAGATGGCGCGGCGTTATCGCGCTCGTCGCGCTGATGCTCGCCCTCTCCGCGCTAGAGATACGCGCTTACTTCTTTTACGACCCGCCCAAGGCGATTGATTGGAGCGGCATGACCGCTTATCTGCGCGCCCGCACAACATCCGACAATGTCATCGTCATCGGCGCTATTGACCCCGCCCTAGAATATTATTATCGCGGGCCGGCCGACATCTTTTTCATCCCTTATCAACGCGAAAACGAGCTTGACCTATATCAAGCGCTACTCAACTACCGCGCTATCTATCTCATCACTGGCCCCACCACAGGCGCGGCGCATCAATACCTAGACCAACACGCCCAACACATCCCCGGCGATGCCTACCGCGGCATTGTGCAGTTCCGCCCGTGGGCCGTAACGGAAGATGAAATCCAAACGCCGCTAGCGCTGACCTTCGGCGACATCGCCCGATTGCGCGGCTATACCCTGCTCAGCGGAGAAGGCGCGCCCATTCTTTTGCTCTATTGGCAAGCCCTGCGCCGTACCGAAGAAGAATATAGCATCCTGCTTCATCTACAACCCGCAGACGGCGCGCCGCTCGTGTATGACCATGGTCTGGCGAACGCGCGCTTATCTTTCACCCAATGGGAATCAGGCGTCACCTACCGCGACCCTATCCCTCTCAATGGCGCGCTAGCGGCGAACGACTACACCCTTTATGTCGGGCTTTATCCCACCGCCGCGCCACAACAACCGCTCTCCGCAAACGCACAGGCGGACGCAAACGGGCGGTATCGCATCGGGCAAATACGGTGGGCAGAAACAACTTATCGCTAAGATGTGCGCCTATCGCTACAATTTAGAAGTTGGTTTATAGAAAAAGTCGTCCATGGTTCATTCGCAAGACATTTCCGCGCAATCGCTAGCCAACTCCATATCTGGCGAACGCCTGCATTTAACCATAGACGACCGCGGCCGCCTATTGGCTTGCATTTCTTCATCGCCCGCCCAGTCTATCGCTATCGTTCAAGCGCAAGGGTTGCCCTTCGCTGATAACCACTACGACGTTATCCATTGCGCTTATGTGTTCAGCCACGCCCAAGATGCCTTCCCATGGCTAAAAGAATGCGCCCGCGCCCTCAAGATAGGCGGCCAACTGGTCATAGAGGACATCCTCGCGCCCGATGACCCGCGGGCGAGGGATTACGTCATCGGTTTTTATCGCCTTCATAACCCGTCCTTATGTCGCTTGTACGCCGCGTACGAATGGGAGGGGCTATTGTTAGATAGCGGGCTAAGCACCGAAGCGCCTATCATCCGCGCCACAACGCAAAAAGCCGCTGATTGGGCCGCATCATGCCCGCGCCACCGCCCCTATATAGATATTTTGCTCGTTCAAGCGCCAAAGGCTGTCGCCGATTGGTTGCGTCCGCAATACGCAGGCACACCTTTTGCCGCTTTCAATCACTATACTTTCACATGGTTAGGGAAAAAAATGTGATGGAAAGAGATTTTTGGCGAGACATCATCAAAAACAATTATCAGCTACCCAAGGGCCATTCCGTCCTCGATTTAACGGTCGAGTTGCTCCAATATCTGCCATCAGACGACCCCGAATTGCGCGACACTTTCGCTTATGGCATCCTCGCCCGTTGGATTATCATTTATGGCTATCATTCCGTAGAAGATTTGCGGGCGATGATAAGTTGGCTAACCCCTATTATGCTGGAGTGGTTGGGCGAACAAGATACCGATTCGGTCTTCGGGCGCTCCTACGCCGCGCTCATCTTATCGCTCATCGTCTACCGCGACCAAAAGCTCAATTTTCTGGAGGAAGCGGAAGCGCGTAATTTGCTGGACAAAGCGCGGCATTATCTCATCGCCGAGCGCGATTTACGGGCCTATGTCCCTGATAAAGGCTGGGCCAACGCTTGCGGCAACACCTGCGACCTCTTGCGCTTTCTGGCGTGGAATCGCCACATGAATAACGCCGACTTGCGCCGCCTGCTCGATTCTATCGGCGACAAATTGTTAGCAGAAAGCAACGTCTTCTTCGTCCATGAAGAAGATGACCGCCTCGCCCAAGTAGTCAGCACTATTTTACGGCGCAACCTCCTTAACCTTTCGGAGTTAGTAGAGTGGCTAGCCCGCTTCACCGATTGGCGCAATGGCGAGTTCAAAAATGTAGACGGGTACAATCCCTTCCTGCACGCTGTCCATCACAACACCCGTAACTTCTTACGCGCGCTCTATTGCCAACTGCGCCTTTTGCCCATATTACCCGAAGAAGTCAAAGATTTTGAAGATGAATTGCTGATGACACTAAAAGATTACGGTCTGTATCCTAGCATCGTTCGATAAGGATTAACGCTATGCAACTGCTCGAATTACACAACGCCTATTGGCAAAGTGGCATCCTCCCATCCACGGGCGCTTCTATCGCTTATGGGCGCATCGCGCATGAAGGGCGTTGGGTAGACCTTATGCGGCCAACCGCGCCCGAAAATTGGGATAATTCTAGCCATTGCGCCAGTTTTTTGCTCATCCCATGGTCCAACCGCATCCGCGATGGTGTGCTCCTATTCGAGGGCGAAACATACCGCTTACGGACAGAGCGCGACGACGGCACAGCGCGCCACGGCGACGTACGTAATCGCCCATGGCAGGTCCTCGCCCATGATGCGCTCCACGCGCGGCTTGCCTTTGATTCTGCAGACCATCCCGACATCAACTTTCCGTTCCATTTCTCGGCAGAAGTGGTCTATCGCCTAGACGGGCGCGACTATATTTGGGAAATCACCGTTCATAACCGCGATACGAGGCGCTTTCCGTTGGGGTTTGGCCACCACCCCTACTTTTTGCGCGCCCCCGATGGCGCGGATAACGCGGTTCAGCTATCAGTGCCTTATAACCAGCAGTACACACTGACCAACGCCATGCCCGACGAAGCGGCCGGCCCCCTAAAACCAGAGATGGACTTTCGCCATCTGCGCCCGCTAGGCGATACCATCCTCGACGACCTGTTCACCGACAAAACGCCCGACATCCCCCTACGTCTGGTTTACCCCGCGTGGCGCAAAGCCTTACACATGACCGCGGACGCCATCTTCAGCCACCTCATCTTGTTTGCCCCACCGCAAAAACCTTTCTTCGCTGTCGAACCCGTCACGAACGCTAACGATGGCTTTAATTTATACGCCAAGGGCATCCCCAATAGCGGCGTTCACGTTTTGGAAGTCGGGGCTTCCTTAGGTGGCCGCGTGGTATGGTCTATCCATGATATGACCGAATAGAGAGAACACCCGATGAGCAAAACCAAGCTGAATTCGATGCGTATTTTGGAGCAACACGACATCCCCTACGAGGCCATCGCTTATCCCAATACAATCCGCGATGCCGAAGAAGTGGCAGAAGCCATTGGCGCGCCGCCGTTCATGGTCTATAAAACGCTCGTCGTCCAATCCAGCGCGACACAAAAGCCCGCGCTCGTGATGCTGGCCTGCGACCGCCAACTAGACCTTAAACGCTTCGCCCAAGCGATTGGCGAAAAGAAAATACACATGGCCACCCACGCCGACGCCGAAAAGCTGACCGGGCTAAAGGTGGGCGGCATCAGCGCGCTGGCCCTGCTACAAAAAAATTGGCCCATCTATCTGGATAGGGCCGCGGGGGAACTGCAATATATCTACATGAGCGCTGGCCAGCGCGGCCTGCAACTGCGCGTGCCCGTGGCCGCCCTCATCCAACTTACGCGGGCGAAATTGGTAGATGCCAGCGTGGAAAAGGCCTAATCATCGCGATAAGATGCGCTCTAGTTCAAAGTATTCGGGCGAAATTTCGCGCATGCGGGTTGTGACCTCCTCTAGCGGCACGGTCTTCTGCTCGCGCCCCACGCGCGCCACCATCACCCCGGATTCGCCCGAAAGCAACACATCGAGCGCGTGTACACCCATGCGCGTAGCCAACAAACGGTCGAAGGCGGTAGGGCTACCCCCGCGCTGGGTATGCCCTAAAATCGTCAAGCGAATCTCGAAACCGACATGCTTCTGATTAAGATATTCCGCCAATTGGTTCACCTTTAACGAAGCGCCCTCCGCCACGACGGCGATAGCGTGGGATTTGCCGCGCATGTAAGCATCTTCCAACGATGAAGCCACTTCTTCAATGGGGATGTCGCGTTCTGGCACAATGACCATCTCCGCCCCGCCCAATATGCCGCCCATCAAAGCCAAATAGCCGCTATTGCGCCCCATCACCTCGATGAGAAAAGCCCGATTATGGGATGTAGCCGTATCGCGCAGGCGGTCTACCGCGTCCAAAATGGTATTGAGGGCGGTATCTACGCCGATGCTGGTATCTGTCCCCCAAATATCATTATCAATACTGCCGGGCACCCCCACCACCGGCACGCCCAGCTTGTGCAAGGCCAAAGCGCCGCGCAAACTGCCATCCCCGCCAATGACAATCAGCCCTTCGATGTTGTGTTCGTTCAAACGGCGCAACGCTTTACGCTGACCCTGTGGCGTCTTGAATTCTTCGTTGCGCGCTGTTTGTAAAATCGTGCCACCGCGCTGTAAGATACCGCTCACTTCGCGGCTCGTTAGCAAGTACATATCCCCGGCTAACAAACCCTGATACGCTTGGCGAATGCCGTATACTTCGACGCCGCGCGCTAACCCTGCCCGCACCACCGCCCGAATAGCGGCGTTCATCCCCGGTGCATCGCCGCCGCTGGTCATCACCGCGATTCGTTTCATTCCCCTTTATCTCCTTAAAACCGCCGCTCATCACGCGCGCGATAACATTGCTAAATCGTTTAACCCAAGCACCCTATTTTAGCGCCCTTATCGTTACACACCAATAATTAGCGACAAAATTTAATGAGAAAGCGACTCTATCAGGATGTTTTCTTCGCCAACAATCGCGATTAAATCGCGGTGCAAATCGTCACAGTAGCCTGTAGTATGATTCGGGAAGCCCAACGGCGTTGTCTTGCCCGCGCCTTCCACCACCAATACAAAACGGTCTTGGCCCGGATATTTCACCAATAGATTATGCACGCGGCGCAGACGGCGACGGTCGCGGTCGGCATCGCCCGTGCGGGGTAGGCGAATCGTCAGCTTGTGGCGCGGATGACCGTTATTAGCGGGCTTATCGTCCATCCAATCGGGCAGATAGATAATTTTTGATGAACTCATCTGCGGTTCGAGAATCGGCGTAGGCATAGCGATAGCTCCTTGTGTCGCGGGGGCGATAGCGTCTTCTTCCATCGGCGGAGCCGGCGGCGCGTCACCCCGCCCGATTTCGCCGGTCTCCTCATCATATTCAAGGGGGGTGAACGGCTCGCCCTCGAAGGGGTTCGCCTCTGCGGACGGGGCGCCCGCATCCGACGCCCAAGGCGGCGCCCCCATAGCTACATCGTTCGGCGCGACCTCCGCGCGGATAACGCTAAAATTGGTGCTCACTTCCTCCGCAATGATTTGTGGCTCGCCGCGGGTGGTATCCCATTTGCCGCGCACCCAGACAATTTCGCCTTCGTCCAGTTGTTTACCCTCTTCGGCAAAGCGCGCTTCCACCTGTTTGAGGGTATTGGGGAACAAGACGACCTCAATAGTCGCGGCGCTCTCGTGCCAATCTTCCAGTTGTAGCACCATCATCATTTGGTTGGCTTTAGTGACGATTTTCCGCAGGCCCATAATTTCGCCAGCGACCTTCACTTGGCGTTCACCGATATTCGCTTCTGCCGAGCGCAAATCGTGGATATTATGGGTGTGCAAGGCGCGTAACGCCTCTTTGTGGCGGTCTACAGGGCGGCCGGTCACATACAAACCGAGCAACTCTTTTTCCCAGCGCAACATCTCGCGGCGCTCAACAGAAGTGGGTTCTCCCCCCAAATCGAGCTGTAGCCCCGTGCCAAAACCGCCGCTATCGCCGCCAAAGAGCGTCATCTGGCCCACTTCTTTATCTTTATGATAGTCTGTGCTATAGCTCAGGATGCGGTCTAGGGACTTGGCCAGCGCATGGCGATTGCCGAAGGCATCTAAGGCCCCAACCTTGATGAGGCTTTCTAAAGAGCGGCGGCCGACATCGTGTAAATTCACGCGGTGGCAAAAATCCTCCAAATTTTTGAACGGGCCGCCCGCCCGCCGTATAGCGATAATCTGCTCTATAGAAGCCACCCCCGCGTTTTTGATGCCCGCCAGCCCAAAACGAATCCCGCGCCGTCCATCATCCATCAGCTCGATGTCGAAGTCTAGCCCGCTGTAATTCACATTCGGCGGCAAGATGGGAATTTGCAGACGGCGACATTCTTCTAAAAAGGTGGCGATTTTAGTCAAGTCATCGCGCTGTACGCACAAAAGCGCCGTCATATACTCTTGGGGATAATGGCACTTCAAATAGGCGGTCTGCATGGTGATGACCGCATAATCGGCCGCGTGGCTTTTGTTAAAGCCATAATTGGCGAAAAATTCGATTTCATCAAAAATTTTAGACGCCGTCTCGGCATCTACCCCGTTTTTGGGCCCCTCTTTGATGAATATCTCGCGATGTTCTTTGAGGTCTTTTTCCTTCTTCTTAGACACAGCGCGGCGCATCAAATCCGCTTTGCCCAGCTCATAACCGAATAGGTCGCTGGCGATTTGCATAATTTGCTCTTGATAAACGATGATGCCGTAAGTCTCTTTGAGGATGGGTTCTAGCTTGGGGTGCCGATAAACGGTCTGCTCTTCCCCGTGCAAACGGCGGTTATAATCGGGGATGAAATCCATGGGGCCCGGCCGGTATAAAGAGATGCCAGCGATGATATTCTCGAAGACCTTAGGGCGCATCCCGCGCAACATCTGTTGCATCCCGCCGCTTTCCACTTGGAACACCCCCACTGTCTCGCCGCGCCCCAACATCGCGAAGGTTTCGTCAAGCATTTTGCGTTGTTCATCGGTGATGCGCTCGTCATCATGACGATAGGGGATGTTGTCCATCGTATAGCGAATCCCCCGATGCCGTTCTATCAATTCGCACGCTTTGCGTAAGATGGTCAGCGTAGATAACCCTAAAAAGTCCACCTTCAGCAAACCGATAGATTCGCAAGTCTCCATCGGAAATTGCGTGACCGCTTTCAAAGCGCCGCCGCTAGGGTCAGTGCCCGTGATGCGATGCAATGGCAAATATTCGTCCAAAGACTTATCGGCGATGATAACCCCCGCCGCATGGGTCGAAGCATGGCGGCTAACCCCTTGCAATTCCACCGCCGTATCAACGATAGTTTTAATCTGCGGGTCGCGCTGATAAAGCGCCCCCAACTCTGGGTTACTATTCACATATTCCATGATGGGCTTGGGCTTGGGTTCGGTCGGGATAAGGCTAGCCGCTTGGTTTACCAACGGCAACGGCGTGCCCAAAACGCGCCCAATATCGCGCACCGCCGCTTTGGGCCCCATCGTCCCAAAGGTGATGATAGCCGCCACCTTATCTTCCCCGTATTTACGGGCGGCATAAGCGATCATCTCGCCTCTGCGGTCATCGGGATAATCGAGGTCAATATCCGGCATGCTCACCCGGCCGGGGTTCAAAAAGCGTTCAAAAAGCAAGCTATTTTGGATGGGGTCTATATTGGTGATGCCGAGACAATAAGCCACCAAACTACCCGCACCAGACCCGCGCACATTCCACCAAATATCCGCCCGACGCGCATACTGGCACAAATCCCACACAATCAGGAAGTAGGTATTAAAGCCCATCTCGCCGATGATGCGGAGTTCGCGGTTCATCCGTTCTTGGAGCACCGCCTCATCTTTGCGCGCCCCATAACGCCATTGCAAGCCTTTTTCGCACAGATAACGCAAATAACGGCTATCATCATACCCTTTCGGCACGGGAAAACGCGGCAGATGATACCCTTCTGTCTCTAGGTTGACCTCGCACATTTCCGCGATTTTTAGCGAATTGGTCAGCGCTTCCGGCGCTTCGTGGAAGAGCCGCCACATCTCTTGCGGCGTCGCCAGATGATAACTAGGGTCGGACATCTTCATACGGTTGGCGTCGTTCTTCAGCGCGCTGGTCTGGATACAAAGGAGCGTATCTTGCGCTTCCCAATCCTCTTTCAGCACATAATGCACATCGTTGGTGGCCACCAATTGCACCGCTGTATGTCGGCTCTGGCGATAATCGTACAGCCAACGATTCAACACCGCGAGTTCGGGTATATCATGCTGTTGCAGTTCAAGGAAAAAATTTTCCGCGCCGAACACCTCTTGATACCAACCGATGAGTTCGCGCGCCTCGTCGTCCCTACCTTCGGTGATAGCGGTAGGGATTTGCGCCGCCAAACAACCGCTAGTGGCGATTAGCCCTTGGGCATGTTGCGCCAAAAAGTCGCGGTCTATGCGCGGGCGATAGTAGTAACCGCGCAGTTGGGCCGCGCTCGCAATTTTCATCAAGTTACGGTAACCCGTCTTATCCTTAGCCAACAGCAATAGATGATAAGCCCGCTTATCTAGTTTGGGGTCGCGGTCTTCCATCCCGCGCGGCGCTAAATAAGCCTCTACGCCGATGATAGGCTTGATGCCCTCCGCCACGCACGCCCGATAAAAATCAATGACGCCGAACATCGTGCCGTGGTCGGTGATGGCTAGTGCGGGCATATTCAACGCTTTAGCGCGGGACACTAACTTTTTGATGCGGCTTAGACCATCGAGGAGCGAATATTCCGTATGAACATGGATGTGGACGAATTGCTGTTCTTGTGTCATAAGCGCTACACTTCAAAATGCTAGAACACTTGTATAATACCATGATTCAGCCGCGCCTGCCTTGTAGATTGGCGCGAACCTGTTAAATGTTACTTTGTTAGGCAGGAGCCATTATGCCAGAGTTGCCAGAAGTTGAAACGGTCGTCCGCGGCATCCGTAATGCGCTCGTCGGGCGAACCATCCAATCCATATGGACAGATTGGCCCAAAATCATCGCCACGCCCGCGCCAGAGCTTTTCGCCGCGCAAATCCGCGACCAAAGCATCCACGCCCTCGGACGGCGCGGCAAGTATATCATCATTCACCTCTCCCACGATATACTCATCATCCACTTGAAGATGACCGGGCGGTTATACGTCGTGCCCGACGCCTCCCAACACGACGCGGACCGCTGGATGCACTTCTACGCCCAATTGGATGATGGCCAGCAATTGCGCTTTAGCGATGCGCGCAAATTCGGGCGGGTTTACCTCACCCACGACATCGCCGCCGTGGTGGGCAAGATGGGGCCAGAACCGCTAGACGAGGCCTTCACGCTCGATAGCTTTCGGGAACGTTTGGGCGGGCGCGCCAAAATCATCAAGGCCCTCTTGCTCGACCAATCGTTCATCGCTGGAGTGGGCAATATCTACGCCGATGAGGCCCTGCACCGCGCCGGCATCCATCCCCAACGCCCAAGCGATAGCCTTTCCCCACAAGAGACCGAGCGCCTGTATAAAATGATACGCACAGTCCTACAAGATGGTGTAGACTATGAGGGAGCGAGCATCAATTGGTATCGGAAACCCGATGGCACGCGCGGCGAATCGCAACAGCACTTTTTCGTCTACGACCAAACGGGTAAACCGTGCCGACAATGCGGCGCGCCTATCGTTAAAACGCGCGTAGCCAACCGTGGCACGCACTTTTGTCCAAATTGTCAACAGTGATCGAGCGAGTAACCACATGGGTAGCGATATTGTCAGCGATTTATTCGGTCAAATCCCCGGCATCCTCATCGCCCAAGTATGCCTCGGCATGCTGGGGCTAGGGATCGCCTTCGTCTACTTCGCCTATATCAAACCGTCTCGCCAACGTCGGCAAACGCCACCTGCCCCCCCTGCCTTCGACCTCTACCCCGAACCAGCGCGCCACGCCGACTACCACCCCGACGACTTGCCCGACCTCGATTTGTTGGTGGAACCGGCCATGCCAGCTACACCCAAAGCCGCCCCGCGGGCTATCGCCCCCCACCCTTATGAAGTCACCCTGCATAACGGCCAAAAAACAACCGCTAAAGAAGTTGTCGTCATCCTGCGCGATGAAACCGATGGACGGCTCATGGTGCAAATCGGCGATAAGACCTACCGCACCCTGACCAGCGCTCCAGACGCTAAAAAGCAGTTCGTCGCTATCATGAAAGAACTATCCGAGGTGGTGGCCAAACCCGACGACAGCCCCCCCGCGCCCGTAGCAGAGCCAGAGCCAAGCCCCACGACCGACGCCGAGATGCCCCCACTAGAAGACCTAACCGCTGTAGAACCGCCACCCACACCGAAAACAGTGCCGCCACCGCCTATCACCCCAGACGGCAAAATTCCCGGCGCTCTGCCTAGCTTTAAGCTAGAGGATAACCAACCCAAAGTCAAACAAGAAGGCGGCTTGTTCCGCCGCGCCAAAGTCGAATACGAGCCAGTGCCCGAACTCAACTTAGGCATGGCTATCGAAACGTATCTTCAGCACAAGCTCAAACACACGCCAGAATACGCCGGACGCAATTTCCACATCCACAATACCGCCAGCGGCGGCGTCCGCATCCAAATTGACGACCAATTCTATGACGCCGTAGACGAAATCGCCGACCCAGAGGTACGCGCCTTCATCCAAGAGACTATCTTAGAATGGCACGACCGCCAATAAGCGCTCAAGGGGCGCTGACGAAAGGCTCGTCTATCTTTTCGATATAGGGCTTGCCCTCGGCGCTCATTTTCAAGCGCCCCACCGGGCGAAACGGGTCATGCGGGAAGATGAGGATAGCGTCGGTTTCCAGCGCCCATTGTTGCCATGCGCGTTTGGTCTCTAGCGTGCGGAGCGGCTCGACGTCATAGGCGGTCATCCAGCCGAGACGCTCGAAATGCACCGCGTAACTCGCCAAATCGCAGACGAAAGCGGCATACTGCCCGCCACTTTCAAAACGCACGCTCATATGATAGGGGGTGTGCCCCGGCGTGATAATGCCGCGCACGCCCGACGCTAGCTCGCTATCGCCCTCCAACAAGCGCATCTGCCCGCTACGAACCAGCGGCTCATAATTGTAGGGCAAATAGGTAGCGCGGGTGCGTTCGTTAGGGTGCATGGCATCTTCGTACTCTCCCCTTTGCACCACATATTCCGCGTTCGGGAAGACCGCTTCCACCTCAGTAACGCTACCTTCTACAAAACGGGTGTTGCCCCCGGCGTGGTCGCCGTGCAAGTGGGTATCAATGACCATATGAATATCTTGCGGGCGCAAGCCCAAAGCCGCTAGCCCGCGCAATAAGCCCCCCATGCCGCGCATCTGCCATTGACAGCGCGCCTTTTCATCAAGCTTCGTGCCATGGCCAGTATCCACCACGATATTCAGCCCAGCGGTCTGCACGAGCAAGCAATTCTGAGACATCGGCACGAGATGGTCTTCACTCGGCGTCATCACCCGCGACCACAACGCCCGTGGCACTAAGCCGAAAGCACCGCCGGGGTCTACCATTACGTCGCAATCGTTGATGAGATGAATACGTATATCGCCAATCTGTAACACCAACACACCCCACACTTCACCAGCGTATAGGCGGCGCTTTGGCCGCCCAACGCGCTTCATCCAAACGGGCAAAACGCGCCACCAATAAAATAAACGTGATGAAAAAGCTCATGCTCCAGCGCGCTTTGTCCAAATTCACGAACGTGAAGGCTACGATAATCCACGCCAAAATGCCCGCCGTGTTGCTCAGCAATAAGCGGCGCGGACGGTCGCCGATGAACGGCAACAAGACCACCAAATCATAATCGTTGGTCAAGGGCAAGGTCAAAAAATAAATGAGCACAAGATCATACCACGTCACGCGCCCCCGCCGCCACAGGAGCAAGCGATACAGCGCATAAGCAATAGCCCCACAAAACAACCATACCAGCAGTTGCGCGCCCGTGGATGGGATAGGCGGCAAATCAAGCCCATTGCGCGGCAAAAAGGCGATACTCGCCAAATTGATAGGCTCAAATCCGCGCGTATTCGCTAACCACTTGATAGGCCAATCCGGCATGATGAGAAAAGAAGGCAACGTGATAACCAGCACCGAGACCACAGCCCACACCAACGCCCAACGATGCCGCCGCCAATGCCACAGCAGATACAGCGCGGCCGGCAACGCAATATGCGGCTTGAGGACAGACAAACCCAATAAAACGCCGTGCCACGCCCGCACACGCGCGCCTTCGCTGTAGCGCACCCCTAATATATACAAGGGGAGCAATAACCACGTGCTTTGCCCTAGCAAAAACAAAATGAATAGCGCCGGGCTGGCGAAAACCCCCGCCCGCCACCCGGACAAAACCACCACCAGCGCAAAAGGAACAGCTATCCACAATAAGCGCAATAGGTCGGGCGCTAACCGCAAGGGCACGCAGAACGTCGTATAAAAGGGCGCGGGGTAATAATTGTCGTATAGTCGCCCATAAACGAATTGCGAAGGGGTGTAACAAAAAGAATCCGCGCCGCGCATCAACAACCCGTAATCGTATGGCGGAAACGTCTGGAAAGAAACGATGATGAAAGCGATGAGTAGCGCCGTCGCGAGGACTAACCCCAACGTATTAGCGATATAAAACGCCATCGGTAACGAACGCAAGGTCGGCTTGGTATCCGCAACGGGCGCGTGTGACGCTGTCATCGAAGCTCACTCAACCCCTGCTAACCAGTGCAAAAACTGGGTTAATAAGGCTTCGCGCTCCTTCGGCGGCAAAAAAGCGGCCCGCGCCGCGCGTAGAATGCCCTCTTTAATATCGTCGAGCGTCAGGCCGAAGCTTTGCGCCGCCCGCGCGAGTTCATCGCTCAACGTCACATTAAAAATGAGCGGGTCATCGGTGTTTAGGGTCGTGGCGACGCCCTGCCGCATCAGCGCCAACAGCGGGTGCGCCTCGATACGGTCTACCGCGCCGGTATCCACGTTGCTTGTCGGGCATACCTCTAAAACGGTGTTGCGCTCTAACAAAATCGCCACCACGCCGGGGTCTTGCACGGCCCATATGCCATGACCGATGCGGTCCGCGTTCAAATTGCCCACCGCATCCCAAACGCTCTCCGCGCCCGCCCATTCCCCCGCGTGCACGGTGATGAACAAACCCGCTTTTTTAGCCTCTCGGAACAGGGAACGGAAAGGCGCGGCGGGGTGGCCATTCTCCCGCCCTGCCAAATCTACGGCCACAACCCCTTTATCGGCATAATCTACCGCCGCTTGAATGACCGTCTTGGCATCTTCTACGCTCTCGTGGCGATTGACGGAAGCGATGAGCCGCACCTGTATATCGCATTCACGAGAGGCTTCTTGGGCCACTTCGCACACCCAGCGCACAATGTCGCCCGCCGAACAATGAATGATGTTGCGGAGCGTGTTAGGGGTAAAGCGCAACTCCAAATACTTGATATTATCTGCGGCCGCATCTATCACATTCTCGCGCACAATGCGGCGGATGACTTCTTCAGAGCGATAAAACTGGCGCAACGTTTGGAATTTGCCGAAAAAATGTTGTAGATTGCGTGGCTCGTTGGGCATCATCTGCACGAAGGGACGCAGGGTATCCGCGCTATATTCGGGCATTTCGATACCAAATTGTTGGGCGATTTCAACCAAGGTCTCAATGCGAACCGAGCCTTCGAGGTGGCGATGTAATTCAATTTTGGGCATCGCCCGTATCGCGTGGACCAATCCCCCGTTCAGCAAAAAATGCTCCTACAAACCCCTCATTTTTTTAACACTATACAAGAATCAAGCCTAAACCACAATTGAAGTCAGTCAATCGCGTTCCGCTAATAACCAGCTCCAATAATACCAAACGACAATCAGCGCTAACGTCAAACCCAAGGCGGGCAAGCCATGGATGACGAACGTCCAACTTGTATTGTGGTATAAATCTTCATTTTGCGCCAATATGGCGATTAAGCGCCCCGCGCCGCCGACCCAAACCATGATGGCCGCCACGTATAACAGGCGATAGTAGGGGCGTGCATGGGTCACTTGGCTCAGCCGTTTGCTCAATTTGCCCATCACCCATAACGAAACGCCCACCGCCGCCGGGCCCAACAGGGCGAATAAGTCGCCTATCATCTGGTTTTGCTCATCATACGGCGATACAAAAACGCGCTCAACATCAGCAACAACGCGCCGCCAAGCGTCGCGAAGGCGTCCGCCAACCAATCGCCCCTCACTTGACGCAAGCTCGCATAACGCACCGCCGAGGCGCCATAGCACAAAATGACCACCCCGAATAAACGATAATGCGTTGTGCTACCCGAAAAGCGCTGATAAAAACGACCGATGAGCAAAAAAAATAGAAGGAGCGCGGCGTGCAAAAACCACGCATACAAAATAAGAAACTGATTGACCGAGGCGATGTTCACAGTCTTAAAAATCGTATCTAGGGTTAAAAGCTTTGCTTTGTATCAAGTAGTGGATGGCCTTCACGCGGAAGCGGCGGTCATGACAAGCTTGGACAAATTCCGTAATCCGCGCCCGAATGTCTGCATCGGTGGTCAAGCGGTAAATATCGGCATCGCCAATCGTCTCTAGCGTCAGCACACCCGATTCTACTAAACCGTTCAATTCACGATGAATCGTCTTATGGTCACGCCCCGTATAACGCGCGATGTTCTCCGCCGTATCTGCCGTATGGGGGTTATCGTGGAAAAAGCGCACAAGATCCCATTTGATGAATGAATTCACTTTATGCGTGAGGAAAGCTTCCCAACCCGCATCTATATCGCTATTGGACGAAGCCATGTCACCGGTCGCCATGGATACACCCCATTCACCCTATTTCGCCACGACTATATATAACCATAACTCGGCGGTGGCGCAACTGACTGCCCCGACCGCCGAGACATCCCCAAAGCTCAGGCGCGCTCTTTCAACTGGTCTTCGCGCATGTGGCAATGTTTATACTTTTTGCCGCTCCCGCAATGACACGGGTCATTGCGCCCGATGGTGCGGGTCTTTCGCACGGTCTCTGGTTTGGCGGGCTGTGCGCTACCATTTTCGCTAGGGCGGACCGCCTGCATGGGGCGACGTGTCGGCTGGCGTTGGGCCACCGTCGCCGTGACCATGTAAATTTCGCGCGCGGCTTGCTCGCGGATGCGACCTTGCAATTCCTCGAACATGGCGAAGGCCTCGCGCTTATATTCGACTAGGGGGTCACGCTGTGCCACCGACATCAAGCCGATGCCTTCCCGTAAAATATCCAAATCGGTCAGATGCCGTTGCCAATGGGTATCTATCGCTCGCAACATCGTAAAGCGCAAGGCCCTATCCATCAGCCCCGGCTGAACCGCTTCTAACTCCGTCGCCTTGGCCTCGAAAGCCGCTTGGGCCGCGCTAACGACCAGTTCTTCTATATCGTCATCGTCTAGCTCCTCCAGCTTATCTAGGGTGATGCTGGATGGAACGGGAAAAATCGTGAACAGCTTGCGATACGTCGCTTCAATATCCCAACCCGCGTCCGGGTCATAAAATTCTTCTAGCGTGTCTAGGATGTTCTCCTTGATGATGGCGAAATAGTCTTCCCGCAGGGTTTCTGATTCCTTTTCCAGCCAATCTTTGCGCTGGCTATAGATGATTTCGCGCTGGCGGTTGACGACATCATCATATTCTAAGACGCGCTTACGAATATCGAAGTAGTGCCCCTCCACCCGCATTTGCGCTTGGGCAATAGACTTCGTTATCATCGAATGTTCGATGGGTTCATCTTCGGGGATATTGGCCATCTTCATGAAGCTTTTGATGCGTTCGGGGGCAAAACGGCGCATCAAATCGTCATCAAGGCTCAGGTAAAAGCGCGATTCGCCGGGGTCGCCTTGCCGTCCGGCGCGCCCGCGCAGTTGGTTATCAATCCGCCGCGCCTCGTGCCGTTCGGTGCCCAAGACGAATAAGCCCCCCGCTTCAATCACTTTAACGCGGTCTCGCTGGCATTGGGCTTTGGCTTCGGCGAGGGCCGCTTCCCATTGTTCTTCCGTGGCCGCGCTCACCTCTATACCTTGTTTTTTGAGGATTTCGCGGGCCAGCCCTTCGGGGTTACCCCCTAACAAGATGTCTACACCACGCCCCGCCATGTTGGTAGCGATGGTCACCGCGCCGGGGCGCCCCGCTTGGGCGATGATGGCCGCTTCGCGCTCGTGTTGCTTGGCATTCAACACCTGATGTTCGATGCCCGCCTTTTTCAACATCTTGCTCAAACGCTCCGATGTCTCGATGGCTACCGTGCCCACGAGCACCGGTTGGCCCGCTTGGGAACGCGCCTTAATCTCGCTGACGACGGCGCGCCATTTCGCATCTTCCGTCATGTAGATGAGGTCTTCGTAGTCACGGCGTATGACGGGTACATGGGTGGGGATAGCCACCACTTCGAGATTATAAATCTTCTCGAACTCCTCCACTTCGGTCATCGCGGTACCGGTCATGCCGGCCAGTTTATTGTACATGCGGAAGTAATTTTGGAAGGTGATGGTCGCCATCGTGATATTTTCGCGGCGGATTTCCACGCCTTCTTTGGCTTCTATCGCCTGATGCAAGCCTTCCGAAAAACGCCGCCCAACCATCAACCGTCCGGTGAATTCATCTACGATGATGACTTGCCCGCCCTGCACGATATATTCGCGGTCACGTTCGTACAAGGCGTGCGCCCGCAAGCTATTATCCAAATAAGGGATAAGTTCGCTATTTTCGGGGCTGTATAGTTGCTCTACCCCCAACATACGCTCGATTTTTTCGACCCCTTCTTCGGTCAAATAGGCGATGCGGTCTTTAATATCTACCACATAATCGCCATCGGGTTCTTTGGCCTCTACACTTTCGGGGCTACTACGGCGCAAACGGCGCACGATGTCGGCGAATTTTTTATAATATTCCGATGGCGGGTCGGCTGGCCCAGAGATGATGAGCGGGGTACGCGCTTCGTCTATGAGGATATTATCCACCTCATCCACAATCGCATAATGTAAACCGCGTTGCACCATCTGCGCGCGGTCTATGACCATGTTGTCGCGCAGATAATCGAAGCCGAATTCGTTGTTAGTGCCGTAAGTGATGTCTGCCGCGTAGGCTTCTCGGCGCGTTACTGGCCGCAAATTCTGGTAACGCGCATCATCAGAATCATAATTCGGGTCGTAGATGAAAGAGCCGTCGTTCGGGTTGCCGCCCGTATTTTGGATGACGGCGGCCGACAAGCCCAAAAAGTGATAGATGGGCCCCATCGTCTGCAAGCCCACTTTACTCAGATAATCGTTCGGCGTGACCAAATGAACGCCCTTGCCGGCCAGCGCGTTCAGATACAGCGGCAAGGTCGCTACGAGCGTCTTACCTTCGCCCGTCTTCATCTCTGCGATGCGCCCTTCGTGCAAAACGATGCCGCCGATGAGTTGTTCATCGAAGTGGCGCAAGCCGATGGTGCGGCGCGAGGCTTCGCGCACTGTCGCATACGCTTCTACCAGAATAGAATCGAGAGAAGCGCCTTCGGCAAGGCGTTGGCGGAATAGCGCCGTTTGCTTGCGAAGGGATTCGTCATCAAGGGCTTGTAGCGTGGGTTCTAGCGCGTTGATTTTCTCGACTGTTTCGCGGTATTTGGCTAAAGCGCGCTCGATGGGGTCGCCGAGCACCTTTTTCATTATGGTTTTAATCATGGGAGGTTCTTGTCCTTTTACCCATCTGTTGGCTCTAGGAAATTAGAGCGTTATGATTATAGCACGATTGCATAAACGCCCTGTTAGAAAAATGATTAAATAGTAGCGTTCAACATTTGTCTAGATTGAAAATATCCCAAAACATGGAGAAATCGCCATGAAGTATACATCGCTCGGTCGCACAGGTTTACAAGTGAGCCGTCTCTGCTTGGGGACAATGACCTTTGGTTGGTCTACTGATGAAGAAAACGCTTTCGCCATCATGGATTTGGCGGTAGCCGCTGGCATCAACTTCTTTGATACGGCCAATATCTACTCTAGTTGGGTGCCCGGCAATAGCGGGGGCGAATCAGAAACGATTATCGGCAAATGGCTACGCGATAAACCCCGCCACGAAATCATCATCGCTACCAAAGTGCGCGGGCGCATGTGGCATGGCCCCAATGGCGAAGGTCTCAGCCGTCATCATATCTTGCGCGCGGTAGAAGATAGTTTGCGCCGCTTGCAAACCGACTATATAGACCTGTACCAAACCCATTGGCCAGACAACAGCACCAAGCTAGAAGAAACCCTATCCGCTTTAGATAGCCTCGTGCAGAGCGGCAAGGTGCGCTACATCGGGTGTAGCAATTACCCCGCTTGGTTGCTCATGAAATCGTTGTGGATAAGCGATGTGCATAAACTCGCCCGTTACGACTGCATCCAGCCACATTACAGCATCTTTCACCGCGACGAGTACGAGCGCGAGTTAGCCGATGCCTGCGCCGACCAAGACATCGCCGTCATCCCTTATAGCCCCTTAGCCGCGGGTTTCGCCACCGGCAAATACACCCGCGACAATCGCAAACCCGATACCACCCGCGAATCTAGCGGTCTCATCAAAACGCTCATCAATAACGAGGATGCCTATAAGGCGCTCGACCTCATGCAAGACATCGCCAAAGGGCACAATGTGCCCGTCGCCCATATCGCGCTCGCGTGGCTACTGGCCAAGCCGACCGTCACCGCGCCCATCATCGGGGCCCGCACCCTAGAGCAACTCAGCGATGTTGTCGGCGCTACCGATGTGCGGCTGAGCGCCGACGAATTGGGGCAATTGGATAAAGCAACCAAAATGTTCTAGGATTCCGTTTGGGATGGGCGCACCAACCGCCACAACCCACGACGAAACCCCTTGTTCAGCAATAGCGGCAGAACGGAGGCGACGCCAACGCCCGCATAGACGAGGAACAAGGCGTCGCGGTCGGTCGCTAGGGTCGTGCCAAGGCCGACGAAGACGAATGTAGGCACAAAACCACACAAGGCCGAAACGAGGACATAGGTTCTTAAGCGCAGCGGTGTTAAACCGGCCGCATAGCTCATAAAATCGTACAAGGCAAAGAGGAACAAACGCGAATACGCCAACGCGCGCCAGCCCCCTACCCGATGATATAGTTGGTCTACTTGGCGCATGCCCTCTTCGCCCACGAAGCGCCGCACGACCGGCCGCCCCAACTTGCGCGCAATCAAAAAGTTGACCGTGCCGCCAATCACTTCGCCCAGCAAGGTATAAAAAACACCCCCCCACAGACCAAACAGTATCCCAGCCGATAGCTGGATAGGCCCGCTACTCAACGGCGAAAAAATATAGGTCACCGCTTTGATGAATACATAAATTAAGGGGGCTAAAGCGCCGGCCTCGTCAATGAACGCTTGCAAGCGTTCCAAGCCAACTGTTTCTATCAACACGGTCATAGCCGTGATGACCACCAAAAACGAAGCGCCCCCCGCCAACAGCGCCTTCCAAGAGATGAAGGGCCGTTGCATGGGTGATTTCGCTGAAATTTCTGTCACGACGATTCCTTCCGCGTGGGTAAACACACCTGCTTTATATCATATAAGCATTTACACCTGTGGAATGAAATAGCCGTTAAAAATCGCGAAAATTTATACAATTTTTAGCTATTCATTAAACAATTCGCCCACGCTACGCCCTTCATGCGCCCGCTGGATAACTTCGCTGAGCAATGGCGCGACCGATAATACTTTCATATTCGGCAGGCGGCGGGTGGGGGGTAGGGGTAAGGTATTGGTGAAGATTATCTGCTTCAAACCCAAGCTATCCAGACGCTTGACGGCTTCGTCAGAAAAAAAGGCGTGGGTGAAAGCGAAGTACACATCGCGCGCGCCGTGCTCCCGCACCACATTCACCGCGTTCACGATGCTACCCGCGGTATTCACCTCGTCATCTACCAGCAAAACATTTTTGCCGTCCACATTGCCCACCAAAGACAACGCTTCGGGACGTTCGGCATTATCCACGCGCCGCTTTTCCACAAAAGCCAAGGGCACACCCAAGCGCGCCGCCCAGTTACGCCCCTGCTTGGCAAAGCCCAAATCGGTAGCGACTACCACGAGGTCAGGGATGTTCAAATCGGCCACATAGTCCGATAGCAAATAAAACGCGCTGAGGGCATCGCCGGGGATGTTGAAAAAGCCCTGAATTTGGCCCGCGTGCAAATCAATGGTGATATAACGGTCCGCGCCGGCCGTCTCGATGATGTTGGCCATCAGCCGCGCGGTGATGGGCACACGCGGTTGGTCTTTCTTATCTGAACGGGTGTAACTCATGTAGGGGACTACCAAATTGATGCGCCATGCCGAATCCCGCTTGAGCGCATCAATCATAATCAGCATCTCCATGATATTATCGTGAAGGGGGCTGGCCATCGTTTGGACGAGGTACACATCTTTACCGCGCACGCTCTCTTCTAGACGGATGAAAATATTTTCGTTAGAAAAGACGTGCCGATGATATTTACCACAATGCAAATCGCGGTAACGCGGTTTTTGGTTCAAATAAGAAGCGATTTCATCGCCCAACTCCTTAGACGCAGAACCGCTAAAGAGCTTTAATTCACCGAACATGTTAGGCATCTCGCCCATGTCGCCCCCGTACTTGGTGCCGGGCACTTTATTTTCCGCCACCCTTACCGCCTCTCTCACTCGTTGAACAAACCGGATAATTGCAGAATGGTAACGACCGCCTGATGCGGGTCTAGGGTTCGATTTTGTACATTTTCCAACACATTCGCAAGGTCTTCTGGGCGCAAGCGGGCCTTCAAACGACGTAAAAGCGCGGCTTGCAACCGTTCGTTCAGCTCAATCTCGATTTGTTGCCGCTCTAGCTGTGCCCAATTGCCGCTCTCTAGCAGATGTTGGCGATGCGCTGATAGCGCTTCCATCAGCTCTGCTAGCCCTTTATTTTCCGTGGCGACCGTCTGCACAATGGGCGGTAACCACATCTGCCCATCCCAAGACGCGGCGCTTGGCTCGGATTCTAACAAGCGCCCATGATGCATCACCAATTGGCTACGCGCGGCCGGATGCCCCAATTCTAACATAGACTTCAACGCGCGAAAGGTCTGCATCGCGCCGGGACGGTCCGCTTTATTGACCACCAACACATCGGCAATCTCCAAGATGCCCGCCTTGATGGCCTGCACATCATCGCCCAACCCCGGCGCTTCTACCACCACCACCGTATGGGCCGCGCGGACGATTTCCACCTCGTTTTGTCCCGCGCCCACCGTCTCGATGAGGATAATCTCGAAGCCCGCGGCGTCCATCGCGCGCGTCGCATCGCGCGTGGCCCGCGATAGGCCGCCCAAACTGCCGCGCGCCGCCATGCTACGGATGAACACCTCCTCATCCAAGCTGACCTCGCGCATACGGATACGGTCGCCCAAAATGGCCCCGCCGGTGAAAGGCGATGTGGGGTCTACGGCAATCACGCCAACCCGTTTGCCCGACGCGCGGAACTGTTTCGTCAAGGCTGCCACCAAAGAGCTTTTGCCCGTCCCCGGCGCGCCGGTCACGCCGATAACCCATGCGCGCCCCGTATGCGGGTACAAAGCGGCCAACACCGCCGCAAAATCCCCGCGTTCATTTTCGATTTGCGTTAAAAGGCGCGCCAAAGCGCGCCGATTGCCAGCTAATACGTCCTGCGCTCTTATGTCCATGCCTACCGTTTCATCTCGCTTCATCCGTTTTTGGCGCTAACTAACTGGCGAATGTGCGCCACAATCTCATCTGTATTGGTCCCCGGACCAAAAATGCCCGATACCCCCCACTCGCGGAGTTTATCATGGTCATCTTCCGGGATGATGCCCCCGACGATGATAGGCACGTCTTGCAACTCTTGGTCATTCATCGCCTCGCGCACCCGCGGGACGAGCGTCAGATGCGCGCCGCTCAAGATGCTCAACCCCACCACATCCACATCTTCTTGTAGGGCGGATTTCGCTATCATCTCCGGCGTCTGGCGCAATCCCGTATAGATGACCTCCATACCGGCATCGCGCAGGGCGCGCGCAATCACCTTAGCGCCGCGGTCATGACCATCTAGACCCGGCTTCGCAATCAGCACACGTATCGCTTGATTCGCCATAATCAGTTACCCACAGTCCTAAAAAAATATATCTTTATTGTACCTTTTTCGACCCTAAAAAGATATGAAAACCCCATACAAATGAGCCATATCACCCCCAAAAATGACTTTAAGCGATGCCAACAGCGACATCAAACCAAAAATAAACGAAAATCACACACCCAAAACGCTAACGAAATCGCCGCTTCATGATAGAATAACAATACCGTTTGTTTAACATATGCTGGAAGCAACCCATGAGCGCAACTTCCACCCCCCAATCCAACAATAAGCCCACTGTCCGCACCCTCAAGCGCGTCTATACCCCCGAAAAATTGAACACCCGCTTATGGAGCGGCTTAACCTTCGTATTGGGTATCATCACTTGCATTGCCTTCGTCGTCTATTTGTTGGGCATGGTGGAATGGCTGAATCGCCCCTTCTTCGGGACGATGCTCACCCATACGATGGTCGTCAGCAGTAGCCACCCCACCACTACCGAGACGTGGCCGGGGCTAGATGCTGGCCTGCGCTTCGGCGATGAAATCCTCAGCATCAACGAGACGCCCATCAATCCGACGACGGCCGATTACGACCCCGTCGCCGCCCAAGAAGGTTACGAAAACGCCCTCAACGTCCTCAGCTATCCCGATAGCGTGCGCGTCACTTTCCGCCGCCTCGCCCCGCCAGACGCCATCACCACAGAGGGCACCGCTATCGAAAATTGCGCGGCAGATGGCGCTTCTGCCAGTATCTGCGCGGTCACTTATTCATTAGCCCCCTTCCCCGCGGGCGATGTGTTGGCTTATTTCGTCATCCCTTATATCTCTGGCCTCATCTCGCTCATCATCGGCCTCGTCATTCTGCGCTATCGCGCTAACGAACCCGTCGCCTTGTTGGCAACGATCATCGCTTTTTTGATGGCTATTTTTATGGCGGGCATCAGCGATGTGGGGATGTTCTATAATCTCATCCCGTTGTGGCTGGTGGCGGCAACGCTCCTGAGCGGCGCTATCATCACGTTAGGACTCATCTTCCTGACACCTATCGCTTTGACTTACCGTTACCCCATCGTCCGCTTCATCCCCCTGACGGCCAGCGCGGTGATGATGGCTATCACCTTGTGGGTCTATGTCACCATCGATAATCCCCGACAACATGGGTTGCCTATGCAAATCGCCACCGGCACGCTCGTTGTCGGTGTTATTAGCATCATCCTATTGCTCGTGTTCGTGCAACGGCCGCGCTCGGTATCGTTGACCACCCGCGACCAAACCAACACCTTGCTCATCGGCTCGGCCTTAACCTTACTGCCGATTATCATCTGGATAGGCAACCGTATTCTACAAAGCTTCAACCAATCGCCCGTGCCGCTCAGTTTCGAGGCGATGATGCCCTTCTTCATCACGCCCATTGTGGCTATCGCCTACGCGGTCCTACAATATCGCCGCCTCGATACCGACCGCATCATCAGTAGGGGCATCACCTATTCCATCATGCTGGCCGCCTTGGCCATCGGCTACTTTTTGCTGGTGATGGGCGTCAGCCTGATAACCCAAACGGCCGTGCCAGCCAACGACCCCTTATTAATAGCGCTCACCATCTTTATCATCGCCGCGCTTTTCATCCCGGTGCGGACCACCCTACAACAACGCATTGACGAAATCTACTACCGCACGCGCCGCAATTACCAACAATATATCGAAGCCTTCAGCCAACAATTGACCACGATGGTCAATTATCGCGAGATTTTGCGCGCCTTTCGCATCTTGCTAGATAAAACTATCGCCCCTACCAATAATTTCGTCTTCCTGCTCAACAGCCAAACGGGCGACTATAGCGCCTATGGCGAGCCAGAAACCGACGTGCGCTTCTCGCATGGGAGCGGCATCATCCATTTCTTGCAGGGGCGCGACCAAGCGATTCTGCTAGAAAAAAACCAGCCGTGGCCGTACGAACTCCAAGCCGACCGCATGCGCCTAACTATCTTAAAAGCGACTATCCTTGTAGGGCTAAACGGCAAAGACCGCCTCAATGGCTTTATCGTCATCGGACCGCCCCGTTCGGGCGTCGGCAACTACTCTTTTGAAGAATTGCGCTTCGTCAACAATCTCACTAGCCAATTGGCCGTAGCGGTGGAACGCGCCCAAGTGATTGAATCGCTAGAGCGGCGCGTGCGTGAATTGGACGTGCTCAGCCAAGTGGGCCAAGCCGTCAACTTCACGATTGAATTCGATGATCTGCTAGAACTCATCAACGCCCAAACTAGCCGCCTCATTGACGCCGCAAACTTCTACATCGCCCTACACGACCCCACCACCGACCAACTCTATTTCGCTTTCTTCCTAGAAGATGACGAACGCTACCGCAACAAAGAAAACCAACGGTGGCCTTTGGGCAAAGATTTATTTAGCGAAGTGGTCCGCACCGCGCAACCCCTGCGCGTAAACGACTTCGAGCGAGAGATGCTCCGCCGCAATGCCCAACTGGACATCATTAACCCCCACCTGCGGGCGTGGATGGGCGTTCCGCTCATCGCTGGGCCGCGCACCTTGGGCGTGATTGCGGTAGCTAAATTGCGCTCTGGCGATATTTACACCGACGACCAATTCAAAATTTTCAGCGACATCGGCGCTCTGGCGGCAACATCGCTCGATAAAGCGCGCCTCTTCTCCGAAACCAACATGCGCGCGCGCCAGCTGAGCGCCCTCAACGAAATTAGCCGCCAATTGGTGGCCACTGAATTGGACGTGGAAAAGTTGCTGGAAATCATCACCTCTAGCGCCGTCGAGATTTTGAACGCCGAAGCCGGCTCGCTCTTGCTCGTCACAAACGAAAACAACAAAGAGCTAGAATTCCGCGTGGTCATCGGCGGCTCTGGCCAAGAACTCATCGGCTCGCGGCTCGCCCCCGGTCAAGGCGTCGTCGGGCGGGTGGCGACCACCGGCAAACCCATCATCTCTAACGATGCCCTGCACGACCCCCAACACGCCGGCGATGTGGCCGCTGGTTTCAAAACCATGTCGCTTTTGGCCGTCCCGCTCATCGCCAAAGAGCGCGTCATCGGCGTGCTAGAGATTCTGAACAAGAAAGATGGGACGATTTTTGTAGAAGAAGATGTCGAGCTGGTGACCACCTTTGCCGGCCAAGCCGCCGTCGCTATCGAAAACGCCCAACGCTTCAGCATGACCGACATCCAACTGACCGAGCGCGTCAAAGAATTAGAGATGCTAGAGCGCATAGATACCGAACTCAACCGCACGCTCGACCTAAACCAAGTTGCCGAAATCACCGTGCGCTGGGCCGTGACCAACTGCAAAGCGCAAGCGGGGGCTTTGGGTATCATCGCCGGCTCGCCCAAACGCCTGCACATCGTGGCCATCCACGGCTACATGGAAGACGAATTCCCAGAAGGCGCGGACGGCATGAACTGGCCGCTAGACGAAGGCATCATCAAGCGCGTTATGCGTACCGGGCAAGCCGATTTCGCGCCAGATGTCAGCATTGACCCGGATTATCATAGAGGGCTGAAAAATAGCCTCAGCCAAATCACCATCCCGATGTTCTCCGGCGACGACATCAACGCTATTCTCATCCTAGAGACGAACCAAGAGCCGCGCTTCACCCTGAGCGATTGGGCCTTCACCCAACGCTTGGCTGAGCATGCCAGCATCGCCATCGCCAACGCCCAACTTTACGCCGAACTCGCCCGCGCCAACGAATCCAAAAGCGAATTCGTTAGTTTTGTCGCCCACGAACTCAAACAACCTTTGGCCTCGGTCAAAGGCTATGCCGACCTGCTCAAAAGTGGCGTCACCGGCCAAATTAGCGAACAACAAGCCAACTTCCTCAACGTCATACGCACCAACGCCGACCGCATGCAACTGCTCATCAACGATTTGCGCGATTCGGAATTGGTGGCCATCGGCAAATTGAACATCTTCGCCTCGCCTATCGAATTCCGCAATGTGGTTATAGAAACCCTGCGCCCGCTCCAACAACAATTAGACGAAAAACGGCAAACCGTCTTCCAAGATTTGCCGGAGGATTTGCCCTTGATTATGGGTGACCAAAATCGGCTCATCCAAGTGCTCACAAATCTCATGACCAATGCCCACAAATACAGCCCGCCAGAGACCACTATCACCATTCGCGCGCGCGTCGTCCCCCACTATATAGACCGCAAGCATCGCAAGCCCATGGGCCCCATGCTCCATATTTCAGTGACAGACCAAGGCATCGGCCTGAGCGAAGAAGACCTTGCGCGGCTCTTCCGCGAGAAATACTTCCGTAGCGAAAACCCGCTAGCCCAAGAACAACCCGGCACCGGGCTAGGCATGATGATTACCGCCGGCATCATCGAAAGCCACCAAGGCGAAATTTGGGTAGAAAGCGAACTCGGCAAAGGCTCTACCTTCCATTTTGTCATCCCGCTAGCGGGGGCAGAAAATGGCGTAGAAGCCAACAAAACGGCCGAAGCCTCCGCCGATTGAACGTACGTGTTGGGATAAAAAAACGCCCGTCGTCGCGCGGGCGTTTTTCATGTGCGGGCTTAAAGGTGCGGCAATAGCTTGCTGACGATTTTATCTTTGGGCTTATAACCGGTAATCCGTTCCACCGGTTGCCCATCCTTAAAAAGAATGAGCGTTGGGATACCCATAATGTTGTATTCCATCAACACATTCTGGTTTTCGTCGGCGTCCATCTTAGCCACACGGATTTTGCCATCGTATTCCGTGGCGATTTCGTCAACGATAGGCGCAATCATCTTGCACGGCCCGCACCACTCGGCCCAAAAGTCCACCAGCACGGGCTTATCAGATTGCAAGACTTGGGATTGAAAATCGGCCTCGTTGACGTTAAAGGTTTTAGCACCCATGTTCCTTGTTGCTCCTCATATCGGCTATGGATATGTTCCGTCTAGCATCATACCATAGAGTTTGGGTTACGGACGATGATTTTTTGCTCTGTATACTCAGACGTGGCTATATCCGCGATGCTTACTTAAAAATTTGATGAATTTCTGATAGTTTTGACGCACTCCATAGGGCATGATAAGATGGAAAAGTGCGTTTTATCGGTGTTATGATGGATGTTGAGGGTGCAGATAAACGATGTCCGAAGAATTTTCCTTCCCCGATTTAACCCGACGCCAAGAACAAATCCTCGCGCTCATTGTCCGTGCCTATACCCAAACCCCAGAGCCAGTTAGTTCTAAATACTTGGTAGAAGTGTTTGGCATGTCTTATAGCTCGGCGACCGTGCGTAACGAGATGGCGCGCCTAGAAGAATTGGGCTATATCACTGCGCCCCATACCTCCGCCGGGCGGGTGCCCACCGCCATGGGCTATCGCTACTTCGTGCGGCACATCATCAATCATAGCGACCTGCCGGCCACCGAACAAAGTAGCATCGCCCGCCGCCTCGATTCCCTCCCCGGCGGCCTCGACGACTGGATGCGCCAATCGGCCACGGTGCTCGCCCATGCCACCCGTAGCGCCTCGCTGGTGACCGCGCCCATCGTAGAAACACCCCACTATAAGCATTTGGAACTCATCTCTATACAAGGTCGTCTCATCTTGCTGGTGCTGGTTTTACAAGGCGGCACGGTCCACCAGCGGATGTTCAACTTGGCCGATACCGTACAACAGAGCGCCCTTAGCGACATTGCCAACCGCTTCAATACCTTGTACGCCGATGCCAGCGTTAAAGAGGTGCGCCTAAAAAGCTTGCAATTGCCCCTGCTAGAGCGCGAAATCACCGACCTCATCATCGAATTGATGGAAAGCTCCGACCAAAATCAATTTCGCTTCATTTACCGCGATGGACTCAGCGAAATTATTACCACCTTCCGCGATGGCGAAGGCGCGCAACAAGCGGTCCGCATTTTTGAAGAACGCGCCTTCCTCAATATGCTTTTAGGTGAATTGCTCAAGCCTCTACCACACGAAGGCGAAGTACAGGTCGTCATCGCCGGGGATGGCAAATGGTCGGCGTTGAGCAATGTGAGTATGGTGGTGGGGCGTTACGGCTTGCCGGGACAGCTCAGCGGCGCTTTGGGGGTCTTGGGACCCACCCATATTGATTATGAGCGGGCTATCAGCGTGGTGCGCTATATCGCCGGCCTGATGACCGATATGTTAGACAATCTGTACAACACGCCCGATGCGCCGCCCCTGCCACCACCCACCCCAAAGGCGGAAGATAGCTAGAATAATTGTCTCTTTTGGCGCTTTTGTTAATACAATTCTATCAAACATCCGCTACACTAAGGCGATTGAAATCACATGATATGTGGAGGTATTTGCGTGTGAGCAAACGCAAGGGCAAAGAAGCAGAAAAAAGCGCTGTAGCGAACGAGACAACCGCGCCGAACGAATCGAACGGCGTCGGCGACGAGACCGTCACAACGGGCGATACGCCTGATGTCACGACCCTACTAGCGCAATTAGAGGCCGCCAAGCAAGAAGCGCAAAAAAATCTCGATGGTTGGCAACGCGCCCTAGCCGAATTCGCCAATTACAAACGGCGAGTAGAACGGGAAATGACCGAAGCGGGGCATCGGGGCGCTGTAGACACCCTCGTGAAGCTGTTGCCCATCATTGACGATTTTGAAAGGGCCATGCAAACCATCCCAGAAGAATGGGCGGGCCACCCGTGGGTGAATGGCATCACGATGGTACAACGCAAATTACAAAAATTGCTCGAAGACTTCCAAATTGAAGCGATTGACCCCACCGGCCAACCCTTCGACCCCGCCTTGCATGAAGGCGTCGGGATGGAAGATAACGATTCCGTCGCCAGTGGGCACGTCAGCGCCACGCTACAAAAAGGGTATATCAGCAATGGGCGCGTTCTGCGGCCGGCCCTCGTGCGTGTCGCCAACTAGCTAATACAACCTGCCGTTCCATAACGGCTAATGAATACCCAAACGGAAAACAGGAGAAGAAACATGGGAAGAATTATCGGTATTGATTTAGGTACAACAAACTCAGTCGTCGCCGTCATGGAAGGCGGAGAACCAGTCGTCATCCCTTCGTCAGAAGGTGGACGCCTTATCCCTTCTGTGGTGGCCATCAACCCCAAAACAGGCGAAAGGCTCGTCGGCAAAGTCGCGCGTAACCAAGCGGTGGTCAACCCAGAAAATACCATCTTTTCGGTCAAGCGCTTCATGGGCCGCAAATTCAACGACCCTCAAGTACAATCTGCCATTAAGGTTGTGCCTTACAAAGTATCTGCCGCCTCTAATGGCGATGTCCGCGTGAAGATGGGCGACCGCGAATATAGCCCGCCCGAAATTTCAGCGATGGTCTTGCAGAAAATTAAAGCGGATGCCGAAGCTTACTTGGGCGAACCCGTCACCCAAGCGGTCATCACCGTGCCCGCCTACTTCAACGATGCCCAACGCAATGCCACCAAAGATGCCGGGCGCATCGCCGGCCTAGAGGTGTTGCGTATCATCAACGAACCCACCGCCTCCAGCCTCGCCTATGGCTTGGACAAGCGCAATAGCGGCCTCATCGCCGTCTACGACCTCGGCGGTGGTACATTCGATATTTCCATCTTAGAGGTTGCCGATGGCGTCTTTGAAGTGAAAAGCACCAATGGCGATACGTTCCTCGGCGGCGATAACTTCGACGAAGCCATCATCAATTGGCTAGCCGATGAATTCAAAAAAGAAAATGGCATTGACCTACGCCAAGACCGCCAAGCTCTGCAACGCCTGAAAGAAGCGGCAGAAAAAGCCAAAATCGAGCTATCCAGCACGTTGAACGCCGAAATCAACCTGCCCTTCATCACGGCTGACGCCAGCGGCCCCAAACATCTCAACGTCACTTTGTCGCGCGCCAAGTTTGAAAGCATGGTGGATAACCTCATCAAGCGCTCTATCGAACCGGTGCGCCAAGCCCTAAAAGACGCGGGCGTAGACGCTAAAGACATAGACGCCGTCGTCCTCGTCGGCGGTATGACCCGTATGCCGGCCATCCAAGAAGCGGTCAAAAACTTCTTCGGCAAAGAGCCGACCAAAGGCGTCAACCCGGACGAAGTGGTGGCTTTGGGCGCGGCTATCCAAGCTGGCGTTTTGGCGGGCGATGTCAAAGACATCTTGCTACTCGACGTCACCCCGCTAACCCTGAGCATCGAGACGCTGGGCGGTGTCGCCACACCATTAATTGAACGCAATACCACCATCCCCAGCCGCAAGAGCCAAATCTTTTCCACCGCGTCGGATAACCAAACCCAAGTGGAAATCCACGTCTTGCAAGGCGAGCGCCCCATGGCCAAAGACAACAAATCGCTAGGGCGCTTCATCCTCGACGGCATCCCACCGGCGCCGCGCGGTATCCCGCAAATCGAAGTCACCTTCGATATTGACGCTAACGGCATCTTGAACGTCAGCGCCAAAGATAAAGCGACCGGGCGCGAACAAAAAATCACCATCACCGCCAGTAGCGGCCTTTCGGAATCGGAAATCGAACGCATGGTGCGCGAGGCCGAACAATTCGCCGCGGAAGACGCCAAACGCAAAGCGATGGCCGAGGCCGTCAACCAAGCGGAAACCACCGTTTACGCCGCCGAAAAATTCCTGCGCGATTATGGCGACCGCTTGCCGTCAGAAGCGAAAACACAAACCGAGGAGAAAGTCGCCGCCGTGCGTAGCGCGCTGGAAAGCCAAGATGTGAACGCTATCCAATCCGCTACCGAAGTTTTGTCCCAACACATCCAAACGTTGGGCGGCAGTCTCTACGACCAACCGAGCGGTGATGCATCCGCCAATGGCGCGAACAAAGCCAATGAAGATGTTGTGGATGCTGAATACACCGAAATGTAAAGGTGTGTTAGACTTAATTGGTGGGGATAGCCACACAAGCGCTATCCCCATCACCTCTAGTTTGTAGGCATAGGGCGTAACGAGCGAAAACCACATGGCAAGAGACTATTACGAAATATTGGGCATTCCCCGCAATGCCAGCAAAGACGACATCAAAAAAGCATTTCGCCATCTCGCGCGGCAATATCACCCCGATGTGAACAAAGCGCCTGATGCTGAAGCCAAATTCAAAGAACTCAACGAGGCTTACGAAGTCTTATCCAACGACGATAAACGCGCCCGTTATGACCGCTTTGGCCATGCGGGGGTCAATGGCGGCGCGGGCGGTTTTGGCGCTGGGGCGGGCTATGCCGGCTTTGAAGACATCTTCCAAGACTTCTTCGACGCTTTCACCGGCGCCGCGGGACGCCGCAATGCTTCGCGCCGCGCCCCCACCAAAGGCGCTGACCGTGAAGTAGAAGTCGTCCTCACTTTTGAAGAAGCCGTCTTCGGCGTGGAAAAAGAAATCACATTCTACCGCAACGACCTATGCGAAACCTGCGATGGCACCGGCGCCGAAGCGGGTAGCGCCCCCATCACCTGCCCCCAATGCAACGGCACGGGCGAAATACGCACCGCCCAACAAACCTTTCTCGGCTCGATGGTGCGGGTTGCGCCCTGCAACCGTTGCCGTGGCACGGGCACTATCGTAGATAAACCGTGCAAAACCTGTAACGGCGATGGCCGCACCCGACAAAAAGTCGTCAAAACGGTTCGCATCCCCGGCGGCATCAGCGAAGGCTTGCATATCCAAGTGCGCGGCGAAGGCGATAGCGGCGGGCGCAATGGCATCAATGGCGATTTATATCTCAAGCTTCATGTCCAAGAACATCCTATCTTCAAGCGGCGCAAAGATGATATCATCCTTGATGTCAATATCAACGTGGCCCAAGCCGCCCTCGGCGATAAAATCATCGTCCCTACCGTAGATGGCGACGTCGAACTCACCATACCAGCGGGCACACAGACCGGTAAAGTCTTCCGCCTGCGCGGAAAAGGCATCCCACGTCTGCGCCAAGATGGCTCTAGCTTCGGCCGGGGCGACCAGTTGGTCTATATCCAAGTCACCGTGCCTACCAAACTCACGCCAGAACAGCGCGAACTCTTTGAAAAATTGGCCGCCACCTTCGGCAATGATGTTCAGCCAACATCTAACGGACGGGGATTCTTCGACCGTGTCATGGAATTTTTCGGCGGGGAGCAATCCAGCTAGCCCATTTCTGCGTTTAGTGCCATAATAAACGCGGCTATCTTTCGTCCGCGAACCCTTTACAAAATCATGAGCCGTTGGATAGAAGTTTCGCTCCTTGTAGATGGCGAAGCCGCAGAAGCTATCGCTGAATTACTGCAACGCTATGGACATCAAGGCGTCTCGGTAGAGGTAGCTCATATCGAGCCTGATAAATGGGACGACGGCGATGCCATACCCGCCGATTCACTCATCGTTAAGGCTTACTTCCCAGATGATGAGCGCGCCACAACTGTCAAAACCCAACTCGAAACCGCTTTGGGCCACATGAGCTTGATGTACCCCATGCCCAAACCGCAATATAGCCTCATCCATGAAGACGATTGGGCAGAAGCTTGGAAGACCCACTATCACCCGCTCCGCATTGGCCAGCGCATCCTCATTCGCCCCCGTTGGGTGGAAATGACCCCCAACCCGAACGATGTTGAAATCGCCCTCGACCCCGGCATGGCCTTCGGCACGGGCACACACCCCACCACACAACTCTGTCTCGAAGGCATCGAAGCGTATTTACAAGCGGGGTATCGCGTCCTCGATTTGGGATGCGGGAGCGGCATTCTGGCCATCGCCGCGGCCAAGTTCGGCGCTTCTGATGTGCTAGCGCTCGACATCGAACCGCTCGCTGTAGCTATCACCAAAGAAAATGCCGCCGAAAACGGCGTTCAACACAAAATCACCGCCCAAGAAGGGAGCCTCGAATCGGTCGTCACATCAGCGCGGCGCTTTGATATGATTGTGGTCAACATCTTAGCCAAAATCATCATCGCCATGTGCGACCAGCATTTAGGGGATACCGTCCGTCCGGGCGGCGTGGCCCTCTTTAGCGGGATTATCGCCGAACAAGCGGAGGAGGTAGAAGCCGCCCTACGCCGAACCGGGCTAGTCCCAACGGAGCGACGCCAACAAGGCGATTGGGTGCTGATTATAGCCAAAAGGCCAAGCGCATGACTGCTCTGGCCCGCTTCACCTTTTACGATACCCTCAATTACTTCTTGCCCCACCGCCACAAACACCAAACTATTGAACATCGCTTCGCATGGCGCGCCTCTGTCAAAGATATGATAGAGTCTTTGGGCGTGCCGCATCCTGAAATTTATCTCATCGGCGTCAACGGGGTTTCGGTAGATTTTAACCATATCGTGCGCGATGGCGACGATGTCCACGTGTACCCGGTCGGCGTGACGGCCGCCTTGCGCCACGCCATCCCGCTCATACCGCCTTATCCGGGCCGGCCGCGCTTCGTGCTCGATACACACTTGGGACGTCTCGCTAGCTACTTACGCATGATGGGCTACGATACGCTCTACCGCAACGACTTCCACGATGACGAACTCGCCTATATTTCGCATTACGAAAAGCGTATCCTGCTCACGCGCGATATTGGCGCGCTCAAGCGTAGTCTGGTGATTTATGGGTACTACGTGCGTGCTACAGCGCCCCGCGCGGAACTGGTGGAGGTCTGCGGACGCTACCAGTTAGCGGCCCACATACGCCCTTTTCATCATTGTATGAAGTGTAATGGCGTGCTCTGCCTGGTAGATAAAAACCACATCGCGCACGTGTTGCCGCTCCGCATCCTACAAAATTTTGAGAGCTTTCATCAATGCCAATCGTGCCAACAAATCTACTGGAAAGGCGCGCATTACGAGAAAATGGCGCAACTGCTAGCGGAATTGCGGAGTAGCGCCTAAAGCGCGTCCAAGACATCCAAGCACAATTCGACCGCCGCGGCCATCTGCGCCAAAGGCATTTTGGGCGCGTCGTCGCCAATGGCGGGCAAATGCACAAAGCCGCACCTAGCCCCCAAATGACGCCCATAATAGAACGCATGGTTGCACAAATAAGTGCCCGCATGGTTGGAATAGGCGACGGAAATAGCGCGCCGTTCTAAGGCGGTATAGAAGGCATCGAGCGGCAAACAAGACCCGTAGGCCAGCGGTCCGTCCGCCACAATAGGCCGCCCCTGCCGCACTTCCCCAAAGTTATCCGCCGCCACGGCATCATCTAGATTCAGCGCCACCCGCTCCAATTGGATAGCGGCGCGCCCCCCGGCCATGCCTAACATCAGCCACGCGCGCGGGTTGTAATCGGCCAGCAGGCTAGCTATCCGAGCTTCGATAGCCCCATAACACACGGGCAAAATCCCCCTGACGAGACCACGGCGCAGCGCTAGGCTTTCCACAACTTGTTGTGAGGAATTGACGCCAACATCGCCGAAAGGTTCAAAACCAGTCACTAACAGGGTCATCAGCGCCCCCACATCGGCCGCAGGACAAACACGCCCCAGCCCAAATAGTCCCGTTCATACTTCAAATATAAGCGCTGACTGCGACCTATCCACTCGCGGATAGCGAAGGCGTCGGGGTCATCGGCGTGCTCGCGCAACCACTGGTGTACGGTCATCCACTGCTGGGCGTAATAATGGTCGAATTCATCGCGGGTGGCGATAATCATATGGGCTAGCTCTAGGTCTGCGCTCTGCAACACATCGGGCAAGTCCCCTAGGTCATAGATAGGGCTATCGTCCAGCCCCAAGGCGGCGCGCACCGCGTCCGTGGGGGGCGTTTGCCAAAAAATATCGCCGACGATGAACAAACCGCTCTCCAAATCTTTGAGCGCCGGGCGCATCAGATCGAGCGTGCCAATAAGACCGCCGCCTATCCACGTCGCGCCAATGCAAGACACAATATCGTACTGATGAAACGGTTGGGGATACTCCGCGGCGTCTGCCTGCACAAACTGCACATCTGACCACACGTTTAACTCACGCGCGCGCTGTTGCGCCGCTTCTAAAAACACCGCGCTAATATCTACCCCAGTGCCTTTGATGCCGAAATGCGACGCCCAGCGGCATAGCAATTCCCCCTTGCCACAAGCGAGGTCCAGAATGCGCGTCCCGCTGTTCAAACCGCAGATATGCCCCAACTGCATGAGCTTTTCTTCAGATAGCGGGTTTTGAATGCGATGGTTGGCTTCTGCAATCTCGTAGAACCTTAACGACATATTATCCCCAATTCCATTATCACTACGCTTTAGTATATCACTGAAGCCTTCGCTAAAGATGATTTTGCAATATTCATCATCTACTCATGAGAAAGCGTTACAATTGTGATAATTCACACAAGCACCTAATGGATGAAACGCTCATGGCACACCTAAAAGGCGCGGAACGGTCGCGCTATGTACAAGAGATGTTCGGGCGCATCGCCCAGCGCTATAACTTGATGAACCGATTGATGACTTTTGGACAAGATTTGAAATGGCGGCGCTTTGTCGTCCGCCAAGCGCAATTGCCACCCGACGGCGCGCTACTCGACCTCGCTACCGGCACGGGCGACATTGCTTTTGAAGCGAAACGCGCCAACCCAACGGCAACCATCATCGGCGCAGATTTCGCCCTGCCGATGATGCAAGTAGGACGGCGCAACCGCCGTTGGGGCCAGTCTATCCATTGGCTCGGCGCCGATGCCTTGGCCTTGCCATTCCCTGATAACCAATTCGACGCCGTCGTATCGGGCTATTTGGTGAGAAATGTCATCAATATTCCGCAGACCTTAAGCGAACAAAGGCGCGTCTTAAAACCGGGCGGGCGCATCGTCATACTCGATACCACCCCGCCGCGACATCCGCTATTGCGCCCGTTCATCCTCTTTCATCTCAAAGTCATTATCCCGCTTTTGGGGCGGATTATCGGGGGACGGTCTGCCGCCGACGCTTACCAATATCTGCCCGAATCTACGCAGGCCTTCAAAACCCCGGAGGAACTCGTCGCTCTCTTGCGAGAGGCGGGGTATGAAGATGTTCAGTATCGAACCTTTATGTTTGGCACTATGGCGGTCCATTGGGGGCGAAAATAAAATGACGGGGCGGGGCTATTCATCTTCAAAACGGCCGTCTTTATGACGATAAACAATACGCCCGCGTGTGGGGTCGTACATGCTCATTTCCACGCGCACGCGGTCGCCCAATAAAATGCGTATGTAAAACTTCCGCATCTTGCCAGATAAATAGGCCAGAACGCGATGACCGTTATCTAGCTCCACCAGAAACTGGGTATTGGGCAACGCTTCTACAACAGTCCCTTCTACTTCGATTTTATCTTCCTTTTTGCTCATAGGCCTCCTTAGCCATGAAAAACAACAATCCGCTACACGCCGAAGCGGTAGCGGGATTGAAAAATATCACTCGGTCAATAGAATAACTCTTAGCGCAACCTAAACACCGCGGGTCATGGCCTTGCGTTGGCGGCGGCGCGCCCGACGGACGGCCTTTTTCTTCTCGATGCGGCGTAATTCACTTTTGGAAATATGCCAGCGTTTGCGACGCACCGTGCTCAATGTCCCTGCGTTCGTCACAGCTTTACGGAAACGCCGCAGTAACGACTCTTGGGTTTCGTTTTGTCTTAGCTTTACAGACGCCATATGGATTGCACTCACCTCCTCAAAAACGGCTTATCATTGGCTCGATTATACAGCATCGTCAGCGTTATCACCACCGTTAGCTTCGGCATTTTCGCCAACGGCATCTGTTTTCTCTTCCCAGCCTTCTTGTTCGGCATCGGTGACTTCTCTCAAGCTTAGCCCCAGACGCTGTTTATCGGCCTCGATACTGATAACGCGCATGAGCAAGGTCTGCCCTTCGTTCAGATGGCGCTTGGGGTTGTAGTTGGGGTCATCGCTGATTTGGCTGACGTGCAACAAGGCTTCGATGCCGGGTTCAAGCGTGATGAAAGCGCCGAAGTCCGACACGCGCGAAACCACCCCTTCCACCAACTGGCCGATATGATACAGCTCTTCAACCAAGGTCCACGGGTTGGGTTGCAGGCGCTTCAAACTCAACCCGATGCGGCGTCCTTCCTCATCGAGATGCAAAATTTGCACCTCGACCTTGTCGCCGATATTGACCACCTCGCTAGGATGCTTGACGCGATGCCACGCCAACTCTGAAATATGAATCAACCCGTCGGCCCCGCCCAAATCCACAAACGCGCCGAAGTCGCGCAAGCCGCTGACGACGCCTTCGATGACATCGCCTTCTTTTAGCTCGCCCAAGAGCAATTGTTTACGGGCGTCGCGTTCATCGCGTTGGGCATAGCGCTGACTGAAGACCAAACGCCGACGTTTGCGGTTCACCTCAATCACCTTGACGGCGACTTTACGCCCGACCATCCGCATCAGTTGGTTGGCGCGATCGTCTTCGCTACCGCCGCGGGGCAAATCGAGCACGTGGCTGGCCGGTATAAAGCCGCGCAAATTGCCAAACGGCACAATCAGACCCCCGCGGTTGGCATCGGTCACCTCGCCAAACCAAATCTCGCCCGATTCCATCAACTGCTCGACCTTCTTCCAATCTTCTTGTTGGCGGGCCTGCAATGCCGATAAGATGAGTCCGCCATCGCCGCTATCCACGCGCGAGATGACAACATCAATCGGGGCGTTGATTTCAAAGTCCGATGGACTCATGCCCATGCGCTCAATATCTTGGCGGGGCACAATGCCATCATGCTTCCAATTCACGTCCACAATCAAACCATTGTGGTCAATCGCCAAAATCGTCCCCGTGACGAAATCGCCACGCTCTAGCTGGCTTTCCGCCAACGATTCTTCCAACAGAGCGGCAAAATCGAGGTCGTCTGATGGTGTATCCAACGCGGGTTGGGTGGTCATAACCTTAAACTCCTATGGTGCAAAAATTGCCATTGTCACAAGCAAAATAAAACCCGGCTCGTTCAAATCCCCTCACTTGAACTGCCGAGCGATGTATAACGTTTATGTCTGATAGCAAATCACAAGTAATTAGCGGCGTCGGTTGATGATGACGCCATTCCTCTCATAAGATTGAGGGGCATTATACAAATGCGCTTTTTTTTTGTCAATGTTGAACATAAATAGCGCCCAAACGGTGCGGATGGGCGCTAGATAGCATGGGTTATTCGCTCTCGCCTTCTGTCGGCGCAGAATCGGCCGCTTCGGGGGGTGGGGATGTTTCGCCTTCTAGGGGGGCGTCGGTCGCTTCGCCTTCAGCCGCGATGTCGGTACCCCATCGCTGGGTGAAGCCCACACGGCGCTTTTCGGGTTCAAGATGGCTGATGCGTAACGATAGCCTATCCCCCTTTTTCAAGTAGGAATAGGGTTCTTTCAAAGAACCATCCCCCATCTCGCTCAGGTGCAACAACCCTTCTAGTCCATCATCTAGGGCTACAAACGCACCAAAATCCACCACGTTAGTCACGGTGCCTTCTACCAATTGCCCCTCATGATAACGGGTCGAGGCGTTATCCCACGGGTCGGGTAGCAAGCGCTTTAAGCTGAGCGCAATACGATTCGACGCGCGGTCAAGACTGAGCACATAAACCTTGATGCGGTCGTTGAAGTTCAACACATCGCGGGGGTGCTCCACCCGATGCCAAGCCAACTCGCTCACATGGATGAGTCCATCAGCGCCGCCGAGGTTGACGAAAGCGCCGAAGTCGCGTAGGCCGGTCACCACACCTTCGATGATGTCCCCTTCTTTCAGCTCAGATAGCAGGCGGGCCTTTTCTTTGGCGCGGGCTTCTTTTTGGGCTTCGCGCTGGCTGAATATCAAACGGCGGCGGTCTTGGTCTACCTCAATCACTTTGACCACCAATTGCGCCCCATTCAACTGGTCCCAAGCTTCGCGGTCTTGGGGCACTTTATCAGAAATCAGGTGCGAGCTAGGGATAAAGCCTTCCAGCCGTTGCCAGCGGACCAACACCCCGCCCTTGTTGTACCCGGTGACCGTCACCGTAACCGTGTCTTCCGTCTCTAGCAATTGGCGGGCCTTCTCCCAATCATAGCGTTGCAAACCCATATTGATAGATACGATCAAGTTGCCGTCTTGGTCGCGGGGGTTGACCACGTACACCGGGATTTCTGCCCCGACCTTTAAGCTAGCGCGGAATTCCTCATCCATCCGTTCGAGGTCTTGGGGTGGGACGATGCCATCTTGTTTAGCGCCCAAATCTACGATAATCTCACGGTCATTAATTTGTAAAATAACCGCATTCCTAATTTCGCCACGACGCGGTGGCGTATATACATAACTATCTACCGACTCCAGCATTTGCTGAAAATCAACGTCGAGTTCGTGATCCTTCTCGTTATTCACACTCATCGTGTGCGGCGCAACAGGTATCTTGATGTTAGCGGTTCAAGATAACTGTTCGTGCGCTCATCTCCTTTCGGATGCGGTGAGGCCAGTATTGCCAGAGGCGGAATTACTCAACTTAACGTTGACATTACCTGACCGTGACAGAATATAATAACGTCTTTAATCATTATACAAAAAAGACTAAGCGCTGTGTAGTCATTCTCTCATAGTTTTAATTTATTTGTGGCGTAGGCGCATCTACTTCTAGCCCTTTTAAGCCCCTGTCCAACTCCCACGGATACACCACATACGCCGACGTGATCGCGCCATAAAAATCAGGCTCTGCGCGGCTGAACAAAGAGCGATACGGGTTGAAGTGTAACACGCAGGTATAGGGCGTGCCACCTGCGGCCAGCACCCGACCCCGTACCGATGTGCTCGTGCGCCCGCTACCCCATACATCATCCACAATCAAGGTCTTGCGCCCAACCAACAAATCGGAGGAAGGGAATTGCAAAAAAGAGGGATAGGCCATCAAAGCCGCTTCCTCAGTGGTCGGGAAATCCACCGCCGCGGTCAACATATGGCGCACATTTAGCGCTTCTGCCAGCAACCCACCCGGTATAATGCCGCCACGGGTAATCATCACCATTGCATCAAAAGTGCCCACCGAACGCAATTGTGGCAGGAGAATATCTACTAGCTTATCCACGTCTTCCCACGTCAAAATTTCATTCCGCATCGGCCTGCCGCCCTCAGGATACCCCATGGCTTTATCTCCCAACGAATACCATAACAAAACAGGCCAACCAAGGGCCTGTATTATTCATTATACGCAAAATCGCGATGCGATTATAGCGACAATTTCGCGCGTTACAACCGCTCGGCGATGCTTTTGGCCTGTGTGAACAGGAGCAAATAATCGGGCCCGCCCGCTTTGCTATCTGTGCCGCTCATATTAAAACCGCCGAAGGGGTGCACCCCCACCAAAGCGCCGGTACATTTGCGGTTAAAGTACAGATTGCCCACGTGGAATTCGCGGCGCGCCCGTTCTAGCCGCTCGCGGTCGTTGCTATACACGGCGCCCGTCAAGCCATACTCGGTGCTATTGGCAATCCGCAAGGCGTCGTCATAATCTTTAGCGCGAATGCACGCCAGAACAGGGCCAAAAATTTCTTCTTGGGCGATGCGCGCATTGGGCGGCACATCCCCGAAAATGGTCGGCTCGATGAAGTAGCCATCCTCCCCATTTTCAAACGCCTTGCCACCCAATAAAAGCTTGCCCTCTTCGGCGCCAATCGCGATATAGTGCATGATTTTCTGGAAGGCTTCGTCATCCACCACCGGACCCAAATAAATATCCGGCCCCGCATCGGTCGCCCCAACTTGAATGGTTTTAGCGCGGGTGACTACTTTCTCGACAACCGTTTCATATACCTTATCTACGATAATCGCCCGCGAGCCTGCGGAGCATTTTTGCCCTTGAAAGCCAAAGGCGCTGGTCACAATGCCTTCAGCGGCAGAATCGAGGTCGGCGGTTTCATCCACGACGACCGCATCTTTACCGCCCATCTCCAATATCGCGCGCTTCAGCCAAATTTGGCCCGCTTGCACCTTCGATGCTTTCTCATAAATACCTACCCCCACCTCGCGCGAGCCGGTGAAAACGATAAAGCGCGTCTTGGGGTGCTCCACCATACGCGCCCCGACGATATGTCCGGGGCCGGTCAAAAAGTTCAGCACACCCGACGGTAACCCCACGCTCCAAAATAGCTCCGCCACCATCCAGCCTATCCACGGGCTTTGCTCGGCCGGCTTCAATACCGCCGTATTGCCCGTGACAATCGTTGCGGCGGTCATGCCCGTCAAAATCGCATTCGGGAAGTTCCACGGCGGGATGATAACGCCTACCCCCAGCGGGATATATTGCAATTGCAATTGTTCGGGCGGATACGGCGTCAGGAGCGCGCTACTATCGGCAATGCGGAGCGCATGACGCGCGTAATACTCCATAAAATCAATCGCTTCTGCGGTATCGGCATCCGCTTCTGCCCAACTTTTACCCACCTCTAGCACCATCACCGCGCTGAATTCATGCTTACGGCGGCGCATCTCGGCCGCGGCGCGCAACACATAACGGGCGCGGTGTTCCACAGGCACGTACTGCCACTGTTTGAAAGCCATCGCGGCCGCTTCGATGGCCATATCTACATGGTCAGCGCTCCCATCCGCAAAATAACCCAAAACTTCCTTAGGGCGCGCAGGATTGACAGACGGGAAAGCATCCGCCAACGCCAGCCGTTGGTCGCCGATGACCAGCGGATAGCGCCGCCCGATTTGGGCTTTCATTTTATCTAGCGCCGCTCGAAACGCCGCCACATGCTGGGGTTGGCTAAAATCGGTGAAAGGCTCATTACGATATTCAGGCAACATGCACAATTTTCTCCCTATCTTTTTGGGGCAAGTTCCACAAGCTACTATTCTAACAAATTCTGCGACATCTCGTCACAAATTAATACTATTGGCCGGCCGCGTAGGCGTGTCAGCACCACAACAGCGGCGTCATCCCCTTTGGGCTTCAATTGGGCGATGAGCGCTTCGGGCGTGATGGGCGAACCGCGCTTCTTCACGGTAACGCGCCCGATACCGCGTTGCCGCAGATACGCTTTTAGCGCCTTCAGGTTAAAGGGCATCCAATCGCGCAAGAGCCAAGCGCGCACCCATGGCGATTGCGGGCGTTGCGCTGTCGTGAAGTAGGCGATGGTCTCATCCAATAGTGCCCCCCCTAATACTGCCGCCACATCGGCCACCAACCCCGCGCGGATGAGCGCCGCGTTCGGCTCGGCTAGCCATGCTTGCGGCTCGGCAATCGCTATGTGCGGCTCTGCTTCGCGCGCCAACGACCAAACGCGCCCCCCTTGTAGGAGCGTCGCGCGGCGTCCCCGCCATCCCGCGCCTAGCCACAATATCGCCTCTTTCAAATCGTCCGCGACCGAGACGAATTCAACCCCGCCGCCATAATCCGCCACTTGGGATAAATCTACCCCCGGCGATAGCTTGACGGCAATCATCGGGGCATCCCAACGCTGGATGATGGACAAAGGCGGCTGATAGGCTTCTACATGATGACGGCGTCGCCCGTCTTCATCGCGCCGTGACGGGTCGAAGAACAAGGCATCGTAAGGGGCGGGCAGTGGGTCGCGGGCATCCCTCACCATAAATTGGGCCGGCAAACCCAACACCTCCGCGTTATAGTTGGCCATCGCCACCCGCACTTCTGACCAGTCTATCCCGCGCACTTGGGCCCCAACGCGCGCCAACGCCAGCGCGTCCCCGCCGATGCCGCAACAGACATCTAGCACCACGTGCGCGCCGATGCGCCCCGCCCGATACGCCGCCACCGCAGGATGGCTAGCCTGTTCGATAGCCGACGGGGTGAAGAATAGCTTGCGCGCATCCTCGCCAAATTTGGCCATGGCGCGCAACCGCAATTGGGCCATCAATAGGGCCGCGCGCGCTGATTGCGGGGCGTAATCGCGGCGTAAGCGCGTCAACAGCGGTAACGTATTGGCTTCCGACACATCTTCCGCCGCGAGGCGCGCCAATAGCGCTTCCCCGGCCGCGGAACGCAAGAAAGCGACATCGTCCAGAGAAAAGGTCATCTCATTCGTCGGGGGTTTCGGCCAGAGCGCGGTTGATGGGCGTTAGGGTTAACAAGGCATCGCCTAGCGCAGACGGTTCGGGGTTGAGCAAGACACCGCGCCCCCAGTCTAACAAAATCTCGCGGCGATATTTGGCCATCTTATTCACATCGCGGATATACCCGCCCATGACGGCCTTTTGCATAAATCCCACCGCCTTAGGCAAACTAGTGAAAGCCAAAAGGGGCGCATCTTCGCCCGCCCCCCAAACAACAGCCTGCCATACGATGTCCTCATCGCTAGCCAATTGCCACACGGGTTTATTCGGGGTCTGCCGCACCAAAAGATATACATAAGGGCCGCGGTAGCTCCTCAAGTCTAAGCCGTCATGGTCTTGGTGGGCGGCAACTTGGATGCGCGCATGGGTATCAGCGGTGGTATGTGGGCGTTCCCCGCGCACCAATAGCCCCGTTCCATCTTCTGAAAGGGCTTCAACCAAAATGCGCGTGAACCCCGCAGATTCCAACAACTGCACCCAATGGCGCGACGGACGGGAAGTCGTATCTAGGGCGATAAAACGCCCACCCGCGCGCAAAAGCTCATGGACACGAGCCAATAACGGCGCAGACCACGCTTGGTCTATCGCGATAATAGCATCACTTTCGGCGCTAAGCCCCTCTAGCTCAGCAGGCAGGGCAACCGTCAGGGCTATATCCGCCCGCAGAGACGGCAATACCGCCGCGCAACGGCCGCCAATATCTAAAACGCGCATGCTAGATGCGCTCGGCGGTAGATGTTTGGCCAATATCGCCACGAGGTCAGATAGCGAAAACATCATTGATTTTTGCGGGCTTGCGCTATCAGTTTCAGCAATTCGTCCCATTCTTCCCTAAAAAAGTGAATGGTCATGGGGCCTAATTCCAGATGATATACAACCTCTCCATCTGGCTCCTCCGATACCCACGCAATATAGTTTTCGGTCTCGGCGATGGTTTCGGTGGGCAAATCTTCTGGGCGTTTTTTTGTGGTCATAGCTCCTCAACGTGCATGTTAAGTAGCGCTATCTACTTGGCGGCGTTCTAGCCAACTACGGACCGGCACTTGCGCCCGCTCCCAAATCGGCTGTAGCCATATAGGCACGGCCAACTTTCGGCGGCGTCGGGCGAGCGGTTGAGGGAAAGGGTCACGGTCGTTTAGTTTACCATAGACATATTGGGCAATCACGCGCGCGCTGGCGATGAACGGCGCCGCTAAGATGATGCCAATCACCCCGGCCACGCTCGCGCCGCCCAAAACCCCCAAGATAACGATGAGCGGGTGCAAGTCGAGGCTGACGCCCATGATGCGCGGCACCAATACCAACGCTTCGATGTTTTGGATGACCGCCCACACCACCAACACCACCAACATAAAAGGCAAACCGCTGAGAAAGGGCATCGTCGCGCTTTGGGAGACGAGCGACAAAAATACCGCCAGCAACAAGGACAAAAACGGGCCTATCGCCGGCACAAACTCCAACAAACCAGAGATAACGCCCAAGATGGGCGCATTGGGCAAACCGACGATAGACGCGGCGACGTATACCGCGAACCCAACGATAAGCCCCACCAAAATTTGGCCGCGCAGATACGCATTCCAAACCCGCCCCAGCTCGAATAATAGGCGGCGGGCATCGTTGCGATATATATCGGGCACCAGCTTGATGAGATTATCGGCGAAGCGCGCCCCATCTTTGATGAAGTAAAAAATCATCGTCAACAAAAAGCCGATGTTGACTAAGGTTGTCACCGCCCCGCCGAGGAAGCTAAATGCCGACCCCGTCAGACCGCCCAAAGAGTTGGTGAAGGTCTGCAATGCGCCGGCAATGTCTAGATTATCCAACTGTAGCAATTCGCCAATATCGCGCGTGCCCGTCGCCTCTTCAATTTGGTTGAGCGGTATGAGCGGTTCGTTATTCAACAAAATGGGCTCGCCATTGAAGGTGATAGGCTCGCTGAGCGCTTTTTCTAAACGCTCTACCAAACTCGTTAAAATGCGCGGGATTTGCCGCCCAAAATCTTCCACTTGGTTGATGAAGGCGGGCACAACCACCAACAAAACGACGATGAACAACAAAATGACCAAGATGAAGGTCAGCAGTACCGCGAATCCGCGGCTAGAACGGTTGCGAAATGGCGGAAAAATGAGGATACGCTCATCAATGAACGTCGCCACCGGTGCCAATAAATAAGCGATGACCACCGCAACGACCAATTGGGGCAAAATATCGCTCAGCCAAATAAAAGCGAAAATCCCCCCCAAACACGATAGAGCTACCACAACGCGCTTTGTGCGCGAACTCCAAGCCGGCGAAGAAATCGGGGGTGGTGTCAAGGTCATATAGTTGGGCCTTTAGCGTGTGACTTTGTATAAAATAATACACCAAAATTGCCCATTGGTTACTAAAAAAGACGCGCCTTATCTGCTCGGCGCGTCTTTTCGCTTCATGCGTGGCTAGCGCCGTTCGACTTCAACGGCGGTCGCGACGGTTACGGTTGCCCCCGCCGCGGTTGCGTTCGCCCCCGCGGTTGCCGCCACCCGCTGGACGACTGCCACGGTCGCGGCGTTGCGCTTCCTCCACATCCCAGCCTTCTAGAACGGCTTGGCGGCTCAAACGCACTTTGCCCGACGGGTCTATATCAATCACCATCACCATAATTTCATCGCCAATATGGAATTCATCGGCGACATTTTCTACGCGGTAATCGGCTAATTGGGAGACATGCACCAAGCCTTCTTTGCCCGGCAAGAACTCCACGAACACGCCATAATTTTCTACGCGGGCGATTTTGCCCGTATAAATGCGCCCGATTTCCGCTTCTTCGGTCAAACCGCGGATTTTATCCACCGCCGCGAACACCGAAACGCCATCCGGCCCCGCGACGAAAACCGTGCCGTCTTCTTGAATATCAATCGTGACGCCTGTTGAATCTTGGATAGAACGCACCGTTTTTCCGCCGGGGCCGATGACCGCACCGATTTTATCCACATCAATCTTGATGGTGGTCATACGCGGGGCATAATCGCTGATTTCGGTGCGCGGTTCGGGAATCGTGGCCAACATCACATCTAAAATTTGCAGGCGCGCTTCCAACGCTTGGGCCAAGGCCCGCTTCATGATTTCGCCCGTCACGCCCGCAATCTTGATGTCCATCTGCAAGGCGGTGATGCCTTCTTTAGTGCCCGCCACTTTGAAGTCCATATCGCCCAGATGGTCTTCTATCCCTTGGATGTCGGTCAGCACCGCCACAGCGGGACCCTCTTTGATGAGGCCCATAGCGATGCCCGCCACCGGCCGTTTGATGGGTACGCCAGCGTCCATCAGCGCCAAAGTGCTACCGCACACGCTCCCCATCGAGGTGCTCCCATTGGAGCTTAGCACCTCGCTGACCAGCCGAATGGTGTAGGGGAAGACGTCTTCATCAGGAATCATCGCGCGCAAGGCGGCTTCTGCCAAGGCGCCATGGCCGATTTCGCGGCGGCGCGGCCCGCGCAAGGGGTAGGCCTCGCCCGTGCTATAGGGCGGGAAATTGTAATGGTGCAAATAACGCTTGTTCTCCTCCGGGCTGATGCCATCTAATTCTTGGGAATCGCGCGGTGTCCCCAGCGTGGCGATGGTCAGCACTTGGGTTTCCCCACGTTGGAACAGCCCCGACCCGTGCACGCGCGGCACGATGCCCACATCAGCGGATAGCGGCCGAATTTGGGTATAATTGCGGCCATCGGGGCGCACGCCATCATGCAAAATACGATGGCGCACCACCTCTTTGATGACGTCGTTGAAGGCTTCTTTCACCTTCTTGAGGTCTATTTTTTCTTCATCGGGTAGATCGGCGTTACGCGCCTCATATTCCGAACGCACGGCTTCGCGCAGTTCGTCCAATGCGGCGTTACGCTCGTGGCGGTCGGTTAGCTCGATATGGATACGGCGGATTTCCGCTTCGGTACGCTCGCGCACGGCGTCTAGTAACGCTTTGTCTATAGAATCTTCGACAAAATCCGATTTTGGCTTGCCGACTTCGGCGCGCAATTGGCGTTGCAATTCAAGTATCGGTTGGATGACGTTATGCGCCAACTCTAGGGCTTGTAACATCACCTCTTCCGGGATTTCATCGGCGGCGCATTCCACCATATTGATAGCATCCGCCGTGCCAGACACGCGCAAATCAAGGCGGCTATTCTCCATCTTGGAAATGGGCGGGTTCACCACCAATTCACCATCAATATAACCGATGCGAACGCCAGCGACGGGGCCATCCCACGGCACATCAGAAACCATCAAAGCCGCGCTCGCGCCGATAATGCCCAGCATATCCACTTGGGTTTCTTGGTCATGGCTGAGCGATAAGACGATAACCTGTACTTCATTCCGCATATCTTTAGGGAACAAAGGGCGCAAGGTGCGGTCAATGACCCGCGCCGTGAGGATCGCGCCTTCGCTAGGGCGGCCTTCGCGGCGGAAAAAGCTCCCCGGTATGCGCCCGCCCGCGTACATCCGCTCCTCATATTCAACGCTGAGCGGGAAGAAGTCCAAGCCATCGCGCACTTCTCTGCTCATGGTAGCGGTGCATAGCAACATGGTATCGCCCATCCGCACCGTCACCGCGCCGCCCGCCTGGGGCGCTAGCCGCCCCGTCTCGATGATGACCTCGCGGCCGCCAATTTGCCCAACAAAAGTTCGTGATACTCTTTCTAAAGTCGTCATGGGGTTTGTTGTATCTCCTCCCAAAAATAAAACACCCCATGTAGTCAGGCACTGGAAGATGCGTTCCAAGCATATTTGAAGCGCATATGCCAATTCCTGACGGATGGGGCGTGTTTACCATGCTAAAATCAGCGCATCGCTTTTTACACAAAGGCACTTGCCCTACCCAATGACGAGGGCTTATACAGCCCTCGCGCATCATCTAATCGTGTGTGCCGCTTTAACGACGCAAGCCGAGACGGCGAATGAGCGCATTATAGGCGTCGGGGTTGGTGCGGCTTAGATATTTCAAGTGGCGGCGACGTTGTCCTACCAACTTCAGCAATCCACGGCGGGAATGCTCGTCATGTTTATGGGTTTTTAGGTGTTCCGTCAATTGTTCGATACGGCTAGTGAGCAAAGCGACTTGCACTTCCGGCGAGCCGGTGTCGCTATCATGCCGCGCGTAATCGCGGATGATTTGCGATTTTTCTGGGCGATTAGTGGTCATAATCTATCCTCTACCACGCTAAACAGTCGCCAAAAGAACTGGTAGGGAGTTCTTCGGCCACAATAACGATGCGCGCATTATATCAGACGCCCTGCCCCCTGCCAATGGCGAGCTAGCTGACCTTGAAACGTTTCAATCTCGCGGTTCATCGCCCGCCACCAACTTCACCGTGTGGTGTGTGCGGAACAAACTATACTGGCCCGGCCGCCCCGGCAAGGCGTTCAGCACATTTTCGGTTTCCATTATCGAAAACCAAAATTCATAATCCCATGCCCCGTCGGGGTCTTCTTGGCGCAAATTTTGCTCCGCAATCAAGATATTGCGCTCATACAGATTCAACAACAAGCGGATGAATTGATCGCGACGCTCCAAAACCGCGCTGGCTGTAGGGTGGCTCGTGTTGATAGAAATGCCTTTGGTATTGTAGTTGCTTTGGGGGTTGGGATATTCCCCTAAGCTACAAATGCCATTTTCCACCAAATATTCTACCGCCTGTTGGAAGGTCATACCGCTATCATAGGCCCGCAAACGTTTATGCAAGCTCCCCAACGGACACCATGCAAAGTTGCGAAAACTGGTGAACTGTTGCACGCTGATGATGACCCGCATCACCATCTTACCAATGTTCGCATCGCGCGCCATCAATTCTTCTAGCGATAGCCCCACCCAATCGTTCGGCTCGGCTTCGTCTGGCGGGGCAATCGCCAGATGGCTATTGATGGGCGTATAGTCTTCGCCCAAGCGAATGACGGGCACTAAATCATCGGGGTTATGGCGATGCGGCACCAATTCCCTTTGCAAAACGCGCTCGCGCACCAAACAATCAATCCAGTGGGAACGCCACTGGTCATTTTCGTTCATCCCCGGCCGGTCAAGGTCGCGCTCCATCGCCAAGCCTTTGAGCAAAAAGCCATAATTGATATAAGCCCAACCGCGCATCTCTAGCGTATTTTGCACCCGCGTTCGTATACGATTCATGATGAGGAGCGTCTTTTCTACGATGGGATGCGCGGTGTTCAAGATGACAGAAGTATTAGAAACCGGCTTGAGGATACCCAAAGACACCGCCTGAGAGACGAGGTCTTCGCCGCGCGCCACCGACGCCACCGCCCCCACCTCTTGCAATTGGTTGATGATTTGGCTAATCGTCAATTCGTTGATGCCCAAACGCGCCGATAAGCGCTCGAATTGAATAACAACGCTCGACCACTGGGAAGGCACAAAACTACCTACCGTATCGCTAGCGGTGGATGACGTGCTCAATGAAAGCGATTGGTGCGTCTGTAGTGTGGTGAAATCTTCGATATATTCGATGATGATACCCGGATTATGCTCTAACTGGCGGCTGGTGCTCCCACGAACGCCCCATACAATCACCGTTTTATTGCGCTGTAACAAAGCATTCAGCACTTCGTTAAAATCGCGGTCGCCGCTCGCCAGAATATACACATCCGACGATTCGCTATGCCCGGCATCGGTGATGACATCGCGCGCGATGCGTATATCCGCGCTATTTTTGCCGGGCAAATTGAAGACCGGGTCTATATTGGCCATCATCAGGCGTGTGGGCGCTTCATCGGCAATTTCGCGGCCGGCGCTATCCACCAAAGGCGGCAACGTCCCGCGTTGCCCCCACGGCGCATAAGCCGCCATCTTAATGACGTGACCATGCGCGCGCGCCTGCGCCACGAAACGTTCAATGAGATGGTCAAGGTTGACCACAAAGCCTTGTTCGCTCAGGCTGATGGCGATATTTTCAAAATCAATGTATACCGAAACATTCTTGCTCTGTATCCCTAACAGGGTTTCCAACGGCTGAAAGATGATTTCATCGGCGAACTCGGTACCGGCTAATACATCTTCCGACCCCCACATGCGGATGCGCGCGTTGCGCGTCATCTTAATGCGCCGAATGAGGGGCAACAAATCGCGGCTTGTCGTGGCTAAAATGAGTTCGCTAACGGGTTCAGGATCATAAGAGAAGTAATGAATAATCAGCACATCAGCTAGCGTATCGCGCCCGCTCACCTCGAATACATCATAACCCGCCGCTCTAAAAATCGCCTGCGGGTCATTTTTTAGGGGCGGGATGCGCGGCGCGCTCCAATTGGCTACAGCAATCGCTTTCAGCTTATCGGCGCTGACCAAACCCGCCGCCAAGGCCGCGCCGCCCCGCAGACCAACGGCCAATTCCTGCAAATCTACAGATATGCCGCGGTCCTTAAAACGATCGAGTAAATCATCTACATCAACAACTAAATAAGCGGCCATTATCTATCCTAAAAACTATACCACCAGTGCCGCGGGCTTCGGTTGGTGGTAGAGTAACCACTCCATAACTTGGAGTGCGTCCAATATCCAATTGCCCTAAATTTATTCCAGCAATAGTCTTCAAAAAAAGTATCTATAATTATATTCAGTCTGGGTTATCCTATTCGCTTAGATTCGGTTTAACATCATTCGTATTGTACTATAAATCACAATACTGTGTAGTGCAGAGATAGCGCTTTGGGCCACAGCTGTTTTCTTACGGCAGTGCTCGTCTTGCGCGCTGTAGATGTCAATGGAGGTATTAGGGGCGCGCTAGGGTTCAGCGCTCCCCAAAGCGCCTTTCCGCATCAATAGGCTTTAGCGAATAATGCCACCCGCTTAGCGGCTTGACCGGTCAGCAGGCATAGGCCTTCGCCGCTCGGTTGCTCGAAAGGAAAACACCGAATTGTCGCGCCGGTCTCCTCTTTAACGCGCCGCTCGTCCTCATCAGAGCCGTTCCACCAGCCGCGCGCCCAACCGCCTTCTTCTATCACCTGTTTCAAGGCGTCGTAGGTGTCTACATCGTGGATATTGGCATCGCGGAATTCGGTAGCCTGTTTTAGCAAGTTCGCCTGAATCGCGTCCAATAAATCGCGCACCACGCCTACAATCCCCTCTTGAGAGACGATTTGCTTGCCTTCTTTGCCGACGACATCGCGCCGCGCCAACACCGCTTTATTGCCCTCTACATCTTTGGGGCCTATTTCCAAACGGAGCGGCACCCCGCGCATCTCCCAATCATTGAACTTGAAGCCCGGCGAATAGCCTTCCCGACTATCAATATGCACCCGTACGCCGCTCGCCCGCAGTTGCTTAGCGATAGCGTGAACAGCATCCAACACTGGGCCGCGCTCGGCATCGTTTTTATAGATGGGCACAGCCACCACCTGATACGGGGCTAATTTGGGGGGCAAACGCAACCCCTTATCATCCCCGTGGGCCATCACCACCGCCCCTACCATCCGCGTGCTCAGCCCCCATGATGTCGTCCAACAATATTGCTGAACGTTGTTTTCATCTAGGTAACGGATGTCAAAAGCTTTAGCGAAATTCTGCCCCAAATTATGGCTCGTGCCGCTTTGCAAGGCTTTTTTATCGCGCATCATCGCCTCGATAGTGTATGTCCGCAACGCGCCCGCGAAGCGCTCAATATTGCTCTTTTGTCCCTTAATCACCGGGATAGCCGCATCGTTGATAGCGCAATCGGCGTAGACATCCAGCATCAGCAGGGTTTCTTGTTCCGCTTCGGCTTCGGTGGCGTGGGCGGTGTGCCCTTCTTGCCACAAAAACTCTGTCGTCCTCAAAAAGGGGCGCGTACGCAGTTCCCAACGCACCACATTAGCCCATTGGTTGATGAGCAAGGGCAAATCCCGATACGATTGAATCCATTCGCTAAACGCCTTGCCAATGACCGTCTCCGATGTCGGGCGGACGACCAGCGCTTCTTCCAATGGGCGACCGCCCGCGTGGGTGACCACCGCCAATTCAGGGCTAAAGCCCTCCACATGGGCCGCTTCCCGCCGAATATAGCTTTCGGGTATGAATAGGGGGAAATAAGCGTTTTGGTGCCCCGTCTCTTTGAAGCGACGGTCCAAACCCGCCTTAATACCTTCCCAAATTTCATAACCATAGGGCTTAATGATGATGCAACCGCGCACCTCTGTTTGGGCCGCGAGGTCCGCGCGGTATACAATCTCATTATACCATTTAGAAAAATCTTCCGATTGTGGCGTTATCGCCTGTGAAGCCATGGGCACATTCCTTCGTGGATAACCAATGAATATAAAGCTATTATAACGAAAAGTGTTGCGGGTGCTCCTCACTCACACCTTGTAAGGCACGGGCACGACCGCCGCTTGGATTTCTGCTTGCAAAGCCGCGATTTCCGCCTGTACGACCCCCACGACTTCGTGCAGAGGGATTAAATCCCCTTCTTTAGCGCTACGCCGCTTATATTCCACGCCCTGTTTTTCTAATGACCGTTTGCTCACGGTTAAGCGTAGCGGAATACCTATGAGGTCCGCATCGTTGAACTTGACGCCAGCGCGCTCATCGCGGTCATCGTACAGCACTTCAATACCGGCCCGCGTCAGTTCGTCGTAGAGTTGGTCGGCGGCCGCTTCCGCGCCATCGCCGGGCAAAACGACCAAATGCACCTGATAGGGGGCTACGCTAATCGGCCAGATGATGCCCGCGGCATCGTGGTGATGCTCCACGATACAAGCCATCAAGCGCCCTACCCCAATGCCATAAGACCCCATGACCACCGGCCGCGCTTGACCGTCTTTATCGAGGAAGGTAGCCCCCAATTTTTCGGTGTAGCGCGTGCCCAGCTTGAAGATATTGCCCACTTCTACCCCGCGCACCGCTCGCAAAACAGCCCCACACGTTGGGCAGGCCGCGCCATCCGCCGCGCTGACAATATCGGCCACTATATCTGCCGAATAATCGCGCCCCAAATTCACATTCAATAGATGATAACCGGCCTCGTTAGCCCCGGCCACCAAGTTAGGCGATGCCGCCACCGCCTCATCAGCCACAATCAAGCAATCGCGCACCCCCACCGGCGACCCATAACCGGCCACCGCCCCGCGCGCGCGGATTTCTTCTTCGGTGGCGGGGCGCAAGGTCTTCGCCTTGACGACATTACCCAATTTCGCTTCGTTCAGTTCCATATCCCCGCGTACTACGGCGAAGACGAATTGTTGACGTTCCACATCGCCTTCAACCCGCGTCGCCATCATAAACACCGCTTTAGCCGTCTTGGATTTGGGGATGCCCAAAAAGGCCGCCAAAGCGTCTATGGTATTGGCGTCGGGGGTGGCTACTTTCTCCATGGGGCGTTGCGCTTCTTGGGGCGCGGGCGGCTTTTGAAAGCGGGCCACCTCGCGATTGGCCGCATAACCGCAGGCATCACACAGGAGAAGCGTATCTTCCCCTATAGGCGTCAGATACATGAATTCGTGCGCCAGCTTGCCCCCCATCATCCCGACATCAGAAGCAACCGCTATCGTCGGCAAACTTACCCGATGGTAAATATTAAAATACGCTTGATAATGCGCGCGATATTGTTTATCTAGCCCCTCTTCGTCGGCGTCTAGGCTGTAGCTATCCTTCATGGTGAATTCGCGCACGCGGATGAGACCCGCCCGCGGGCGGGCTTCGTCTCGCCATTTCGTCTGGATTTGATAGAGCAGTTGCGGCAATTGGCGATAAGAGCGTATATCTTTACGCACCAAATCAGCGATGACTTCTTCATGCGTCATCCCTAGCGCCATATCGCGCCCAGCGCGGTCTTGGAAGCGCGTCAGCGAAGCGTCTATCTCGTACCAGCGGTTCGTCTCTTTCCACAATTCGCCGGGATGCACTATCGGCAGGGTTATTTCTTGGCCGCCGATGGCGTCAATCTCTTGGCGGATGATGTTTTCTATCTTTTTTAGCGTGCGGTAGGCCAAAGGCAAATAACTATAGACGCCCGCGGCAAGGGGACGGATATACCCCGCGCGCAACAATAATTGATGGCTGATGACGTCGCTATCGGCGGGGGCTTGGCGCAAGGTCAAGCCAAAATGTTTGCTCATTCGCATGGCGGTTATGCTTCCTTATGGCGTGGGCAACAGGCACACAAAAGGGCATTATCTATCAAGAGCCGCGCTCTGACAAGATACTCACCCCCACTAGCCCCATGTGCGTTTGTAATTCTTATCTAATTTGTCCATCACCGCTTGCCCCAAATCTACGCCGCTGATGCTCGCCAACTGCAACAAATAGAGCAACACATCGGCCAGTTCGGCCGCGAGCGCTTCTTTATCGGCGCTATCATCGCCCCATTGGAAATGCTCCAACACCTCCGCGGACTCCAACACCAGCGAGATAGCTAAATTTTTGGGATTTTGCGGCTTAGGGGAATCCGCGCGATACCAACCTTTACTCTCCACAAAAGCGTGCATCGCCCGCTCTAGCGTCTTGAGGTCCATGGCTCATCCTTTTCAGCAAGGGGCAACCTTAATAAGCGTTTTTATTGCGCCCCAAAATGGTTTGTAGAATCGTGCGGAGGATAATTTTTATATCTAACCACAGCGACCAATTTTCCACGTACCATAAATCATAAGCGGTGCGCTCTGGGATAGAGGTATCGCCGCGTAGGCCGTTCACTTGCGCCCAACCGGTCATGCCCGCTTTTTCGCGGTGGCGCTCCATATAACGCGGGATAATTTCGCGGAATTCCATCACATAAACCGGGCGTTCTGGCCGTGGCCCCACAAGGCTCATGTGGCCCAAAAGCACATTGATGAGTTGGGGGATTTCATCCCAATTGGTGCGACGCATAAAACGCCCGACGGGGGTCACGCGCGGGTCACCTTCTTTCGTCCAGCCGGGGCCGTTCGTCTCGGCGTTTATCTTCATGGAACGAAACTTAATCATGGGGAAAGGGCGACCATCTAAGCCCATGCGCTCTTGGGTGTAAAAAACGGGCCCCGGCGAACTGAGGCGGATGATGAGCGCGGTTAACAACATCCATGGCGATAAAAAGATGAGGCCAAAAGCCGCGCCGAACACATCCAACGCTCGCTTTAAGCTCAGTTTCCAGCCGCGCAAGGCAATATCGCGCACGGTCAATAGCGGCGTTCCGCCCAAATCATCCACGTTCAAATCGCCAGCCATATAAGCGAAAATGTCAGGATACACCTTAATATCCACATTACCGCGCTGGCATCGGGTTATCAGTTCGACCAAATCGGCGCGGCGCGCATCCGGCAGGGCGATAATCACCTGTTGCACTTGATAATCATCTATAATTTGCGGCAATTGCCCGTAATTGCCGATGATGGGCACGTTCTGCACACGGCCGCGCGGGTGCTCGTCTCCAGTGACCATGCCGACGATGGTATAGCCCAAATCCGGGCGATTTTGGATTTTACCGATGATGTCGTGGACAATGCGCCCCGAACCCACGACCAGCAAGTTATCGCGGATGATGCCCCGCGCCCGCAAGCGCAATTCAATCATCCGATGCGCTTCTCGGCCCGTCACGGATAGCAAACAACTAAAAATCCAAATATAGAAGAACATCGAGCGCGGATAATCCACCTCGAAGATGCTACCAGCGAACAAAAACTCTTGGACGCCATTAGTCAACAACGCGCCGAAGGTCACCACCACAACGATGGTGCGGATTTGGTCAAAACGGCTGAACATACGCCGTTGATGATAAAGCCGCGCGAAGTAATACATCACGATGATAATGCTGACGTGAACGGTCATCGTGGGCAGATAGCTTAAGAAAGGCGGTTGCGCCTCTGGACGCGCGAAGAACGGCAACACCTCGCGCGCTTTATACCCCAGCCCAAAAGCCAACACCAGCATCACAATATCTATCGAAAAAAGCGCTATCCCCATCACCGTTTTGGCGCGGGCTGATGTGCGCGTCGTCATTTTGATGGCTAAGTTTCGTTTAAGGGCTTTGCGGGATGCCGTATCTCGGGCCATAAACCCTTACCTCCTTTAGCCAATAACGCCATTAGAATGATTGGGTGCGCCCACTGAGGCGTGGTCGCGCGGAAGTGCTTACGATAAAAAATCAGCATCGCCCGCCAAAATTCAAACTGGGCTTTTTTGCTCTTACGGCTGGCCGCCCGCTTAACGTGGCGCACCACCACTTTGGGATAATACCAGATTTTCCAACCCGCCCGCTGGATGCGATAAGCCCAATCTAAATCTTCGCCATACATAAAAAAGGCCTCATCCAACAGCCCAACCGCCGCGATACATTCGCGCCGCACTTGCATATAGGCCCCCACCACCGAATCAACCTCTAACTCTTGGTCGGGGTCGGCAAAGGTCATGTTATAGCGCCCGAAGCGGCGGCTCTTGGGGAATAGCTTAGCGAGGCCGGAATAATGGTAAAAGCTCACAATCGGCGTTGGAAAACCGCGGCGGCAAGCTTTATCCAGACTGCCATCTTCCAAAACCAACTTGGGGCCCGCCACTCCCACATCTGGGCGCGCATCCATGAACCGCACCATCTCCCATAGGGCATGCGGCGGCACTTCGGTATCTGGGTTCAGCAACAGGGCATAACGCGGCGCTGTATCGCTCACCGCGCCTTTGCCTTCGTACCCCAAAGCGCGCAACCCTAAATTATTGCCGTAGGGGTAACCGCCATTCAATGGGCTAGCAATGAGTTGAACTTGGGGAAAGGCTTCACGCACCATCTCCGCGCTACCATCGCTAGAGGCGTTATCCACCACCACCACGTGATAGGAAAAATCGCCCTCACTAGCAAACACTGTCTCTAGGCATTTACGCAGATAATCGCGCGTGTTCCAATTGACGATAACGATGCCTAAATCGCGCATAATCGCCTCTGTAGCTTAAAATCGCCTGCATTGTACCACAAACCGACTATCCATTAAATGCGCTTCATTCGCCGACGTGGCAAGCCGCATCCGTCAGACAATATACCCGTATCGCGGGATGATGCCAATAGCTGGCGTTATTGGTCAGCCAATCGTAACCGGGCCATACGGGCCGCGCCACTTCGTAAAGCAGTGTGAGTTCCTCGGCTATCGTCGCGAAGTAGTCATTCATCGCCTGTCGCGCCGTTTCGGGCACATATTCCCACTTGCGGTTATCAAAAAAGGGCCATGCGTCCGATACTACCAAATATGCCACCCCCAACTCTCGCAGGCGCGCCAACGATGGCATACTACCCGCGAAGGTCTGCTGGACGCGGTAACGCGCGCCATCTAGCGCCACATTATAGGGGCCCAATAAATGAATGCGCGCCCCTTGCGGCACATGTTCGTTAATCCATAGGGCCGCCACATCGCGCGTGTCGGTCTGCGATAACAAGGAAACCATCATCAGCGACAGCGAGAGCGGGACGACCAAAGCGCCGAGCAACAGGGGAACACGCCCCACAACCCGCGCGATAGACACCGCGCCTACACCGGCGAAGATGGCCAAAGCAGGGATGATGGGCACGGTCAACTGGTCGCCGATGTGGGGTACGGCCGTCCACAAGACCACCACACTATACGGCAAGATATAGCACCACAACACCCATGCATCGCTCAACCGCCTGCCGCGCCACGCCCCCCACAAGGCCATCAATGCGGCCGGCGCGCCCAATCCGAAAACGATAATATAGCGATATTCCAGCCATAAACCATTCCACGGCGCATAGCTCGCGGCATCTATACCGCTAAAGCGCGCCGCAATCATCGAAAAATCCGCCCAAAATCGCGGAAAGTCCAAAACGACATAGGGCGACGTGGCTACAAAAGCCAGCGGGAAAGCGCCCCAACCGAGGCAGACATAAAGCAACGTGCGGCGCGTCGGATGGCGGCGCAGGAGCACAAGCCCGGCCACAAAAACCACCAACGCCACAGCCGCCGCGTTATAACGATTTCCAGCCGCCAACCCCGCGAAAATCCCCGCCCAAACCAACATCCCCGCCCGCGCTGGTCGCCCCTTTAGCGCGGCGTAGCTCGCCCACAAACACAGCGCGACAAACCCCGAGGCTAAACTGCTCGTCGTGGCGTAATGCGCGTGTTGCACCATCGGGAAAGACACCGCCACAACACCGCCAGCGACCAGCCCAGCAAACCGCCCGGCCAACATCCGCCCGACCGCAACGGTGGCCGCCACCGCCAACAAGCCCCCCATCGCCGAATAGGCGCGCCCCACAACGTACAAACGAAAAGGCGCTAAACTGCGTAGGGCGACTTCGTCGCGCGGGAGGCGTTCCGTCTCGCCCGTCAGCCCAAAGGTCAGCGCGTTGAGGTAAATCAAAAAAGAGGGGTTCTCGAAGAATTGGGGATTCGCGCGCCCTTCTAAAAGCATCTGCGCGGGGATAGCCACATAAAAATATTCATCCGGATGGATGTAGGCTTGCTCGTGCAGTAAGCCTTTTTGGGCCGTGCTCGGCAAATAAGCGGGGTTTGGTTGCCCATAAGCCAGCCCCCAAACACGCAACAGGGCCGCTAGTAAGAGGAGCGACGCCCCAGCCCAAACCCACCGATGCCGCCTCGCGGATGGCGCTATCATGACGCGGTGGGCAAAGTCTTCAGCGGCGCGCCGCGCAAAGCCGCGCGTGTGGCCTCGCGGTCGTCCCACGGATACTCAATCGTCCCGAAGCACATGCTTTGCTCGTGGCCCTTGCCGCATATCATGACGATGTCGCCCGCGCGCGCCAGCTGGCAAGCCCGATAGATAGCCTCGCCGCGGTCGGGCACGCGGATGAACGTTTCGCCTTCTATCGCGCCTTTGCTTCGGCAACCTTCCGCCATCATCTCTAAAATGGCGTCTAAAGATTCTGTCCGCGGGTCTTCCGCGGTCAAAATCGTGAAATCGGCGTATTCGGCGGACACTTCGGCCATCATGCGGCGCTTTTCCACATCGCGCAGGCCCGCGCTACCGAACACCGCGATAAGTCGCTTGCCATCGGGTAACATCGTGCGCCCCGCCTCCAAAGCGCGCCGTAGCGCGTTCGGGGTGTGGGCAAAGTCCACAATCGCCGTGAAATTTTGCCCTTCATCAATCCTCTGCATCCGTCCGGAAATCGCCTCTACGTTGGCTACCCCGTCTCGTATCGCCTCCCACGATACGCCCAAAGCGCGCCCTACGGCGATAGCCGCGAGGATATTAGACACATTAAAACGGCCCACCAACGGGCTTGTAATCGTCTGTTGTTGCACTGTGAACTGCAACCCTTGGGGCAAAAATTGCACATCCTCGGTGACAAAATCTGCCGCGTGGTGCATCGCATAAGCGATGACCACATCCGCATCAAATTGGGCGAAATAATCAAAAGAGGGGTCATCCGCATTGATGACGGACAACTTGCGCTGGCCTGATTTGCGCGCGGTTCGGCCCAACGATTGGAACAGAATACCTTTGGCGGCGCGGTAATTTTCCCAAGAGCCATGATAATCAAGGTGCTCATGCGTGATATTGGTCAAGACGGCGACATCAACATCTACGCCATTCAAGCGCCCCTGCGCCAAGCCGTGGCTCGTCATCTCCAATACCACGTGCGTCATGCCGTTATCGCGCATTTGACGCAGATACTGCTGGACGTGCGGCGCGGAGGGCGTAGTGACGTGCAAGCCTGTATCGGCCGTCGTTGTGCCCAAATCCGCCGCAATAGTGCTGATGAAAGCGGCGTTCAGCCCCGCGGACTTCAAAACGCTGTGGATGAGATGCGTGGTCGTGGTCTTGCCGTCGGTGCCCGTCACGCCGATGACGACCAAATCGCGCGTGGGGAAACCTTGATAGGCCGCCGCCAACCAACCGATAGCCGCTTGGCCATCGTGCACTTGGGCATAAGGGACGCCCAAATGTGATAAGGGCGCTTCTCCCACGATGGCGACCGCCCCGCGCGCCAGCGCCTGCGCGATAAAATCATGCCCATCAACCGAACGCCCCTTGCGCGCCACAAAGACGCCCCCCGCCTCTAGCTCGTTGTGGTCCTCCACGATGGGCGCACGGATGGGTGTTTGGGGGTCGCCTTGCGCGTCTAACAAGCTATTGGCGGGCAAAGCGCCCAACAAATCAGACCATGTTATCGGCATAAGCTCGTTCATACTCCTGCCCTAAACAAATGCGGCGCAAGTGTACAAAAAAAAGCCCGCTTTAACCATAGCAGACAGCAAAAAAACACGCCCCTTGCGGAGCGTGTTTGAATAGACATCGGGACGTAAAGCGCTTAGTTGAGGCGGCTAGCCAAATTGCTGAGGTTGCCGCGCACACTGCCATCTACGACACGGTCTGCCGAACGCACGATGAGGCCGCCGAGGATGTTGGGGTCTACGCTGAAGACCACATCGCTAGCGCCAATTTCCTTTTTGACCTTGCTTTGTTCGGCATCGCTGAGCGGCATCGCGCTGACCACTTCTACATTGCCGCTGAAGTTTTTGGCTTCGGCCGGGACTTTGGAGAAGAAATCGTCCACCAATGCTTTTTGCTTTTTGGCGTCCAAATTTTCGCCAAGGATGCGTTGGGCCACCGCCACCGAGATATTCAGCACTTGGTCGCGCAGGCCGGCCAGTTCGGCATCGCGGGCGGCGGCGGCTTCTGCGCGGGCGTCGGACTTGATTTTCTCGGCTTCGTTACGGGCCGCTGTCTCGATAGATTTAGCGACTTCATCGCCACGACCGCGCGCTTCCTCGATAATTTTATTGGCTTCCGCACGGGCCTTAGCCAGAATGCCTTCCGCTTCTTGTTCAGCGTTCATACGGGCTTTGGCGGCGGCGGCGGCATCTTCCAGACCTTTGGCGATTTTCGCCGAGCGCGCATCCAGCATATTCACCATGGGGCGCCACAACACCAGCAACAAAAAGACGAAGATAGCGCTAAAGTTGATGATTTGGGAGATGAGGAAGCCGCTATTGATGCCCAATGGGGTCAAGGGGCTAGGGGCAGATTCGGCCGCTTCGCCTTCGGCCGTGGCGGCCCCTTCTTCAGCGCTTGCCGTCGTGCCGTGTTCTTCTGATGATTCGGTTGTTGCGCCTTCGCCGCTCCCCTCTTGGGCTTGGATGCTGATAATCGGCGCCAAAGCCAAGACCAACACGAGGACTAGGGCTAACAGACGTAATGTCAAATCTCTACGCATACAAATTATCTCCTGCGTTTTAGAGCACGAACAGGATGATGAGCGCAACCACCAGCGCGTAAATGGCCACAGCTTCCGCGAACACGATACCTAAAATCATGTTTTGTTGCACTGTGCCCGATGCATCGGGGTTGCGGCCAATCGCTTGCAAAGCGCCCTGCACCAATAAACCAATGCCAATCCCCGGACCCAAAGCGCCAATCATCGCCAGACCAGCGCCAACTGCCTTCAATCCGATTTCAAGTTCCATGTGTATTGCTCCTCCTAGAATCGTCAAAATAAGAGTGTATCAGGAAGAGAGCTTGCGCCCCCCATCCTATGATGAATTTAGTGATGTTCGTCTTCGCTGTGGTGATGGCTGACCATCGCCTGACCAGCGAAAACCAAAGTGAGCACCGCGAACACAAAAGCTTGTATCGTGGTGATAATCAGCTCTAGGCCATAAATCACCATCGGTACGAGCGTTGCCACCAAGAAGGAAATCACCGCCAGCAAAATACCGCCCGCGAACAAGTTGCCGAAGAGACGGAAAGCCAGACTGATGATTTTGCCGAATTCAGAGATAATCTCGAACAAGCCCACGGCGAAATCAATCGAGCCGATGGGATTTTTGCCCGCATTACCCAAGGCCGGCAAATTGATGAACTTCAAGAAGTAAGAGGGCCCCAGCGCCGCCACACCAAAAATTTGGATAGCGAAGAATACGATAATCGCCAAACCAATCGTCAGGTTCAAATCGGTGGAACCGCCGCGCAGATAGGGCGTGATGACGAACAGATAGGGGCGCACGCCATTTTCTAGCTCATCCGCGCTCAGCCCCAGCGATGGGTGATGCCAAACGCTTTCGGTCGCCTCCATCCGCAACGCATCTATAGACGCTTGTTGTTCATCGGCTGTGGGGCGTTGGCTTTCGGGCAGGCCTTCCCACACGGCGCGCAAAGCCGCTTCTTCTTCACGCAGGGTGGCTGCGGCCGCGGCTAACGCCTCTTGGCTGGGCACTTCCACATGACCTTCTTTATATTGCTCGCAGGCGTGATAATCTTCTTCATCCGCCGCAAAGCCTGAATTCAGCGGGCTATTGACCCACAAGCGATTATCTTTGAGGGGATAACCCGACGAAATGGTGATGCCGATTTCCGGGTCGGCGTGGCCGGCGCAATGGATAACCCCTATGCTTTCGTAACCGGGGATGAGCTTCATCCAGTTCACCAACAATAAGAAGAAGAAAATGCTAGCCGCCAGCGGGAATAACCAATTGCGGGCTAATTTGCTCGTGCCGGCGAAGTTCTTCGTCATGCCGTAGACAAAATCGCCCAGCAGTTCAAAGATGCTTTGCATCCGGCCCGGCACCTCTTGCCGCCAGCCCTTAGATACACGCCATGCCAACAACGCCAACAGCACCACCGCTATATCAGCCACAAAAATAGCGGCCCATGTATTGGTGAGCATGAAGTCGGGCGAGGGCCAATCTTTAAGATATGGCTCGCCGGGCACCGTAATCACTGGGATGGCGACGCCTTGTCCGCTATTCGGGAGCAGGCTAAAGGGAACAATACCACAGAACACAATGACAGCGGCCACAATGATGATGAAAATCAGCGCACCGCGTTGGTTTGTGCTCATCGCATTCCTCCTCTACCAATCCAACTATCCAACAAGTGACACAAAGGACTACTCCTCCTTTTCATGCGATAACGGTTTAACAGTGGGTGGTTCTATTCGTTTGACAAGATAGAGCGCAATGCGCGTCATGGTGAACAAGCTGACTGGCACACTGAGGACCAATAAGCAGATAATCCCCGGACCGCGCCGCCCCATCTGGCTATCGAGCCACATACCCATGAAAAGCGCCGCCAAGACAATCCCTAACGAAACAAAGCCGGTGAGCGCGATGATACTGGCTAAACTAAGATTTTTCGCGCGGGTGATGCGTCTGTTTTCTTTGGACATGCGCTTTTCAAAAACAACGTCCGTGCATTTTATCACAAATGACGGACGTTGACAAATATTTTACAAACCCGACATCACAGCCTGCGCGCCGACCCGCGCCCAGTCGAATATCGGCGTGGCCGCTACGGTGCCGAGCAGTAACACCACCACCGCCGAAATCCCCAAAGCCCACGCATACGGGCGCGAAATAGCAATCGCTTTATCTTCATCCGGGCTACGGTCTACGTACATCACCTTGATGACGATGAGATAATAATACAGCGCCACAATCGCGTTCAGCACGCCGATAATCGCCAACCCGACGAGTTGCGCTTCTACGGCCGCTTGGAACAAGAAGAACTTGCCGAAGAAGCCGGCCGCCGGCGGAATGCCCGCCAACGACAACAAGCCGATGGTCATCGCCAAGGCTAACATGGGGCTACGGCGGTTCAAACCCGCTAAATCTTTAATCTGCTCGCTTTTGGCCGCCTCGCTGAACAAAATCACCGATGCGAAAGCTAACAAGTTGGTGAACGTATACATGAACATGTAAAACGAGACCGAAGCCACCGCTAAATCGGTGCGCGCTTGCACGGCCGCCACGCCCATTAACGTATATCCCGCTTGGGCGATAGAAGAATAGGCCAGCAAACGCTTAATGTTGCTCTGGCGCAAGGCCAGCACATTCCCTAAGGTCATCGTCAAGATGGAGAACACGATGAGCAGATTCACCCAAAAATTCTCCATCACTTGGCCATCAATGACCAAGGATTCGGGGAATACCGCGAGGAAAAAGCGCACCAACAACGCGAAACTCGCCGCCTTGCTGGCCACGCTGACGAAGGCCGTCACCGGTGTGGGCGCGCCTTCGTAAACATCGGGCGTCCAAAAGTGGAACGGGACAGCGCTAATCTTGAAGCCAAAGCCCACCACCACCATGATCATGGCGGCTAAAACGGGCACCAAGTTTTGCGCGGTCACCCCACTGCCCAAAAATTCCGCCATGCCGTAAAGGCTGGTCGAACCGGTGAAGCCATATAACAAGCTCAGCCCATATAGCAAAATGGCCGAGGCAAAAGACCCAAACAAGAAATACTTCATGCCGCTTTCCGACGATTCCGCTTGATTACGACGGAAAGCCGCCAAAATATACAAGGGGATAGAGACCGTCTCCAGCGCCACGAAGACCATAATCAAATCGGCCGCGCCGGCCATCAAGCATCCGCCCAAGGTGGCGATGATGATAATGAGGTGGAATTCGCCGCGCTTGCCCACGGCGCTATCATCTACCGCAATTAAACAGGTGATAGCGCCCGCGAACAAGACCATCACCTTAAAGATTTGCGCTAGCGCATCGTAGCGCACCATGCCACCCCAGAACAATTGCTCGGCGACCGTGTCGCCCAATGGCGGCCAAATGAAAGGCGTGATGGCCAACGCCGCCATGCCCAACGCCGCCACAAAAGCCACATTGCGCCGTTGTACCTCTGGCAAATAAACATCCAGAAACAGCACCACAATGGCCATGATTGTCAAGCCTAGCTCCGGCGCGATGGCCGGCAAGCTCGCCCACACATCAAAGGTCGTATTCACCTCAGCCCCCTCCTAACATCGTGAAGACCGGAATCACGCCCGATGTCACCATCGGCGCCATGAGCGTTGGGTAAATGCCCAAAACGATGAGCGGTACACCCAAAAGCAATAGAATAATGCGGTCGGTGATGGCGATGTCGCCCACATCATGATAACGTTCTTCGTTGAATTCGCCGAAGAAGACTTGGCTTGTCACCCGCAACACATAGGCCGCGGTGATAACAATACCCAAAGCGGAAAAAATCACTATCACCGAATAATAGTTAGAGAGCGTGAAAGAGCCAATCGTCAGGGTGATATTTTCAGAAGCGGCCCACATCCCTTGAAAGATGGGGAATTCGGCCACAAAGCCGCTCAATCCGGGCATGCCCATGCTGGTCAAACCGCCGACGATGAAGGCGATGCCCACCCACGGCATCCGCTTGATGAAACCGCCTAAGCTGGGGATGTCGCGGGTATGCGCGCGGTCGTAGACCATGCCCACACAGCCGAAGAATAGCGCCGTCATCGCCCCATGGCTGAACATCTGTAAACCCGCGCCAGTCATGCCGGTTACGTTCATCGTGGCGAAGCCCATGCTGACTAAGCCCATATGGCTCACCGACGAAAAACCGATAACATATTTGAAATCGCGCTGACGGAAGGCGATAAAGGCCCCATAAACCACATTGATCAGCGTCAAAAAGACAATCCACGGCAGATGCGTTGTCGCGCCTTCGGGCATCATCTGCACCCCAACGCGCAACGCGGCATAGGCGCCTAATTTCATCAACACCCCCGCATGAATCATCGAAACGGCCGTCGGCGCCGCCACGTGACCATCTGGTGACCAATTGTGGAAGGGGAAGATGCCCCCCAACACCGCAAAACCGATGAAGACGAAGGGGAACCAGAACTTGGCCAGCGTCAAACCTTCTATGCCGAGGAAGGGGATATTGAACGCGCCGTTTTCCGCCGCTAATGATAATTGGACGAGGTCAAAGCTATAAGCGCTGGCGTCCGGTGCTAATAGCCCGCTGGCTTTAGCCGCTTCCAAAATGGGCGCACCCGCGCCGCTGAAGAATTGACCCGCCGCAAAATACAGCGCCAAGGCCCCCACCAGCGCCACCACCGAGCCGACCAAAATATACAGCGTTAACTTCATCGCCGCGTATTCCCGCAACTTCACCCATCCCCAACCAGCGATGAGCAAATACATCGGGAAAATGGCCAGCTCATAGAAGAAAAAGAGCAAGAACAAGTCGGTGGCGAGGAAAACGCCCAAAACACCCGCGACCAACAGCATAAAAAAGGCCATGAATTCGCGGATGCGGTCTTCGATATTCCACGAAATCAGCACCCCCGTCACCGTCACCATCCCGGTGAGCAGGAGCATCGGCACGGTGAGTCCGTCCACCCCCACCGCGTATTGAATGCCAATGCTCGGCAACCAATCCACCTGCTCGCGGAAGGCCAAGCCTTGTGCAAACATCGTCGTCGCCACGCTATCGCCGCCCGCTTCCGCCAGCCTCTCTTGCTCTTGGGCGATGCTACCAACGCGGCCGTTGTAATTGGCATAAACCATGACCGACAAAGCCAAAACAACCGCCGCCGCAGAAATCGCCACACCGCGGATGAGGTCGCGACGCGCCCCATCCATGAACAAGATGATGACCGCCGCGATGATGGGAATGAAGATGATAGCGCTGAGGACAGGGAACGTAAATGCATCCATATGATTTTATCCTATCCCATGCATAATGGTCGTCACCGTGGTATTGATGACGTTGAGAATCCAATTGGGCGCTAACCCAGTGAACAGCATCAGCACAATCAACGGCGCAATAGCGATGAATTCGCGCCGCTCGATTTCTAAATGATAATCGCGCCAATGCAGGTTAAAAGGCCCGTGCAAAACGCCGCGGATGCCTTTCAAAATATAGCCCCCCGTGAACAACAAGCCTATCATGGCGATGGCCGTCAGCGCGGTGAAGACCGGCCAAGAGCCGCGCACCACCAAAAACTCGCTCACGAAGCCGTTCAGCCCCGGCAAGCCCAAGCTGGCCATGCTGGTGAAAATGAATATCGCGCCGTAGATGGGCGCTTTCACCCAGAAGCCGCCGTATTCGCGGATGTCGCGCGTGTGCGTCTTATGATAGATGCCGCCCGCCAACAAGAACATCGCCGCGGAACTCAACCCATGGTTGAACATCTGCAACACCGCGCCATTGGCCGCGATGATCGCGCTATCCATATCCACGCCCGTTGTCCGCGACCAGACTTGCCCGTATATCTGGGCCATCACCGCCAAGCCGATGCCCACAAAACCCATGTGGTTCACCGAGCTATAAGCCACTAGACGCTTGATGTCGTTTTGGGCGAAGGCCGCAAATGCGCCCAACACAATCCCCAAAACCGATAGCACCGCGAATAAGGTCGCCATATTGATACCCAACAAGGCCACCTCGCTCACCCACACATCCGGGAAGAAGGGAATCACCAAACGGATGAAGCCATAAGCCCCCAACTTCAGCATCACGCCCGCTAACAACATGGAACCCGCCGTGGGCGCTTCGCCGTGGGCATCGGGTAGCCACGTATGGAACGGCCAGATGGGCACTTTGATGCAAAAAGCGACGAAGAAGCCGATGAACGCCAAGGCTTTCACCGTGCCAACCGAAATCCCCAAGAAAGCATTTTGGCTGTTAGAGAGGCTCAACCAAGCCCCTGTCGGGTCGGCGATGGCCGCAATTTCGTAAGTGCCCGTGGTGAAGCCGATGAGTTGCGTCGCTAGCAACATGCCCAACGTGCCGCCGATGCTATAAATCATGAACTTGGTCGAAGCATATTTGCGATTGGGCCCGCCCCACTGGTCTATGATGAAGTACATCGGCACGAGGCTGAGTTCGTAGAACAAGAAGAAAATCATCAAGTCCATTGCTACGAATACGCCCATCAAACCCGTCTCGAAAAAGAGCAACAAGGCGAGATGGAAGTTGGGGCGATCTTCGATTTCCCAGCTGATGAGGATAGCCAGCGGCGTTAACAACCCGGTCAGCAAGACCATCGCCGCGCTGATACCATCAATCCCTAGATACCAACTCGCCCCCAAAACCTCGAACCACGGGACGTTGACCGTGACGATGTATTGGTATTCGCCGATGCCGGGCGAATGTTGTTGATACGTCAAGAAGACCACCAGAGCCAGCGCGCCAATCAAGAGCGACGCGCCCAAAGAAACCCAACGGGCTAACCATTTGTTCGCCGGCAACAGCGCGACCAGCAAAGCGCTGAGGGCCGGGGCGAACACAAGGACAGAGAGTGGGTCAAAACCAAAAATATCGAACATAAATCGCTTCCCCCTATTGGGCCGCCAAAGCGCCCGTCGTCAGCGCAAAGACAACGCTGATGATGACCACGGCTACCAGCACGAACAAGAGATATTGTTGGATGCGACCGGTCTGCATCCGCCGCAACCAGCCGCCCATATCATAAATCGCTTGCGGGATGCCATCGCCGACGCCGTCAATCAGCCACGTGTTCAAATTCTTCAGCAAATCGCCCACCCACGTAAAGACGCGGGCGATGGTGTGCAAGATGCCTTCATCAATGATGCGCCTATCCACAAAATCGCTGATTTGGCGTGCCAACCACTGCGAGGGCTTCACGAAAACGGCGATATATAGCTCGTCGAAGTAATACTTGTTCTTCAACACGGTGTGCATCGGGCCAAGGATGTTGACCAGTGGGTCTTCCTCGCCGGCCTTTAGCGGTTTGCGCCAATACATCCAATAGCCCAAGCCCAAGCCGCCCAAAGCCACCCCAATAGAGGTGAGTACAGGTATCCAATTGAACGGCGGTGCTTCTACGTGGATAGTCGGATGAAAAGCTTCGATGACGAAATGCTTAAATGGGTTATATTCCGGCGCGAAGATGGCCGAAAATGGCGGGATAGCAAAATCCTTGGGCACGCCCACAAAACCCGCCGTAATGGCGAAGAAAGCCAAGATAATCAACGGCAAGGTCATCGTGACGCTGACGATGCCCTGCCCTAAATTGGCGTGTTTGGCTTCTTCGGTGCGCGGTTCGCCCCAGAAGGTCAGCCCCAGCTGGCGCATCGTATAAAAAGCGGTCAGGAAAGCGGCCAGCGCCAAGCAGATGAAGACCAGCGCGTGCGGGCCGAAGCCCTCTGTTAGCCCCAAGTAGGCATCGGCGAGGATTTCATCTTTAGACCAAAAACCCGCCGTCACCAATGGGAAACCCGCCAAAGCGAAGCCGCCGATGAGGAAGGTATAAAAAGTGACTGGCATTGTCTTGGCCAGACCACCCATATTCATCATATCTTGCGGGTCAAAATGATGCGCGTGCCCCGCCTCCTCGTGGTGCTCATGGTCATCATGATGCGCGGCATGATGCCCATGATGGCCGTGCTCGTGAACGTGGTGTTCGCCATGTTCCATGCCATGGATGACCGCGCCCGAAGCCATGAACAACAACGCCTTGAAGAAGGCGTGCGTCATTAGGTGGAAGGTGGCCGCGATATACGCGCCAATGCCCAAAGCCGCCATCATAAAACCCAATTGGGAGATGGTGGAATACGCCAAAACGCGCTTGACGTCGTTTTGCGCTACCGCAATGGTCGCCGCGAAAAGCGCTGTAAAAGCCCCCACAATGGCCATCAACATCAGCGGAGAGGTGAACTCGCCGTGATGCGGGTCACCGCCCGCCGCGAATAGCGGATACATACGGATGATGGCATAAATACCCGCGGAAACCATCGCCGCCGCATGAATCATCGCGCTGACAGGCGTAGGGCCTTCCATCGCGTCCGGCAACCACACATGGAGCGGGAATTGCGCCGATTTGCCTATCGTGCCGACGATGAGGAAAATACCAATCAGGCCCGCCGCGCTAATCCCCCAACTGCCAAAGATGATGGCCGGCGTCCCCGCCAACATATCCAACACTTGGGGATTATAGAGGATGTCGCGGAAATTGAGCGTGCCCGTCATCGCGTATAAATAGACAATGCCCAATAGCATCACCACATCCGCGATGCGCGTTGTGATGAACGCTTTGATGGCCGCTTTATAGGCACTCTCTTTTTCAAACCAGAAGCCGATGAGCATATAAGAGCACAAACCCATCACTTCCCAGCCGACGAACAACAACAGCAGGTTATCCGCCACCACCAGCGTTAGCATCGCGCCCGCGAACAAAGAGATGAGCGCGAAGAAACGCGATTGGCGCGGGTCGTGCGCCATATAACCGATGGAATAAATGAAGATACATAAGACCGCAATGGGCACAAAAACCAGCAAAACGACCGTGAGCGGGTCTATCAAAACGCCCATATTCAGCCCGCCGACGCCCGCCGCCAGCCAACGCACCCCAGAGGCGAAAACCTCCTCGCCGAAGTGCCCGTCAAACCGCGACACCTCCCACACCACGCGCAACGACAGCAGTAGCGCCATCACCGCCCCGCTCATCCCCACCGTCACGCTGAGGATGCGGCTTGCTGTGGTCACCACAGGCACCTTCATGCCGTCGTAGTCGGGGTGATGTCCCCCGTATTCATGGCTAGTGGCCGGTATCATCCGCGCGCGGTTCGTCGCCAGCGAGATGATTAAAAAGGCGAGCAGTGGCCCCACCGGGATGAGCCACGGCAAGTTATTGATGTTATTAATATCGAATACCATAACTACCCTTTCAGCGCGGTGGCTTCTTCGGGGATGACCGAACGCCGATTACGGTAAACAGCGATGATAATCGCCAAGCCTACAGCCGCTTCCGACGCCGCAATCACGAAGACAAAAGCCGCGAAGGCCTGCCCGCTGATTTCCGTCGGCGTCAGATAACGCCAGAAGGCGACCAGATTAATGTTGACCGCATTCAACATCAATTCCACACTCATCAAGACAGCGACCGCGTTACGGCGCGCCAAAACCCCAAAAGCGCCGATACAAAATAAGGCCGCCGCCACAATTAAATACATCCACAAAGGTACCATCAGCCTATTTCCTCACTTGTCTTCGTCGCGGGCGATGACGATGGCGCCAATCATCGCCGCCGTCAATAACAGCGATACCACCTCAAAAGGCAATACGTATTGGTCGCCAGATACCAGCGCCACGCCCAAATCGGTCGTCGTGCGGACGACATCCGACACCGGGTAATGCAAAGACTCGTTCGCGCCCCACACCGGCCAGACCACGCCGACGACCAGCAAGACGAACGCCGCCACCGACGCCGCGGCCACGAATCCCGCGCGGTTAAAGCGGTCGGTGATATTGGTCATACTGCGCGTCAACATCACCGCGAAGGTGAACAAAATGGCGATCGCGCCGATATACACCAAGACCTGTACCGCCGCCAAAAAGGGCGCGCTCAACAAGACGAACAGGCCAGCAATGCCAAATAGGCTGACCATCAGCCACACGGTGCCGCGGAACAAATTGCGATTCATGACGACGCCGAGCGCCCCGCCCAACGTGATGATGCTGAACACCGCAAATGCAATTGTGATGAAATTGACTTCTATCATCGCTTATCACCTATCCTTAATGGCCGGCGGCCCCGGCGTGCGCTAAATCATCGTGGCCTTCTGCCGCGCCCGCTTCGGCCAAACGCGCCGCGCGCCCGCGCCCGCTGATGAGGCTCATCACGCCCAGCATCAAGCCCACATTGGCGAGCAACAAAACCAAAGTCATCGGCAAAACGCTAGCGATGCTGGTATTAGCGTCCAAAACGCGCGGCGCGAGGTTTAGCTCTTGCATAATCTTGACCAATAACGAGGTGATGAGCACGTTGACGATAGAAACCCAGACCAGGAATTTCCAATTGAAGGCCATCACTTGGTCACGAACACGACGGGGCAGGGTGTTACGTAGCCACAAGGAGATAAAATAGACGACGCCCCCCTTTAGCCCCAACCACATGAACGCCAACAAAGGCGCGCTATCGTAGAATGGCCCCAGCCACCCCCCTAAGAAGATGACCGCCGTGAGGATGCCGTTGGTGAAAACGTGCAAGAACTCCGCCGCGAAGAACATGCCGAACTTCATGCCCGAATATTCGATATTGAAGCCCGCCACCAGTTCCGATTCCGCCTCAATCAAATCAAAAGGCGCGCGCCCGGTCTCCGCTTGGGAGGAGATAAAAAACAAAATCGCCGCTACCGGCGCCATAAAGATAAACCACATCCCCGTTTGGGCATAGACAATGTCGGTCATGTTCATTGTGCCCGCCAACATGACCGGCACCAGCAGGGCGAACACCAACGGCACTTCGTAACTCACCAATAACGCAATCACGCGGAACGCGCCCAACAAGGCGTATTTATTGTTGCTGGCCCAACCCGCGGTCATGACGGCCAAAGTGCCCAAAGACGCCACCGCCACAAAATACAAGACGCCTATTTCTAAATCCACCCCCACATGATACGGCGTAAACGGTATCACCGCCCAAATCAACAAAACGGAGATGAACGACAAAATCGGTGCGACATTGTACAAAAGCCTGTCAGCGGCGGCCGGCGTGATGTCCTCTTTGGTCAGTAACTTCACCAAATCGGCGAACGTCTGTAACAAGCCAAAAGGCCCTACCCGATTCGGCCCCAGACGGTCTTGGATGCGGGCGGCTACTTTGCGCTCCACCCATATCAGCAAAATGACCGTCAACAACGGGACCGTGCTCACGCCAATCACGCCCGCAAGGATGGAGACGAACTGGGCTAAGCCCACGTTCACGCCCCCATTTTTGAGCAATTCACATAAACCCGTACAAACCAATTCCATAATGTCTCCCCTAAATCGTCGCGGCGCGCCCTAGTTCCATTCCAACGCGCCTTTGCGCCACGCATAGATGAGCGCATCGGTCAGCAAAAAGATGAACAAGAAGCCAGCCACAAAAGCGAATAAATCGAGCTGGTTATAGGCGACAGCCCAAGGGAATAAAAAGATCATTTCCACATCAAAGACGAGGAATATCAACCCATAAATATAATATTGCACGCGGAATTGTACCCATGTATCGCCGATGGTTTCCAAACCGCACTCATAGGTCTGCGTTTTCAAAGCGTTGGACATTTTGGGGCGGAAAATCCACGCCAAACCGATAGGCAACGCCGGGAAAACCCACGCGATGGCGAAAAACACACCAATAAAAGCCCATTCGTTCAATACATTCATCGGAGCCGCTACTCCCTTTTATGGATTTTAACTGGCTATTCACTAGCAGTTGCAGAAGGGTTATGATAATGCATCGTCATTTGCGCGATTTCTCACAAATGCGCTTTAGTATAGCATCACCCTATACGACCTGCAAAGGTTTAGGCAATATTGATAAGATATGCCCTGTGCCGACGGGATTTTAGCATAAGCGCGCCGATAAATAAAGCAATTTAGAACGATTTCGATACATCCCGTTAACTTTTTATTGCCGCCTTAAAAACTCGATGAGGTAACGAGGGTTAAATTAGAAATAATCGCCTTATGCATACGTTTATCCCCACCGCTCAACAATGGGATGCTTTCGTCCAAAGCCACCCCCGCGCCCACATCCTGCAACTATCCGCATGGGGCGAACATAAACGCCATTTCGGCTGGGATGTGGCGCGCATCGCCCTTGCCCAAGGAGAAAGCATCGTCGGCGGCGCGCAAATCTTGCTCCGCCGCTTGCCCCTGCGCTTAGGCGCTATGGGTTATATCCCTTTCGGACCTTATGTCATAGACGATGCGCTCTGGCCCGCTTTGTGGCAAGCCATCCGCCAAACGCTCGTCCCCAAGCATCGTATCGCCTTCCTCAAAATAGAACCCGGCATCTATCACAACGGCGAGGCTATCCCCCCCTTTCCCCAATGGGGGTTCCGCCGTAGCCCGCAAACTATCCAGCCGCCGCGCACCATTCTGCTAGACATCGCCACCAGCGATGATGACCTGTTGGCGCGGATGAACCAAGGCACGCGCAGGAAAATACGCCAAAGCCTAAAAAACGAGATTCGCTACTACCACGGGACGCGCGACGATGTAAAAGTGTTCACCGACATGATGCAGACGACCGCCCAACGCAACGCTTTTGGCGTCCACGACCATCATTATTACCAACTCGCTTATGACCTATTCGCGCCACAATATGCCGCGCTCATCCTCGCCGAACACGGCGGCGACCCGCTCGCGGGCATTATGGTATTCGGCATTGGGGAAAGCGCCCAATATCTATACGGCGCGTCATCCAACATCAAGCGTAATCTGATGGCGGCTTATGGGGTGCAGTGGCAAGCCATCCAATGGGCTAAACAGCGCGGACATCGCTATTACGATATGTGGGGCATCCCCGACGCCGGCGAGGCGACGTTAGAAGCGCAATTCCAAGAGCGCGCGGATGGCTTGTGGGGCGTTTACGGCTTCAAACGCGGTTGGGGCGGGCGCATCGTGCGCTCCCTGGGGGCTTATGACCTGCCCTATAATCAAGCGCTGTATCTGGGTTATCAGCTAGCTTTAACCCTTCGACGATGACCGCCCTTTTGATAAGATAAGCGTCAATAAGACCACATATGTTGAGATGGCCTATGGATACACGCTCACTTTTCCGTAACTGGGCGCTGACCGCCCTCATCGTCCTACTCATCATGCTCACGCATGTTAGCGAGCCGGCCATCATTTTAGGGCGCTATTCCTATTCTTACTTTGGCGCTTTGGTCGTTATGGCGCTCATCCTCGGCGTTGCTTTAGTTGGGTGGCGCTTCCATCGCCAATTATCCGCGCGCGCGCCGTCCTTACCCGCTTCTCCCCTTCTGGCCGCTATCGTCATCACTGCCACCGCGTTACTGGTGTGGTTGGCGTGGTGGTATTTGCCCGGCGGCAAAAGCGATGTCGGGGTTGTCGTCTTTCATCTATACATTTGCGGCCTCATCATCGGGGCGGGCGATGTCCTCTTGAATATGATTGGGCTAAATCATCGTCCGCTAGCTTTTCGCATTCCGCCGCTAGCGTTCGTCATCTTGGGCATCGTCCTTGTAGCGCTTTACTTGGGGCGCGTGCCGCCCAGCCGCTACTACGAAGAACCTTATGTTTTGGATTGGGCGTGGTCATCCTACATCAAAGGAACGCCCAATTCCCAGATGATACCCGCGCAAGGTCTCGACTTTTTTTCGGTTAGCACGGGCGTTTTTATACCGCTCATGGGCGCATGGTTAGACATCACCGACATCAACTTAGCAAGCGCGCGCCTGTACGTCCTTTTGCTAGCGTGGGCGGGAGCGCCTTTCATCTTCTTCATCGCGCGCCGTCTCTATAACCACACGGTCGCGGTCATCGCGCTGGCCATAGCCCTGATTTTGCCTATCGCCCATAACTACGCTTACCCCACCACTTACGTTAGCACCGCGGTAGCCATCGCTTTGTACTGTTATTTGCGCGGCCGCGATTCGGGCCGCTGGCAGTGGCATTATTTGTGCGGCTTGGTCGTCTCCAGCGGGTTTGAAAGTCATGCCTATGCCTTCTGTTTTGCGGCCGCTTTCGGCCTCGTCCATGCGTTTCAGTACGCCCAAGCGCTCTATCGGGCGCGTAGAATCATCTTACACGGCCCTTTTTGGGCCTTCATCAGCGGCGGGCTGACCTACGCTATCGCGTTCATCCTTCTACATGGGATAATCTGGGGGAAGACCGATTTATTCGGCGCGTTACAATTGGTGCGCGATGCCTATGCTGTGCAGTCGTCCTTTGGCTTCGCCCGCGATGAGTTCGGAACGGGCGCATTGATGGCCGAATGGCTGTATCGCTATCTGCTACAACATCCGATAGAGTTCTTTCTGCTCATCTTGGGTGTGGGGGTCGCGTTACGCCGTTTTCAAGCCGCTGACCGCCTGCTCCTCGCCCTGTTCAGCGGTAGCATCTTGTGCTTTTCGTTGCTCATCGCCCACTACAACCCCTATTATTGGGTACACCATCTGCCCTTTACGGCGCTCTTCGCCGCTTTGTTCATCGCCAATGCCTATCAAGCCATCCCGGAACGCCCTACATGGCATACGCTCCTGCGGTTGGTCGGCGCGCTCGTCATCTTTTGGGCGAGCGTGGATAGGCTAGCCGCTCGCGGCCAAAATCATGATGAACTCATCGCCATCAGCTATCAAATCAACGATTTACTGCCGCCCGAAGTCGAAAATGTGAGCGGTTTTATGATTTATTACTATGGGTTATCGGGCCGCCACTTCGTCCACAGCGGTACATTTGTGGACGCCCCCGCCGAAATGTGGGAGACCAAATACGGCATATCCCCGCCGCAAGCGGTCATCGTGACGCTTGGGTTAGATAACCAGCACGCGCCAATCAAAACGTATGTCGAAGCGAACACATTTGTGGAGGCGGCTTGTTTCCCAACTCGGTTTTTCGGCAAGCGGGTATTGCTATACACGCGCGCCGAATGGTCGCCGAACGACCCGCCCCGATGCCAACCCGAAAATTGAACCGTAGCCTAGGGGGCATTTTTTCTGTACACTACCACGCTAAAAATCACCTAAACCATGACGTTAACCGTTCATCTCATCGCCGACCGCGAGGAATGGAATACATCCTTGCGTCGCCTGCCTTACGCCCACATTTTGCAGACGTGGGAATGGGGCGAATTCAAACGCATTACGACAGGTTGGACGCCGCTACGACTGGCTTTCTATCGCGATGCGGATATAGTCGCCATGGCGTCGGTCGGCGTGCGGCGCGTGGGCCCGTTAAAAGCGCTGTATATCGCCAAAGGCCCCGCCCTCGCCTATGAGGATGCCCCATTGGTCCGCGCCGTTCTAGACCATCTAGAAGCATTGGCCCGCACCCAAAGGGCTATCTGGCTGAAGATAGACCCTGACGTCATTATCGCTACAGGCGTCCCCCACCAACCCGATGACACGCCCCAAACCAGCGGCGAGGAGCTTGCGGCGCTATTGACAAGGCGCGGTTGGCGCTTCTCAGATACTCAGGTGCAATTCCCTAACACAATTACGCTCGACCTCACCCAGGATGAAGACACGCTCTTAGCCAACATGAGCCAAAACACCCGCCGCAAAATTCGTGTGGCAGAAAAAAAAGGCGTCCGCATTCGCGCAGGCAGCATAGACGATTTGCCCATCCTCTACGACCTCTACCGTACCACCGGCCAGCGCGATAACTTCCTCATCCGCCCCTTTGACTATTACCAGCTCGCATGGCAAAGTTTCATCCGCGCCAACCTAGCCCAACCCTTCATCGCCGAATACGAAGGGCGGCCCATCGCTCATGTCATTTTGTTTCACTTCGGGGGGACTTGCTGGTACTTTTACGGCGCGTCCGCAGACGAAGAGCGAGAACGCATGCCCAACTACGCCCTTCAATGGCATGCTATCCGCTGGGCAAAGGCGCAGGGCTACCGCCTCTACGATATGTGGGGCGCGCCCACCGCCTTCAACGAACAAGATAGCTTGTGGGGCGTGTACGAATTCAAACGCGGTTTTCGGGGCGTCGTCACGCGGCATATTGGCGCATGGGATTACGCGCCTTATCCGCCCCTTTATGCCCTCTACACCCAACTATGGCCGCGCGTCCTCAATTGGATGCGCCGCCGCTCAAAATCCCCAGCCGTTGCAGAGCGCCAATGAGCTGTTCGTCCGCTTCGGCGCCTTTGTAGATATATTCATCCGCCCCTACCGATAACCCCAAGCGGCGGTCTTCCTCGGCATCGGCGGAGGTGAACATGATAATAGGCGTGAAATGCGTCTCCGGATTGTTGCGAATGCGCCTACACACCTCGTAACCGTCTATTTTGGGCAAGCGCACGTCTAAAATCAGGGCATCCGGTTTATGCTCATCCACCATCCGCAAGCCATCCTCGCCATCGCGCGCCATGATGACAAAAACGTTATAGGTAGACAACAGCTTAGAGACCTGATACGCTTGTGTCGGGCTATCCTCAATGATTAACACGGTCGGCGTCGCGGCCATACCGCTCCTCCCATCTGCATAGAATGGTTTTGATTATACAATAGTTAAGGCACAGCGCTAAATACGTCTTGGGAGCACACCCGATGGAAAGCTTGCAAGGGGTAGAGCTAGAACAACGTTATATCAGCGCCAACAACATCCGTCTACATGTCACCTTCGCCGGCCCCGCAGATGGGCCGCCCATCTTGCTCTTGCGCGGTTTCCCCGAATTTTGGTACGGTTGGCGGCATCAAATCCCCTACCTCGCCCGCGAAGGTTATCGCGTCATCGTCCCAGACCAACGCGGTTATCATCTCAGCGATGCGCCCCCAAAAGTCCGCGATTATGACCTGAACATCTTGGCTGAAGAGGCTATCCAACTCATCAAAACCTTAGGGTATGAATCGGTCTATGTCGTCGGGCACGATTGGGGGGGCTTGGTCGCGTGGCAAAGCGCCATCAATTACCCCCAACATATCCGAAAATTGGTCATCCTCAACGTCCCCCACCCCGACGTAATAAGCGGCGCCCTCATCCGCAATGTCAAACAAATCGCGCGGAGTTGGTATGTTCTAGCGTTCCAATTGCCCTATTTGGGAGAGTGGCTTGGGCCGCGTTTAGCTCGGCTCATTTTTGCTACGGCGCGGGAGGGCAGTTTTACCCGACAGGACATCGCGCTTTACAAAGCGAGTTGGGACACGGTCGGGACGTTCCGCGGGATGGTTAATTGGTATCGTGCCATCTACAGAAAAGGCTTATGGCAAATCCTCTCCAGCCTGAGGCGACGGCAAAACCCTTACCAACTATTCCTACCCGCGCGGGTGACTGTGCCCACGCGCGTTTTGTGGGGCGAAAAAGACATCGCCCTAGAAGCCTCTGTGGGGCACCGAAGTATAGACTATTGCGATGATGGGCAGTTTGTCGCTTTTCCGCAGGCGTCCCATTGGCTACAACACGACGAACCCGAAGCGGTCAATCGCTTTCTGGCTTCGTTCCTCAAAGAAGAAGGGGGCGCTAAGCCCCCTTGAAGTTTGATTAGTATTGCCCAATTTCGATGAGCAGTTCATCCCACGCCGCATTAATGCGTTGCTGAACTTCGGATTCAATATCGGTGAGGAAGAACAAGTTCTCTAGCGATGCTTCGCTGGGGAAGATGGCGGTATTGGTCAGCACTTCCTCTGGGATAAGCCCGCTATCTATCGCCGCTTGGTTAGCGGTGGCGTATAACACATAATTGGTGATGTCGGCGTTGACGACGGGGTCGAGGATATAATCCATGAACACTTGCGCCAATTCAGGATTGGGCGCATCCGTCAACAACACAATATTGGTGATGTCGGCGATAGACCCTTCTTGGGGTATGGCATAGGCGTAAGTATCGCACTCGCAATCTACGATGAGTTGGTAAATATCGCCGCTGTATTCGATAGCAATATCCACTTCGCCGCGTTCCAGAAACGCTTGGCCATCATCGGCCGTCACGGCGACCAAATTGGAGCTATGTTCAACCAAAAAGGTCTTGGCCGCTTCAATATCTTCTGGTTCGGTGGATAGTGGGTCAAGCCCCAATACGGTTAGGGCGATGGGAAACATGGTGCGCGGGTCGGCAATCCACGATACCGGGCCATCATGATTAAAAACCTGCTCCCAACTGGTGATTTCTCCGCCAACCGCTTCTACGTTATAGCCGACGCCCGTCGTCCCCCACAAATACGGGACGGTATATTGATTATCGGGGTCATAAATGGGATTTTGCCATTTTTCCGCCACATTCGCGAAATTGGGGATTTTTTCCAAATCAATCGGTTGCACGAGGCCTTCTCGTATCATCACAGGCACGATATATTCATTGGGGAAAGACACATCATACCCCGGATTGCCCTGCCGCAACCGCGCCACCAGCGATTCATTCGTATCGAACACATCATAGGTGACCGTCACGCCGCACAATTTCTCAAATTGCGAGATGGTGTTCTCGCCAATATAGGTCGCCCAATTGAAGACGTTGAGCGTCTGCCCTTCAAAGCCCTCTGGGCAAGTCCACGCGGTGGTGACGTCCTGCGCCGCGGATACGGAAATAATGCACACCAAAACCCACAAAAACCCTATCCGAAACCATTTTTGCATCGTATCCTCCCTATGTGTTTGTAAAAATGCTCACCTGAGTCCGCGATTTTGCAAGCTCAGCGATACCCCTACCAAAAGCGTAGAGGCCAGCAATATCAACGTCGAAAGCGCGTTGATTTCTGGCGTGACATTGGTCTTCAACAAGCCATAGACGAAGATTGGCAAGGTGGTTGTCCCCACGCCGGCGTTGAAAAAAGTGATGATGAAATCGTCCAATGATAACGTAAACGCCAGCAAAGCGCCGGCGATGATGCCGGGCAAAATCTGCGGGAAAACGATATGCCAAAAAGTGCGCCAACCATCAGCGCCCAAATCTTGGGCCGCTTCTTCTAGCCATGGGTTCATGTTGGCCAGACGGGCGCGCACCACTACAGCGACATAAGAAATATTGAAGGCTACATGCCCGATGATAATTGTGCCAAAGCCTGATGTCGCGCGCACCCCAAAACCATCTAAATAATCGAAGACAATCATGAAAAAGGTCGCTAAAGAGACCCCTTGGGCGATTTCTGGGATGACGATAGGCAAAAACAAAATCGCATCCACCAACCGCTTGCCCCAATAACGCCCGCGCGCAAGGCTGAGCGCAATCATCGAACCTAACACCGTAGCGATGACTGTCGCCACGCCGCCAACCAGCAAGCTATTTTTCAGCGAATTGAGCATTAACGCCGTGGAAAAGCGCTCTTCTGTGCCGATAACATCATTGAAGATGTGGTTGTACCATTGCGTCGTAAAGCCACGCCATTCGTTCACCGTGCGCGAATCGTTAAAAGAGAAGATGACCAATAACAGAATCGGCGCCCACAAAAAGAAATATACACCCGCCGTCGCCAGCAAAAAGCCCGCATGCTCCAGCCGTTGCCAACGGATACTGCGGCGTACAAGCGTCGGGTTGATGACCAGCGGTGAACGATACGGCAAATTAACCCGCGACTGATTCAAGATGCTATTCGCCATAGTTATTGCTCCCGTACGCGGCTCACACGTAGATAAACCAACAGCGCCACCATCACCATAGCCATCATCACCATGGCCATCGCCGACCCCAAAGCGATATTGCCCGTGGCTTTGAACTGATTTTGTACCAAATTGCCTATCATCACGCCGCTCTTGCCGCCCAACATATCCGAAGTGATGAACGTGCCGATAGAGGGGATGAAGACGAGGATACAACCCGCAATCGCCCCCGGCAGGGTCAGCGGCAGGGCGATGCGCCAAAACGTATGCCAATTATTAGCGCCGAGGTCCCGCGCCGCCTCCACCAAGTGGAAGTCAAAGCGCTCTACCGAAGCGTATATCGGCAACACCATAAACGGCAGATACCCATAGACTAGCCCAACCAACACCGCAAATTCGTTATTCAACAACGCCAAAGGCTCCGCGGTTAGCCCCCAATTCATCAAGAGGCTGTTGATAGTGCCTTCCCGACCCAATAACACCCGCCACGCATAAGTGCGAACCAGAAAATTAGTCCAAAAGGGCAAAATGACCAAGAATAGGGCCATCTGGCGCACAACGGGACGGCGTCGGGTCTTGATGAAAAAAGCCAGCGGATAACCCGCCAATAAACAAATGAGGGTGGTATAGATAGAAATGTGGATGGAACGGATGAAAACGCTATCAAATACGGTGAAAATACGCTCGTAATGCTCCAACGTCAGGGGCAAAGACAACTTGCCTGCAGGTCCCAGCGTCATGAAGCTGGCCGCGAGAATGAAGGTGAGCGGTAGCAGAAAAAAAATCGCCAACCATAAAATGCCCGGCGCCGCCAACCAAAGCCCGCTCTGCTTAGGGCGTGGGGGCGTCACGTGTGCCATGGCGCTTCTCTCAGTTTGTGCGGATATATACCTTGAATCATCAAATCCTCCCGAAAGACGCTTAGCGCTCTTTAGGAAACATAAGAAAATTACTCTCCAGAGTAACCTCACAGATATAACATTCTGGGTTTACATTATGTTTCTACAATCAGCAACGTCACGTTTCGATAAGGGTATAGGGCGTTGGAACGCCAGTTTATCAAAACAGCAAATCGGTACATCTTATGTCTGTGGCTCAGCGTTGCTGATTACGGCATCCGTGCGGTAAATGGTGCCGATTTGTGGCCTGCCGAGTTGATGACACATTCGGCATTATAACACGTTTTGCGCGCTTGAAAAGATACCTTAACCCCTCAGCGCTATCAATTATCGTCTAGTTCGGGGATGGCGCGGCTAAAACGTGCAAAAAATTGCCAAATCACCTCGCTAGCGTGGAAATCCATATTGACAACCCCCGCGATGCGCTCCCCGATGACTCCCCTAACACCCGGCCAATTATGACCGCCGCCGCGCACCACATAAAAATGTACAGCATGCCCATAGGCGCAATCATCATAACGGTAGACATCTACCGATGTCCCCGCCGACTGCCCCAACTGCGGCAATTGGTCGAATTGGAAGCGGTCATCACAATCGTTGCGTTCCACCCAAAAGACCATGCTATCCGGCGCGGAAAGCGAATTGTAGATACGATACCCGCCCGCCGCTTGAAATAATCCCTCCCATGGGATGCTCACATCTTCGGTGCCGTGGATGAAGATAATGGGTACAGTATCGCCATCGCAAAACTGCTGGAGATAAGGGTTAAAGGTCGCCCCAACAATGGCGATAGCCGCATATTGTTCGGGGCGCTCGCAAGCGAGGCGCTGGGCCATGTAACCACCATTGGAAAAGCCCGCGGCGTAGATGCGCCTTTGGTCTATGTTGAGGTCTAGCGATAAATCATGGATGAGGTCGCTTAAGAAGCGCGCATCATCCAACCCGCTATCTTCAAACCCCCGCACCCCCCGCGCCGAATTCCACCCCTGACGGATGCCCTCAGGATACACGACGATGAAGCCGTAACGGTCAGCAATGCGGTTCCAATCCATGATGAGCGCGATTCCCCCGGCATTCCCCGGCCGGCCATGGAGCGCGACCACGAGCGGCATAGGGATAGCGGGGTCATAGCTGGGGGGAACATAGGTATAAAAGGTGCGCGGAACGCCCACAGAGCGGTTCGGCTGGGGGATGAAAGGCGTTTGCTCATCGAAGAAAAAACGGGTGACGATTTCGGTAGCATCTATACCAAAAGGGTTGACGCGCAAACGCTCGTCGGCGCGCATCCAATGATTAGACCCGCCGCGCACGCTATAGTAAGCGATGACTTTGTCATCAACGCAACGCGGCACTAAAGTGACGTTGCCATTAGGGTTTTCGCTAACCGCCGCACACCCAAAACGCACCGCCCAATAATTCACCGTCTCGTCAGCCCCTAAACGGCGTCCATTTCCCCCCTCTGGCGGGCGACCATCGAAGGGATAATTGGGGTCGTGCGTGCCGTGGATGATGAGCAGGTTGGTCGCGCCGTCCGTCTCTGGCGGGCAATTGTCTAGGTGATGTTGCCACATCAAAGCCCCCACAACGGCGATAGCCGCATACACGTTCGGCGTGTGGCAGGCCGCATAATAGCCCATCATCGCGCCATTGGCGAAGCCGACCAGATAAATCTTTTGGCGGTCAACGGGGTATTGCCCGGCGATATGGTCGGCCAAAGCGGCTAAAAAGCCGATGTCATCGGCTTGAGACCCTACTTGCGGGATAGCGCTAAAATCGCGCCCATCATTCCACGCCATACCGGCCGCGTTGGGATAAACGACGATGAATCCTTCAGCATCAGCCACAGCGTCTAACTGGGTCAAAGCTTGCATCGCATAAGCCGAAGAAGCGAAAGGGTGTAGCGCTATCACAAGAGGCACGGGCGCTTCTGTGGGCAAATTCTGCGGGACGTAAAGCGCATAGGTGCGCGACAATCCCCCATGTTCCAAGCTCTGCAAAGACGAAGTTGGCCCCTGCGCCGCACTCCCCGCCCCCAACCCTAGCGCCATCGCCAGCCATATCATCACCATGCGCCTAACCATACTGCCGCTCCTCGCTCGTCGTTTGTTTATACTCTAACTTCGCCTACGTAGCTCGCCTATATCCATCTAGGGTCATCTCCCCACGAATGAGGGCAAAATCATTAAGAATGTGGGATTTAATGGCTTTGCATGTGGGATAATGTGGTATAGTTAAACTGTCAACAGAAAAAATGTGCAGACGACGCCTTGTAGGCGCATCGTTTTGATTTGTGTACCTAAACGACAAAGTCGTTGTAATCCTAGTTGTAATCCTAATGGAAAGTAGGCCGCCGCGTGCAGTGCGATTGGAGTTTGGGGTGTGACCATGTTTTGGGGCGAATATATCCATCATCTCGATAAAAAAGGACGCCTTATCGTTCCCTCGCGGTATCGCCCACATCTAACTGAAGGCGCGGTTCTCACCCGCGGACTCGACCATAATTTAGTCATCTACCCCCTCAAAACATGGCAAATGGTATCGCGGCAACTGAGCGAAATGCCCATCACCCACGCCACCGGCCGCGCACTGCGCCGTTTGATGTTCTCCGGCGCGGTAGAACTCACCCTCGACCGTCAAGGGCGGGTGTTGGTGCCCGCCTACCTGCGCGATTACGCCTCTCTGGAAGATAAGGCGCTACTGGTGGGCATGGAATCCTTCCTCGAAATTTGGGAGCCATCGCGCTGGCGCTCCACTTTGGCCGGCGTCTCTAATGTGCTGGCCGACGACGAAAATTTACTCACGCTCAGTCTGTGATGATGACCGCACATCTGCCCGTTTTGCTCGATGAAGTGGTAGAGGCGCTTTTGCCGCAGGGTCGGACGGCGGCGCGCATCGTAGATGGCACGCTCGGCGCGGGCGGGCACACGCGCGCTTTGCTCCAACACGGGGCGCAAGAAGTGTTGGGGCTAGACCTCGACCCGCAGGCTATCGCTATCGCCCGCGAGACTTTAGCGCCATGGGGCGCGCGCGCACACATCGTTCACGCCAGTTACGCCGATATGCCCGCCATCGTCTCCCAACTCGGTTGGGAGCAAGTAGACGGCGTCCTGCTCGACTTAGGCGCTTCTTCTATGCAATTCGACACGCCGGAACGCGGCTTCGCCTTTCGCCACCAAGGGCCGCTAGACATGCGCTTTGACCCCACTAGCCCGCGCCCTACAGCAGCGGACATCATCAACAACTGGGACGAAACCAGCTTAGCGGACCTTTTCTATCGTTATGGGGAGGAACCAAAAGCGCGCCCGCTCGCGCGGCGCATCGTCACAGCGCGCCCTTTCCACACCACAACCCAACTCGCCGATTTCATCGCTCAACAGGCGCACCCAGCCCGCACTAGCGCTATCCACCCCGCTACGCGCATCTTCCAAGCGCTCCGCATCGCCGTCAACGAAGAATTGCAGGCCATCGAAACCGTCTTGCCGTCCGCCATCGGCCTATTGCGTCGCGGAGGACGTCTCGCTGTCATCAGCTTTCACAGCCTAGAGGACCGTATCGTCAAAACGTGCTTCAAAGAAGCCAGCCAAACGCGCGTCCCCCCGCCCGGCATGGCTTCGATGGGCGAAAAGCGGGCGCAAGTCGCCCTAATCACCCGTAAGCCGTTAGAAGCGTCCCCACAAGAAGTTGCTCGCAATCCCCGTAGCCGTAGCGCTAAGTTGCGCGTGGTAGAAAAGTTGTGAACAATAAAGAGGAGAAAAAGCGCATGAAGGCGCGCGGGTTAGCGCAAACCCTGAAAAAGGGTTTCTGTTCCCCAAAAAATTGAGGCGAAAAAGGCTGTTCAGATGTCACAAAATTGGTTACAACACACCCTACAACGTCGCAATTGGCAACCCCAAAATCAAGCGGTGGCGTTGGCGACTATCGGCATCATCATCGGGCTTATTTTAGGCGCGCTCTATTTGACGCAAGTCGTCTCTTTCGCTACTACTAACCGCCAAATCGAGGAATTGCTCGCCGAACGCGACGCGCTAGAATTGGCTAACGAACAACTGCGGGCGGAAATTGCCGCTCTTAAAACGGTGCCCCGCTTGCTAGCGCGGGCGCAGGCTTTGGGTTTTCGTCCCGCGCAAAGTAGCGACATCGAATATCTAGTGGTCGCGGGTTATAATCCATCCCCGCCCGATACAGTGGTGCCAGAAAGCCCCGATGACGAAGTCGCCCTACCCGTCTATGACGAAACCTTCGGCGGATGGTTACAACAGCAGTGGGATTTGCTGACCGGACAATTCAACCGCTTTGGCGCATCAAGCGCATCAGATGAATAGAGGATGCTATGCAACGGAGCATTACGGCCCAACAACAGATGCTCAATCGGCGTTTGCCGGTGGTCATCATCTTTCTCATCTTATTAAGCCTCGTCTTATTGATTCAGTTGGCTTCTTTCCAGTTATTATCGCCCGATGTCGCCCGCGAATTTCAATTGCGTAGCCAAGCCAATTACGGCTCGGTGCGGCGCTTGCCCGCCGAACGCGGCATCATCTACGACCGCGATGGGCAGGTGCTGGCCGTCAACACCTTACAATATGGCATCGGTATCAGCCCTAACCTCGTCACCGATGAGCGGCGCTTAGCGGCCGAATTGGCCCTCATCTTGAATGTAGACGAGCTGGCCGTATACCAGCGTGTGACCAGCAACGAACCGTGGGTACTATTGGCGCGCCCAGTCAGCGCAGAGGTCGGCCAACGCGTGGCGGCCCTAGATAACATCGCCACCACCATAGACCCCATCTCCAAACGTTTTTATCCACAAGGGGCACTCGCCGCTCAAATCATCGGCTTTGTTATCGAAAGTAACGACAACACCTCGCGCGGGGCGATGGGTGTAGAAAGCACCTATAATAGCCAATTGGCCGGCAAAGCCCAAGAATCTGAAGTGAGCCTCATCCCATTCACCTTGCCAGAGGCCAACACCCCTACCGCCCGTGGCAAAGATATTGTGCTCACCATTGACCGCGACATCCAATTTTTGGTGGAATCCGAGTTAGTGCTCGCCATCAACGAATCGGGCGCAACCCGCGGCACTATCATTGTGATGAACCCACGCAATGGCGACATCCTCGCTATGGCCAGCTATCCTAGCTTCGACCCCAACAATTTCACCCAAATTGAGGACCCGCGCCTGCTCAGCAATCCCGCCATCAGCGAGGTATATGAACCCGGCTCGGTGATGAAAGTGCTGACTGTCGCCGGCGCCCTAGAAAAAGGCATCATCAAGCCCGATTGGACCTACAACGACCAAGGCGCGCTCACGGTAGGGGGACAAACCATCTACAACTGGGATAGGCGCTCCCACGGCGTCACCGACGCCACGCAAGTATTGGTGCAATCGCTCAATGTCGGGGCGGCGACTATCGCGGTAGAGATGGGGACCGATAATTTTTATAGCATGATGCGCGCCTTCGGCTTTGGCCAACCGACGCGCATAGACCTACCCAGCGAAGAAGCGGGCATCGTCAAAGTGCCCGGCGACCCCGATTGGAGTGAGAGCGACTTGGCGACCAATAGTTACGGGCAAGGCATTTCCACCACACCTATTCAGATGATTGCCGCTTTCGCCGCCATCGCCAACGATGGGTTGCTCTATCAGCCGCGCGTGGTCAAGCAGATTGTGGACGGTGACCAAATCATCAACGCCCAACCTTCAGCGCGCCGTGTCATCTCCGCAGAAACGGCTAACATCGTCACCGAAATGATGGTGCGGACTGTCAACGATGGTTTGGATAAAGCGGGCATCCCCGGCTACAATATCGCCGGCAAAACGGGCACAGCGGAAATCCCTTCCCCCATCGGCTACGAACCCAATGCTTCGATAGTCACTTTCATAGGCTTTTTGCCCGCTGATGACCCCCAAATTGTCGTGCTGGTCAAGCTCGACCGTCCGCGCGATTATTGGGGCAGTGTGGTAGCCGCGCCGGTCTTCCGTCGGCTGGCAGAACGCTTAGTCATCTTGCTAGAAATCCCCACCGACGACATCCGTTTAGCGTTAAAATCACAAGGTGGGTCTACCAATGGGGCGCCCTGAGCGGCCGCCACAACATACGAGGATACCTTATGGATACACAATTGCCATTATCGCTGACCGTCGGCGGCGTCACGTTTCTACTAGGGGTCATTTGGGGCGGCCCCTTTATCGAAATTTTGCGCCGCTTACGGATGGGTAAACAAGTCCGCGCCGAAATTATGGATAAGCACGAGAGCAAAATCGGCACGCCCACCACCGGCGGCATCATGATTATACTGCCCACGGTGGCCATCGTCCTCGCTTTGAACGTGCCCAATATCTTACAAGCCCGCGCGGGCACGAGTATCCTACTACCTATTTTCACGCTCATGAGCTTCTCCTTTCTCGGCTTTTTGGACGATTGGCAAGGTATTCGCATGTCTCGCGGCATCCGTGGCGAAGGTTTGAGCGGCAAAGTCAAATTCCGTATCCAAGTCATACTCGCCACGGTGGTTGTCGCCACTATTTCCCTCGTCAATATTGACGGCGGCTTCGCCTTCGCTAATGAAATGCCGCTCCCCCTGTTGCCGGTCGCCATCCCCCTAAGCCCGTTGGTCTTCATCCCCATTGGGGTCTTCATCATCGTGGGCATGTCTAATGCGCTCAACTTGACCGATGGACTCGATGGGTTGGCCGGCATCATTACGGCTAGCGCCTTCGCCGCTTATGGCGTCATCGCCTTTTTGCAGGGGCAAATCTTCATCGTACAGCTCTGCTTCATCCTCGTGGGGGCGTGTTTCGCCTTTTTATGGTATAACGCCCACCCCGCCCAACTGTTCATGGGCGATACCGGCTCCCTGGCTTTGGGCGCGACGCTGGGCGTGGTCGCGCTGATGACCGGCCAATGGCTACTGCTCCCGATTGTGGCCATCGTCCCCGTGATGGAAACGCTCAGCGTCATTTTACAAGTCGCTTCCGCCAAATTCAGCCGCCGCTATCTAGGGGAAGACATCCGCCTATTCAAACGCGCCCCGCTCCATCATCACTTTGAACTGACCGGCTGGAGCGAAACCCAAATTGTCCAGCGCTTCTGGCTCGTGGGGCTTTTGAGCGCGATGATAGGCGTCGCCCTAGCGCTTTTATAAACACGGTAGGGATAAAGCATGCCACAGAAGGACTATTTATACGGTAAACGTGTCGTCGTCATCGGGTTTCAGCGCCAAGGCCAAGCGCTCGCGCGGTGGTTGCCACAAGTTGGGGCGCAAGTGGTCGTCAACGATAACAAGAGCGCCGACGCTTTGGGTGTAGATCTGCGCGCTTATCGCGATGTGGAATTTGTGCTCGGCGGGCATCCTGACCACGTGCTCGATGGCGCGGATTATGTGTGCCTATCGGGTGGGGTGCCGCTCACGGCCCCCTTGGTGCGCCTCGCCAGCGAACGCGGTATCCCGCTCACCAATGACGCCCAACTCTTCATGGAGCGCTGTCCCGCGCCCATTATTGGCATCACCGGTAGCGCCGGCAAAACCACTACCACAACCCTTGTTGGGCAAATGTTGGCCAAAGCCGGCTATCCAACATGGGTCGGCGGCAATATTGGGCAGGTCTTGCTCGACGTACTGCCCCAAATCCGCCCCCAAGACCGCGTCGTCATGGAATTATCCAGCTTCCAACTGGAGATTATGAGCATTAGCCCCTGTGTGGCGGCAGTGCTGAATATCACCCCTAACCATCTCGACCGCCACGGCACGATGGAAAACTACATCAACGCCAAAGCCAACATCATCCGCTACCAACGCCCTACGGATGTCGCCATCCTCTGCAAAGACGACCCCGGCAGTAGCTCCTTAGAACGGCTCGTGGCGGGTGAATTGGTGTGGTTCAGCAATGGCTCCATGGTGCCTGATGGCGCTTTCCTCGCAGGGGACCGCGTCGTCCTCGCCGGGGCATCTAGCTATGATGGCGCGCCGCATGTATTGTGCCATCGGGACGACATCCCGCTAAAGGGGCCTCATAATGTGCTGAACGTGTTGGCGGCTGCGGCCATCGTCGGGAGCATCGGCCTCGCCGTAGACGCGCCGGGCATAGAACCCGACATCATGCGCGAGACTATCACCCACTTCAAGCCCGTACCACATCGCCTAGAAGTGGTGCGCGTGCGCCGCGGCGTCACTTATGTTAACGATAGCATCGCCACCGCCCCGGAACGCCTCGTCGCGGCCTTGCGTAGCTACAGCGAGCCGCTCATCTTGCTCATCGGCGGGGCGGATAAAGATTTGCCGTGGCAAGAAGCCTTAGCTTTGGCTTTAGAGAAAGCGCGTTATATCGTTCTATTCGGCCAATCGGGCGAAAAACAGGTGAGCGATAAAGTCCTCAAGACGCTCAAGCTCATGGGGCGCGCCACCGAACGCATCATCCGCGCTATCACGCTCGACGAAGCGGTACAAAAAGCGGCAGAACTCGCCCAAGCGGGCGATGTGGTCTTACTATCGCCGGGGGGAACCAGTTACGACGCTTACCAAGATTTTGAAGCGCGCGGCGAACATTTCCGCCAATTGGTCAATAATCTATCGGATTAGGTTTCGCCAATCCATTTAATGGTTATAATAAAGTTTAATATTGCCAAGCGCCCCAACAACGTTAGTGATAGGTGACATCACATGACAGACCGTCCCGCCCCACCCATAATACGCCCGACGACGGGCGAAGTGGCGCCAGCGCCGGCTGGCCGTCTGCGGCGCTTCGTCGCCACCATAGATAAGCCGCTGGTTTTCATCGTCGGGTTATTGTTAGCTATTGGCATGATGATGGTCTATAGCACCACTTTCGACTGGAGTTTAGCCACCCGCGGCACACCTACGGCCATCTTCCTACAAGACCACATGCGGAACGTTGTCTTGGCGCTCATCGCGACGCTTTTCTTCGCGGTGGTAGATTATCGCTTTTGGCGACGCTTCGCGGTGTTGGTCTTGTTCATCACGGTGGGCGCGCTCATAGCGGTTCTGGCCTTCGGCGATGATACCTTCAACGCGCGGCGGGCGCTCATCAATGGGCGCTTCCAACCCGGCGAGCTGGCCGAATTCGCTATTGTGTTTTATATGGCCGCGTGGCTAAGTTCTAAAAACACCAAAGTACAAAGCATCGCTTATGGCCTGCTCCCCTTTCTCATCTTGGTGGGCATCATCGCCGGCCTCGTCGCGTGGCAACCTGACCTCAGCTCGGCCGGTATCATCATCCTGACGGCCGGCATCATGTTTTTCATCGCCGGCGCTAGCCTCGCCCACCTCGCCGTATTGGGAGGGATGCTGACGCTAGCCGCAGGCATCATCTTGCAACTTTTCCCTCATGTGACCGAACGGCTCGTCGCTTACAACGCCAGCCTAGTTGATTTGACCAAAGCCAATTATCACACCCAGCAAGCCATCATCGCTTTTGTCAATGGCGGTTGGTTGGGCGTCGGCTTGGGCGAAAGCAAGCAGAAGTTCGGCTTTTTGCCCGCGCCGCACACCGATAGCATCTTCGCCATCATCGGCGAGGAATTGGGCGTTTTGGGCGCGGCTTTCGTCGTGATTTTGTTCATCGCCTTTGCGGTGCGCGGTTACCAAATCGCCCGCAGAGCCGTAGACCCCTTTGGGGCGCTTCTCGCTGTCGGCTTCACAACGTGGGTCATCATCCGCGCCTTGCTGAATATCGCGGTGATGACCGCTGTTGTGCCTTCTACCGGCGTCCCGCTCCCGTTCATCAGCTATGGCGGCTCGGCCCTGATGGTGGTGATGATGGGCGTCGGCTTGATGTTGAGCATCCAACGGGTGGCCACCCTACGGCACATAACAGAACGGAGACATTCCCTTGCGGATTATGATAGGGGCTGGGGGGACCGGCGGACACGTCTATCCCGCGCTCGCCGCCGCTGAAGCCTTGCGCCGCCAATCTTCACAAGCGCTAGAACTCATCTTCGTCGGGACAGTAGGCGGTATGGAGCGTAAACTCGTAGATGAGGCCGCTGTAGCATTTGCTCATTATCACGAAATTATGGCCGGCCCCCTGCACGGCGTCGGCATACGGCAACAACTCTACAGCGCATTCAAAATGCTGGGCGGCTTATGGCAATCTTTTCGGTTGCTGGTCTCGCGGCGCCCCCAAGTCATCTTGCTGACGGGGGGATGGGCCAATGTGCCCTTAGCGCTGGCCGCGTGGCTATTGCGCGTCCCTATCCTCGTCTACCTGCCGGACGTAGAGCCGGGGTTGACCATTCGCTTCCTCAAGCATTTGGCGCGGGTCGTGGCCATCACCGTGCCAGAATCTGCGTCTCATTTCCGAAGCGGGCAAACGGTGGTCACCGGCTACCCCTTACAAAATAGCCGCCTACAAGCCACCCGTAACGACGGCATCGCCTATTTCGGGCTACAAGCCGGCCGCCAAACGCTATTGGTCTTTGGCGGTAGCCGCGGCGCCCAAAGCATCAATAGCGCCCTCCTGAACATCTTGCCACAATTGCTAGCGGATGGCCTGCAAATTATCCATATCAGTGGGGAACAGGACTGGCCGCGCGTGCAAGCGCGCATCGCCACCCTAGAAGATAGCCAAGGTTACTACCCTTACCCTTATTTGCACGATGCTATGGGCCTCGCCTTCGCCGCCGCCGACCTCGTCGTCTGCCGCGCCGGCGCCAGCGTCTTGGGCGAATTGCCGCTATTCGGCTTGCCCGCTATCCTCGTCCCCTACCCTTATGCATGGCGCTATCAGCGGGTCAATGCCGATTATCTGGCTGAACGCGGCGCCGCTATCCGCTTGGATGATGAGGCGCTCGCGTCAGAATTGTTAGGCGCTATCCGCGCCCTCTTGGGCGATACCGCCCGCCTCACGCAAATGGCCGCCCGCGCCGCCGATTTAGCGCGCCCCGATGGGGCCGACCAACTCGCGCGGGCGTTACTACAGCTAGGGGGGGCGCGCGCATGATAGAGCTATCCTCGCTCCTTTTTGTGATAGCTATCTTCTTCGGCTACGTCGGCTGGATGCGCGGGTTGACCAAAGAACTCATCTCTACCGCTGGCATCATCCTTAGCTTGTTCGCTCTGCACCAGTTCGACACCTTATTACGCGGGGTCTTGTTGGGCAATTTGCCGCCCGACCAGCGTTTTTATATCCAAACGGCTATCTTCCTGACCATCGTTTACTTTTCCTACCAAACGCGGGCGCTCGTCGGCGCAGATGCCCAACGCGCGCGCGCCGGCGGCGAAGGGCGCGACGCTGTACAAACGAGCGCTTTAGGGGCTATCGTAGGCTTCGCCAATGGCTACCTCATCGCGGGTTCGGTGTGGTATTTCTTGCATATCAACAGTGTGAACGGGGTCTACCCGCTAGACCCTTACATCATCGCGCCGCCAGCGGGTTCTAGTAGCGCCTTGTTCATCGCCAATTTGCCCTTATTCGTCTTAGCGGGCGGGCCCCAAGGTCCGGGAGATTTATTAGCTCTATGCGTTATCGTATTATTCGTCATTGTGCTGGTGATGATTTAACCGACACAGAAAGAAAGCGCCTATGATTCAGTTTGTATCGCTCATGTGGGCTTGCGCCATCTTCTTCGCCATCTTGGGCCTGCGGCGGGGTTGGCAAAACGAGCTAATCGTCACGACGTGGATTAGTTTAGCGACCTATGTTTTATTCCAGATCGATAACATCTTGCGTATCGCTATCCTCTCCTTCGCCTCTCTGACGCAATACTTTCTGCTACAGTTTTTCATCTTCTTCGCGCTGATGGTCTGGGCCTACCGAACCCGTTCCTCACGACAAATCGCGATGAATTGGCAATCTAGCGTCCTGGGTGGCATCGTCGGTTTTGTGAATGGCTACCTCATCGGCGGCATGCTCTGGTATCTGATGGATATTAACGAATATCCGTTAATCCCTTATGTCTTGCCCCCCGCGCCCAATTCACTCAGCGCCCAAGCCATCAACTCCATGCCCATCATCCTCATCAGCGGCGGGGTTAACGGGAATATCGAACCCCTTTTCATCATCACTATGGGGCTATTTTTTGTCATGGTTAGTGTGGCGTTATAAAATAAAAGCGACACAGCAAAACGTGCGCCGCTACGTGTTCGGCGCGCACGCGCACAAATATCTTGCCAACAGCATTGGATGAAGACGATGTTCCACCTCATTCCCGGTCAACATATCCACTTCGTCGGCATCGGCGGCTACGGACTATCGGCGATAGCCCGCGTTTTATTAGAACAGGGCTTCTACGTATCGGGGTCGGATACCGCCCGCAACGAATTAACAGAAGCGCTCAAACGGGATGGGGCGCTCATCTATTTAGGGCACGATCCCGGCAACGTCAGCAATGCCGAACTGGTGGTCTATTCCTCCGCCGTGACGGCAGAAAATATCGAAGTGCTGGCCGCCCGCGCCCAAGGTATCCCGGTCTATAAACGTTCGGAAATCATCGGGGCGGTGATGCGCGGCCATCGCAATATCGCCATCGCCGGCACCCACGGCAAAACCACCACCACCGCCATGACAACCCATATCTTCATCCAAGCGCGGTATCATCCCAGTTATATCATCGGCGGCATCCTCGCCAACAGCGGACAAAACGCCGGCATCGGCGCGGGTAAAACGTTCATCATCGAAGCCGACGAATACGATAATATGTTCCACGGCCTACACCCCCATATAGAAGTGATTACCAATATCGAATTCGACCACCCCGACTTCTTCCGCTCCCCGCGCGATTTGACGGCTTCTTTCCGCCGCTTCGTGGGCTTGTTGCCCAACGATGGCTTGCTCGTGGCTTGTGCCGACGACCCCACGACCGAAATTTTCGCCAACAACCGCCTGATTGTGAATTTGCCCACCGCCACCTATGGCATCCTCAACCCCAATGCTCATTGGCGCGCCACCGACATCCACATGGAAAATGGCCAAATGATTTTCAACGTCCTGCAAAAAGGCGAGTTACGCGGCGCGGTTACCTTACCCGTCCCGGGCCATCACAATATCCTCAACGCGCTGGCCGCGCTGGTGGTCGCCGATAACGAAGGCATCGCTTTCGAGGAAGCCGCAAACGCCCTAGCGACCTTCAAGGGCACCGGTCGCCGTTTTGAGGTGCGCGCAGATGTAGATGGCGTCGTCGTCATTGATGATTACGCCCATCACCCTACCGCCATCCGCGTCACATTGGCCACCGCCCGCCAACGCTACCCGCAACATGACCTCTGGGCCGTGTGGCAACCCCACACCTACAGCCGCACCCAACGCCTTTATGAAGGCTTCTTAGCCTCTTTCGCCAATGCCGACCACGTCCTTATCACCGATATTTTCGCCGCGCGCGAAACGCCCAACGAAGGGCTGACCAGCGCCGACTTAGCCCAGATGATGAAACACCCCGACGTGCGCCACACCCCCTCTTTAGAGGATGCTGTGAATGTGCTGAGCCAAGAGGTGCGCCCGCCCGCCGTCATCCTCATCATGAGCGCCGGCGATGGCCCCCAAATCGGGATTGATTATCTAGCCCGACTGCAGGGTGAAGTGGGATGAACTCCCTGCAAAAATTATTAGGCCCGCGCTTGCGCGCTAACGAGATGCTCTCCAAATACACGGCCGCGCGATTGGGCGGCCCCGCCGATTGGCTCTATATCGCCAACGCCAAAAATCTCCAAGAGGAGCTAGTACACGTCATACAAACCGCGTGGTCAGAAGGGCTACCCGTGCGCGTCATCGGCGGCGGAGCGAATATACTCGTCTCTGACAAAGGCTTTCGCGGTCTGGTCGTGGTCAACCGCATTAGCGAAATCGAATTTGGCGCGTGGCACGATGGCAGAAATGTTTCCGCCAGCGGCGGCGCTGGACTCACCAGCTTGGCGCGGCTGTGCGCGGCGCGCGGCCTGAGCGGCCTTGAATGGGCTATCAGCGTCCCCGGCACAGTGGGGGGCGCGGTCGTCAACAATGCCGGCGCTCATGGCGGCGATATGGCCGGCGCGCTGGCTGATGTCGTGGTGCTAGAGGTGGAACGCGGCCCACAACTCTACAACTGCGACGATTTGCACTATGCCTATCGCTATTCCGACCTCAAAGCCCGCGCCGATAAGCGCTTCATCGTCTTGCTGGCCACGTTTTGCCTGCATCCCGATGACCCCGCTCAAATCACCGCCCGCATGGAATCGTTCATCGAATATCGTAAACGCACCCAACCGCCCGGCGCGAGTTTGGGCAGTATCTTCAAAAACCCGCCGGGAGACTATGCCGGACGCCTGATAGAAGCCTGCGGATTAAAGGGATACCGCATCGGCAACGTGCAGGTATCGCCGTCGCACGCCAATTTTTTTATCAACATCGGCGCGGCCAGCGCGAGCGATTATTGGGCGCTCATCCAATATGTCCAACAGCGGGTCGCCCAACAAAGCGGCGTCGAACTCGACTTAGAAATCGAATTGGTCGGCGATTGGTGACGCCAAGGGTGTTAAGATAGATTGCCTGTCTGGCGCAGGTCGTGTAACATAGAGTTGGAAACTTGTTATGGCAGATTGCGGGCATATACAACCCTATGGCTGAACGCACTCGCGATAAAAGACGACGCGGCGACCGCTATACCGGTATCTTGCGCGATACCCACAGCAACGCCCTGCTCGACGAACGCCCGACTATCGCCCATGGGGCCACCCGCGGCGATGCCAAAATCCAATGGCGCTTCTTCAGCTCGCTCATCCTCATCAGTCTGGTTATCGTCTTGTTTCTATTCTTCTACTCAGATGCTTTCTATGTGCGGAGTATCAGCGTCGGCGGTTTGCAATACCTCACCAAAGAGGAAATCTTCGCCTTTGCAGATATTGCCAACATCCATCTATTCTGGATAGACCCCGAAACCGTCCGCGCTAACCTGTTACGCTCGCCGGGGGTGGCAGATGCGCGCGTGACCTTGTCATGGCCGCCCAACATGGTACAAATCCTCGTGGAGGAGCGCCAACCCGTTTTAGTGTGGGAACAAAATGGCGTGGCTAGCTGGATAGAGCTTAGCGGGCGCATGATGGCCCAACGCGAAGAACGCGCCAATCTCGTCCGCGTCATCGCCGAAGGCGACGCTTTCGGCGGCCCCCTAGCCGCCAACGAGACCATCCCCAAAGATGTGGTCGCCGGCGCGTTGCAATTGCGCGAACTCTTACCCGATGTTCCCGCTTTTCGCTACCATCCCAATAAGGGTCTGGGTTATAAAAACGAAAACGGGTGGGATATTTGGTTCGGGACAGGCATCAACATGCCCGATAAAGTGCTGGTCTACCGCGCTATCGCCGAAAATTTGCGGGCGCGCGGCATCCAACCCGGCGAAATTAACGTATCCAACCCGACAAAGCCCTATTACAACGTTCTATGGGGGCGTTAGGCTAAACTATGAGCGATTTAGTGGTCGGACTTGATATTGGCACACATAAAATCTGTACCATCATCGGCGAAGTGCGCCCCGATGACATCTTCATCGTTGGGTCAGGCGTCGAACCTAGCCGCGGGATGAGAAAAGGGGTTGTTCACGATATTAACCAACTGTCCGCCGCTGTATCCGCCTCTGTCCACAAAGCGGAAAAAACCAGCGGCTACGACATCAAACAAGCTTTTGTCAGTCTCGCCGGTAGCCACGTCGCTTCTATCACCAGCCGCGGCATGGTGGGCATCGTCGGGCAACGCAGTGTGCGCGAGGAAGATTTAGCTAAAGCGATGGAAGCCGCCCGCGCTATCGCCATCCCCCACAACCGCGAGGTCTTGCACATCGTCCCCCGCAGTTATACCTTGGATGGCCAAGAAGGCATCCGAAGCCCTATCGGCATGCACGCCTTCCGCCTAGAAGTGGACGCCCATATCATCACCGCATCATCAACCAGCATCGCCAATCTCGAACAAGCCGTAGAAATGGCCGGCGTCTTCGTAGACCGCTTCATCCTCAACCCGCTGGCCGCCGCAGAAGCCATCCTCACCGAGCAAGAGCGCGAAATGGGCGTTGTCGTCATTGATATTGGCGGCGGCACCAGCGACATCGCCATCTTCATCGAAGGCACCGCGTGGCATACCGCCATTATCCCCATCGGCGGCGACCACATCACCCAAGACATCACGTACCTGTTGAACGTCCCTTTCGAGGTGGCGGAGGCGGTCAAAATCCGCCACGGGCACGCTATCCAAAAAATGGTCAACCCCCTAGAGATGTTCCATGTAGAATCGTTTGGAGAAGGCATGCCGCGCGAGGTGCCCCGTAGCGAATTGGCGATGGCCATTGAATACCGTGTTGAAGAAATGTTTGAACTCATTTATAAAGAGATGAAGCGCTCCGGCTACGATGGTCTCTTGCGGGCGGGGGCGGTCATCACGGGGGGCGTGGCCCAATTGCCCGGCATTGCCGAAGTCGCCACCCGCGTATTGGGGTGCCCCGTGCGCCTCGCCAAACCCGAACGCCTGACCGGCATGGCCGATGCCCTGCGTAGCCCCGCCTTTAGTACCAGCGTCGGGCTACTGCGACTAGGGCTAAAATTCGATGTCGGGGCGGATGTCGGCGCAAGCGGGGCGAACGGCACGACCTTACCCCGTTTGCCGGGGGCCGGCTTATTGGGCAGTTTGGGGAATTTGTTCCGCCGCCTATTGCCCGACGACCAAGAATGACCCCCCTTCCTACCCGTCTATCAGTTGCGGAGGAAGCGGTTCTGCGTACAATTAAAGTATTCTGACGAATTATCGTCATGTTTGAAGGATTGTTATATGGATGACTTGATGATGGGAGAAAGCTTCGCGCAGATTAAAGTTATCGGTGTCGGCGGTGGCGGTGGCAACGCCATCAACCGCATGATTAACGAAGGACTCGGCGGCGTGGAATTCATCGCCGTGAACACCGATAATCAAGCGCTGATGATGTCTAAAGCCAAAACCCGCGTGCGGATTGGCGACAAACTCACCCGCGGTCTAGGCGCGGGCGGCAATCCCGAAGTCGGCAAAAAAGCCGCCGAAGAAAGCGCCGACGATTTGTACGAGGTCTTGCGCGGTGCTGACATGGTCTTCATCGCTTGCGGCATGGGCGGCGGCACCGGCACCGGCGCTTCTCCGGTCATCGCCCAAATCGCTAAAGAGTTAGGCGCGTTGACTATCGGCGTCGTCACCCGCCCCTTCACGTTTGAAGGCACGCGGCGGATGCAAATGGCCAATATCGGCATCGAAAATCTCAAAAGCCAAGTAGATACCCTTATCGTTATCCCCAACGACCGCCTGCTACAAATCGCGGATAAGCGCGCCAGCCTGCAACAAGCCTTCTCGTTGGCCGACGATGTCCTACGACAAGGTATTCAAGGCATCTCTGAACTCATCACCGTGCCCGCGCTCATCAACCTCGACTTCGCCGATGTGCGAACCATCATGTCGGAAGGCGGGGCGGCGCTGATGGCGGTGGGGCGCGCGGCCGGCGACGATAGGGCCCGCAAAGCCGCCGAAATGGCCATCACCAGCGGCCTGCTCGACGTCACCATTGACGGCGCGCGCGGTATCCTATTCAATATCACCGGCGGCCCAGACCTAACCCTGTTCGAGGTCAACGAAGCCGCGGCTATCATCAAAGAGAGCGCCCATCCCGAAGTGAACCTCATCTTTGGCGCGCAAATTGACGAAAACATGGGCGACGAAGTCCGTATTACGGTCATCGCCACCGGCTTTGAACAGAGCCGCGCAGAACGGCGCATCGCCGCCGAACGCCCATCCGCCACGCCAACCCAACGGCCAGCGGCGCAACCCGTCTATCGCCCACCCCAAGATGTGCCTGTAGCGCCGCCACCACCCGCGCCCACACAGACGACGCCGCCCGCGCCACAACCACGCCCCACACCGCCGCCCGATACGCGCGTCTATGAGGAGGATGATATTGATATACCCGCTTTCCTGCGGAAACGGCGCTAATCATTAAGCGATAGTTTAATCACCATTAGGCGCTAGCTTTCCCGACTTGCGATGTTTAATTCTTGTTATATCTACAAACGTAATTATAACGGAATTGTTGCCTAATTCGATTGGACAATTGTTCTGTAGCGTGATATAAAGTGAGGTAACATAGCACTATACATTATCCTCAAACGAAGTTAGGTGTGTTGCGGCCCGGATGCCCAACACATAAGGGGGGAAGCCGGTGTAAGTCCGGCGCTGACGCGCAACGGTAACAGCCCATCGCTGAAGCCCGATTACCCGCCTAGCTTCTTCAAATGACAACGACCTTCGCGCCTAAGGGGGTGTTATGCATGATGAATAACCGCAAACAAACGCGGCACAGACAACAACTATAGTTTTTATCTAACAACATATGCGCTTATCGGGCGGCTTACAAGCTTATGTGGGGCCGCTTCTGCTTCCTTTTTGTTTGTCATCGGTAACTGCTTATAGATTGAAGGACGCTATCCATGGTGCAATCTCCAGCCAAAAAGCGGAACGCTCTACATGAGCTAGGCTATAAAATCTTCCTCGACCGCTACGCCCAAAAAGATATGACCCGCCAGACGCTACAGGTCGGCGATACCGTTATCATCGTGGTGAACCCAGCCACCGGCCAACGCGAAGTCGGCGAAGTGACCGCCATCGCCTTCTCCCAAGTCACAGTCAAACTGCTAGATGGCGACATCGTCACCCGCGACATCGAACATGTGGATAAACCCCTAGAAACTCGCCCGGAACAGATGATGGACCGCGTCGCCGCCGGCTTAGCCGCTATCGAAACAACCGAAGAAAACAAAGCCAAATGGACCGAGCATTTCCGCTGGTTACTGGATGATTGGAAATTTGTCCCCGGCGGACGCATCCTCACCGGCGCGGGCACGAACCAGCAACTCACTTATTATAACTGCTACGTCATCCCCTCCCCCGCCGATTCCCGCGAGGGCATCATGACCACGCTAACCCAAATGACCGAAATCATGTCACGCGGGGGGGGCGTAGGCATCAACATTTCCACCTTGCGCCCGCGCCATGCCTACGTTAAAGGGGTCAATGGGCGCTCTAGCGGCTCGGTATCGTGGGGGGCGCTTTACAGCTTCGTCACCGGCCTCATCGAACAAGGCGGTAGCCGTCGGGGTGCGCTTATGCTCATCCTCAACGATTGGCACCCCGATATTTACGACTTCATCAATAGCAAACGCGAAGCCGGCAAAATCACCAACGCCAATATCAGCGTCGGCGTCTCCGATAAGTTCATGGAGGCGGTCAAAGCAGATGCCGATTGGCCGCTGATGTTCCCCGACACCGCCGACCCCGATTATGACGAACTATGGGACGGCGACATTGATACGTGGCTAGCGGGCGGCCACAAGGTCATCACTTACAAAACCGTGAAGGCCCGCCACATCTGGCACGCCATCATCGAAAGCGCATGGGCCAGCGCCGAACCGGGCATCTGGTTCCGCGAGCGCAGTAATAAAATGGCCAATTCTTGGTACTTCAACCCGCTCATCAGCACCAACCCCTGCGGCGAACAACCCCTCGGCGCGTGGTCGGTGTGTAATCTGGGCGCTATCAACCTCGCCAAATTCTACGACGAAACCCGCCATGATGTGCGCTGGGAAGACCTGCGCCAAGCTGTGCGTTATGCCGTGCGCTTCCTCGATAACGTCATTGACGATACGCCTTACTTCTTCAAAGAAAACCACGACCGCCAAATGTCGGAACGGCGCATCGGCTTAGGCACTATGGGCATCGCCGAGCTGATGATTAAGCTGGGCATCCGCTACGGTAGCGACGAATCCGTAGCCTTCATTGATAAACTCTACCAACTTATCGCCGTCGAAGCTTACGATATGTCCGCAGAAATCGCCGCAGAAAAGGGGCCATTCCCCATGTTCGATGCGGAAAAATTCCTCGAAAGCGGCTTTATGATGCAAATGCCCGATGCCATCCGCGAAAAAATCCGCAAAAATGGCATCCGCAATGTCACGCTACTCACCCAAGCCCCCACCGGCACCACCGGTACGATGGTCAATACCTCCACCGGCGTTGAACCCTTCTTCTCGTGGGTGTATTACCGCAAAAGCCGCCTCGGCCTGCACGAAGAAAAAGTGCCCATCGCCCAAGAGTGGCTAGACGCCCACCCCGACGCCACCGACCTACCCGATTTCTTCGTCACCGCCATGGACTTATCGCCAGAAGACCATGTCAAGGTACAAGGCGCTTTCCAACGCTGGATTGATAGCGCCATCTCCAAAACCTGCAACGTCCCCAATCATTACACCGTCGAGCAAGTGGGCAAGCTCTACGAATACATGTACGAGCTAGGTTGTAAAGGCGGCACTATCTACCGCGACGGTAGCCGTGATGAGCAAGTGCTCATGCTCAAAGGCGACGAACGCGCCGAAAGCGAGCTAAAAGAGACCAAAGACAAAACCGAAAAAGTGGAACAAGTGGCCACCCCGCACCGCGTCTATCCGCGCCCGCAAAAGCTCAGCGGCACCACCGTCAGCCGCAAGACGCCTTTCGGCACCGCTTATATCACCATGAATAGCGACGAACAGGGCAACCCCTTTGAAGTCTTCATCACCATTGGCAAAGCCGGTAGCGATATTCAAGCCGACGCCGAAGGGCTAGGGCGTATGATTTCGCTACAATTGCGAACAACTGCCCCGCATAACCGTATGGAGATGCTCAAATTGGTCATAGACCAACTCGAAAACATCGGCGGGGCGCGCCCGGTGGGCTTCGGGCCGGCGCGCGTGCTCTCCTTACCCGATGCCGTGGCGCGCGCGCTAGAAGAACACTACCTCAAGCAAGATGCGCCGCAACAGCTGGGCTTGCCCATTCAGGGCGCTTACGAGACCCCATCAAAATCCGCCCCAATCATCCTGACAGAAGAACATACCCCCAACGGGCATCTCATGTCGGGCGCGGATTTGTGCCCCGAATGCGGGACCATTTCCCTTGTTCGGGCGGAAGGTTGCAGGCGTTGCTTGACGTGCGACTATACCGAATGCTAAACGAACTAAAAAGAGGGCGCAGGACGCCCTTTTTTTATGCGCCGAAAAGCGTACAATGCTCCCCCATGATGCTACACCTGCTCAAACGTTGGCGACGCCCCTTTTTCATCGGTATTGCTGTGCTTTTGGCGCTTTGGTTAGTGGGCGTCGCCGTCCTCGCTATCGCTATCCATAGCTTCGGTCATAACCAGCGTCCACAGTCGGCGGATGTCATCATCGTGCTGGGAGCGGGGTTACGGCGCGATGGCCGCCCCGGCCCAGCCTTGACGCGGCGCACCCTCTTAGCCGCCCAACTCTACCGCGAGGGTTACGCCCCTGTGCTCCTATGCACCGGCGCCCAAGCGGATGGTTACCCCCGTAGCGAGGCCAGCGCCTGCCGCGACGTCTTGCTGGCGCAGGGTATACCGCCCCAAACCATCATCCTAGAAGAAACCAGCCGTAGCACCGAAGAAAACGCCCTCTACGCCCGCCAAATCATGGACGAACGCGGCTGGGCGCGCGCGCTCATCGTCAGCGATAGCTACCATTTGCTACGGGCGCACTGGCTCTTTGACCGCCAGCGCATCCCCGCCTCTTTCGCCGCTGTGCCCGCCGACCAGATACCGCCTGCTGTCTACACCGTCTCCTTAGCGCGCGAAATTGTGGCTTTCCACTGGTTGGTATTCAAGGACGCCCTCCAACTGCCGATGACCTATGTCTACGGCTTATGATAGTGGGAACGGCAAACGGCTGGAACTCGTCTAACAATCGTAGGGCGTACCCGCTTTGTCATGCGTTATAATATCCATGGGCCGGTGACAAGGCGCTCAGTATCCTGACACATAAGGAGCTTATGAATGCCACGCAAAATACCTTTCTTAATGGTTTTTTTGTTGCTCACGGTTTATTTTGGCGGGTTAGCCGCCCAAGATGCGCCATCGTCCAATATCCTACAGCTGATAGATAGCGACCCGCTCGCCGGCCAAGAGCTGATTGGGCGCGCGCCTATCACCTTTTACTTTGACCATGAACTAGACTGCAATTTTGACGGCCAACCACTCAGCATTGAACCGAATATTGACGGCGACATCACTTGCGCGGGGACGACCCTCACCTTCACGCCCGCCGCCGATTACAGCCCCAACGTCGCCTACACCGTGACGATTTCCGCAGAGGTGGTACGCGCTGGCTCCGCCCAATTGCTAGAATCCCCTGTCCTGACCTTCGCCGCGCGAAGCAATTTAGCCGTATCCGAAGTGTTCCCCGCACCCGATGCCACCGTCCCCACCGATGCCGCTATCACCGTCATCTTCAATCGCCCGGTCGTGCCTTTAGCTGTGGATGCAGACCCCGACGATTTACCAATGCCCATTCGTATTTCGCCATCGGTAGCGGGTCAAGGAGAATGGGTGAATACATCCATTTATATTTTCACGCCTGATGGTTTCCTCGATGGCGCTACCACCTACAGCGTAACCGTCCCCGCCGGCCTGACGACGACCGACGGCGCTACCCTAACCACCGATTACACATGGCGCTTTTCGACCACTTTACCAGAAGTTATCGAGCTGTTCCCATTGGCAAATGCGGCAAAAGTCAAGCTTGATACGCCTATACAAGTGCGCTTTAACCAACCTATGGACCGCCCAACGGTAGAGGAAGCCTTTTACCTAAGACTCGATGTAGACGCTGATGTGCCACGAACGCTAGGCACTTTTCAATGGACGACCGATAGCACCGGCTTCAGCTTCACCCCTAATGAGCGGCTGAGCATCAATGCCGCTTACCGCGCCGGCTTCAATACCGATTTGCTATCTCTACAAGGCACGACCGAGTGGCGCTTCTCTACAGTGCCGCTCCCCAGCATCATCCGCACTAGCCCCTTCGATGGCGAGACAGATATACCGCCCTATACCAGTATCAGTATCAGCTTCGCCTCGCCAATGGATATTGATACCCTGCCCGACAAAATCACCATCACCCCACAACCCGCGCGCGAGCCTGAATTTTTCTATCTGGATTGGGAAGACGCCTACAGCATCTCTTTCGCCATCGAACCCAGCACGCAATATACGGTGGAAATCGCGCCGGGCATGGCCGATATTTACGGCAACACCATCAATAGCCCCTTCGTCTTCAGCTTCAGCACCCGCGCTTATGACCCCGATGTCGTCCTGCAAGTGCCCGCTAGCGTTGGGTTCTATAGCGCCTATCGCCAAGAGACACAACTCTTTCTGACACATCGCAACGTGAGCTATGTAGATTTATCGCTCTACACGGTCGGACTCAACGAATTCATCGGCCTTTTAGTCGGCGACACTTACTATGACCCCACACAAGCGTATATCCCCCTGCCCAATCAGCTCATCCGCAATTGGCGCATCCAGCGGGACGTGCCGCAAAACGTCTTCCGCTACGAATTACTCACGCTAGGGCTAGACGGCGGCGCTACTGACATCCGTTGCGAAGGCTCGCCCCCGTCGCGTCTGAATGTGGGCGACCGCGCTATGGTCATCACCGACCCCGACCCCGTGCGCGCCCGCGCCACGCCCCCCGATGGCGACATCATAGATTTGTTGTATCGCGGCTATAGCTTAACTATCGTCGAAGGGCCCGTCTGTGCCAATGATATTTTATGGTGGCGCGTCCAACTGCGAGAAGAACGCCAAGCGTGGATTGCCGAAGGGGTCGGCAAAGAATATTTCATCGAACCCACCGCCCGCGCCCAAACCTCCCCCGTCACTATCCCGCCCGTGGGGGAAGATGGTAAACTCCCGCCCGGCGTGTACTTCTTAGAAGCATCTGCGCCGGAACTCAGACAAAACTTCCCGCAAGAGCGTAAGCACTTCCTCATGGTGATGACCGCTAACCTCACGGTCAAAGCGGGGCAAGATAGCATCACCGTTTGGGCAACCGATGTCCAAAGCGGCGCGCCGTTGGTCAACGCGCCTATCACCATCTACGACGCCACGCTACAGGCGCTAGGGGACGGCGTGACAAACGAGCAAGGGCTAGCCATCATAGATACGCCGCGCGTCTCCGATTTATACGCCCGTCGTGTAGCGGTCTTGGACGATGGCACGAACTTCGGCATCGGCATGACCGAATGGACTAATGGCATCGAACCGTGGAACTACAACCTCAATTACGACTATTTCCCGCGCCAATATCATGTCTACGTCTATACCGACCGACCGGTATACCGCCCCGGTCAACCGGTGTATTATCGCGGCGTGGTGCGGAATAAGGACGATGTGCGTTACACCCGCCCCGACCGCGAGACCGTCCCCGTGCGAATTACCAATGACCGCGGCGACATCATCTACGAAGGGGAAGCACCTCTATCGCCTTTTGGCACCTTCAGCGGGCAATTGCTCTTAGCCGATGACGCCAGCTTAGGCTATTACAATATCTCTGTTGAATTGCCCAGCGACCAACCTTACAGCTACGAAGGCGGTAGCGTGGGCTTTTCGGTGGCAGAATACCGCTTGCCAGAATTCACCGTCAACATCACCCCCGCGCAAACCGAAGTCGTCCAAGATGATACGATAGCCTTCACTGTAGATGCCCGTTTCTTCTTCGGCGGGGCCGTTTCCAACGCGACGGTATCGTATCATGTCATCGCCGAACCCTTCTATTTCAATTACGATGGCGACCGCTTCTACGAATTCCTAGATTTGAACGTGGATGAAGGCGCTAGCTTCTACTACGGCTACGACAGCGGCATCATCGCCAGCGGCGAAGGCGTCACCGATGACCAAGGGATGCTCACGTTTGAAATCCCGGCCCAACTCGGCGATGACGAAAAGCAAAGCCAAACCTATATCATCGAAGCGCTCGTCACCGACGAAAGCCAGCAAGCCGTCGCCGGGCGTACCCAAGTCGTGGTGCATCAGGGCTTGCTATACTTAGGCATCGCCCCAGATGCATACGTCAGCCGAGAAGGCGACGAAGCCTTAATGCACATCGTCGCTGTGGATTGGCAAGGCGCACCCATCGCTAACCAAAGCATCCAAGTAGAGGCGCTAGAGCGCGTTTGGTCTAGCGTGCAAGAGCAAGACGCCTCTGGCCGCACCACATGGACCTACGATGTAGAAGATGTGCCCATCACCAGCGGCCAAGTGACCACCGACGCCAACGGCAAAGCCCAATTCACCTTTGTGCCACCCAATGGCGGCATCTTCAAAGTCCGCATCACCACCCAAGACGCGCGCGGCAATACCGTACGCGCCGCGACCACCGTATGGGTTTCGGGGCGCGATTATGTCGCTTGGCGGCAACAAAATAGCAAACGCATTGACCTTGTCGCCGACAAACAAGATTATGAGGTCGGCGATGTCGCCCAAATCCTCATCACCTCCCCCTTCCAAGGCACAGCAGAAGCGCTCATCAGTGTTGAGCGTGGCGATGTGCTCAAGACCGAGCGGGTCACGCTGGATAGCAACTCCTACGTTTATGAATTGCCCATCAGCGAAGCCTACTCCCCTAATATCTTCGTGTCCGCGCTCATCGTGAAAGGTGTAGACGAATTCAACCCTGTTGCCGATTTCCGCATGGGGGCGGTCCAATTGGGGGTGAGTATCGAACGCAAGGCCATCGCTATCACCATCACCCCCGACCGCGAAAGCGCCCAACCCCGCGAGACGGTGACTTATACGGTCAAAACGACCGATTACAAAGGCGACCCCATCTCGGCAGAAGTGGGGGTCAGCCTCACCGATTTGGCGTCGCTCTCTATCGCCCCGCCCAATAGCGCGGACATCTTGCGCTATTTCTACGGCCAACAAGGTTTAGGCATCCGCACTTCCACGCCGCTCACGCTCAACACCGATTTACTGACCCAATTCACGCTCGATACGGTGAAGGGCGGCGGCGGTGGCGGCGGTCTAGACGGCATTATCGAGGTGCGCGGGGAATTTGTGGATACCGCTTACTGGAATGGCGCGCTCGTCACCGACCAAAACGGCGAGGCCACCTTCAGCGTGCCCCTGCCCGATAACCTAACGACATGGCGATTAGACGCCCGCGCCGTGACCAGCGGCGAAGATGGGCTTACGCTTGTGGGGCAAAACACCTTCGACCTGCTCAGCGCCAAACCGCTCATCGTCCGGCCGCAAACCCCGCGCTTCTTCGTCGTTGGCGATGATGTCGTCTTGGCTATGGTCATCAACAATAACACTGGCCAAAGCTTAGATGTCCGCGCCCAGCTGTTGGCAGAAGGGCTAACGCTAGCGGACTCAGCCATCCAAACCGTAGCGGTAGCCGCTGGCGACCGCGCCCGCGTGGAATGGCGCGCGACCGTAGAAGCAGTGCCTTTCGTCAAAGTCGCCTTCGCCGCCGAATCCGGCCCCTTCAGCGATGGCGCGGTATCCGCCGTCAGCCTCGACGATGAAGGCACGCTACCCGTATACCGTTACGAAGCGCCGGAAATCGTGGGCACGGCCGGGGTTTTAAGAAGCCCTGATACGCGCGTGGAAAGCATCATCCTGCCCCAACGCTTCGCCGATGCGGGCGGCGAATTGAGCATCCAGCTCGACCAATCGCTAGCCGCCGCCACCCTAGACGGTCTGGAATACTTGAAAAACTATCCCTACCAATCCACCGAAACCACTATCAGCCGCTTTCTGCCCAACATCATCGCCCTGCGCGCCCTCAAGCAATTGGGCGTATCCAACCCCACGCTAGAGGCAGACTTAGACGCGGCCGTCAACTTCGCCTTGCAAGAACTGTACAACGACCAACAACCTGATGGCGGCTGGGGCTGGTACGAACGCGATAATAGCGACCCTATGACCACCTCCTATGCGCTTATCGCGCTCGCCGAGGCGTCCAAAGAGGGTTATACCGTATCAAACGAGGTCGTACGGCGCGCCCAAGCCTACTTGCAAACGCAATTCATCGTGCCCGATTTATCGCAACCCACATGGCGTTTGAATCGGCAGGCATTCATCCTCTATGCGCTCGCCCGCTCCGGCCAGCCAGACATCGCCCGCACCACCACCCTTTACGACAATCGCGACCGCCTCGCCATCTATGCTCAAGCGTGGTTGGCGCAAACCCTCTATCTCATCAACCCGACAGATAGCGCCCGTATAGATCCGCTCGTCGGCGACTTGGTGGATAACGCCATCATCAGCGCTAGCGGCATCCATTGGCAAGAAGCCAGTCGCGATGTTTTCAATTGGAATACCGATACGCGCACGACAGCCATCGCCTTACAAACGCTCGTGATGACCCGCCCCCAAAGCGACCTCATCCCCAATATCGTGCGCTATCTGATGACGCAACGTCAGGCCGACGCATGGGAAACCACCCAAGAGACAGCGTGGGCCGTGATGGCGTTGACTGACTGGATGCGCGTTTCGGGCGAATTGACGGCAGATTATGCCTACAGCGTCGCCATCAACGGGGACGAGCGTTTAGCTGGCACGGCTTCATCACAAACCATCCGCGATAGCCAACGCCTGAACATCCCCCTAGAGCAATTGCAACGGACGGGAGCGAATACGCTCGCCTTCAATCGTGGGCAAGGGCAAGGCGCGCTCTATTATACCGCCCACTTGCGCGCCTTTTTGCCCGTCCCACAGATAGAGCCGTTGAATCGCGGCATCATCCTACAACGGCAATACACGCTAGAAGACGATAGCGACCGCCGCGCTATCACCGGTGGGCGCGTGGGCGATGTCGTGCGCGTGCGGCTGACGATTATCCTGCCCAACGACCTGCATTATGTCGTCATCGAAGACCCGCTACCTGCCGGCGCAGAGGCCATCAACCCCAATCTAGAGACCAGCCAACAAATCGGCACACGCCCCGGCATCGTCACTCGCGACCCCTTGGCGAAGGGTTGGGGCTGGTGGTGGTTCAGCGATGTGCAGTTCCGCGATGAAAAAGTGGTGTTATCCAGCGCCTACTTGCCAGCCGGCACTTATGAGTTCGTCTATAGCATCCGTCTGGGTTTCGCGGGCACGTATAACGTCATACCGGCGACGGGACAAGAATTCTACTTCCCAGAAGTCTACGGGCGTAGCGATGGCATGACCTTCACTATCGCCCCAGCCAACGACGAATGAGGATGACCAACGGGGCGCGGAGAAAAAACCCGCGCCCCTCATCCCCAGCGAGAAAGTCAGCAAGAGCGATGTTGAAGATACAGCGTTATAACGACGTGGCGGCCTTTTATGCCCAAACGCGCGCCTTTTTAGCCCAGCAGGAGGCGGAGAACCATTTGCCCTTAGGCATCTTAAATGGGCTTTTGAACGGCGAATTCATGGAAAATCCGCCCTATCTAGCGCTAGCGAAAGATGACGAGGCTATCATTGGGGTGGCCTTCCAAACACCGCCGCATCATGCGTGCTTATCGTCCCCTTTTGACGCGCGCGCTATCCCCGCCCTCGTGGACGATTTGCGCGCTTTTAACCCCTCTTTGACCGGCCTCATCGCCCCTAAAGGGGTGGGCGAAGCGTTCTGCCAGCGATGGAGACACGGGAACGATTGCTCTTACCAATTGGCGATGGCCCAACGCATCTACAAGTTGAGCGCCGTCATCCCGCCGCGCCCGGTAGCGGGACGCATGCGCTCCGCTACGCTCAGCGACCGGCCACGGGTCCTCGCGTGGTTGGCGGCGTTCAGCCATGATACCCACGCTAACGATGACCCCGACGCGATTCAGCAGTCAGCAGAGCGCTTCTTAAACGCGCCGCCGCACATGCGCGGGTTAGTCTTTTGGGAAGTAGACGGCGAAACGGTCAGCATGGCGGGCTATGCTGGCCCCACCCCGCACGGCATGCGCGTTAACGCCGTTTACACGCCGCCGCCATATCGCGGAAAGGGGTATGCCAGCGCCTGCGTCGCCGCCCTCAGCCAACGATTGCTAAACGAAGGGCGGCAGTTTTGTTTTCTATTCACCGATTTAGCCAATCCCACCTCTAACCATATCTACCAAGCCATCGGCTACCAACCCGTATTCGATATTGATGTCTTTCGCTTTCACTATCGCATCTCTACATTTGTAGATAAATCTTAACGGCGAGCGCTAAAAAACCAACATTACAATAAGATATGAAACGCTAAAGAGTGCGGCGGAGGTAGTGTGATGAGCCTCATCCTCGGTGAACGCTATCAGATTGATTCAGGAGAAGCGGCCATCATCGGCGTTGGCGGTATGGGCAAAGTGTATCGGGGACACGATATGCTCACCGGCGATACCGTCGCCATCAAATTACTCAACCCAGAGGTTGTTAAAAATCAGCCCGACGTCGTCGAGCGCTTCTCGCGAGAGGCGGAAGCGTTGCGCCGCCTCGACCAGAGTAATATTGTGCGCGTCCACGCCGCGATAGACGAAGGACAACATCACTATATCGTGATGGATTATATGGGCGGCGGCTCCTTGCAAGATTTATTAGACCGCGTCGGTTATTTGCCGCTCAAGCAAGCGGTGCGGATAGCCCTTGATGTCGCTAAAGGACTGCACGCCGCCCATTCTCGCGGCATCATCCACCGCGACATCAAACCCGCCAATGTCCTACTAGCCGATGACGGCGCCGCCCGCTTAACCGATTTCGGCGTCGCCTTCCTCAACGACCGCACCCGCGTCACCCAAACGGGTATCGTCGTCGGCACAGTGAGTTACCTCAGCCCCGAAGCGCTCAATGGCGAACAGCTCGACGAACGGACCGACATTTGGGCGTTTGGCGTCATGCTCTACGAGATGATATGCGGCCGCCACCCTTTCGACGATAGCACCATGACCACGCTTGTCACCTCGGTCATCAGCCAGCCCCCGATGGATATACAGCGCCTGCGTCCAGAAACGCCCCAGCCGCTCTGCGACTTAATCAGGTGGATGCTAGAAAAAAATCGGGCCCAACGTATCGGTAGCGCCAGCGATATTGTGGCCGCTCTAGAAAAAATCAGCCTCAGCATAGACGCCTACGACCTGCCCGTAGACCCGCAACTGCTCCAAACTATCGTCGAGAAAGGCGATTTAAGCCCTATCCACGAATTCATCAAACGCGGGGACAAGGCGAACGCCAAAGCGCTCTTGCGCCCGGTGTTAAAAAATCGTCCCAGCGCGGAGGCATGGTATTTAGCGGCGCAAATCGCCAATAGCGACGAACAGAAAATCAAATATCTCAGGCAGGCGCTAGAATTAGACCCATGGCATACCCCCGCTAATCGCCTGCTCCACAAGCTAGAAGGCGTTAAACCGCTGACCCAAGCGCCCCCCGCGCAAACTATCGCCTTCCCTACAGACGTTAAAGAGGACATCAAGCCGTTACAGCCGCTGACCAAAAAGAACCCGCGACCGCTCGCCCACGAACGGCGCGCGATGGGCCAGCGCATCTGGCGGCGGCTGGGCATGTATTCCGCCATCGTCCTGATGATGAGCTGTTCGTTCATCACGTTGGGCTTGGTCGGGATAATCCCCGGCGTCATCAACGCCTTGAATACCTTTGTAGGCGGCCCAGCCCCCATCTACGAAATTAACGGCACGCCAATAACCCAACTCCCCGATGCCCCGCTCATGATGGCCCCGTCGGTCAGCAAGCAAGCCCCCTCTCAAGCCATGGAGGTGATAGACCACGGCTTGATGAACGAATACGTCTTTTTCGCCCGCCAAGGCGAAGCTTACTCTATTTGGGTGCAATTCCTATCCCTCGATGCCCATCGTGTGAGCCGTAACGTCGTCCTGCTAAACCCCAATGGGCAAAAAGCCAACCATCTCTGCCTCAACGTCGGCAACCTCTTACAAGGCGATAACGGCATCGCCTACGAGGAATGCCGCATCAATATGACCGGCGATTGGAAAGTGCGCGTTCTGGGGCGGCGCGGAGAGAGCGTCGGCGCTTATTTCGTGGGCGTGCAACAGTTAACCCCCTAAGGCGCCTCGTCTCCGCATCATTTGCATGCACAAATCGCGTTAAACGCATACAATACAATACAATCGAGCGATTTTTCAACACGCATCTAGGAGACCCGTATGAGCCAAAGCGAGGGTAAAACCTATGAAATGTTATGGGATTGCCAATTCTGCGGCACACAAAAATTGCTGGGCAAAACACACCGCCATTGCCCCAACTGCGGCGCGCCACAAGACCCCAACGCTCGCTATTACCCATCCGATAGCGAAAAAGTCGCTGTAGAAGACCATGTTTACGTGGGCGCGGATAAAATCTGCGATTCTTGCACGGCCCTAAACGTCGGCAATGCCGAATTTTGCGGCAACTGCGGCGCGCCACTCACCGAAGCGGCGCGCGCCAAAACCCTTGAAAGCCAGACCAAAGCCCAAGGTGGTCATTTTGAAACCAGCGGCTCGCGCGATGTCACCAAAGAAAAATTCGATGCGGAAATGGCCCGCATCGGCGTGAAGGGCAAAAAAGGCGGCTTCAATTGGCGTATCGCCGCGGTCATCGGGGTTATCGCTATCGCCATCATCGGCGTCATTGTCGCCTTGACGGCCACCCGCGAAACCAAAGTGATTGTCCGCGGCCACTCGTGGGAACGCGAAATCCTCATCGAGCAATACCAACAAGTGCGCGAGGGGGCATGGGACGAACAAGTGCCGATAGGGGCCTATAATAGCCTCTGCAGTCGACGCCAACGCGATACCCGCCAAGTCCCCGATGGCCAAGAATGCCGCACGATACGCACCGACAACGGCGACGGCACTTTTAGCGAACGCGAGCAATGCACCACCCGTTATCGGAGCGAACCCGTCTACGACACATGGTGCGATTACACCATTGACCGTTGGGCTTACGAGCGTTCCGTCACTACCAGCGGTGAAAGCGTCGGCGAAGCGCCCTTCTGGGGAGAAGTCTCGCTCAATTGCGTTGGGCAAAGCCGCCTCGGTTGCGAACGAGAAAGCGGGCGCAAAGAAACCTATCTGGTGCAATTCGCAGGCACAACCAACGACAAAACCTACGAATGCCCTTTCCCCCAAGACCAATGGCAAACGATTCGTATCGAATCGTTATGGAATGTCAAGGTGCGCGCGATAGATGAAGGGGCGGCGGACTGCAATTCCTTGACGCCTGCCGATTAAGTCCTATGGCGGGCAAGCATCCTAACGGACTACTGACCCCGACCGTTCGGCACTTCAGGCTGGCGAGAAAGCCCCTCTTTGGGGTACACTAACGCCAGTTCGATTCATGCATTGCGGAGGCAAAAAAAGCGATGGCTACGTCTTCACGGACATGGTTCTACTCCACCCCAGAGCCGCGTCCTTACTACATCGAGGAGCGCATCAACCACACCCTGTGGAAAAATCGCGTGCAGGGCGTGTATATGAGTTGTACATCTGTAGCAAACCCTATCAAAATGGAAGGCAACTGGAACGGTATGCCCCTCTTCTTTGAATGGGAGCCGGGGAAATATTTCACGGTGCGGATGGGCGAGGAGCGCCGCGAACTCATCGCCGTTTTGCGCCAAATCCTGCTGGGCTTGCGCCCGTCTTTTGCGTATCAAGACACAGAAGGGCTTTACGTTGTCGAATGGCATACCGACGGCGGCGATGCCCGCTGGAAAGAAATACAAGGCGACCCCCACTTCCAAGGGTTGCGCCGCCTGAACAAACGCGGGTAATAACGCATCTATTCATCGCGTCTAAAACATAAGAGGAGGGTTTGCATCCTCCTTTTTTAATGTTGCCAAAAACTTCACGAGGAATAGCCATGCCAACAATCGTAACCTTAGACGAAGGCTTCAAGACCACTATCACCACCCGCCATCACACCTACCACGCCGACGAGCCAATCGATAACGGCGGGACAGATACGGCCGTCAGCCCGACCGAGATGCTCTTGGGCGCTTTAGGCTCGTGCATCGCCATGACGGCCAAAATGTACGCCCAACGCAAAGGCTGGCCGCTCGAAAACGTGACGGTAGAATTAGAAATGCAACGCTTTAGCGCCAAAGACTACCCCGATTACCAAGGCGAAGCCGACTTCGTCCACGAATTCCGCGAAAAAATCACCTTCCACGGCCCGCTAGATGACGACCAGCGCGCGCGCCTGTTAGAAATCTCTCGCAAGTGCCCGGTGCGGCGCGCCATCAGCACGCCCGCCTTCTTCAAAGAAGAAGTCGGCGTCGTTCAATAACAGACGAGGAAATGAGCCATGCCAGAAAGTTATAAGCCAGAGCGCGACCTGCGCGAAGCGGTGGCGATGGCCCAAGCGCTAGAAGATTATATCCGCCAAGACGAACTGTACGGCCATGTGGGCGGCGGCATGTTCGGCAGTGGCAATATGCCCAAGCTGACCGTTGGCGCGCTCCTCTTGCGTTTGCGCCGCCTGCAGGCCCTGCGCGATACGCTCACCCCAGACCAGCGCGAACAACTGGATGCCGCGCTGGTCGCTCATCGCCAAGTCCAACGTGAATGGGCTGTGCATTACGAAGCTAAGCTCATCAAAGAGGCCCTCTCTCGCCTAGGCGCGATGAACCAATTCATCGAAGAATGCCGCGATAACCTGCGCCTATGCGCCAGCGCCTACCGCCCAGAGGCCCTGCGGCGCACCATTGTACAAGAAATCACGCGAGAGATGGAGCGCTTGAGCATCGCTAGCGAGGCGGTGGAGACGAAGCTTCGTAGCACCGATGCCCGTTTTCGCGCCCTGTTGCGCCCCGGCAACTTCATATGGGATGATACACTGCGCCCCCTTTATGACCAACAAGAATTCTGGTGGCTGTATCAGTCCCCCCCCGATGCCGACTGAGCGATGCACCGTTGGTAAGCGGCTTCCAGCTGTTCGGCGACCCCCTCCCATGTAAAGCGCGCTAGTGCCAACTGGCGCGCCGCTTTGCCCATCGCCTCGCGCAAATCCGCCGACGCCAATAACGCCTCCAAAGCGACCGCTAGGCTATCGGTTGTCGGTGGGACGATGCACGCGGCGCCAGCGGCTTCCGCTTCTGGCAAATTACAGCCCGGCGATAGCAACAAGGGCAGACCCGCGGCCATCGCTTCTAGCGCGGCCATAGATAACCCCTCGCCTGTGGCCGGCAAGGCGAATAAATCCGCCGCGGACAAAGCCGATAAGCGCTCCTCTCCGGTCAAAAGACCTGTCAGCACGATGCGCGCATCCCCCAAAGCCCGCAGGGGGGCCGCCATGCCCTCGTCTGGCCCGACCACCAGCAAACGCGCGCTCGGCGGCGCGACGCGCACAAAAGCCTGCGCCAAGGGGAGCAAGCCTTTACGCGGGTGCAGACGCCCCATAAAAAGCACCACCAACCCATCGCCCAATTGGTAACGTTGGCGCAACGCCTCGCCAGATGGCAACTCCATAAATTCCGACGGATGAATGCCGTTAGGGATGATGCCGAACGTCGCGGGGACGCGCCGCCGCCCAAATTGTGGCCATAGCGCTTGCGCTTCCGCCAATTCCGTAGCGGTTAACGCGATGATATGGTCGAAGCGGCGGGCCACCGTCGGGCTGAACAGTGTATCCCAAAGGCGTTTTAAGCGCCCCCGCCCAGTGCCAATATTGAGCGTCCCATGCGCCGATAAGACCAGCGGCTTGGCCTGTTCAACCGCAATAGGGGTGACGAGTAGATTTTCTACCGTGCGGAATTCATGACAATGCACGATGTCGGCGGCGGGGACGAGCCTTTGGGCCACCGCGCGAAAGTGGCGCGGCGTAGATAAATTGAAGCGCGCGCGCCAAGCGGGCACGATATTAGGGACCCGCACCACGCGCACACCGTCGCGCCAATCATCCCGCGCCCCTTCGTAGACCCGTTCGCCATCGAGCGCGTCTGTCGTCAGCACCGTGACCTGATGCCCGCGCGCCACCAACGCCCGCGCCATCCCTTCCACCGCGCGCACCACCCCGCCATAGGCATAGGCCGGCGCATAATAGGGGGTCACCTGCAAAATGTGCATCGCGCGCTTTCCTCTCGCTCGCAAAACCGTTTCCCGCTATCGCTTCTCCTCATTGGGCGCGCTATAATAGAACAAAACATCGAATTTTGCGATAGCCTATGACTTACCAGCCACCTGCTCATATCCAAACCATCCTCAAAAACCTGCCCAAAAAGCCCGGCGTCTACCTGATGAAAAACGCCGACGGCAAAATTATCTACGTGGGCAAAGCCAAAATCCTGCCTAACCGCGTCCGAAATTATTTTACAGCCAACGCCGACGGGTCTGCCAAAACCCTGCGGATGCGCGCCGAAGTGGCCGATATTGATTTCATCGTCACCGAAAACGAGGTCAAAGCGCTCATCCTAGAAGAAACGCTCATCAAAAAACATAAACCGCGCTACAACATCCTCCTCAAGGACGACAAACGCTATCCTTATATCCGCGTCACGTGGCAAGACCCTTTCCCCAAAGTAGAAACCACCCGCCGCGTGGTCAAGGATGGCGCGCGCTACTTCGGCCCTTATAGCGCGATGTGGGCGGTGCAGAATACGTTGCGCGTCTTGCGGAAGGCCTTCCCCTACCTCACCTGCGACCGCGACATCAACGGCAAAGACGAACGCGCTTGCCTCTTTTATGATATTAAATTGTGCAATGCCCCTTGCATCGGCGCGGTCAATCAAGCGCAATACCGCGCCATGATTAGCGAACTGATAGATGTATTGTCGGGCAAATCCGCTGATGTTGAAAAACGCCTCAAAGCGGAGATGAACGCCGCCGCCGAAGCGCTCCAATTTGAAAAAGCCGCGGCCCTCCGCGACCAACTGAAAGCCATCGAGTTCATCACCCAAAAGCATAAAGCGGTCGGAAGCCATATGACCGACCATGACGTTATCGCCCTCGCGCGTGAAAATGGCGATACCGCCGTACAAATCCTCTTCATCCGCAATGGCAAGCTCATCGGTAGCGATTCGCGCATGCTAGATAACACCGAAGATGAACCCGACGAAACCATTCTAGAGCAATTCATCACCCAATTTTATAACGACATCGGCGAAATCCCCCGCGAACTCATCCTGCCTAACGAAGTCGAACAAGCCAAAATCATTGAACGCTGGCTGAGCGATAAACGCCACAGTAGCAAAGTGAGTATCACCGTCCCGCAACGCGGCGATAAACGCCAACTCGTGCAAATCGCCCAAGAAAACGCCATCGAAGCCCTGCGAATGATGCGCGCCCAGTACGAAGCGGATACCACCAAACACGAGGCCGCCCTTAACCAACTGCAAGAAAGCCTCGGTCTGCCGCGCATCCCCAACCGCATTGAATGTTACGACATTAGCACCACCCAAGGTACGGCCATCGTCGCTAGCCGTGTGGTATTCGTGCAGGGCGCGCCGCGCAAAAGCGAATATCGGCGCTTCAATATCCGCAGTGTCGGCCACGCCGGCCCCGACGATTTCCAATCTATGCGCGAAGCGCTCACCCGACGCTTCGCCCGTTGGCGGGCCGCCCAAGATAACCCGCAAGTCGCCACGCCCGACGGCAAAGAACAAGACGAAACATGGCGGCTTCTGCCCGATTTATTGCTCATTGATGGCGGCAAGGGGCAATTAGGCGTGGCAATAGAGGTTCTGGCCGAATTCGGCTTGACGGAGCGCGTGCCGCTAGCGTCTTTGGCTAAACAATTCGAGGAAATCTTCTTGCCCGGCCGTCCCGATTCTGTGTACCTCGACCGCCGTAGCCCAGCCCTGTACCTCGTCCAGCGCATCCGCGACGAAGCCCACCGCTTCGCCATCACCAGCCACCGCCAACAACGCACCAAAGCGGGCATGTCCAGCCGTCTAGAAGCCATCCCCGGCATCGGCCCCAAAAAACGCAAGGCGCTACTCAAACACTTTGCCAACTCTATTGACGCTATCAAAAACGCGCCGTTAGAAGAATTGACCAAAGTGCCGGGCATCAATACCAAATTGGCGGAAATCATCAAACAAGGGTTGGGCGATTCCATGAGTAATGCGTGAATCGCCCTCTCGCCTTTTCTCATCTGGCTCTTCATCAGCGAGTTTATACTGGTGGGGTCACTTTTAGTCATCAGGAGTCCCAACCATGAAGCGCATCGCTCCATTGACCATCGCCAATAGTGTAGCGCTGGTCATCACCCTTGCGGTCAACTTCATCTCCCAAAGCCCGGACCTCTTGGGCGTGCCCTACACCGTGGGGGAATTGGGGGAAAGCCGCGCGATTTTCTTTTTGCCCGCCGGTTATGTCTTCGGCATTTGGGGTATCATCTACACGGGGCTTATCGCTTTCATCATCTATCAAGCCTTGCCCGCCAACCGCGATAAAGCTTTCCACGAGCAAATCAACGTGTGGTTTATCGTCACCTGCGCCGCCAACAGCGCTTGGCTAGTCCTCTTTTTGAACAACGCCCTACCGGCCAGCACAGTAGCCATGCTCATTTTGCTAGGTGCTTTGCTCATCATCTACCAGCGCCTGCACAGCGCTAAAAGCGCCGTGACCCGCGGCGAACGCTGGTGCGTCCATATCCCTTTCAGCATCTACTTAGGGTGGATAAGCGTAGCGACCATCGCCAACATCGCCGCTATGCTCCACGATGCGGGTTTTGTCACCGTATGGGCGGGCATCAGCGCCGACGCATGGGCGATTATCATGATGCTGGCCGCGGCCGTCCTCAGCGCGCTGATGCTCTTTCGCCGCCGCGACACGGCCTACGCATTCGTAGTCGTGTGGTCGCTGGTGGGCATCTACGCCCGCCCCTTCGATACCGCGGTCTTCGCCCCTTTGTCTGGCTTGAACGCCCAAATCGTGCAATATGCGGCACTGGGGTTAGCCGTTGTCGTTATGGCCGTGATAGCGCTGTCCTTCGCGCGGCGGACGGGCGGGTTAATCGGGAAAGCCGCGTCATAGTTGCCCCGTGCGCGCTTGGCGGTCTACCGCGCGGATGGCCACCACGCCAGCGATGAGCGGCATCCACAAAAAGCCTGCCACCAGAAAACCCAGCTCTATCACGCTCAACTGGTTAATGCCCGCGATGCTGAGGAAAGGCAGGGAATAGGCCACGACCGCCCCTACGAGGAATAAGCCCGCCACCAGCGCCAAACGAGCGAACGACGGCGCGCGGGGCGGCCAACAGTCCGATAGCATATTACGGCGTTTGGTCGTCCCGCGGAACCATAAAATCGCCCAGCACAACAGCAATAAAGCGCCAATAGGCAAGACGGCCGCCGCCGGGATAGCGCCTTGCGCCAACCGCACAGCCAGCGCCGCCCCCAAGACAAGGCTCATCGCCCCCCAACGCAAGCGCGACAAGCGCAAATCCGCTATCGCTATCTGGGGAGGGTTGCGCCATATCCCCCAAAAGGCTATCAGCACGAAAAAAGCCAATAAAGAGGCGTTCATTAGGATGACGTCGGGGGTCGTCGGCAGGGCGCGGTCGGTGATAATCGGCGTCCAACGCACCCAAATTCCCCAGCTGAAGCCCACTACAAAACTCGCCAGCGCCACCGTCCGCCCGCGCTCCCTAAAAGCGCCGCACAACACCATGAATAGCCCCCACATCTCCAGCCCGATGAGGCTATTGCCGCCCAAAACACGGGTGGCTAAGGTGCGCGGCAAATCCGCGAATGCCGATTGCGGGTTGATGAGGAGCGCGCTCAATAGCCCATAAACGGCCATCAGCGCCATTGCATCATAAATATCTTTCAGTTGAAAGCGGCTGACCAAATCCAACAATAAGGCCGCCAAAGCCAACGTGACCGACAAGATAATCAGCCACTCCCCCACGGGGCGGCTGAGCGGTTGCGTCCATAGCAAAATTTGCGACCCAAATAACAGCGCGGCCGCCAAAGCGAATTGCAAGCGCAATAACGGCCCTATGCGTCCTGTCATCAGCAACACAACCTTACATTGTCGGTGGATTATCGGGATGGGCCGCGGCGAGATAGCGGGCGGCATCCCCCAGTATGGCGACTATCTCTCGGCGGAGCGCCCCTTGCGTTTGCGGGAGCAGGCGTATCAGCGCCTGATAAGCGCGCGCGTCCCTCGTTTCGCCTAAGGCGCGCACCGCCGCACGGCGGGCCGCTTCCTGCGGGTCGGAGCGGGCAACCGCCACCAGCGGGCTAATAATCGCCTCTGTGATGCGCTCGCGGACTATCAGGGCGCGCAATGCCCGTATCGCCGCGCCGCGCACCAATTCGTGCCCATCGTTCAAATATAAAAGCAGAGAGGGCAAGATTTGCGCGTCGCCCACATGCCCCAAATGCCCCAACAAGCGCGCTTTAATTTGTACTGCCGCATCTCCCGCCGTCTGCCCAAGCAGAAAAAGCGCCAAGGGGGCGGTGGCAGAGCGCAACAAAAACGGCAAAACCGCCGCTTGTATATCCGGGCTAGTCAACACCCAACGGTTCACCGCCAAATCATAGACCGCTTGGTCGTGGCGTTGGCGCAATATACCCATCGCCGCCAACTGCGCGGTATCTATATCGGGGTCGTCTAATGCCGCCTTTAAAGCCGTGTGGGCGCGCGGTTCTGCGGCGCGGGCCAAAGCGGCGATAATTGCGCGGCGCACCAACGGATGCGGATCATCATAAGCGCGGATGAGCGCCCCTATAGCGCGGTCGCCCCCGAAGCGCCCCAATTCTTGCGCCGCGCGGGCGCGCACCATGGGCGAACCATCCGTCATGAGGGCGGCGCTAAGGGCGTCTTTGGCGCTCGGCTCATCGTATTGGGCTAGCGCATAGGCGGCCAGCGCGCGTACCTCCGCGCTATCATCCGCTTTTAAGCTATAGACCAAAGGCAAGATGACGCGCGTAGAACGCACATCATGATACATCCCCAAATCGCCAATCAAGCGGGCGGCCCGCATGCGCGTTTCGCTCTCTTGCGCGTCGAGCTGGTCTAGCAACTGTTCCAAAGCCTCTATCCCCAACGCCGCCAGCGCTTCGCTCGTGTCGCCCCAATCGCGCCCGTTATCGACCGTATGCATCATAAGCTCGCCGCCAGACGCCGCGCGAGACCCAGCGTAGCCGATAGCGCCTGCTCGCTCCCCGACAAGCGATTATCCCATAAGGTGAACAAAGCGCCCGCCACCTGCGCCGACCGCGCGACATGCTCCAATGTATCGCCCAAAATATCGAGCGAAGGGCCTTGCGCTTCGGGATAACTGAGCGCGGGCATCTCCTGCGGGTCGGCGATGTCGGTATCAAAATGGATATACAGCTGTTGCCCTGCCCAATCGAGATGGCGCAACAGCGTTACATCGCGCAGGTGGCGCACTTGGCTTTGGGCCAGCATTTCCCCTTCCTCTGGGTCTAGATTGCGGGCATCGGTGATGGTGATATGGGTATCTGGCACGGGACTTAAACCAATTTCAGCCATGTAATCTTGGTTGCCGCGCCCGGTCAGCGCCGCGAGGGGCATACCGCCTAAAAAGCCGCTGGGCGTGGTCTGGGGCGTATTAAAATCGCCGTGGGCGTCATACCACAAAATGCGCGGTTGGCGTGGCGCCAAGCCTTTCAGCGCGCCCCAGCAACTCGTGCAATCCGACGCGAAAATGAGCGGCACACGGTCGGGGTAATCGGCAATCACCGCCGCCAACGCGCGGTTCACCGACACGATAGGCCGCACACATCCCTTCAAGTTCGGCTGTATATCTACCCACGGCGCGCCGAGTTCCTCGGCGAGGCCGCTATCGCGCACGCGACGGACTTCATCGCGACCGGGCAAGGCTTCGCCAAGCCAATAGGGCACACCAATACACACGAAAGACGACATCCTTCAGCGCCTCGGAATAACCAGCGTTTGACCCGCATATATCGCGTTCAGGTTCAGCAAGCCGTTAGCGCGCGCGATGTCGTAGATATTCACGTTGTAGCGCCGTCCTATCGCCGCGAGGGTCTCGCCGCTCTGCACCACATGGCGTAAGGGCGTCGTCGGCGCGGGCGCGACCACAACAGGGCCGCCGCTGGCCGGAATCCGCAAAAATTGCCCGACGAAGATACGGCTAGGGTTGCTGATGTTATTCAACAAGGCGAGGCTCTGCTGGGTTACATTAAAGCGCACAGCAATACCCCCCAGCGTATCGCCCGGTTGCACCACATAAGTGATGTTCGACGCGGGCGGCGGCGTGGGGGTTGGCGGCGGCGTGACGACCGTGCCCGCGGGCGGAATCGTCAGGGTTTGGCCTATTTGGATGTAATTGGGGTTGGCCAAATTATTAAAGCCGGCCAAGGTCTGCCACGTGGTGCCGTAGCGCTCGGCGATGATGCGTAAGGTCTCGCCTTGTTGCACAACGTGCGTCCGCGAATAATTGACCGGCCCGCCCGTTGGCGGCAATTGCAATATCTGCCCGACGAAGATAGCGTTGGGGTTGGAGAAATGATTGGCCGCTAAAAGCGCCTCCACCGTCGTATTGTAGCGGGTCGCAATATCGCTCAGGCGTTCCCCGGCCCGCACGGTATGCGTGCGCGGGGGCGTCACCACCGTTGGGATAGTCAGGCGTTGCCCCACAAAAATACGGTTGGGGTCAATGATGTTATTCGCCACAGCAAGCGCTTCTACGCTAACGCCATATTTGGCCGATATGGACCTTAAGGTCTCTCCCCGCTGGACGATATGCACGGTAGCGCCTTGGGCCATAATATGGGACACCAACACGCCTAAGATGAAGACGACGAGCAATAAACGACGCATGATGAGACCTCCCAACCAGCATCATCCCTTTCATCAGTATAAACGAAATCCGCCTAACTCGCTCCCTATCGCCCGACAATCTTAAGGAAGCGCAACATAAAACACCTGTTTAATATATAATAACAATGGGAGAGGGGTTAGCAAATGCACAAAATATTAGTGATTGAAGATGAAAGCACCATTCGCGAAAACATCGTTGAAACCTTAGAATTAAGCGGTTATCACGCCTTTAGCGCTCCCGATGGTTACGTAGGGGTGCAATTGGCGTGCGAACAACACCCCAACCTGATTATCTGCGACATCATGATGGAAGGGCTAGACGGTTACGGCGTCTTAGAGCAGGTGCGGGCCGAACCCAGCATCGCTTTGACGCCCTTCATCTTCATCACCGCTCGCGCCGACCGCCAATCTATGCGCCACGGTATGGAATTGGGCGCGGACGATTATATCGTCAAGCCCTTCACGGCTGACGAATTGCTCAGCGCTGTATACACCCGACTCACCCGACTAAAAGCGATTGGCGAAGATGCCCATGCCCAACTCGAAGGCATCAAGCAGGAACTGGTGCGCGTGGTCGCCCACGAATTACGCACCCCCCTGACAGCTATCAATATGTCGGTAGACTTGCTCAGCCGCGAGATGAACGACCTCGGCCCTGATGAGCTATCCGCAGTCATCGAAACCCTGAACAACGGGAGTAACCGCCTCAATCGGTTGGTGGAGCAAATGACCTATGTCATCCAATTGCGGACGGGAGCGCTCAACGAACGGGTTATCGCGCGGGCTGGTATGGAGATGGACATCTGGACTTTGCTAGTGACGGCAGTCAATCTCGCCCGACGCTTCGCCTATCGCGAAACCACCAACAAAATCAATATCAGCGGGCAAGAACACAACGCGCTCATCAAATGCGACCGCGAAGCCGTGCGGCACGCCTTAGCGGAAATTATCTGCAACGCCCTGAGCTACTCGGAGATTAGCTCGACCGTTAACATCACGATGTGGCCAGCGGATGGCGGCATTTGGGTTAGCGTGCTCGACCAAGGGCGCGGCATGACCCCCGAACAAATCGAACAAGCGCTAGGGGACTTCAGCCAAGTGGACCGCGATAAACACGAGCAACAAGGCATCGGCTTGGGGTTGTTCATCGCCAAACGCATCATCGAGATTCACGGCGGCCGTTTAGACATCGCCTCCGCCATCGGCAAAGGCACAGAAGTCATCATCGGCTTTCCCATAGCGGGCTAAGGCAGGCTATAACCCACCCCTAACAAATATCCCAAACGCTCGGCGGCGCTCTCTAAATACCGCTCGGCGTTGGCCAAAGCGTCCGCCAAGCTGAGCGGATGGGGCGCTATAGGCAACACAGCAGATACGCCCGCCGCGCGCAATACCGCATCTTCCACGCGCAAACTGCCCACTAAAGCCACTGTCGGCACGCCATGCGCCCGCGCCAACCGCGCCACGCCAATAGGACCCTTGCCATAAACGGTTTGCTCATCCATCTGCCCTTCCCCCGTGACGACCAAATGGGCTTGTTGTAGGCGCTCGGCAAAACGCATCTGTTCCAAAATGAAATCAACGCCCGATTCCATGCGCCCGCCCAAGAAAGCCATCAAGCCGCCGGCCAAAGCCCCGGCCGCCCCGGCGCCACGCCGCGCGCGCACGTCCACCCCCGTCACTGCGGCCGCCAGCTCAAAAAAGTGGGATAAGGCCTCGTCTAAAAGGCGCACCTCTTCGGCGTTAGCGCCCTTTTGGGGGCCATAAACCGCCGCCGCCCCCAACGCGCCCACCGCCACATTATCCACATCAGAGGCGATAATCAGCTCCACTTCCCGCCAACGCGGGTCTAGGCCGCTGGCATCTATCGCCGCCAAGCGCGATAGAGCGCCGCCCCCGAACGGTAGTTCCGCCCCGTCGCCATCCAACAAGCGCACCCCCAAGGCTTGCAACGCGCCCGCGCCGCCATCGGTAGTGGCGCTACCGCCCATGCCGATAATCACCCGTCGCGCGCCGCTGGCCAAGGCCGCCGCCAACAATTGCCCTGTCCCATAAGTCGTCGCCTGCAATGGCGCTAGAGGGCGACCGGCCACAAGCTCCAACCCAGACGCCAAAGCCATCTCGATGACGGCGGTACGGCCATCATCCAAAAGCCCAAAATCCGCTTGGATAGGGTGCCCCAACGGGTCGAGGACGGACGCCGAAAGCCGCTGTCCGCCCGCCATCAAAAGCGCGTCCAACGTGCCATTGCCGCCATCCGCTATCGGCGCTAAAACGATGTCCGCATCCAGCCCCGCCCGCCCTAAGCCCCGCGCGATGCACCCCGCCGCCTGCGAGGCGCTCAAACTATGCTTAAAAGCGCCGGGCGCGACAAGGATATTCAAGGTAACCATAATAACCCCTCGATAGTGCCTTCGGGATGATTGGTCACTTGTCGGATGATGCCATCGAGCCGTTCGACGCGCCAGATTTGCGGGATGGCGCTGGATTCGCCCATAGCCGTATAGGCGATAGCGCTATTATCCGGGCTGAAAGCGGCTAAAGGGGGCATGGCCAAATTCTCTACGATGGCGCGCGTCGAGCCATTGGCCGTATTTATCACCAAAAGCTCTCTATCGGTCATGATGAGCAAAAATTGCCCGTCCGCGCTCCACAAGAGGCGCTGGGCGTAAAGCGGCGTGCCCAAAGGCGCAATCGGGCGGTCGGGCAAGGCGCGCGTATTGAAAATAGAGACCAGAGCGCTCCCTTGGCGCCCCGTCCCGACCGTATCAATAGGACGCAAGAAGTATAAGTTGGGTTCGGTCGGGCTATGAGCGGGGGCGTAATCGGGGCCGAAGCCGCCGGGTAGCGTGATGGGCGTAGGGGGGCCGCCAGCGGCGATGTCCGCTACAAAAATGGGGCCGTTGCTATAAAATAGGCGCGTGCCGTCCTCATTCCACGTCAAATCGCGGGCTTGCGCGTTGTTGACAGGCACCAATAAACGCTGGTTGTTGCCGCTGGGGCAAGCGTTGCTACCCACGAAATCGGCGATATAAATATCGCGCGTGCCGCCGGGGGACGCGGCGGCCAAAAAGACCAGCGAGCGCCCATTGCGCGTCCATATCGGCTGGCGCACCTCCCCATAGCCCAAACATGATATTTGTTGCAGATACGTGCCATCGCGGCTCATCACATATACTTCTCGCCCGCTACCGGCCCCGGGCCCCACGAAAGCTAACAGTTGCCCATCCGGCGAGGCGGATAAATCTTGGATAGGACGCCCCACACCAAAGGTATAAATTAGGGCGCTATTTCGTCCATCTGGCAACACGCTGATGATGGCATCACCATTGTACACATAATAAAGATACCCCTCTGCGCTGAAGTTGGGGGGCGTGGGGGTTAGCGGCAAGCTCGTCTCGGTGGGGGTGGGGCTTGGCTCGGTCGTCGGTGTAAAAGTTGGCGGCAGGGTCGGGGCGGAGCGCGTGGGCGTGCTCGTCGGCAGGGCAGTTTGGCTCGTAGCCGCCAATTCGGTCGAAAATTGCTCTAAGCTTATCTCCGTCGGTAGCGACGGCGGAGCTTGGCAGGCGACCAACGCCCATACCAACACCGCATTCATCATCGGCCAAATTCGCGCCATGGTCATCTCTCTCTTCACATAGGCGATTGTCTCAACTATCGTACAATCATACGCGGTGCGGACGTTATCCGCTATACTGGTAAAAAGGGGATTTTGACGAAAAGGGAGCAAAAATGAAACAAAAGCGTTCAACCATAGGGGTTACTATCGCTCTGCTATTCATTTTTCTAGGCGCGTCACAAGCCCAAGAGCCGCCGAGCGCTTGCCCTACGTTGGTGCAAGAAGCCTTCACCGCGACAGAACTCATCTGCGAGGCGGCTGGCCCCGGCCAAGCGTGCCTCGGTAATGGGGTGGTCGAGGCGGCGGCGCGCGATGGCGTAGAGAGCTTCACCTTCGCGCAACCCGGCGACTTAGCCACTACAACCGATTTTCAATCGCTCCGTCTGCGCTCCACCGATACCGAAAATCGCATCTGGACGGTGGTACAATACCAACTCCCCATCGCATCGGGCGATTTGGCCATCACCGCCTTGGTCTTCGGCGATGTAGCGCTCAGCAATAGCGCCGACGCGGGCGCTAGCGACATCCCCACCCTGTTTGGCACGGTCACCGCCAGCGGCGGCATCAACGTGCGCCGCACGCCGGATACGAACGGCGTCATCGTGTGGCAACTCACCAATAACGAAACCGTGCTGGTCACCGGCCGCACGGCGGATAATGCGTGGTATCGCATCGAAATTCCTAGCGCCTTCGGCGGCCCCGGCTGGGTAGCGGCGCAGTGGCTACGGCTGAATGGCGACGCGAGCGCATTACGCATCGCCACCGCCGAATCGCCCGCGCCCGATATTCGCCCGCCAGAGTTCGGCTCGATGCAATCTTTCCTATTTGAAAGCCGACCTATCGCCGACGATTGCCAAGACACGCCCGATAGCGGTATCGTGCTCCAAACACCCAATGGGCTGGCCAATGATGCGCGGCTGGCCGTCAACGGCGCGACGCTCGAATTCAACGGCACGGTGTTTTTGCGCGCCCAAGCCGATGCTCAGCTATTGGTCAGCGTGCTAGAAGGCGTGGCGGAAATCAGCGCCGCTTCTGCGACCCAAGTCTTGCCCGCGGGCGCAGAAGCGAGCGTGCCGCTAGACGAGGAAGGCCTAGCCAGCGGCGCGCCATCCGCCGCCCAACCTTATCGCCTAGAAGACCTCCTCGATATTCCCGTGCGGCTACTGCCCCGTAATTTTGTCATCGCCGAGCCGAGCACCACAAGCCCCGCCGCGTCCCCTGCCCAAGGCGACCAGACTACAACCGTTCGCTGTGTGTTGACGCCGACCGATGCCGATAAAAACCTGCGCGCCGGCCCGGGGGTAGACTATCCCCAAGTCGGCATTTTGCGCTTGGGCGAACGCATTAGCGCCGTCGGGCAAATCACCGACCCCTTCCAATACATTTGGTATGTCACCGCCGATGACGAATGGGTGCGCTTCGACGTCGTGGTAGCAGAAGGCGATTGCGCCGCTCTGCCCAAAGTGAGCGCGCCGCCGCTCGTCACCGCCACGCCCAACCCCGCGACGACGCCCGCCCCGTCCAACGCCAAGTCACTGGTCATCAGCAATTTGGGCGATTTATGCGCCACAGGCCCCGCCACCCTCTCGCGACAATCCGATGGCACCGATTTCTCTATCGCCATCGGCGATATATGGACGGCCACCGTCGGCACCACTATCAGCATCACCACGGGCGGCGGCAACTTGCGCGGCGAATTCGGCGACTTCATCCGCATTGTGGATGCCGCCAGCGGGGATATTTTGGCGCGGTCGGGGAGCGAACGGACGTTGAGTTATACTTTCACAGAAAACCGTAGCTTTCTCGTGCGCTTTTCGGCTAACAAAGATGATACAGTCGTCATGACCGCTACGTGCAATTGATGACAATTCATAACAGACACAGTACACTTGTGATATTATCCAATAGTCTTTGAGGAGCGGGATGAACAGCCAAACAGCGTATAACTATGTAGTCAAAAGCCGTTTTATGGCGGGGATGCGCGGCGCTTTCACACCGTCAGTTGCCCTAGAAACGTGCCGCATATTGGCCGAAGAAGGTATCAACGTCTTTGAATTCACGATGAACTCCCAAGAGCCTATCGCGGCGATGCAAGCCGTCAAGCGCGAATTCGGCGCGGATGCCTGCGTGGGCATGGGCACGGTTTTAGATATAGAAACAGCCCAGCGCGTTTTAGATGCCGGCGCCGATTTCATCGTGTCGCCCGCCTTCCAGCCGGACATCGTCGCGTTGGTGGTGAGCGCCGACATCTTGTGCGGGCCCGGCGTCATCACCCCAACGGAAGCGGTTTTGGCGTGGCAAATGGGCGTTAAGCTCGTCAAAATCTTTCCCATCGGCAGTTTAGGCCTCGATTATTTTAACGCTATCCGCGGCCCCCTAAATCACATTCATTTCATGTGCAACGGCGGCATGAACGACATCAACGCCCGCCAATTTCTAGAGGCGGGGGCCGTCGCTTGTGGCATGGCCAATTGGCTCACTGGCGATGGCACTTGGCCGGCGGAACGCATCCAAGCGCGCGCCCGCATCTTGCGACAAATCGCAATCGAACTAGAGACGGGGGTTAAAACATCGCCCATCATTTAACCGCGCTGACCTAAGCGCCTTATCATGACGATTCACGCACAAAAGGACTCTGTTATATGGCTAAAGTCGAAAAATCTATCCTCATCCACGCGGATCCCGAAGCGATTAATCGCTTCGCGCTCGATCCTTATACTTATCCCCAATGGTTTGAAGGGGTAGAAGCGGTCGAATCGGATGGCGTCTATCCCCAAGTCGGCGGCAAAGTGAACTTGCAGTACAAATCGCTGGGCGTCAATTTCACCTTGGTGATGACCTCGCGCGAATTCCAACGCGGTAGCGCGTTGACCAACGAGATGGACGGCATGATTACAGGGGTGCAAGCGTGGAAGCTAACGCCCGAAGGGAATGCCACCCGCGTATCGGTCTCTTTCAACTACGATGTGCCCGGCGGCGGGCTGGGCAAAATCCTCGATAAGCTCATGCTAGAGCGCGTCAACGCCGAAAATCTAGAAAAAAGCCTAGAAAATCTGAAGCGCGTGGTAGAAAGCGCCTGAACACGAACCAAACGGGGCGGAGACCAACCGCCCCATCTCAGCGCCGCGGATGCCGCTGGAAAAATTGCCAAACCGCCTCATTAATCGTCCCTTGGTTGCCATCTGGTAACAGAATCGGCATCCATCCGGCCCATTGATGGCCGTAATCTATCAACCCATACAACACCACTTCCGACCCCTCAGCGCACGCACTGTAACGATTGCGAATCACATTTGTGGGCGCATTTTGCAAATGCACGGGTTCAGATTCGCCTTGGCGTTGGCACTGATTGATGCTGGTTAGCAGGGTCAGCGTTTGTTGCATAGAAAATGTCGAGCGGAAATCGCCACTAGCGTTGAACCACACTTCCCCCGTCCACGGGAAGGCCTCGTCGCGCGTCCCCAAGACGAATAAAAAGGGATACGGCCGCGCGCCCAGACAATGTTCTACCAAACGCTCGCGGAAATTGGCGCTATAAATGGCTACGGCCGCCACCTGCTCCTGCAAAGAGCAGGCCGCCCGCAATGCCAGCAAGCCGCCATTAGAAAAACCGACGAGATACACACGGTCTTCATCAATGGGCAAACGCCCGCTAATATCGTCTATCAACGCCAGCAGAAAGCCCAAATCGTCGGTATATAAATCCGACGGGTGCAATTGCTCCGCTTCTAGATAATTCCAACTCTGTTGGATGCCATCCGGGAAGGCCACCACATATCCCGCCGTTCGCGCCAACTCCGCCCAACCCGAATAGCCCAACATCTCGCTAGCGCTACTGCCAGCGCCGTGCAGGGCAATCACCAAAGGGGCGGGCGCATCGCTAACCTGCGGGTCATACAGAATATAAGAGCGTTCGTAACCGCCATGTGCGATGGCGATACGTTGCGGCGATGCCTCGCTTTGGGCGTCCAACGGCGCGACGCCTACCAAAAAGAACAGTCCCCATAAGAGCGCCTGCTTCATCATTCCGCCTCTCCCAAACTGATGATAAATTCCCAAACCGCATCGCGGATAGTGCCGCGCTCGCCGTTATCTAATTCAATGGGCACATCCCCCGGCCAACCATGCCCCAAATCCAACAAGGCGTATAATTCTACTATCGCCCCCTCCGCGCAGGTGCTATAGCGTTCGCGCACGACTTCCACCGAAGCGCCATCTGGGCTAACGCGCCCAATGCGGGAATCGCCACGGCAACCATTTAGGGCCGTCATCAACTGCATCATCTGGGTGATAGAAAAAGAGGAGCGCAATTCCCCGCTTGAAGTGATGGTGGCGTAGCCCTGCCATGGGAACACCTCGTCAAACGTGCCCATCACCAGCAGGAAAGGCACCGGCCGCGCCCCATCGCAAAAGGTCGCCAACTCATAAGACATCATGGCCGCGATGACCACCACACCCGCTAGGCGTTCGTCGAGTTCGCATCGGGAGCGCAAAGCCAACAAACCGCCGTTAGAGTAGCCCACTAGATAAATGCGCGAAGCATCCAAACGGAAACCCGCGGCCATCGCATCCAGAAGCGCGCTGATGAAACCGACGTCCGCATTGCCGGCCGCATCCCCCAAATAAGACCACGCCAAATCGCGCCCATCGGGATAAACCACGATATAACCGCTATCGCTCGCCAGCGCGTTGAATTCGCTATCTAGCATCATCTGGAAGCCGCTACCGCCCGCGCCGTGGAGCACCACCACCAAAGGGCTGGGCGTGTCGGGGTCGTAACCGCGCGGCAAATGGACGAAATAACTGCGCTCCACGCCGTCGTATACCAACGATTGCGGACCCCCGTCTTGAGCGCCGAGCGCGCCCACCCCTAACCATAACCACATCACTATAAATGCCCATCGCTTCATCCGCTATCCTCCCACGAGTTCCGCATTGCTGGCCATATCGCATCCCCTATATAATGTCCCTCTCAGCGTATACTTGTCAAAATCCACAACAGACCACTATGACCCGAATTGTCGTAAAAGTCGGCACAAGCACCCTGACCAACGGCACACAACGCTTGCATCGCCCCAGCGTATTAGCCCTTGTCCAGCAGTTGGCCACCCTCTACACAGCGGGGCATGAAGTCATCCTCGTCTCCTCTGGGGCGCAGGCGGCCGGCCGCGAACGCCTCGATTTTCCCGACTTCGGGCGCTCGGTCCCGGTCAAACAGATGCTCAGCGCGGTGGGGCAAAGCCGCTTGATGGCCCTATATAACGACCTGTTCGATATTTTTTCTATCACCGTCGCGCAAATCTTGCTCACGCGCGACGACTTGAGCCATCGGGTGCGTTACCTCAATGCGCGCGATACGCTCCTGTATCTGCTCGATAAGCGCATTGTACCCATCATCAACGAGAACGACACCACCGCCACCGAAGAAATCCGCGTGGGCGATAACGATAACCTCTCGGCATTGGTGGCCAGCGCCCTAGAAGCCGACCTGCTCATCTTGTTGACCGACCAAGAAGGGCTTTTCACCGCCGACCCGCGCAAAGACGCCGCCGCCCAGCTCATCCACCACGTAGATAAAATAGATGCCGCCATCTATGCCCTCGCAGGCGGGGCGGGTACGGGCGTTGGCACAGGCGGGATGACGACCAAACTACAAGCCGCCCAAATCGCCACCCGTAGCGGCGTGACCACTATCATTGCCTCTGGCAAAAAACCAGATGTTTTGGTGCGCCTGCTCGCGGGGGAAGCCATCGGCACGCGCTTTGCCCCCACCAGCACCCATCTAGAGAGCCGCAAACGCTGGTTTTTGACCGACCGCCCCCAAGGCGCAGTGCACATAGATAGCGGCGCGGCCGCAAAATTGCTCGCCGGCGGCGCTAGCTTGTTGCCGGTCGGCATTCGCTCTATCTCCGGCCAGTTTGAGCGCGGCGCGACCTTATCGGTATTTGCGCCCGACGGCCGCGAAATCGCCCACGGCATGTCTAATTATAGTAGCGACGAACTCCGTAAATTATGCGGCGTCAAATCGGACCGCATCCTCGAAATCCTCGGTTATAGTTACGGCGATGCCGCTATCCACCGTAATAACCTCGCCCTAATCACTTGATGCTCAGCGATAATGTGGTATCGTTGATGCTTCAGACGTTCGAGTTTATAGCCTATGGAGAAAACCCGATGGTCATCAGCGCCCAAATTGACCTTGTCGAAATCGGACAACGCGCCAAAACGGCGGCGCGGGCACTCGCCACCCTGACCACCGCCCGCAAAAATTACGCCTTGCTAACCATCGCCGACGCCCTCGACGACAACCGCGAGGGCATCCTCGCCGCTAACCAAACCGATATAGAAGCCGCGCAACGCAACGGCACGGACCCCATCTGGATACGCGACCGCCTCGACCTGCGCGATAGGTTGGATGGCATCATCGCCGACGTGCGAAAAGTGGCCGGACTGCCGGACCCCGTCGGCCGCGAATACGACGCCCAAGCGCTCGATAGCGGCATCAAGGTATTCAAGCGGCGCGTGCCAGTCGGCGTGTTGGGCGTCATTTACGAATCGCGCCCCAATGTGACGGTAGATGTATCGGCGCTGGCCCTCAAAAGCAGTAACGCCGTCATCTTGCGCGGCGGCTCCGACGTGTTCAACACCAATGCAGAGCTAATCCGCATTTTGCAAGGCGCGCTCCAAAAAGCCAATCTGCCCGCGGACGCCATCCAGATGATACCGAGCGTAGACCGCAAATACGTTTTGGATATGCTCCGCCTGCACCCATATATTGATATGATTATCCCGCGTGGCGGCCATACCTTGCACGAATTTTGCCGCGAAAATAGCACTATCCCCGTCATCATCGGCGGTATGGGCGTCTGCCATCTATACGTAGACGAAAGCGCCGACCTAAAAGCCGCTCTGCCCGTCATCCACAACGCCAAAACCCAACGTCCGGCGGTGTGTAATGCGCTGGATACCTTGCTCGTGCATCACGCTATCGCGGCCGACTTTTTGCCTAAGGTCGTGGAGACGCTAGGCAAGGACGGCGTGCAATTCCGCGCCGAACCGCGCGCGCGCGCCTTGCTCCACGGGGATGACCGCGTCCTGCCGGCCGGCCCCGACGACTTCGATACCGAATGGATGAATCTCACCTTAGGGCTAAAAGTGGTGGACGACACCGACCAAGCCATCGCCCACATCCAACAGCACAGCACCCAACATTCTGATGGCATCCTCACCCAAAATATGGAACATGCGGAACGCTTTTTGAACGCGGTAGATTCCGCTGTCGTCTATCTTAACGCTAGCACGCGCTTCACCGATGGGGGGGCGTTGGGGCTAGGCGCAGAAGTCGCCGTCAGCACCCAAAAATTGCACGCGCGCGGCCCCATGGCTTTGGAAGAACTGACCACTTACAAATGGGTTGTCATAGGAGAGTATACAGCGCGCCCTTAATAAGCTTTTTGGGGGGATGAAAAAACGTGCAACCTTAGCCCAGGGGGTCGCCAAAATGCGTATTTATGTTAAATTTCGATAAAGCATTCACAACATCTACAACGTGGTATGGATGATACTTCAATGCCGCATACGCCTACTTTGTTGCTGATAGAAGACCACCCCGAAATGCTAGAGATGCTCTCAGAAGCGCTCGCGATGAACGCTCTGCAAATCATCCAAGCAGAAAATGGCGCTCATGCCCTTGAGTGGTTGGCCACTGCCGATAGGTTGCCCGACCTCATCATCACCGATTGGTTCATGCCCTTGATGGATGGCGTAAGCCTCGTGCAACACATCCGCGATACGCCCGCGTGGTCGCATATCCCCATCGTGGTCATCACCGGTAGTGAAGAAGCGTATATGAAGCTTAAGCTCCAAGGCGTGCAAGGCTTTCTCCGCAAACCTTTTGAGGTGGAAGCGCTTTATGCAACTATCTTGACGCTGTTGGACAATACCCACTAGGGGTTATACAAACGGGCGCGGTCCGTATTGGTCAATGATGAGCGGGCCGGTAGCGCGCAGACCCGCCGCGCCACCCGCTTTAAGGCGATTGAACAGTTCAATAAAGCCGTGTGGCTTGACAAGGAAAACATCGCACCCTTTGGCGAACGCGCTAGCCACCACTGTGCTCTCATCGTGCATCGTGGCCACCACTAGACAAGCATCAGGGTAACGCCCGCGCAACCAAGCGGTCAATTGTAAACCGCTCATGTCTGGCATTTGCATATCAATCACCGCTAGCGCCAACAGCTCTATATCGGCTACCGCGCTCATCGCCGCCTGCCCCGTTTGCGCGCAAATGACGCGATAACCGGCTTGTGCTAAAAGCCGCTCGAAAAAATCGCGGTTGGCGTCTGTATCTTCGATGATGAGGGCGATTTCAGCAGACATTGAAAAATGAAATAAACCATCAGCCAGAAGCAGAAGCGGTCTTATTGGTCCGAGCCATGTAACGGTCGAACAATTCAACGAGGGTCGGCACGGGCAGGGGTTTGGCGATATAATCATCACATCCCGCTTCGATGCACTTTTCGCGGTCGCCCAACATCGCATAAGCAGTCACCGCGATAATGGGGGTACGGTAGCCTTCCGCCCGCAATTGGCGTACCACCTCTAACCCATTGAGCGAACCGGCCAATTGAATATCCATCAAAACCAAATCTGGGCGGTCTTTGGCGAAATTTTTCAGCGCTTCTTCGCCATCCACATAGTTGATAACTTCGTGATTACCCATCTTGGCGACGCGCTTCACGAGGAATAAATTAGCCGGGTTATCTTCAACATATAGTATTTTCATGGCTTATCCCTTCGTCTCGACCTTTTCTTGCGCCGATGCTTCGTCGGGCTTGGGTGTGTATTTCACGCTGGGCAACACAGGCGTAACACCGGTTTTATCCTGTTGGCGATAGACCAACACCGTGAAATGGAAAGTACTACCCACGCCTACTTTACTCTCGAACCAGATAGTGCCCCCCATCAGGGTCAAGAGTTGTTTAGAAATGGCTAAGCCTAAACCGGCGCCGGAACGCGGGTCACGGCCAGTATTATCCGCTTGGCGGAATTCTTCAAACAAGGCGCTGTGGAATTTTTCGGGTATGCCGATACCGGTATCGCGCACGCTGAACTGCACTTCATCGCCGATTTCTTTCACGGTCAGTTCAATTTCGCCCTCGTCGGTATATTTCACCGCGTTGCTGTACAAATTCAGCAAGACTTGCCGCAAACGGGTTTCGTCCGCCCAAACTTGGGGCAATACTTCCGGCACTTTCTTCTCTAGAGCGATAGGCCGCCCCGCAATCAGACCGCGCGCGGTCGAGATAACCGCATTGATGATGGGGCCAATATCCACCGCCTGCATCCGTATCTCCAGCTTGCCCGCATCCACTTTGGACAAATCCAGAATATCGTTGATGACATGCAAAAGTTGTCGCCCGCTATTAAAAATTTGGCTCACATCGCTTTCATAAGCATCTGGAAGCGGTTGGTTATCGTACATCATCGGGAATTTGAGCATCGTCTCGCTGAAGCCGATGATGGCATTTAAGGGGGTGCGTAATTCGTGGCTCATGTTGGCCAAAAATTGCCCGCGGAACTTTTTCGCCTCCTCCGCCGCGGCCCGCGCCGCCTCTAGTTGCTTGTTGATATTCCGCAATTCATCGCTGAGCGCCTCGCTCCGTTTTAAGCTCCGTTGCAATTGTAGGCGCTTCTCGAACAATTCATCGTTCGTGCGGCGCTCCCGTTGATAGTTCATCAACGCCCACTCGGTGATTTGGTGTAATTCGCCCGTCACTTGGGAAGATAACCCTGCGCTGAGGAACATCAACAAGATGGAAAAAATCGGATATATCGGCTCAGAGACGATGTCGGCCGGGGCCACCAAAGGCGCGACCAATAAAATCAACGAACAAATGCCCGACATCACAAAGGTGTGCATCGGCGGCAACATCAACCCCACCAAAAAGACGATGACCGGGAAGACAAAAGGCACAATCTGATAAGTCAGCTTATCGCCCATCAATAAAATGATACACACCGCCGCAACGCCCGATAAGGCAAAAGACCACGCCGCCATGCGAAACCGATTTTTGAGCAATATCCAACGGGTCAGCAAACAGCCGCCAATGACGGTCACATCGGCCAAAAACAGACCCATTGTCAAATCGTTGGATAGGCTACGGCTAAAATTAAAGGTGACAATGAAGATGAGGAAAACCAGACATAGCGCAATCGTGAACTGATACAACGTCTTCAGTCGATCAGCTTTCACCTCGGTTGCGAAGTCTTCATTTGTTGGCATGCTCATAATAGACCGCCAAAAAACTTTTTAGACACATCTTTAAAAACATTATAGACCACAATTGTAACAAGTTCACATCAATGTCCCAAGTTTTACGTTTTTGGGGTCTAGCGGGGTGGGGAACAGAAAAAAGGGGCGCGGCAACGGGTGTGCTACGCGCCCCCAAAGCGACCAAGAAGCGGGCTAATTCAGATTCTCGAAGATACCGGCCGCACCCATACCGCCGCCGATACACATCGTCACCATGCCGTATTTGCTGTTGCGGCGCTTCATCTCGTGCAGAATTTGCACGGTCAGCTTAGCGCCCGTGCATCCCAACGGATGCCCTAAAGCGATTGCGCCGCCGTTGACATTCACTTTATCGGGGTCTATCTCCAATTCACGGATGACGGCCAACGACTGCGAAGCGAACGCTTCATTCAGCTCGATGAGATCTATCTCATCTAAAGACATCCCCAACCGCTTGAGCAATTTAGGGATAGCGACAATCGGCCCCACGCCCATAATCTCCGGGCGCACGCCCCCCACGCTAAAGCCCACGAAGCGGGCCAAGGGCTTTAAGCCCAGTTGTGCCGCTTTTTCGCCAGACATCACCATCACCGCCGCCGCGCCATCGCTGAGCGGGCTGGAATTGCCCGCCGTGACGCGCCCGGTGGGCTTGAAGGCCGGCTTTAACGCGCTAAGCGCCTCTATGGTGGTCTCGCGGCGCAGATGCTCATCTTTTTCAAGGCGCATCTTCACGCTGGTGGGCAAGCCATCTTCGCCGATGACCGTTTCTTCCCATTCAAAGGGCACGATTTCTTGGGCGAACTTACCCGCATCTTCCGCCGCGGCTGCTTTGCGATGGCTGTTATAGGCGAACACGTCCATATCTTCACGGCTGATGTTGAACTCATCCGCCACGCGCTCCGCCGTCAAACCCATGCTCATATATACGTGTGGGTCGTATTCCGCCATGTAAGGGTTAGGGCTGAGGTGGTGGCCGGTCATCGGCACAGACGACATTGATTCCGCGCCGCCCGCAATGATGATGTCCGCCCCATTGGCGATGATGCGTTCAGCGGCCATAGCGATAGTCTGCAAGCCGCTAGAGCAAAAACGGTTGACGGTCTGCCCCGGCACATCTACTGGCAACCCCGCCCGTAGCGCAATCACGCGGGCGAAGTTCATCCCTTGCGAGCCTTCCGGCATCGCGCAACCGATGATGACATCGTCTATTTCTGTTGGGTCTACCTTGCCGTCGGTTTGGCGCAGGACTTCCGCCACCACGGCCGCGGCCATATCGTCTGAACGGGCGTTGCGGGTCGAACCGCGCACCGCTTTACCAACTGCTGTCCTCGATGCCGCTACAATTACTGCCTCGCGCATAATGGTTTGCCTCTCTATCTCACTCGGTTTAATTCCTTAGGGGTTTATTCGTACTCAACATGTGCATGATGCGCTCTTGCGTCTTGGTCTCCATGATGAGTTCGAGGAAGGCTTTGCGCTCCAAATTGAGCAACACCTGCTGGTCTACCCAAGCGGGTTGGGCCAAAGCCCCGCCAGTCAAAATATAAGCTAATTTTTTGGCGATGAAGGCGTCATATTCGGTGGCCAAGCCCGCCTCTTTGAAGCCCTCAATCGCCACCAACAAGGCCGCATAAGCATCGCGCCCCGCCGCGTAGACCTTTTCCGCTTCGCGGGGGGTGTAGGTCTCGGCCAGCGCTAAGGCTAAGGCTTTGGCGTCGCCCAGCAAATGCGCGCGGTTCATGACGATTTTATCGGTCGGCGCTAAAAAGCCCATCTCGCGCGCTTGCACGGCACTTTCGCTCACTTTGGCCGTCGCAATCGCCTCGAAGGCTTTTTGCAAGGGCGGCAAGACATCCGAACCCGCGGCCGCTACTGGATTGACGAGGCGGCGCACCAACTCCTTACAACCGCCCCCAGCGGGCACTAAACCGACGCCCACTTCTACCAAGCCCATATACAGTTCGATATGCGCCACCGTCGCGGTGCCGGACATGCTCAGCTCTGCGCCGCCGCCCAGCGCCATATTATGTACAGCGGTCACCACTGGCTTAGGCGCATAGCGCAGGGCTTGGGTCAAATCTTGCAGAGAGATGAGCACTTTTTCGATGCCCGCCGGCCCTTCCATCAAACGCGATGGGTCTAAATTCGCCCCGATAGAAAAGCGTTCCGCATCGTTGCCCACTACCAGCGCCTTATAGTTGCTCTGTTTCAGCAATTCCAGCGCCTGCCAGCCGCTTTCAATCAAGCCTTGGGTGATGCTATTTTGCTTGGTGTGGAATTCCCACAACAACACCCCATCGCCCATATCGTAAATGCTACCATCATCATTGCCGCCCACGCGCCGCCCCGACGCTTTCAAGTCGGCGATGACGATTTCCCGCGGGTCGCGCTCCAGCGTTACATAATCGCCCGCTTGGGGGCTGTAATAGCCGATGACCATACCGTTACTATCGCGCTGGTAGAAGGTCTTTTTGCCGCTGGCGACCATTTGCTTCACCCATTCGGCCACGGGGTAACCCGCGGACTCGAAGGCGGGGATGGTCTCCGCTACGCCGATAGCATCCCAGATTTCAAAGGGCCCCATATCGTGGCCAAACCCCCACTTTTGGGCGTTATCTATGTTCACGATGGTATCGGTGATTTCTGGCACGCGGTTAGAAGCATAAGCCAGATAAAAAGCGTGCAAATGCCATAAGTACTGCCCGGCGCGGTCTTGTTCGTTGATGAGCAGGCGGATGCGTTCGCCCAGCGGCTTCACCTTGCCATGCTTCTTCACCGCCTCGAACTCGACCTTGCGCGGCGGCTCGTATTCAAACGTCTCTAGGTTTAGCGCCCATAACTCTTTTTCGCCGTTGGGGCCTTTACGCATGTGGTAAAAACCTTGCCCCGTCTTGCGCCCCAACCACTTATTGGCCAGCATTTTATCGGCTAATGCCGTCCCCTTGGGATGCGCCAACACCTCGCGGGCGGGGTCGTCGGGGATGGCATCGTATAGGTTGCGGGCCACATATACAGCGACATCAAACCCCACCAAATCGTTGAGGTTGAACGTGGCCGTCTTCGGTCGCCCGATGAGCGGCCCCGTCAGCGCGTCCACTTCCTCCACGCTATAACCATGGTCGAGCGCGTAATTCATCGCTTGCATGCCGGACATAGACATAAACCGATTGCCGATGAAGTTCGGCTTATCCTTGCACAGCACAACCCCCTTACCCAAGACGCGCCGCCCAAATTCCAGCATGAATTGCACCACTTGGGGGTCAGTATTGGGGTGGGGAATCACTTCTAATAGGCGCAAATAACGTGGCGGATTGAAGAAGTGCGTGCCCAAAAAGCGCCGCGTGAACGTTTCATCCAAATGCTCGGCGATTTTGTGGATGGGCAGGCCAGATGTATTGGTGGTAACGATGGTCTGCGGCCCGATGAGTTCCGCCAACTTGGCCATCAGCGCTTGCTTTACATCTAATTTCTCGATGATAACTTCAATCACCCAATCCGCCTGACCCACTTTGTGCAAATCATCTTCGGTATTGCCGACGCTGATACGGCTCATATCGGCATCGCTGAACAGTTGGGCCGGACGTAACTTCTGCATCGCCTTCACGTTGTTGTTGACGATAGCGTTACGTTTCGCGGGCGGGTCGGTGGGGTGGCTATCCGGCGCGGGGATGTCCAATAATAAGGTCTCTATCCCCACCCCGGCCAAAAGCGCCGCAATCCCGCCGCCCATCGTCCCAGAGCCAATGACTACTGCTTTACGAATATGGTATGTCATAAGTCGCGTTCAACCTTTCGATAAGAAAAACATTGACAAAATAGCCCCTTTTTTCACCATGCATGCTTTTCGCCCGTCCATTTGAAGAATTGTCCATTATCAATCGGCGATAGGTTGTCGAAAAGCCGCATCAAAGCCATAGCCGATTCCGTCACAGGGAGCGATGCACTGGGGCCGCCCATATCGGTCTGCACCCAGCCGGGATGCAAGGTGATGACGGTGATACCTCTGCCGCCTAAATCGCCTGCTAGCGCCCGTGTCGCCATATTCATCGCCGCCTTGCTCATGCGGTAGGCATAGCCGCCGCCATTCCGCACATAATCCATCGAACCCATCTGAGAAGAAATCATCGCCACTCTTGGGCGTTGCCCCCGCTCCAAAAACGGGACGAGCGCTTGGGTCAATAACAGCGGGCCAATCGCATTGGTATAAACGACGTCAGCAATCGCTTGGCCCGCCAACTGCCCCAATTGGCGATAGGCCGCGCCCGACGGGTTGATGCCCGCGTTATTGATGAGCAGATCCAGCCTATCGGTCAACGCCGATAATTCAGCTACCGCCCGCGCGATACTTTCGTCAGAAGCCACATCCAACGCCAACAGCGACAAGCGTTCAGGATACAGACGGGCCAAATCGGCGAGTTCCGCCGCTTGCGCGGGGTGGCGACAACTGGCGTAAATGCGTGTTTGCGGGCGGGCGATGTACCGCTTAGTCAGTTCCAAGCCTAAACCACGATTAGCGCCTGTGATGAAGATGCGTTCGTCCATACTTCGCCTCCTTGCCAAACATCACCATGGATGCTCAGAGCCATCCCACGCTAAAAACTTGCCGTTATCTTCAGGGCGCACCCCCTCAATCACGCGGATGATGCCCGCGGCGGATTGTTGAGGGGTCAAGGTAGCACCCCTTCCGCCCATATCGGTTTGCACCCAGCCGGGGTCTAGGGCGATGGTGATAACGCCCGACCGCCGCAAATCTGCCGCCAGCCCGCGCATCATCATGTTCAACGCCGCCTTGCTAGCGCAATAGCCGTAATCGCCCCCATAATCCCGATAGGTCAAAGCGGCCATCTCAGAGGTGATATGCACCAACGCCGAGGGCGCGCCCGCTTTTAACAACGGCGCGAAGGTCTGGGCGATGAGCACGGGCGCAACCGTGTTCACGTTCAAAATATCCAGCAATTGCCCCCGTTGCAACCGCCCCAAATCTTGCCCGTGCGGGTTGATAGCGGCGTTGTTGATGAGTACATCAAGGGCCGCCGTCACCGCTTTCACCCGTTCAAACGCCTCTTGAATCGCGGTATCGTCGCGGACCTCCAACGGGACGATGTGTAGCTTATCGGGGTGGCGCGCCCGCAACGCTTGCAAATCATCCGCCTTGCTCGGCTGGCGGCATGCCGCGAATATCAGCGCGCCCGTCTCCAGCCAACGCGCCACCACCGCCAGCCCAATCCCGCGATTCGCGCCTGTGATGAAAACGCGCCGCATAGATGCTCAGGCCAATTCTTTGCGCGTATAGCCCAAAATCTGCCGCGCCACAATCAACGTGTTAATTTGCCCCGTGCCCTCGTAAATATCGTTGATTTTGCCGTCGCGCATCCATTTTTCTACCAGCCATTCGCGGCTATAGCCCATCGGGCCCAGAATCTCCACCGCTTTTTGCGTCACCCATGTCACCGCTTTGCCGGCCTTCACCTTCGCCATAGACGCTTCTAAGGGGTTCGAGAACTTCTCATCCAGCATGGCCACAGAGCGCAAGGTCAGCAAGTAGGCGGCCTTCATCTGCGCTTCCATCTCTAACACATCGCGTTGTAGCGCGCTGAGCTTGTGATAAGGCAAGCCGATAGGCACTTCGATACCTTCTTCCGCGAGCTTCTCCTTGACGAACTCCAAAGCCGCGCGGCCAATGCCCAAGGCGCTCGCCGCCACTAAAGGACGGCTGGCGTCGAACGTGGCCATCGCCCCTTTGAAGCCAGCGCCGCCCTCCTTTTGGACGACAGGGCTACCGAGGATATTATCTTTGGGGATGCGCGCATTGTTAAAAGAGATGGCTACGGTGTCGCTAGCGCGGATGCCGTGCTTAATTTCCGCCTTCACCACCTTCACGCCCGGCGTGCCCGCTTCCACCACAAAAGGCTTCATGCCGGCGCGCCCGGCGCTACGGTCCACCGTCGCCCAAACAATGACCAAGCCATCGCTCTCATTCAGCGCCAAACCGCCGCTAGTGCAAAAGATTTTCTCTCCATTCAACACCCATTCTTGGGTCTTCTCGTCAAAAACGGCCGTCGTCTGGATGGCGGACGTATCCGAACCTGCGCCCGGCTCGGTCATGGCCATGGCGCCCCAAGTGGGTTCACCTTCCGCGAAGCGGCGCAACAAACGCAGTTTCTGTTCTGGCGTGCCCACCGCCTCGATGGCGAATCCGCCCAAGGCCGCATCGGGCAGGCATAGATAAATGCCCGCATCACCCCAAGATAACATCTCCACCATATGCATCATGCCTAGGTAATAGTTGCTGGGGCGCTTCTCTTTCTTCTCGCCGTCGCCGTTTTCGCCGCCCTCTATTTGCTTTTGCAGTTTGTCCAGCATGGCTTTGCGTTGGCTACTCAGCACCGGCCACAGCGCCTCGATAAAGGCTTTGGGGCGGGCGTGTTCGTTTTCGTCCAACTCGCGGGAGTAAGGGCGCATGGTATTTTCCGCAATCCATTTAATCATCTGCGTTTGGTTGATGATGGCTTCTGGAATCTCAAAGCTAATGGTCATAAGTGTTTCGTCCTCATCTCATCAATCTCATCAGGGGGTCATACAATCGCCAAACCGTCAAATGTGGTGAACCCGCGCCCGTTCCGCAACCAGCGTTCGACGGGGTATTCACGGATGAAGCCATAACCGCCTAAAATTTGCACGCCGCTATCGGTCGCTTTTAATACCATGTTGTCGGCGTATTGCTTGGCCAAATAAGCCTCGCGGGTGGCGTCTTGCCCTTGGTCGAGCTTCCACGCCGCTTCCCACACCATCAGGCGGGTGGCGTCAATTTCGATGGCCATTTCTGCCAACAAAAAGGCGATAGCCTGATTTTGGGCGATAGGTTTGCCGAACTGCACCCGCTCCTTGGCGTAGTCGCGCGCATATTCATAAGAGGCCCGCGCTACCCCTACGGCCATCGCCGCCACCCCAAGCCGCAAACGGCTGAGTAGCGCCTCGTAATTCACGCCCATAGCCCCGCCCAAGCGCGCCGTCATCGGCAGGCTCATATTATCGAAGCGCACGCGATATTGGGGCAAGGCGCGCAACCCCATGAGCTTTTCGCGCGCTTCGACCATCACCCCGGCGGCGCCGCGCTCCACGATATAAGCATCCACGCGCCCCGATTCGCTATCGCGGGCGTAGACCAGTAGATGCGTCGCCTCGTCGGCCAAAGGCACATAGGCTTTAACGCCGTTGATGATGACGCGGTCGCCATCTGCCTTAGCCGTAGTCTTCGGCGCGTTGGGGTCGAAAGTGATGCTCGGTTCGATGAATGCCGCGGTCGCAGGGGCGAACGTTTCTTCTAAAAACATGGGCAGGTACTGTTCGCGTTGTTCCGCCGTGCCATAGAGCACTACGGGATACGCAAACAGCGACGGCGTCATCAAGTGCATGGCCACCGACAAATCACCGAAGGCCAGTTCCTCGGCGGCCAAAACGCCCGTCAGCGCGCTCAGCTCGCCAAACCCGCCTAACTCCTCTGGGATAGAGGAGGGGATTAATCCCAACTGCCAACCCACTTGGATAACGTCCAAAGGCGGCTCGCTGGCCTCATCGGCATCATGGGCCACTTTCCTCACATCATTCAATGCGTAGCGATTAATCGTCTCGACCAATAGCTTTTGGTCATCTGTTGGGGTAAACGATACCATCGTCTTTTTCAACCTCTTTCATCACCGTTTTTCATGCAAAATTCGCGCCATTTGCTCCGCATGATTGACATCATGCCATGCGACCAGCGCGATTTGGTCATCTAAGCGCATCGGGCCGCGCCGTGGATGTTGGGCCACGCGCGCCCATTGGTTATCGCTCAAGGCCTCTAGATAGGCCAACGTCGCCGCGCGGCGCTGTTTCCAATCTGCGAACACTTGAGCGCTATCTTGCTCGTTATAGCGCCCCTCGCGGGCGAGGGCGTCGGGGTCGGGGTTGGGCAATTCGGGCCGGTCTTGCTCGGCAGTGAGCCGCGCCCGTTGCAAAAAAAGCGCTTCGTAATCGCGCAGATGGCATAGCACCTCTAAGCACGTCCAACCCGTCCCGCCATCGCGGTAGGTCCTTAGCTCCGACGGCGTCGCCGAAGCCAAAAGGTGGGTCAAAATGGATTCCATCTTCCCCAACTGCTCTACCGTCCACCCGCGCAGGGTGGCGCGTGGTAAGCTCATGGTCATCACTCCTTTTTCTCTGGATGGGCAAAAGCGCGCCATTGATGGCCGAAGTACACGGCGAATAAAACCATGCCGAGCAATAAAAATGGCCCGCGCAGATGACGCGCGACCCCATTAGCCACGCCCCAAGCGCCCATGAATGGGTAGACGAGCATCAAGGCGACCATCCCTTTCTCTAAGGTGGTGCGCCGCGGGAAAACCACCCCAAACGCCAGCAAACAGGCGAAGGACATCGTCCATTTCAGCGTCGTGATGACGTGCAGTAACAGCATCGGCGGATCGCCCACCGCTACGCCTTGTTGCGCCAGGAGGGCATAGCTGATGAAGATAGCGTTTTCGGTCACATCCAATAGCGCCAACGCCACCCCCGCCCCCAAGCCAACCAGCGCGAATAGCCGCCCGCGCTCTGCCGTGACGGCGTATAGCCCCACAAAGACCAGCGCATAACCGATAGGGAGCAGGGTATCGCCGACGAAAAAGAGCAAGACCGCGTCGCTATGCTCTACGAAGGGCGCGCGAAACATAGCGCTAGATGTCGCATACGGTTGCGGCGATACGCCCGACGGCAGTTGCCCGATGGCCAGCAAGCTGATGCCGATACCGCCGAGGGCGAACAGGGCCGCAAGAGTCGCCGCTTGATACACCCAACGCTTATCCACGTCACTGACCGCCCGTCACTTCTAAAACTTGGCCAGACACGTAATTGGATAACTCGCTCGCGAAGAAAAGCAGAGGCCCCGCCGCTTCATCGGGCGTCCCCGGCCGCCCCAGGGGAATCATCATCGCCCCCATTTGCCGCATCTGTTCCGGGATGCCGAGGCTGATTTTGACTCCGTCGCGCTCGGTGAAGTCGCCCTTCTCTTTGGCTTGGGTCAAGCGCGTATCAATATAACCGAAAGCGACCGCATTCACCTGAATATTGAACTGTCCCCATTCTTTGGCCAGCGTCTTGGTCAAACCGACGATGCCGGCCTTGCCAGCGGAATAATTGGCTTGGCCGGGGTTGCCGCGCGTGCCGCTAATACTGCTCACGTTGATGATTTTGCGCGCTTTGGCTTCACCGTTACGCTCTTTTTCCGCTTTGGCCACCTCCCGCATATAAGGCACGGCCGCGCGGATGAGCCTAAAAGGCGCTGTGAGATGAATGGCTATCATCGCCTCCCATTGCTCATCCGTCATCTTGTGCAAGACGCCATCCCACGTATACCCGGCGTTATTCACCAGAATATCTATGCCGCCGAAAGCGTGCACCGTCTGCCCGATAAGTTCCTCCACGCCCCCCGCATCGGTGACATCCGATGGGACGCTGATAGCTGTGCCCCCCATAGACCTGATTTTGTTGGCGGTCTCCTCAGCGGGGGCGGGGTCAATATCGGTCACCACGACTTTAGCCCCATGTTGGGCGAATAACAGCGCCGCACTCGCGCCGATGCCCCGCCCACTACCCGTGATGATGGCGATTTTATCTTTTAATAACATAATCCCTTCCTCAAAAGAACAACTCGCATTTATACAAAGGGGAGAATGAACACATCGCGTATATACAATGAGGAAGAACGCATAACCCCTACTCTAATGATAGGGGAGCGCCGCGCATGGCCGCGGCCACCGGCCCTATTCGTTTTAGTGGCATGTTAAACTGCTCAAGAAGGCGTCGGCCATCAGCTCGGCGATTTGGTCACCGCTCAACCGTCCGCCGCTTTTGTACCAAACCCCCACCCAGTTATGCGCCCCCAACATCGCCTTAGTGAAAATAGCCGCATCCACCGCGCGGAATACCCCTTGTTGGATGCCCGCTTCGACAACGCTACGGAACATCGTCTCGAAAAAATCGCGCCGCTCGAAGAAAGCATCGCGGCGTTCGATGAACTCCTGATAATCTTCATGACCGAATGAACCGCCATTGCGGGGCGGCGTCTTGGCGTTCATCAACGAACGAATCTCAAAGACCATCGCCGCGGCTACCGCCGTATTCTCGGTCACGCTTTTCACGTGCCACATAATCATGGCGCGCAATTTTTCATCGGCCGGGCGGTCCGATTCGTAAATGGGCGACAAATATTCGATAGCGACATTCAACCCCATCTCCAAAACGGCCAGCAACAAAAAATCTTTATTCTTGAAGTGATGATACAAACTCGCGGCCGTCAGGTTCACCCGCGCGGCAATATCTTTCATCGTGGTAGCGTCATAACCATTGCGACGCAAGACATCGGCGGCGGCATCTATAATTTCTTCCTTATTGACGGATTGGTCAGCGGGCTTGCGGGCCAAAGCGTCCTCCCGATGGCAATAATCAAATCGTCATTAGATTATAGTCTTTCATACGGCGCTGTCAAGCGAGCCGCCCTAGCAAATCGTTCAAATCCCCACTCCCGACAGGGCGCGGGGCGCTTTTTGTGCGTTTTGTATAAAAAATTTTTGTACAAGCCTTCGCTGTACAAGGGCGCGGGCCGCGCTTATAATGCGTATACCGCGTATGATGAGGAGCGCTAAGCCGTGATAGAGACCCGCTGGCCAAGCTTTGACTTGATTTTCTTCGATTGTGATAGCACCTTATCCACAATAGAGGGGATTGATGAGCTAGCGCGCCTGAAGGGCAAAGAAGGGCGCGTCGGCATCCTAACTGACAAAGCCATGAATGGCGACCTCGACCTGGCCGAGGTGTACGGCAAACGGCTAAAGGCCATCCGCCCCACCCGTGGGCAACTTAAAGCGGTGGAGGAACTCTATTGGCAAACCCAAGTCGCCGATGCCCATGACCTCATCCGCGCCTTGCAGTTTTTAGGGAAAGAAGTCTTCATCATCAGCGGCGGGCTGATAGACGCGGTGCGCGGCTTTGGGGCGCGTCTCGGCGTCCCCCGCGACCACATCCGCGCGGTCGAGCTCGAATATAACGAGCTTTCGGGCGAGTGGTGGCGCTATCATGAACCGCAAACCCGCCACACCCAAACCTACCTTGATTACAACGTCGGCCCGCTGACGGTCACCAGCGGCAAGCCCCAAATCATCAAAGAGTTGGCGGCGGGCAAAAGCGGGCGCAAAATGATGATAGGCGATGGCTCATCCGACCTCGCCGCTAAAACGGTTGTAGATTTATTCGTGGGCTACGGCGGCGTCATCGCCCGCGATAAAGTGATGCAACATGCCGATGTCGCCCTCAAAAGCCCCTCGCTGGCTAGTTTGTTGCCCTTGGCGGCTGGCCCCCAAGGTTGCGCCCGCTTGCAAAACACCCCTTATCAAGCGCTCGCGCAAAAAGGGCTAGCGGAAGCGCTGGGCGGGCAACTCATCTTCAACAATCCAACTTTGCATCAAACATTCGTAAAGGCTTTCTCATCCGCATGATACCTTTTTCTGCCATCATCTTTGATATGGACGGCTTGCTCGTAGATTCTGAAGTCATTTGGCATCAGGCAGAACGGGAATTCTTCGCAGAGCGCGGCATCCCCTACACCGACGAGTTGCGCGCCCTCATCCTCGGCATCCGCATTGATGTGATGTTCCACAAACTAAAGCCCATCCTCAACCTCCAAGAACCCATCGAGGAGATGGTCGCCGAACTGACCGAACGGATGTTAGCGCTCATCCCTCATCAGACCGTCCCGCAACCCGGCGCGCGCGAAATCGTGGCTTATGTCTCGCAACACCATATCCCTACCGCCATCGCCTCTAGCTCGCCCCAAGCCATCATTGACGCTATCGTCAAAAGTCAACATTGGTGCGATATTTTCACCATCCGCTGTAGCGCCGACGACGTCCCCCGCGGCAAACCAGAACCCGATGTATACTTATACGCGGCGGAAAAGGTGGGCGTGCCCCCCGCAAAATGCCTCGCCCTAGAAGATACCCCCGTCGGGGCGCGCGCGGCGGTCGCGGCGGGCATGACCTGTTACGCCGTGCCCGATTTAGCCTATAGCAAACCGGAAAGCTTCGCAGGGGTGACGCCGCACGTCTTTAACACGCTCCATGATGTGCTCCACATCTTGCGCCAGTAGAGGAGGATTGCGCCTGTGCCCACGCATCATATCCTCGTCGCCACCGACCTCACCGAGGAAAGTTTAGCCATTTTGCGAGCCGCAGAAGATGTACGCCTAACCATCGTACCCCCCAAGACGGCCACCGTGCGCCAAGCCCTGCACGATGCCCACGTCATCATCGCCCGCGACGATTTGCTCATTGATGCCGACCTCATCGGCCATGCCCCACAGCTTAAAATCATCGCCCGCATGTCCGCCGGCCTCACGGGCGTAGACATCGAAAGCGCCACCCTGCGCGGCATCCTCGTGATGAATACCCCCGGCGTCAACGCCATTGCGGCGGCAGAACTCACGCTCGCGCTGATGCTCGCGCTCAGCAGAAAGCTAGTCGTCACCCACAACAGCCTTAAAGAGGGGTGGTGGTTGCTCGACCGCAAGCGCCAAGCTGGTACCCAACTCCACAGCAAAACATTAGGCCTCGTCGGTTATGGGCGGGTGGGGCGCGTCGTCGCCAATCGTTGCCTCGCCTTTGGCATGACCGTATTGGTCTACGACCCCTACATCAGCGAAGAGCAAGTCGGCGATAATCGTATCCAACTCGTCGGGTTAGATGAACTCCTCGCCCAGAGCGATTTTGTCAGCATCCACGTACCCGCCACCCGCGAAACCACGGGCCTGTTCAACGATAAAGTCATCGCCCAAATGAAGCTCGGCGCGCGCCTCATCAACACCTCCCACGGCGGGGTTATAGACGAAGACGCGCTGGCCAACGCCATCAAAGAAGGGCATCTGGCCGGGGCCGCCGTGGATGTCTACCGCGAAGAACCGCCCTACAATAGCCCGCTCATCGGCCTTGACCACATCATCCACACGCCGCACATCGGCGATAACACCCAAGAAGCGATGCAAGACTTATCTATCCAAATCGTCAGCCAAGTGCTAGACGCCTTGCGCGATGCCGATTACCGTAATGTGGTCAATATGCCCATCTTGCCGGGGATAGATTACGAAACCATCCGCCCCTATCTACAGCTTGGGGAACGCATGGGGGCTATCCTGCACGCCCTCGCGCGCCATCCGGTCAAGCGGGTGGCGGTGGAATTGCGCGGCGACGAAATGACCGGCCTCATCAAACCTATCACGGTCGCCCTGCTCAAGGGGTTGCTCACGCCCATTTCTGGCAACACTGTAAGTTATGTGAACGCGCCGATGCTGGCTACAGAACGTGGCTGGCAAGTGACCCAAGCCAAAAATCTCAAAAGCGCCGATTACGCTAATCTGGTGTTGTGCCAAATCACGCTGGAAGATAAAGAGCAAATCACCATCTCCGGCACCCTGCTAGACCATCGCGTGCCGCATATCGTCCAAATCAACAATTACAAGATGAACTTCGTCCCAGAAGGCTATATGCTCCTGATGGGCAGTTACGACCAGCCGGGGGTTATCGGGCGGGTGGGCACGTTACTTTTCAATCATCATATCAACGTCGCCAGTTGGCACACGGGCCGCGCCGAACCGGGCGGCAACACCCTGACGGTGCTCACTTTAGACGAACCCATCCCCCAAACCGCGATGGATGATTTGTTACAACAAAGCTTCGTGCGCCACGCCCACCAAATTTACATCCCCTCATCTTAACACTATCGGCACAAAGACCCTATTGTCAGGGGGTAGCGTTTTGGGGGAAACTACAAATAGTGTTGTCATCACGGCTGGAGGGTTTATTATGCGCTACATTTGGATGATGCTCTTCATCATGGCTACAGCGACCGCTTGCGCCAACAGCGATAGCGGCGCGACAGCGCCCCCAAGCGACGCCAGCGGCCAAACCAGCGGAGAAACGGCCATCCCCACAGACCCGGCCTTCGTCGTCGTCACACGCCAACCCACGCGGGAAGTCTTCGAGCTAGAAGTACCCTTGCCCGGTACCCTCGTGGCTTCTTCTACAGAAGACCCCGAAGCCGCCCTCATCTTCGATATGATACAGGTCGTGCAATTCGGCGGGCCCGAAGGCGCAGAGCGGCGCGAAGTCACCCTATTACAAGACGGGAGCTATACCGTGAATGGCGTGAACGGCGTCACAACGCCGCAAGTGGTCGCCGATATAGACGCCATCCTCGATGAACTTGGCTTCTTCGGGCTACAGGGTGCGATGTTGGGCCCCATACCCGATACAGACGATTACCGCTATAGCATCACCGTTAAGCGCGGCGACCTTGAACGTACGATTACCATGCAAGAGGGGTTTTATCCGCAAGAATTGGATAGGTTGTTGCTGGCCGTCTTCGCGCTGGGCGAAGGCCAATGAGCATCACGGCCCCACGCGCCCTTGCACATTCACGATATAATGCGCGGGCGCGCCGCCCAACTCTGGGATGACTAATAGATAATTGGCGGCCGCCCCCGACGCCAACACTTGCGGTTGAGCGGGCGTATAGCCAGCGGCGATGACGCGCTCATCGGCATCAAACACGGTCACGATAGCGCGCACATCGCGCACGGTATCCGCGCTCACATTGGTGATGATGCCGTAAATTTGCAGTTGGTCGCTCTGGTTATAGCCCACACTATCCGTCCAAGATAGCGCTTCTGCGCCGACAACGGACGGTGACGGCGACGGTTGCCAATTATCATAACCAATTTCCACCCGATAATAAGCGCTATCAGACGGCTGACCTTGACCAAACCGCAAACTAAACGGCGCGAATTCCCCCGGACCAATGCTATAAGCCATCACCGTATCTAACGCTTCGGCCAACCCCACATCGCCCGCTGACCACAGCGTCCCCCGCACGGGCACATCGCCCACCGCCTCTAGCCCGCGGTTGGCCACTTCCCCGGTGATGAAAAAAACGCCCTGCGGCGTCGTCCACGCATAGACATTCACCACCTCTAGGGCGCTGGACGTCATCTTGGCGAAGGCGCTCATATCGCTAGGCGTCAAATCCGATTGAGGGCCGATAGCCAACGTGTTGATGATGGTCTGTACTTGCGCCCGCAAAGTGGGGTCTGCGGGCACAACCACCTCGGCAATAGCCAACAAAGACCCCGAACGCTGAATGAAGGTGTTCACGGCCAACGGCGCGCCAATCGCCTGTAAACGAACGCCCGTCAAGCGCCAACTGCCATCGCCCATCACTTGGCGGTCTTGCTCGGTATAGCGTCCCGCATCGGGTCGGATTTGCGTCTGATATTGAAACAGCAATTCGCCTAAAGCGCTCGCTTCTATCGGCGCGCCCAAATCAGCCACCGCCACCAATAATACAGGCTCTGCGCTGTGGGGCGGGGCGAAGGATGCTGTGGCCAAATTGCTCAGATGTTGGCTATAAACCGACCAATTCGGGGGCAAAACGAGCGAAAAAGCGCCGCTCGGATGCTGATAGGTGAGCGGGACCGCTTCCGGCGGGGGGGCGGTAGGCGCGAACTGAACAGCGCCGCCGGCGCAACCCGCCAAACAGCCTATCACCCCTAGAGCGCAACATAGCGCCTTGTAGCGCCAACCTATTTCAAACAAAATTTAGTACCTCTGTCCTGTGCGCGGGCATCATCATTTATTTTATGCTAAACATAATCAAATCTGTTACAAAAATCAATCAAAATTGGGTTATAATAATACAAAATTCTCACGTATCGTCTGCCAAATCGTTTCAATTGTCGCGAAATGGGGAAGCATGTATACCAAAAATGAAATTTTCTTTGCCCCACAGGTCATCCCGTCTCTCAAGTCCGTCCGCGGCCCCAAATGGCGCCAATTGGTCGAACAAGTCCTCACCCGTGACGAACATCACGAAGAAAGCTTAGCCTTCGTCCTATTGATGATTCGCCTGAATGGTTGCATGCCTTGCGAAACTGATAGCTATCGGGCGATGCGCGGTTGCCATGCCTGCGCCCAACAAACCTTGCGCCGCTACAAAGGGGATGATGACGAACTCATCGCCCTATACCATAAAGCCCTCGCCGATGTCAAAGAGTTCAGCCGTCAAAACCTAAAATTCCATATTGCATCCTAAAGCGCCAAAGCGCCCGCGCCAAGACATTAGCGCATTGACTTGCACCTAGCGCTATGCTACACTTCTGAACGCCATCTTCATGTTGTGGTGGCAATCGTCTTGAATTGGTGCAGAGAGGATACACAACCATAAGTACGCCCGAATATCGAATCAATAGCGAGATTCGCGCTCGTGAGGTTCGTTTAATCACAGATACAAACGAAAATATCGGCGTCGTCTCTTTAGAATACGCTTTACAACTGGCCGAGGAACGCGAACTTGATTTGGTCGAAGTCGCCCCACAAGCCAACCCGCCTGTTTGCCGTATTATGGATTTCGGCAAATTCCAGTACGATAAACAGCGCAAAGAACGTAAAGCTAAACGCAACCAAATCAAGGTCGAAATCAAAGAAATTCAGCTACGCCCCAAAACCGATGACCACCATCTGGGCTTCAAAATCCGCGATGCGCGGCGTTGGTTGACTGAGGGCAAAAAAGTGCGCGTTCGCATCCGCTTTCGTGGGCGGGAAATCACCCATCCACAAATCGGGCGCGCCCAACTCGACCGCATCAAAGAGGAATTGAAAGATGTCGGCTCGGTCGAACAAATGCCGAATATGGAAGGGCGCGATATGCTAATGGTGCTCGCGCCACTGAGCGATAAAACTACCAATTAACGTCGGAGATAAACAGCCGTGGGCAAGAAATACAAACTCAAGACACATAAAGCCACTGCCAAACGCTTCCGCTTGACCGGTAGCGGTAAAGTGGTGCGGACCAAAGGCGGCAAAAGCCACTTGCGCCGTCGCCGTTCCAGCCGCGCCAAACGCCAATACGATAAAATGCAAAGCATGGGCAACTCGACCGATGCCAAGCGTGTGCGCCGTCTGGCCCCCTATCTGGGCAAGTACAAAGCCAACCCGCCGCGCTAAGCAAGCATCATTCGCCCTTTTCCCCCCAGACCGTTGGCTCTGGGTATTTGTTCTAGGAGCAAAAACGACATGAGAGTGAAAACCGGCATCGTCCGCCGCCGCAAACATAAAAAAATCCTCAGCCTGACCAAAGGCTATTGGGGCACTCGCCATCGCTTATTCAAGCGCGCTAACGAAGCGATGCTCAAAAGCTTGTGGAATTCCTACCGCGACCGTCGCTCGCGTCATGGCGATTTGCGCCGCTTGTGGATTATCCGCATCAACGCCGCCGCCCGCCAACACGGGCTGAGCTATAGCCGCTTCATCTACGGCTTAAAGCAGGCCAACGTGCAAATTGACCGTAAAATGCTGGCCGACATCGCTGTACGCGACGCCCATACCTTCAAAAAACTGGCCGCGCTCAGCCAGCAAAAACAAACCGTCTAACGCCGGCCCATCTCACGCTGATAAACATGAGTCATTCCCTAAATCTCGATGACTCATGTTTTATTTTAGCCACTCCCTAGCCGATAAAAGGCCCGCCCCCGATGACCGACATCATCACTAGCTTACAAAATCCGCGCGTCAAGCTCGCCTATGGACTGCAAACGCGCCCCCGCACCCGCCGCAAAGAGCGCAAAATCGCCCTAGAGGGCGCTAAACTCATCCGCGATGCCCTAGAGCGCGGACAACACCCCGACTTCGTCCTCTACGACCCGCGCCAAGCCGATTACGAACTCATCGCCGCCTTGCAAGAGGCGCGCGCAGACATCGCCCCTGCCTCGCCCGAAGTGATGGCCCACTTAACCGATACCGAAACGCCCCAAGGCATCATCGCCATTTTCCCTTTGCCACTGCCCAAACTCCCTAGCCAAGCTTCGCGCATCCTCATCCTCGACGCCATCAGCGACCCCGGTAACGTCGGCACGATTTTACGGACCGCCGCCGCCGCAGGTGTAGAAGTGGCCATCTTCGCGCCGAACACAGTAGACCCCTACAACCCTAAAGTGTTGCGCGCTGGCATGGGGGCCCATTTCCGCATCCCCATCGCAGAAGCCCCGTGGCACGACATCGCCGCCTATTGCCAACACGCCCAAATCTTCTTGGCGGATGCCAAAGGGCAACAACGCTACGACCGCGCCGATTGGACGCGACCCTATGCGCTCATCATCGGCAACGAAGGCCACGGCGCGAGCAAAAAAGCCCAAGACATCGCCCAGACCACTATCTATATCCCTATGGCCGCCGCCACCGAATCGCTCAATGCCGCCATCTCCGCCGCCGTCATCCTGTTTGAAGCCGCGCGCCAACGCTCAAGCACGTAGGTTCTCCTGAACACGCCCCGTCTTTAATTTATAGGGATGATACGGTAGACTTGTCCCTGAACCAACCAACCATTAGAGGAGTCTTTCATGGCGAAATCATTTGACCTCATCGTCCTCGGCGCTGGCCCGGGGGGCTATATCGCCGCCATTCGCGCCAGCCAACTCGGCCTAAAGACCGCCATCGTCGAAAAACAGTATTGGGGCGGGGTCTGCCTCAATGTGGGGTGCATCCCCTCCAAGGCCCTGTTACGCAACGCCGAACTCGCCCATATCTTCACCCATCAGGCGAAAGAATTCGGCATCAAGGGCAATGTAGAATTCGACTACAGCGCCGCCTACGACCGTAGCCGCAAAGTATCTACACGCCTCGCCAAAGGCGTGCAATTCCTCATGCGAAAAAACAAAATCGAGATGTTCGATGGTTGGGGGCAATTCACCGACCCGCACACGCTCGAAGTCGCGCTCAACGATGGCAACAAAGAGACCTTGACCGCCAAGCATATCATCATCGCCACCGGCTCGGTCACCGCCACCCTGCCCGATACCAAACTCAGCGAGCGCGTGGTCACCTACGAGGAACAAATCATGACCGATAGCTTGCCCGCTAGCATCGTCATCGCCGGCGGCGGCGCTATCGGCGTGGAATTCGCCTACGTCTTCAAAAATTATGGCGTAGATGTTACCATCGTCGAATTCCTAGACCGCATCCTCCCGCGCGAGGACGAAGAAATCAGCGCCGAGCTGACCAAAGCCTATAACAAACTGGGCGTTAAAATCCTCACCAGTACGCGCATCGAAAAAGTCGAAGACACGGGCGAGCGCGTCCGCGTGACCGCTACCGCTAAAGATGGTAAAGGCATCACCCTAGAAGCGGATAAATTGCTCCAAGCCATCGGCTTCAAACCGCGCACCAGCGGCTATGGGCTGGAAAAGACAGGGGTCAAGCTGACCGATAAAGGGGCCATTGACATCAACGACAAGATGCAAACCAGCGTCCCGCACATCTACGCCATCGGCGACGTCACGGCAAAGCTGATGCTCGCCCACGTCGCGGAGGCCATGGGCGTAGTGGCGGCGGAAAATATCGCCGGTGCCGATACTGTCACCCTCAACTTCGACATGATGCCCCGCGCTACTTATTGCCAGCCCCAAGTAGCCAGCTTCGGTTATACCGAAGAACAAGCGCGAGCCATGGGGCATACGGTCAAGGTCGCCAAGTTCCCCTTCCAAGCCAACGGCAAGGCCCTAGGGCTAGGCGATAGTAGCGGCTTCGTCAAAATCATCAGCGGCAATTATGGCGAAATCCTCGGCGCGCACATGATTGGCCCCGATGTCACCGAACTACTACCAGAAATCACGCTGGCCCAAATGTTCGAGCTGACGGCGGCAGAAATCGCGCGCAACGTCCACGCCCACCCCACGCTTAGCGAAGCCATCAAAGAGGTCGCCCACGGCCTAGAAGACCATATGCTCAATCTGTAACCAATCATCAAACAGTAGGGGGACAACGTCTGTCCCCCTGTCACTTTTAATCATCATCGTCGTCGTCACCGTCGTCGTCATCACCGCCATCATCATCGCCGCCGCTATCATCAAAACTGCCACTAGCGCCACCGCTATCATCAAAACTGCCACTAGCGCCGCCGTTATCATCAAAACCGCCGCTATCATCGCTACCGCTATCATCAAAACTTCCACTAGCGCCGCCACTGTCGTCATCAAAGCCGCTATCGTCGAAGAACTCGTCTATATCATCTTGATAAAGGTCGAAAATGTCTTGCGGACACCCCAATACACACCAATTCAAGATGAAATCCTCTGGTAGCGCATCGCAAGGCGGGAAGGGTTCTTCATCGCACAGCAAATAGCCTTCATTGAAATAAGCGAGCCACTCGGCGAGCAAAGCTTCATCTAGGGGTTCTGGCAAGTCAAACTCGTATTCAAGAAGCGCATACGGCAAAACTTCGATGTCTTCCAAGTCGAGCGATTCTAAGGAGATAGTTTCTTCTAGGGGGATAAGATCTTCATCCACATCAAAACTCAGGCGAGAACCGGCCACAGCGGTATAGATGCGCTCGCCTATTCGCAAACTCGCCGAGCCTTCTAGAGTGCTCACGCGCATTTGCTGGCTACGTTGCGCCTGCAAAAAGACGGTAGACCCCATCGCAACATCCACGCCATTGACATTGAAGTAAATTTGCCCGACGCCTTTAGGGGTCTGCACCAAAACGCCACTTTGCGGCGCTTCCACACAGGCCGCATCGCCGATGCCAGTCGTCATCACAAAGGCTTGCATCGGGGCGTATTGGTCAGCATTTTCTTCTGTCACCGCTGACTTCACTTCCACATCCCCAAAGAGCAAAACCGATACATTCTGCCCCGGCAACGTATCTGGGATATTCGCTTGCAAGCGCAAGAGCGCAACGCCCCATTGCCCGCTATCGGTATCCATGGGGGCGAGCCGTAAGGATTGGATGTCGGCCACATCCACAATATCCCCCGTCTGTTCAAAGGCGAAATTAGCGGCCGTCGGTTGCGGCACCGATTCAATCCGCACATTGCCATAACAGGCTTGGTTGCGCCCCACATCCGCGCAAAAGGCATCTACTGCGTTCAGCGCCGTCTCCGCGATAGATGGGCAACTATCTTGGGCCGCGACCATACGAACCCATAGTAACAATGTGACGATGATATAAAATTGTTTCATGCTTTGTAACCTCACGGTGTAGACGGTAAAGGCACTAAAAGACTGATGAGCATAGCGTCATCAGTTAAGGTAACAGTCTCTAGATTATGCATTTCTCCTAGGCGTTGGTCTAGGATAATATCGATAACATCCACCATCTCTAGGAAAAAATCGCCCGTAGCGAAGGTCAAGAAGGTTTCTGAAGGCTCTGGGTCATCTTCATCAAGCGCTAAAGCCCCTTGGATGACGGCCAAACCATCTTGACTATTGACAAAGATGATGAGGTCGCCGGTGGTCAGCGCGCCGTCATCGCCAACAATCGTCAAGGTGACGACAATGCCTTCTGGCGTCAAATCCACCACCGCCCTATCTACGTTGGGCATATCGGCAATTTTCAGCGTCACTTCTTCTTGGAATTGGGCTTCGTTAATGACGACATCGGCCATCACTTGGGGCGTGCCGGTGCTGGTAGGGCGGGCGCGCGCGCCCGCAGGGGCCGGCGTAAAGGTCGAAAATCTAGGGGCTTCGAGGATAGCGGCCGTCGCCGATGCCGCTTGAGCGCGCTCTAAATCGGGCGTGCGCGTTGCGGTAGGGGTATCGGTGGGCGTCAACGAGGGGCGCAGTGTCTGGCTGGGGGTATAGGTCGCCGTCGGCGTCGCCGTTGAAGTGCGGGTGGGTAAAGCGGTCGGCGGTTCTGTGGCGGTTTCGGTCGCCGTCACTGTGGGGAACTCCACCAATGTGGGCAACATCGGCGTTTCGTTAGGCGGCGTCTGGCAGGCCGCCGACACAATAATCAATAAAATGAGCGCGTTGAGACCTTTCATGCAGTATCCTTATGCATCGTCGCTTTATTCTATCTAAACTGAAAAACGACAAAAGGACAAGCGAGGTTATGGTCTAAAAAAAAGAGCGCGCCCATTCGACGCGCTCCCTCTCCCTGCGCGATGCCATCAAACCGCGGTTTGCCGAGCTTGGGACGCTTGGCGGATGACTTCGCGGAATTGTTCGTAATGCCCCAATTCATGCACTAAACCGAACAAAAACGCGGATGGCGCGTTCATCGGGCCGAACTTCTCGATAAAACGTTCCGATACCTCGCGGTATACGTCGAGGAACGGGTTATCTGGCCATGTATCCAGATAGGCTAAGCGCATACGGCGGCTTTCCTCCAAACGTTGAACGCAATCAGCCACCGTCCGCATCTCGCGCCACGGCGTTTCATAACGCAAGCGCAAGTCTTTGGGCACAGCCACACCGCGCGCCAACAAGGACGCGAAGGCCGCCCCCTCCTCGCTGCTGGCCGTGACGTGGGCCACCAAGTGCCCTATCGTCCAGCCGATATGTTCCTCCCCTGCCGCCGCGTACGGGTCGTTGGCGTGGGGGTCGTGGGGTTCAAAAACAATGTCGGCATCCTCTAAATCGCGGACCAAGCCCAACAGATAATCTATACTTTTGTTGGTCTCTGCCCGCAAATCCGCTGTTGTCGCGGTACGGGCAATCTCTACCAGTTTCATCGAACCATCGAAATACGCTTTTAAGTCTATAGTCACAAGAATACTCCAATACATTACTGATGTAATGACGAGTGTTAATGACCCGCTTTACCCTTATGTGACAGGCCTAGCGCCACATTCCTTACGACTTAGGGGGCATCATTCATTGGCTTTTCATCTTGGGGATGGTACACTACAGCCAATAATTAAATGCCTTTTTGATTTGGGAGTTTATTGTATGCTAACCAGTGTGGAAAAGGTGCTATTCATCCTGCTAGCGGCCCTAGCGCTCGGCGCGACCTATCAGGGTTTTATGGAAATGTACAAAATCATCATGCGCGGCGAGGGCCAGCTCCACTTCGATAAATTGCCCCAACGCTTATTCACCGCTTTGCGCGTCTATCTGGCCCAACCAACCACGCTCAAAACGCGGCGGGTTTCTAGTTTGTTCCATCTGGGCATTGTCTGGGGCTTTACATTTTACTTTTTGGTGAATGCGCTCGATTTGCTCATTGGGTTTGTGCCCAATTTTGAAGAGACGCTAGCCGGTTTTGGCATCCTCTACGACGCATACCGCTTTCTAGCGGATATTTTGAGCGTCGTGGTGCTGGTTGGGGTGGTTTATTTCATCCTCAGGCGCTTCTACTTGCCCAATCGCAAAGAGCTAGGGTATCACCAAGGGGTACTCTTGCATCCCAAAGTGGCGGCGGGCGCCATCTCGCGCGATTCGCTCATTGTGGCGGGCTTCATCCTCATACATGTGGGCGCGCGCTTTTTGGGCGAAACGGTGGTAGTCGCCCAGCACGGCCCCGATGTGGCTATGCCCTTCGCCACCTTTTTAGCGCCTTTGTGGGCGGGCATCGGCGAAGAAGGCTTGGTGGTCCTGCGTCATCTGATGTGGTGGATAGCGCTAGGGGGTATTCTCGTCTTCACGCCTTACTTCCCCTACACCAAACACGCGCACCTGTTCATGGCGCCGCTCAATTATTTAACCCGCCCGCAACGCACCTCTTTAGGCGAATTAGAGCCGCTCAACTTCGACGATGCCGATAAAGACCAATTCGGCGCCAATAAAATTGAGCATCTCAGCAAAACGCAGATTTTCGATAGCTTCGCCTGCATCATGTGCAACCGTTGCCAAGATGTATGCCCAGCTTACACAACGGGCAAAGAGCTATCGCCTTCTGCGCTGGAAATTAACAAGCGTTACTACATCAAAGACCACATGAGCGCACTAGCGGACGGTCAAACCTCGTCATGGTCGCTGATGGGGTCGGTCATCAGCGAATCGGCTGTCTGGGCCTGCACGGCCTGCGGCGCGTGTGTGGATATTTGCCCAGTCGGCAACGAACCCATGTACGATATACTCGACATCCGCCGCGATGCCGTGCTCACCCAAGGCGAATTCCCCGCCGAGCTACAAGGCGCTTTTAACGGCATGGAACGCCAAGGCAACCCCTGGCAAATCGGCGAAAGCCGTCTGAAGTGGGCCGAAGGACTCGATGTGCCCACCGTGGATGATAACCCCAACTTCGACATCCTCTACTGGACCGGATGCGCCGTCAGCTACGACCCGCGCGCCCAACAAACCGCCCGCGCCTTCGTCAAAATCTTGCAGACGGCCGGCGTCAACTTCGCCGTATTAGGCGATGCCGAAAGTTGCACCGGCGACGTCGCCCGTCGGGCTGGCAATGAATATCTCTACTTTGAACTGGCTTCCGCCAATGTGGAAACGCTGAACAACGTCCAACCTAAACGTATCGTCGTCACCTGCCCCCATTGTTTGCACAATATCGGCAAAGAATATCATCAATTCGGCGGGAATTATCACGTCATCCACCATACCGAACTCATCGAGGAGCTGATTACAGCTGGCAAGTTGCCGCTGAACGCCCACCCCACCAAATGGGCTAATGTCACCTTCCACGACCCCTGCTATCTAGGACGCCATAACGACATCGTAGACGCCCCGCGCCACGCCTTACAAAAGGTCGGCGCGCCATTGGTGGAAATGCCCCGCGCCAAGAAAAATTCCTTCTGCTGTGGGGCGGGCGGCGCTCAATTCTGGAAAGAGGAAGAACACGGCAACAAGCGTATCAACCTCGAACGCTACGAAGAAGCCATGAACAGCGGGGCGGAAACGCTGGCGGTCGGTTGCCCCTTCTGTATGCGGATGTTTGTAGATGCCCACGGCGAAATAGCCAAAGGCCCCGTCGTCAAAGATGTAGCAGAAATCATCGCCGAACGCCTGCCAGAACCTACCGCAGTCGGCGATTAGCGCCAAATTGAGAGTTATTTACAGGCCCCTGCCATTGGTAGGGGCTTTTTTTATGGTACAATGCCTTCATCAAAATGGTTTATTTGTACAATTTGTCCTAAAAATGAGCATCAAATTTGGACATTTAGTACGATAAATAAACAACGGCCATCAGTAGTTGGTAAGGAGTAAAAATGGCGCATTCGGTGGTAGAACAAAACTATTCATCTAAACTCAGCCAAGAAGATTTATTAGATATGTACTGGCATATGCTCCTGAGCCGCCGCCTCGACGAACGCTCTTGGGCATTGCATCGCCAAGGCAAAATCGCTTTCCACATGAGCGGCATCGGCCACGAAGGGTTACAAGTAGCGGCGGCCTTCGCCATCAATCGCGGCGTAGATTACGTCCATCCTTACTATCGCGACCTCGCCCTCTGCCTGACTATCGGCGTCACCCCGCGCGAGTTCATGGTCAGCTTGTTTGGCCGCCAAGGCGAATATAGCAGTGGCGCGCGGCAAATGCCCAGCCACTTCAGCCATAAGCGCCTGAATATCCTCAGCGGCTCATCGCCCGTGGCCACCCAGGTGCCCCAAGCGGCCGGGCTGGCCTTCGCCATCAAATATAAACTAGAGATGGGCCTCATCAAGCCCGACGATTTCAGCGTGCCGCGCCTCGCGCTCACCTGCCTAGGCGAAGGTTCGACCAGCCAAGGCGAATGGCACGAAGGCATGAACTGGGCCGGCGTCCACAAATTGCCCTTCATCTGTCTCGTCCAAAACAACCAGTACGCCATCTCCGTACCCCAACAGGGGCAAATGGCCGTCCCCAACGTCGCCGACCGCGCGGCCGGCTATGGCGTGCTGGGCATCGTGGCCGACGGTAACGACGTCCTCCAAATGTACGACGTGATGAAAATGGCCGTAGAACGCGCTTACAGCGGCGAGGGGCCAACGCTCATCGAAGCCAAAACCTATCGCCTCGTCCCCCACAGTAGCGACGATGACGACCGTAGCTACCGCTCCCGCGAGGAAGTGGAAGCATGGCGGCAAAGGGGACCCATCGTCCGCTTCCAAAATTGGCTGATGCAAGAAGGCATCCTCACCCAAGACATCATCGAGAGCTACGAGGCGCGCGCCCGCGACATGGTGGACGACGCCCAAACCTACGCCGAAAGCTTGCCCTACCCACCGGGAGACGCGGCGCTCGGCGCGGTATATGCCCCAGACACAGAAGGAGCTTAGACGATGGCGGAAAAAACCCTCATCCAAGCTATTACCGAAGCCATGGATGAAGAACTCGCCCGCGACCCGCGCGTCTTCATCACCGGCGAAGATGTCGGCCCGCGCGGCGGCGTCTTCCGCGCCACGATGGGCTTATACGAAAAATACGGCGCAACCCGCATTGTAGATAGCCCCCTCGCGGAATTATCTATCGTGGCGGTGGGCATCGGCGCGGCCATGGCCGATTTGCGCCCTATCTGCGAAATCCAATTCGCCGATTTCATCCACCCCGCCTTTAACCAAATCGTCAACGAGGCGGCGCGCATGTACTACCGCTCCGATGGGCAATGGGCTGTGCCTATGGTCATCCGCGCGCCCTACGGCGGCGGCATCAGCGGCGGGCTATACCACAGCCAAAGCGTAGAAGCCTTCTTCGCCCATGTGCCGGGGCTAAAAGTGGTCATCCCCTCTACGCCCTACACCGCTAAAGGCTTGCTGAAAAGCGCCGTCCGCGACCCTAACCCCGTCCTGTTCTTCGAGCCGAAGAAGGGCTATCGCTCCATCAAGGGCGATGTCCCCGACAAGGACTATACCCTGCCCATCGGCCCCGCGCGCATCGCCCGCGAAGGAAGCGACATCTCGCTATATGCTTACGGCATGATGGCCCACTATAGCCTCATCGCCGCCCAAAAAGTGGAACGCGAACGTGGTATCAGCGTCGAAATTGTGGATATTCAAACGCTACTGCCCCTCGATAAAGAGACCGTGCTACGCTCCTTCAAAAAGACCGGTAAGGCGCTCATCGTCTACGAAGATAACCTGACGATGGGTTATGGGGCAGAAATCGCCGCCATCCTCAGTAGCGACGGCTTCGAGTACATGGATGCTCCCATCCGCCGATTGGCCGGCCCGGATGTGCCCGGCGTGCCCTATAGCCACGAGATGCAGGAATTCTTCATGATTAACCCCGATAAAATCGCCCAAGCGATTGTCGAATTAGCAGAGTACTAGGAGGCGCCATGGCAACCAAAATCATCATGCCGCAATTGGGCGAAAGCGTCGTAGAAGGCACGGTCGCCGAATGGCTGAAGCGCGAAGGCGACCGCGTAGAAGCCTATGAAGCTATCGTGCGCGTCAGCACCGACAAAGTGGATTCAGAAATCCCCTCGCCCGCGGCCGGTGTCTTGCTCAAAATCTACGTCAAAGAGGACGAAACGGTTAATGCCGGCGTCGTCTTGGCCGTCATCGGCGACCCCGACGAAACCATCACCGACGAGACCCCAAGCGCGAGCGTCGGCAACGGACACCACGCCGCGCCCGAACCCAAAGCCGCCACGGCGCGCGCCCCTAGCGGCGCTTATAGCGGTCACGTCACCCCCGTAGTCGCGCGCATGGCCGCTGAACATAACCTCGATTTATCGCGCATTAAAGGCACCGGCCGCGGCGGACGCATCACCAAAAAAGACGTAGAAGCTTACCTGAACACCCCAAGCACCGCTCCAACCCAAACCGAAATCCCCCCGTGGGAACAACCCGTGAGCGGCGAGCTTTTCAAACCCACGGTCGAATATGGGCTAGACGAGCCTTTAGAAACCCAACCCGCCCCGCGACCCACCCCTAGCGGCGTCCCCGGCGAGCTGGTCAAGTTGAGCGCGATGCGCCGTTCTATCGCTAAACATATGGTGGAAAGCAAACTGCACACTAGCCCGCACGTCACCACCGTATTTGAGGCGGATATGAGCGCCGTCATCGCCCATCGCGATACTCAACGGGCGGCTTTCGAGAAAGCGGGTATCAAGCTCACTCTGACGCCTTATTTCGTCGCTACCAGCGCCCTGGCCCTGCGCGAGCACCCCTACATCAATAGCCAATGGACAGATGAAGGCATCTTTTTACACAGCGCCGCCCATATCGGCATCGCCGTCGCCCTAGAAGATGGACTCATCGTGCCCGTCATCAAGAATGCCCAAGACTACAACCTCATGGGGCTTGCGCGGCAAGTGAACGATTTATCCGAACGCGCGCGCAACCGCGCCCTCAAACCCGACGAGACCCAAGGCGGCACGTTCACCATCACCAATCACGGCGTCAGCGGTAGCCTATTCGCCACCCCTATCATCAACCAGCCGCAAGCGGCCATCCTCGGCGTGGGCGTGGTAGAAAAGCGCGTCAAAGTCATCAACGACGCTATCGCCATCCGTCCCTGCGTCTACTTGTCGCTCACTTTCGACCACCGCCTGATAGATGGCGCTGTGGCCGATAACTTCATGATGCGCTTAAAAGCTCTGCTGGAAGGGTGGCAATAATGCTGGTTGCAAATCGGGGGCGTCTGTCCTATACTAAGCGCACATCAAACGAGAGGTTATCGATGCCTTACCACCATCACCATATCGCCTATACACGATTGTAACCATCGTTCCCTAGCACGACCCGAATAATGGCGCGAACGTTGGTTCGCGCTATTTTATTGCCTTATACACGCTTGGAGGATACACCATGAAAATACAGCCGCGACTGCCCAAAGGTTTCCGCGACTTTTTGCCCGCAACGATGCTCAAACGCGATTATGTCTTCGATGTCATCCGCGAAGTCTTTCATCTCTATGGTTTCGAGCCGTTGGGCACGCCATCGCTAGAACTGCACGATACGCTCTTTGGCAAATATGGCGAAGATGCCGAGAACCTCATCTTCAACGCCCAACACGGCCGTAGCGATAAAGAGCCGCTGGCCATGCGCTACGATTTGACCGTCCCCTTAGCGCGCGTGGTCGCCCAATACGAAAATGACATCACCTTGCCCTTCAAGCGTTACCACATCGCGCCGGTGTGGCGCGGGGAACGCCCGCAAAAAGGGCGCTACCGCGAATTTTACCAGTGCGATGCCGATATTGTCGGCGTCGGCGGCATGAGCGCCGATGCGGAAATCATCGGCCTTGTCGTGACCGCGCTACGACGTTTGGGCTTCCCACAATTCACGGTCAAAATCAACAATCGCAAACTATTGACCGGCATGGGCATTTATTGCGGCGTGGCCGACGCGCAATTGACCGACCTATACCGCAGTATAGACAAATTCGATAAAATCGGCGCCGATGGCGTGCGCGCCGAACTCATCGAACGGGGCATAGGGACCGATGCCGTCGCCCGCATGATGGACCTCATCCAAACACACGCCCAAGGGCTAGAGGCCCTCGACGTCCTCGCGGCCGCCATGGGCGATATTCCCCAAGCGGCGGAAGGCCTGCGCGAACTGCGCGAATTGGCCGCCCACCTGGCAGATAGCGATGTGCCGCAAGCTTACTACACCTTTGACTTCACGATGGTGCGCGGCTTAGGATACTACACCGGCCCCATCTTCGAGACCGTCATCACCCAACCCAACTTAGGCAGTATCACCGGCGGCGGCCGCTACGATGGCTTAATCGGGCTTTTCCGCAAAGAAAGCTTGCCCACCACAGGCACATCTCTGGGCATCGAACGCATCATTGACCTGATGGACGAACTAGGGCTATACCCCCCGCACATCAGCAAAACCTTAGTGCAAGTCTTCGTCACCGTTTTTGATGAGGATACCCGCGCAGAATCCGCCCGACTCGCCGCCCAGTTGCGGGCGGATGGCGTTCGCACCGAGCTAGCCCTAGAGAGCAAAAAGCTAGGCAAGCAACTTCAAATTGCGGATAAGAAAGGCATCCCCCTTGTGGCGATTATCGGCCCAGAGGAAGCGGCGGGGGGACTCGTCAAGCTCAAACATCTGCGCGATGGGACAGAAATAACCATCCCCCGCGACCAAGTGACAGAACACATACGCGCGCAACTGGGGTGAAAACCACCCTCCAACATCGCTATATTGCGTTTTAGCGCTCTATTCCCCGTCGGAATATACGCTTCCTGAGCGATTCCTGAACGCTTTACCCGCTATTATTACGCAACGATAAATTATCAACAGCGGGGAAAGCATGATAAAAACACAACTTTTGACCAAGACGTACCCACTAGGGGATGTGGCCGTGCAAGCGTTGCGCGGCATCCATTTCAGCGTCGCGGCAGGCGAATTCGTCGCCATCATGGGGCCATCGGGGTCGGGCAAGTCTACCTTGTTGCACCTACTCGGCGGCCTAGACCATCCCACTAGCGGCGAAATCATCTTAGATGGCCGGCCGTTCTCGCGCCTCGACGACGACGCCATCACCCTCATGCGGCGGCGGCAAATCGGCTTCATCTTCCAATTTTTTAATCTCTTGCCCACCCTAACCGCCCGCGAGAATATCGCTCTGCCGCTCTTGCTCGATGGCCAATCGCCCGCGCAACATCGCTCGCGCATAGACGATTTGTTGGCGCTCGTAGACCTCGCCGAACGGCAACACCATAAACCGCACCAATTATCCGGCGGGCAACAACAGCGGGTGGCCATCGCGCGGGCTTTGGTGACACAACCTAAGCTCGTGCTCGCCGATGAACCGACTGGCAACCTCGATAGTCAATCGGGAGCGGCCATCTTGCGCTTATTGCGCCGCGCCTGCGACGAAAAAGGCCAGACTATCGTCATGGTCACGCACGATAAACACGCCGCCGCCATCGCCGACCGCGTCATCTTCTTGAAAGACGGGCAAATCATCCACGACCTCGATTTTGACAGCGTCAATAGCGACAGAACCCGCACACAAGAAATCTCGCTGGTCGCCAACACCCTAGATAATTAACAGGAGCACCCCATATGCCGCATCTCATCAGCCTTGCATGGCGCAACTTGCGCGCCAACCCCTTACGCTTCGTGTTCGGGGTAGTGGCCGTCACCTTTGGGGTGGGCGCTACCATCGCCAGCGATGTCATCACCCAATCTATGCGCGCGGCCCTGCTCAAAAACGATGATATGGTCATCATGATGGAGGGCATGTTAGACCAATTCAATTCCATGAGCCTTTTTGTGGGGGCTGTCATCATGCTAGCGGCCGGCTTCCTCATCTTCAACGCTTTCTCCATGTCGGTTGGCCAGCGCCGCCAACAAATTGGCGGACTGCGCGCGTTGGGGATGACCCGCTCCCAAGTGTTTTACCTCATTTTGAGCGAAGGCTTGGTGATTGCCGCTTTGGGCGTGGTTCTGGGACTGTTCCTCGGCCCGGCTATGGGGCAGGGCGCTACCGCTTTCCTGCGCGAATCCAGCCGCGACTTGCTAGCCTTTGAACAAACTGCCCCCAACCCCAACATGCTGTTCTTCGCGGCGCTCTTGGGCGCTATAGCGACGCTCATGGCCCTGTGGGTCCCCGCCCGCCAAGCCGCCCACGCCACACCATTAGACGCGCTCCGTACCCCCATCATCAGCGAGAACAGCCGCATTGTCCTTTGGCGGCCGCTACTCGGCGCGCTCATCATTGGCTTGGTATTCGCCCATTTGCTCATCGCGCCGACGGGCGCATGGGCGGTGTACCCGCTAGATGCCCAATTCGCAACCCTATTCAGCCTATTATGGTTTGCCGCCTTGGTCTTGCTCCTGCCCACGCTCATCCATGTCATTAGCTTGTTGGGGGCTGGCCCTTGGCGTAACGTCATCGTGCGCCTCGTCGCGGACAATTTGGGGCGGGCGCGGCGGCGCGTCATCATCACGGTTTTCACCATGGCCTTTGGCCTAACGGTGATAACCGGCTTGGCGGGCTTCTTTGAATTTTCGTTGAATAAGCTCATCGTCGGCTCGATGCAGGCAGACGCCGAACGCGAATTGCTCTTTGTGTCGCGGCTCGATGTGTTATCCGGGTGGGGCAACATGACCAAAAGCTTCGGACGCGGCATCTTGCTCAGCCCGCAGGAACAAGAGGTCATCCGCCAAACGGTGGCGGGCCGCGCCGATTGGATAGACACCTATTATATCGTGGTGCCTGAATTATCCTTCATCGGGGACAATTTCTTCTCTTACCTGACGACCGACACCGAAGCGTTCTTGCGTTATCTCTTGGCGAGCGACAACCCCCTAGCGGGCGAGGGGTCTAACCTGCGTCTACTGCTAGCAGACCAAACGTGCGGCGTGTTCATCACACCTTTAATAGCTAGTAAAAATAAGGTGGAGGTGGGCGATAGGTTCGTCGTCAGCGCCGCCAATGGGCCTGTCACCTGCGTAGTCGGGGGCATCGGCTCTACTTTCTCCGGCGCGAGCACAATCATCACCACCGACAAATCACGATTTGGGGCGACAAATCCCATCCTCACCCAAATTGTGCCCTATCGCCGCGCCGATACTTCAGCGATTATCGCGGATTTAGAGGCGCAAGCGGCAAACTACCCCTTCTATGTCACGACGATACGCCAAATGGTAGACCTGCAATCGAACAATATTGATGTCGTCCTATTGATGTTCAATATCCTGCTGGTGTTGGCGGTGGCGGCGGCCGCTTTGGGCATCGTGAATACTACCGTCATCAGCATTTTAGAGCGCCAACCAGAAATCCGCCTGCTGAGGTCGGTTGGCGCGACCCGCCGACAAGTGCGCGGTCTCATCATTGGCGAAGCCGCGCTGATGGGACTGTTGGGCGGCGTCTTTGGTGTGCTCGCTGGGGTAGGCTTTGTGGTGGTCTTCGCCACCAGCTACGGCGGCAGTAGCCTTGGCGTGCGCTTAGATTTATGGCCCGCCGCCCTCGATTCCGCCGCCTTCGCGTTGCGAAGCGGTCTCTTGGGGCTGGCCGCGGCGCCCTTCATCTCTGTGCTAGTGGCGTGGTGGCCGGCGCGTAACGCGCTCAAGCGGTCGCTCATCGCCTAAATCAGGTGGATAAGGGCGGGTTTCTACACCTCCCCGCCCTTATCAGCGCTATGCGCGCTCATGGTTGCCAGCGAAACACGCCAACCGTCGGCGGCAGATGAGCGGCGATTGGCTCGCCCGTCGCCAAATCCAACAGCTTCAAGCGCCCGTAAACGCCCCCCGTATCCGTCCACAAAGCATCTTCGTACACCGCCCAGATGTCGCCATCGGGCGATAGCGGCCCCATGAAAACATTGCTCATAGAATCATCCGAGAGCTTGATAAAGCGCACCGGCCCCGCGCCCGATACGAGGTTATAATCGAAGTAGAAGCCATAGATACCCACATTCAGGTTGTATAGCGTAGCGCCAACCACCCGCACCACCTCTGGCGCAATCTCGACCGCTTGGTCGGCAAAAAGCGTCTCGGCGGTTATATCGCCAAAGCCGACGACGCGCGTCGCCCGATTGATATTGTCTAAGCTTTGGGCAATCCGCAAGGCGGGGTCGCCGCTCACGCCGCCATTGCCGTAAATGAAGACGCGGCCGCTACTGAGCGGGAGTAAAGCGGTGTGCAAGTAGCCGCTCAGCTCTTGTAGCTCGCCGCTGGCCAAATCGTAGACGCCCTCGCTACTCCACTCCCACACGCCTATATCTACGATTAATCGGACGGGGACACCTTGTGCATCGGTGATGAAGCGCTCCGGGCGATAGACGCGATACGCCGACATATTCGTACCCATGGGGTCTATAGGCACGTCCGCCAATAATTGGCGCGTTTGGCGGGCGGCCATATCGTACAACCACAAGCCATTATCGGCATACGCAATATAGCGCCCATCAGGGCTATAAACAGGACTGTTAAAAAAGAGGGTCGCGCTCAACGGGGTCAGCGCTTCGGCGTCTTCTGTGTGGATGGGTTGTAACCACAAGCGCCCATCGCTGATGTAGGCGATGCTCAGCCCATCGTAAGCCACGCCGAACATCGCTACATCGCTGGCCGCGTGGGTGATTTGGCGCGATTCTACCACATCGCCGGCCATCATCCATTGATAGACCTGCGCGATACCGTCTTCATCTGGGGCGATGAAGTAGGCCAGCCGCGCCGTCTCTTGGGCGCGCCCCCCATGCGATGCTCAACAACCCCAATAAGACGCATAATTTCGTGAGATATAGCCTCATGTTGTTTTATCCTCTCATCAGAAAACACTCACTCAGCCATAGACGTAGCCCGATTGAGAAATGTTCCTAGAGAAGTGTTCATTGAGAAATATCCTTGAGAAATATCCCTAATAAAGGGGGAAGGCTTTTGTACATTTCATACATACGCCCATATTGCAACGCCATTAAAACTCCGTTAACATCTAACCACTAAACTAAACGTTTAAGTAAAGGATTATTTCATGTCCCTCTTTCCCCGCTCCAGCGGCATTTTATTACACCCCACCTCTCTGCCCGGCCCCTATGGCATCGGCGACCTCGGCGAATGGGCCTATCGGTGGGTGGATTGGTTGACCCAAGCCGGGCAATCTGTTTGGCAAGTGTTACCGCTCGGCCCCACCAGTTACGGCGATTCCCCCTACCAAACGCTATCCGCTTTCGCTGGCAACCCCAATCTCATCAGCCTTGATAAACTTGTGGAAGAAGGCTGGCTCAACCGCGACGACCTCAACGACGCGCACTTCCCGAACGATTACGTAGACTACGGGCCAGTGATTGCTTATCACAACCAGAAGTTGAATGTCGCCTTCAGCCGCTTTCAAAAAAACGGCTCTATGTCGCAAAAAAGCGCTTTTGAAGCGTGGTGCGCCGAACAAGCCTATTGGCTAGACGATTACAGCCTTTTTGTCGCGCTCAAGGATGAGCACGGTGGGCGACCATGGGTAGAATGGGAACACGGCTACGCCCTGCGCGACCCGGCCGCCCTGCAGGGCGCCCGCAAACAGCTAGCGGAACGTATCGCCGAGCGCCAATTCCGCCAATGGGTGTTTTATCGCCAATGGCTAGACCTAAAACGCTATGCCAACGGCAAGGGTGTACGCCTCTTTGGCGATATTCCTATCTTCGTCGCCCATGATAGCGCCGATGTATGGGCCAACCGCGATGAATATTACCTAGACGCCCACGGCAACCCCGAAGTCATCGCAGGCGTGCCGCCCGATTACTTTAGCCCCACCGGCCAACGATGGGGTAACCCCCTTTACAAGTGGGATGTCCAACGCGCCAAAGGGTACGACTGGTGGATAAAGCGGGTTAGCGCCGCGCTAGACTTGGTGGATTATATCCGCATAGACCACTTCCGCGGCTTTGAAGCCTACTGGGAAATCCCCGCCACGGAAGAAACCGCCATCCATGGCAAATGGGTATCGGGTCCCGGCGAAGCGTTCTTCAAAGCCCTGCGCGACGCGCTCGGCGAACTGCCTATCATCGCCGAAGACCTCGGCGTCATCACGGAAGGCGTAGAAAAACTGCGCGACACTTTCAACCTGCCGGGTATGAAAGTGCTACAATTCGCATGGAGCGACCCTAAAAATACCTTCCTGCCGCACCAACACGTCCCTAACTGCGTCGTCTATAGCGGCACGCACGATAACAATACCACCGTGGGTTGGTGGCAAAACGAAGCCGACGACGGCACCCGCCATTTCATCAGCCAATATCTGCATCGGGATATTCAAGACATTCATTGGACGCTCATTCAAACGGGTATGGGGTCGGTTGGGCATACTTTCATCGCCCCCCTGCAAGATGTGCTGGGTTTGGGGGCAGAAGCGCGCATGAACACCCCCGGCCAGCCCGCGGGCAATTGGGCGTGGCGTTTTCGCCCCGAACAGCTACGGGACGATTTGCGCGACCGCCTCGCCTACTTGACGTGGCTTTACATGCGTAAACCCGACCAACAAACCAAAGAATATGGCGATGTCGCCATTCGCCGCGAAAGCTGAGGCGCGCGCTTGATAGCCAATTACGAGGCCTTGTTAGGCCCCATCTGCAAAGCGCATGGGCTGGGCGAGATTGGGCATTGGCGGCGTTTGGGGCATGGGCGCAACAATCCTAGTTTCGTCATCAATGAAACGTGGGTAGTGCGCTTCGATGGCTTGCAAGACCGCTACAGCCAGCGTTTCGCGGGCGAAGCGCTCGCCTACGAAGCCCTGCGCGCGCTTGGCGTCCCCGTTCCCGCCCACGCTATCGCCGACGTCTCGCGCCAAATTGTGCCCGTCGAATATATGGTGCTATCCTACGTCCACGGCGGCGCTATCATAGATACTGCCCACCAGCTGACGCCGACACAAAGCCGCGCCCTCGCGCAAGAAGTCGGGGGGATTTTAGCGCAGATACACAGCGTAACCTATACGGGTTTTGGCCCCTTGTGCGCGCTATCCCAAGGTGGATTGAAAACGTGGCATGACTTTATCTACAATTACTTCACCGAATATGCGACGCGCGCGCAGAACAGCGGCGCGGATACGGACGACATCATCGCGCAGATGAGCCGCTGGCTAGCCGCCCTCGAACCGCGCTTCCGACATATCCCTTATAGCGCGCTCGCCCATACCGATTACCATTTCGAGAACATTCTACAACAGAGCGGGCGCGTCACGGCGGTTGTAGATTGGGAGTGGGCGGTCTCTGGCGACCCATCATGGGATTTCCACGTCGAAGATGACTGGGATGACATCGGCGGGGGCCACAAGGAGGCCGTCTATGCAGGTTATACCGCCCTGCGCCCCCTGCCCGCTGACCATCACGAACGGGTGCGCCTGTATAAAGCCTTGCGCGCCCTAGATGATGTGGTGGAAAGCCTAGAAAACGGAAATATCGCTTATCATCGGCGCGCCCTAGACGACTTGCGCGCCTTGTGTCATCCTTAACCTGAGCATTGATAGAAAGAAGTTCAATCCATGAGCGCTTATCCCGAATGGCTCAACGGCGTGCATCATGATGGTTCGCCGCTTTACGTATCCGACTTGACGCCCCGTATCGGCGATACGGTCACGATTCGCTTGCGCGTGCCCCGCTCCGCGCCTGTAGACCGCGTCTTCCTGCGGGCCCGCCCCGATGGCGAGTTCAAGTTCATTGAAATGCGCGTGGCGCAACGCGACGACGCTTCGGCGTGGTGGCAGGCAGATTACACCCTCAAGCAACACCGTAATAACTATTGCTTCAAGCTTTTTGTCGAAGAAGGGCACAGTTACCACATCAACGGCCTTGGCGCGTGGCGCGGGGACGCCCCCGATTGGTTCAACTTCACCATCTTAGCGGACTATTCCGCGCCCGCATGGGTGCGCCAATCGGTCTTTTACCAAATTTTCCCCGAACGCTTCCACAACGGCGACCCCACTAACGATGTGCGCGATGGCCAATGGGAACGCGAAGGCAAAAAGACCCACAAACGCAATTGGGACGAATTGCCCATCCCGTGGCGCGAATCGCGTAGCCTCGACTTTTTCGGCGGCGATTTGCAGGGCATCACCCAAAAGCTCCCCTACTTGCGCGACCTCGGCGTAAACGCCTTATATCTAACGCCGATATTCGACGCCGATAGCAACCATTTTTACGACATCAAAAACTTCAACAAGGTGGCGGAGCACCTAGGGGGCGATAGCGCGCTAGCCGACCTGCGCCGCGCCACCCAAGATGTCGGCATCCGCCTTATCCTCGACATTACGCCTAACCATATCGGCAGTCGCCACCCGTGGTTCTTGGCCGCCCAACAAGACCCCCAATCCCCCACGGCTGAATACTTCATTTACCACCCCGATAGCCAATCCTTTGAATATTGGCTAGGCGTGCCTACGCTCATCAAGCTCAATTACACCAGCCGCAAACTGCGCGACGCCATCTACGGCAATCCCGATTCTCCCATACGCCATTGGCTAAAACCGCCCTACAGCATAGATGGCTGGCGCTTAGATGTCGCCAATATGACCGGCAACTTCGAGGTAGACCAACTCGATGCCGAAGTCTGGCGAGAAATGCGCGAAGCCATCAAAGCCGAAAATCCAATCGCCTATATGATGGGCGAATATTTCCAAGACGGCACACCCAATATCCAAGGCGACCAACTCGACGCCACCATGAACTATCAAGGCTTCAATATCCCTGTGCGGCGCTGGTTGGGCGGGCGCGATATTGGCGTAGACGATGGGATGCGCTGGGGCGACCCCACCCCTTTACCCAGCGAGGATTTGGCCCAACAATGGCAACATTATTTGGTGGCCATCCCTTATGTCATCGCTTTGCAACAATTCAACCAAATCAGTAGCCACGACATCACCCGCATCTACCACATCGCCAACGGCGACACCGCCCTTGTCAAATTGGGCACGGCCCTACTGATGACCTTTCCCGGCGTGCCCTGCATTTATTATGGCGATGAAATCGGCATGGATGGCGGTAAAGACCCCGATAATCGCCGCCCCATGCGCTGGGACCCCGCCGACTGGAATCAAGACCTACGGGCCTATCATCAAACACTCATCGCGCTTCGCAAAAGCGCCCCCGCGCTCCAGCATGGCGGTTTCCACATCTTGCGCGCCGACGGCGATTTAATCGCTTATCAGCGCCACGCGCCAGAACAACATCTCGTCATTGTGGGTTACCGCGGGTCGGATAGCTCGGCCTCCTTTGCTATCCCCGTATGGCGCGGCGGCCTAGCCGATGGGCGGGCGCTCAAAGACCTGCTGGGGGGGCAAATGTACACCGTCACCGATGGCCAATTGGTGTTAACGGGGCTTAAACACGGGCAAGCGCTCATCTTGGAGGCGCAATGACGCCCCAACACGCCCGACCGCCGCTATGGGACGACCAAACGCCCGCGCAAAAATTAGAGACCTTGCGCCAATGGACGCTTGACCTGTACCGCTATACCCTAAAGGCGGCTTACCAACACATCCTAACCCTGCTCGATGAACACACCCCAGCCGACGAAAAAGAGGCGTCTGATATAGCGCTCATCCGCCGCATGATAGCCGAACACCCCAACATCTTGAATATGAATTGCGAAGTCGGGCATCTCACCGGATCGGCGCTCGTGCTCGACCTAACCAGCGGGCGCATCATCTTACACCGTCACGCCTACTTGGACTTGTGGTTGCCTTTCGGCGGGCACGCCGATGACGAGACCGATTTGGCCGCCGTAGCCCTGCGCGAAGCCCAAGAGGAAAGCGGCTTGCCCGACTTGCGCTTCTTCCCGACGACACAGCGCCCGCGCCCCCTCGATTATGACGTCCACACCATCCCGGCCAGCGCCCGCTATCATCAGCATCTCCATCTCGATTTTCGCTATCTGTTGGCCACACAACAACCCGACGCCATCAACCCGCCGCCGCAAGAGGTGCGGGATTATCGCTGGTTGCGCTTCGACGACGCTTACGCCATGCGCGCCGAACTAGATGCGGGACTGTTGCGCCTCATCCGTAAAGCGCAACACGTCTGGGAAAGCGCAAAACAGGAAGGATGTTAGCCTATTTCTCTGCAAAATGACCTCATCACATCGCCCAAAGTATGTCATGATAGAGCGTGTCATCTGCGATTGAATAGCTAGGCTAAACCATGTCCCAATTGGTAGATAATCGCCCCCATAAGCCACCGATGGATACCGAGACCTTGCGCGATGTCATCAGCTTATCGTTATGGGCGGGGCAAATGCTCTTGCAACATGGCGCGGATAGCAAGCGCGTAGAAGAGACGGTGCATCGGCTGGGCACAGGCCTAGGGTGCGATTGGATGGACATCCTCGTATCGCCTAATGCTATCGTCGCTAGCACCATCAACAACCACCAATTCCGTACCAAAGTGCGCCGCGTCCCCAGCTTGGGGGTCAATATGCACATCATCGCCGAAATTAGTAACCTCAGCTATGGGGTGATGCGCGGCCAGCTCGACCGCTTTAGCTTGCGTCAGGAACTGATGCGGATTGATAAGCTAGCGCCCAATTATGACCGCCACCTCGTCATCGCCGCTACTGGCTTGGCTTGCGCCGCCTTTAGCCACTTGTTCGGCAGCGATTGGGCGGTATTTCTCATCACTTTTGTGGCTTCTGCGGTGGCCATGTTCGCGCGGCAAGAGCTGACGCGGCGTTACTTCAACCCGCTATTAGTGACGGCGGCCACCGCCTTCATCGCGGGGCTTATCGCCAGCGCCGCCGCGCTTTTCAACCTGACCCAACAAACCAATATCGCCTTGGCGGCCTCGGTGTTGTTGCTGGTGCCCGGTGTGTCGCTCATCAATTCCGCCAAAGATTTGATACAAAGGCATCTCGTCACGGGGATAACGCGGGGCATCGACGGGTTGCTCATCTCCTTAGCTATCGCCATCGGCTTATCCTTAGCCATCTGGGTGACGGGAGTACAAGGCTTATGAATCTAGCCAGCGCTATCCTCATAGATGCCCTATGGTCGGCCGTGGCGGCTGGCGGGTTCGCTATACTGTTCAACGTGCCGCCACGCGCCCTGCCCTATTGCGTGGCCGTCGGCGGGTTGGGCCATGCTCTGCGCGCCCTCTTGCTACACTGGGGGATGAGCATTGTCCCGTCAACGTTATTCGCCGCAACCAGCATCGGCTTTTTGGCGCGCGCCTGCGCCCATCGCTTACAAATGCCATCGCTTATCTTCGCTGTCAGCGGGTCTATCCCTATGGTGCCGGGCGTCTTCGCTTATAGCACCATGATCGGCTTGCTCAAGCTTACGGTGGCCTCGTCGGCAGAGGCGGCCATCCCCCTATTGGTGGAGGTAGTCAATAACGGCATTCATACTGCCTTCATCCTCGGCGCGCTGGCCATCGGCAATGTAGCCCCCGCCCTGCTTTTCGACCGCCCTAAACCCGTCGTCTGACGCTTTACTCAGCCTCTGCTCATCCAATGCTGGCATACTGCGGCATATTATCTATATAGACACTGTCGGAGTTTATCATTATGAACATTGCCCGCCCGCACCAGCTCCCCTTGCCGCCGGGGGATGTGGGGTTGCCTTTCATCGGCAAACCGCCGCGCTTCCTCGACCTAGAGTATATGATGCGCCAATATCATCAATACGGCCCCATCTTCCGTTCGCGCTTGTTGGGTCGCGAGCTGGTCTTTTTGATGGGGCCAGAAGCAAATCGCTTTTTATTATCGGGCGGAATGCAATATTTCTCGTGGCGCGATGGCTGGCCGCCCACGTTCAAAGCGCTACTGGGCGATTCCCTCTTTGTCCAAGATGGCGAGGAGCATAAGCAAAAGCGCAAGCTCATCATGCCCGCCTTTCATCGCCAAGCGCTCCACCATTACCTAGACATCATGCAAACGTTAGCGCTCCAATATCTGCACAGTTGGGCGCAGAGCGGATCTTTACACTGGCTAGAGCAAAACAAGCAACTCACCTTTGAAATCGCTAGCCGCTTGCTGACCGGTAGCGAAACGGGCGCACAAACCGCTCATCTCAGCCGTTTGTTCACCCAATTGACGGGCGGCTTCATCGCCATACCCAGCCGCGCTTGGCCGCCCTATCGGCGCGCTTTGGCCGCCCGCGACGAAATCCTGCGCTTCATCGCCGACGCCATCCGCCAGCGCCAAGCCCACCCCACCCGCGACGCGCTAGGGCTTTTGGTCGCCACGCGCGATGAACACGGTGACGGCCTCCGTCTGGACGAATTACAAGCCCAAGCCCTGCTCTTGCTCTTTGCCGGGCACGAAACCAGCGCCTCTATGCTCACTTCCATGGTGATGCTACTCGCCCAACACCCCGATATTTGGGCGCGCGCCCGCGATGAACAAATCCGCATCGGCTGGGGCCAGCGCCTGGAAATAGAGCACCTAAAAGAGATGCCCTTTTTAGAGCAAATCCTCAAAGAAGTTGAACGGCTCTGCCCGCCTGTGCCGGCCGGCTTTCGTGGGGTTATCGAAACATTCGAGTTCAACGGCTATCGCGTGCCCAAAGGCTGGACGGCACTATACCCTATCAACGTCACCCACCGCGACGAGCGGCTTTACCGCGACCCCGACCGCTTCGACCCCGACCGCTTCGGTCCAGAGCGCAAAGAGGGCGACCTGCCTTATAGCCTCGTCGGCTTTGGCGGCGGCCCGCGCGTGTGCGTCGGTTACGCTTTCGCCCAGCAAGAGATGAAAATCATCGCGGCTCATCTGGTGCGCGATTATGCGTGGGAGTTGGTAGAAGGCCAAAATCTGCATCTCATTTACCGCCCTACCCTAATGCCCAAAGATGGCTTGAAAGCGCGCTTCTGGCGACGTTAAATAATATCCTCATCGCGGCGGCGTGGGCCGCGCTGGCGCACCAAATGCTTCTCTAAAAAGGCGAGGCTCATGTTCACCGCCCGCCGCCCCTGTTCCCGTTGGGCTGGGCTAAGGGAATCGGAGAAAAATTCATGGGCGATGTGGGGCAAAATATGTACTTCGTGTTTATCTTTTAGCGGCGTCCGCGCCAGCTCTTGCTTAAAGCTTTGGATGACCGCGGGCTTGGTGAATGGCTCTTGGTCGCCATAGAAAGCCAGAATCGGCGCGCGGGCTTGATGAAATTGTCCTAGATAAGCTTGTGGAAACCCTCCAAAAGCGATGGATGCTTCTAAATCGTGGCGTTTGATGGCCGATTCAAACGCTAAACTCCCCCCCATGCCTACCCCCACCGCCGCCACATCGCGGTTACACTGATGATGCGATTCCAGCACCCCTAGGGCATCGTTAATCAGGTTATAGCCGTGCGGTTTATACTTTTCGACCAGCTTCAACGCCTCTTGCGGGATGGTGGCCTGTTGCCCTTCAAATAAGTCAGGCACGATGACGTAATAGCCCATCTGCGCGAAAAAATGCGCCAAGCGCCGTATCAAATCGGTGAGGCCCCACCAGTCATGCACGAGGACGAGGCCGGGGAATTTGTTACCATAAGAAGGGTGCGCCCAGTAAGCGGGCAATTGGCGTCCGCCATCCCCTACAATGGTGATATGCCCAACGTTGATGTTATATTCCAGATGGTCAGCGTCATAAATCGGCATCGCGCCTCCTCAATAGGTTTCAAAAGCTCTCGGTTATGCCGTATAGCAGTATTGGTAGATATTTATCTCATGGGGGCTCGGCTCGGCATCGGCGGGGAATAGTTTAGCCGTTTTGTCATCCGTCAGCATAGATAACAAGCGATACCCCGCCCGATGCGCCCAATCGCGTATAGAGACCAAGGCCTGCGCGGTCAAAGGTTTGGGCGACCAGCAAAAAATTTCGGCCGCGCGTGGGTCGTACAGCCCTTGCAAGCAAAAAACGAACGCATCCTGCCCCGAAGCGTTCAACTTCAGGCGATGTTGGCGCCGCGCCTGTAATGGCGGAATGCCCCGCCACAGCGCTGGCCATAGCGTCTCCCAATGTTGGCGAGCGCATCCGGCGCGCCCCAGCGGCATACCCCATCCTTCGATTTGCCCATACGCGCTTTGTGGATGCTCAATCGCTTGATAAAAGCTTTGCCCTGTTTGCGCGGATAGCGTCAGTTGGCGCAAGGTCGCCAAATGGGTAAAACCATGACGCGCGTAACGCTCGTGGGCAAGCTCATCGTAACGCGGGGCGGATACCGTCAGACGTCCCACAGTAGCGGATTGTTCCATCAGCCAGCGCAATAGCGCATCGCCCACCTGTTCCACATCGCCGCCCGCCACCCATTGGGCTATATGCCAATGCTCACCATAGGGGGGCGGTTCGTCGCTGTGGAATAGCTCCGCATAGCCCACCACAGCGCCCGCATCTACGACCACATAGGGCAGGCCCGCCCCACCCAGCAAATGATTCAGCCAGATGGCGCCGGTTTCTACGCTCATCCACGGGCCGCCATGCAACCAGCGCTCATAAATGCTCAGCCGTTCATAGGGGACATCTTCGGCGTAGCCTTGGGCATTCATCCGTTGCCAGCGTTCAATCTGCCCGCAAAAAAGGGCGCTTATCGCTTGGGTATCATCGAGCGTCGCCAATCGAATTTGCATAACAGGTGACCCACCTTTTGCATCAGCCTACGATTACATGATTGCCTTTATTGTAACACCTTCTCTAGCAGGTTCTGAAAGACTTGTTAAAATGAGGATACTTCGCGCCACGTAAAGGATGCCTTTATGCTTTTGGCTATTGATATTGGCAATACCAACATCCATTTAGGGTTATGGAGAGATAATTCATGGCGGCTGTCTTGGCGGGCGCGCACCATCGCCGACAAAATGGCCGACGAATACGCCGTCTTGGTGCGTAACTTCCTCAGTAGCGCCGAACTCCATTATAAATCTGTCTCTGGCGTGGTCATCAGTTGTGTGGTGCCACCCCTCACCCCAACGTGGATAGAGCTAGTGCGGCGCTACTTACAGCTAGAGCCTATCGTCGTGACCAGCGATATTCAAACCGGCATTCGCATCGCCATAGACCAACCGTCTCAGGCGGGCGCGGACCGCATCGTCAACGCGGTGGCGGCCAAGACGCTTTACGGATGCCCGGCCATCGTCATTGACTTTGGCACGTCCACCAATTTTGATGTCGTCTCGCCCGAGGGCGATTATATCGGGGGGGCTTTAGCGCCGGGGCTGATGGTCACGCATGATGCCCTCGTCAGCCGCGCCGCCAAACTCTACAAAGTAGACCTTGTGCCCCCTCCCGACCCTATCGGACGCAATACCACCCATGCCATGCAGTCGGGCATCTTTTGGGGCTATGTCGGCATGATTGATGGCCTCATCAAACGGTTGAAAGCCTCTTTAGCCAGCGATACCATTCATATCATCGGCACGGGCGGCCTTGCCCCGCGCATCGCCGAATATATCCCGGAGATCGGCATCATCGCCCCAGAGCTAACCCTAGATGGCTTGCGGATTATCTATGAGTTGAACCGATAAAAAAACGCCCTATCTGCTTGATAGGGCGCCGCTTAGCTCCACAGCCTGGATTCGAACCAGGAACCCATCGGTTAACAGCCGATTGCTCTGCCGTTGAGCTACTGTGGAATGTTTGATAGTGGCGCCATAGTAGCAGATGGCGCGGACAGTGTCAAGATATATTTGGGCTTCTTTAGCCCCTGACTGAGAGGAAAAAGCGCATGGATGTACGCCCAATCCAAACCCCTAAAGAGCGGCAAGCGTTTTTTGAATTTCCGTGGCGTCTCTATAAAAATGACCCCCATTGGGTGCCGCCGCTCCTATCTTTTCGGCGGGAATTGCTCGATAAAAGCAAACATCCCGCATGGGAATATGTCGAAGGCGAAAGTTTCGGCGCATGGCGCGGCGACCAACTGGTCGGTACGATAATGGCGCTCATCAACCATCGCCATAACGAATTCCACGGCGAACGGGTCGGTTGGTTCGCCCACTTTGAATGTTACGACGACCCCGAAGCCGCCAACGCCCTCTTGCATACGGCCGGGCGCTGGGTGGCGGAGCGCGGTTACCCGCTCATCCGCGGCCCCCAATTCACCACGCACGAAGAATGCGGACTGCTCATCGAAAATTTCTCCCGTCCGGTCATCCTCATGCCCTATAACCCGCCTTACTACCAACAGCTCATCGAAAGCGCCGGCTTCGTCAAAGCGATGGACATCGTCAGCATGTATATAGACCGCGACTTGATGGCCGAACATCATACCCTAGAGCGCTTTGAAAAAATCGTGGCGCGCCAGATGCAACGTAGCCATATCACCATCCGCCCGGTCAACACCCGCAAGCTCAAACAGGAATTCGCCCTTTTCAAAGACTTATATAACGCCGCATGGAGCAAAAATTGGGGCTTCGTCCCCATGACGCCTAAAGAGCTAGATGCGCTCGTGGCCAACCTCGGCGCTTTCTTCGACCCTAAATTAGCCTTCTTCGCCGAAGTCGGCGGCGAGCCTGCCGGTTTCATCCTCAGCATCCCCAACTTCAACGAGGTACTGCACAAAGCCTATCCCCGTCCCGGCCACCCCGAATTCTGGACGCTCCTTAAAGCGCTGTGGTATTGGAAGATAAAACGGGTCATCCGCGGCGTGCGGAACCCGCTCATGGGCGTGCGCGAAGAATATCGCCATCGCGGGGTAGACCTCGCCCTGCTGTATACGCTGGCTAAGGCGGTCTTGCCCACCCAATATCAGTACGTGGATTCTGGCTGGATTTTAGAAACCAACGAATTGGTGAAAATCAGCCTCCAACTGGGCAATAAAATCTACAAGCGTCATCGCTTTTACCAAAAAGCGCTCGATTAAGAGGCGGGGATAGCCGCTAGCGCGTCGTCTACCGCCTGCTCGACCGTCTTTTCACCCATCAAAATAGCCATATATGCGCTCTGCAAGGCGCGCAAGGTGGCATCGTTTGTATCGGTAGGGGCGATAACCGCCGCGCTCAAAAGCGATTCGATGAAATCGCTATAAGCGGGGTCGTTTATCGTTTGGCGGCGCGCGCTGGCGCCCGCGGGTAGCTGGTAAGCGGCCCTAGCAAAAGCCGTTTGATTTTCCGATGCTATCATCCAGTTGATATAACTGAGCGCCAAAGCCCGTTGCTCCGGGTTAGAAGTCACCAATACCCACACCCAACCATCTAAAATGGTCGTCGGGTCGCCATCGGCGGTGGGGATGCTCGTAGGGACGAGGGCTTCATCGCGGGCGCGCTGTTGCAAATAGTACGATGATTTGACCAGCGCGACCGGGATAAGGGCATCTTCAAAATCCGCTATATAAGCATCCACGGTGGTATAAGCCAATAAGGCATCGCCGATAAGCCCCGCAGAACGCGCGCGCGCGTAATAATCTAAAGTCGTGGCCAGCGCTTGGGCGTCAATGCCCGCCGCCGAATCGCCGCGGCCGGCCGCATACTGCGCGTAAAAGACATCATTGATAGGCCCCGCCTCGCCCGCGGGAAAAACATAGCTAATGCCCCTATCTAAAACGGTCTCAAAATCCCATTGCGTAGGCGCGCCCTCGCGCCAAACCAGATGCTGAATGTCTATCATGTAGGGCAAGCCGTAAAGGCGGTCTTCGACATAGCCTAAAGGCAAGGTCGCCGCCAAATCTGCAGGCGGGGCAACATCGCCAAACCACTCAATCAACCCCTCCCGTTGGGCGGTGATGACATCGCGGCGGCGCAGAAGGGTTACATCGGGCAAAACGCCCGGCGCCACCAAGCTACCAGAACGCAACGTGGGCAACAACCCGCCGGGTTCATCGCTGACGCTTTTCAGTCGGAATTGCACTTCGACGTTGGGCGCATTCAACATAAAAGCGTTGGTCAGTTGGTCGCGCGTGGCCAACGCTTCGGGATGTGCGGCCGTCAACGCATCTGGCCACCAAACCACCAATGGCCGCACCTGCGCCGTAGGGGTCAACGGCGGCGCTTCTTGGGCGGCGACATCTAGCGGTAACAACATCCACAAAAGCAGGCATCCCCATAACCACCAACGAGACATCTTATTTCCTCCCGAACCTATCCGCTCCGCATTGTACAGGCCCCTTGTTCATTTGGCTATACGCCGCGTCCACGCTTGTTAGACGCATAGATATGCTTTATTTATTATTTTCATGTCCAGTTATTACAATAATGTATGATGTAATAGCAATTTAATTCCGTTAAACGATTTACAATAGAGCGCATAACGATTGCGCCATAATGATACTTGTTTTCATTTGCGACCTAAATAAAAACCGATAAATGTTTTTCGTTGCCGTCGTAACAATGTTGCAATTTTGTTGGCTTACCGTTTATTTTTAGTGTAGTTTTAGTATGAATTAGGTATACATTTTTCTCTTTCATGACGACATTGGCCAAGTGATATGGCAAATGGGCGGGAATATGGTCGTCACCAATCAGAAATATATCTTCTTCAGTTACCGTAGTACAGAGGCGGAATTCGCCTTGCGACTAGCGGCAGACCTAAAAAACGCGGGCATCAATTTATGGATGGACCGCCTCGATTTGCGCCCCGGCGACGATTGGCCGAGCGCCATCGAAAAAGCCCTCAACGATTGCGCCGCTATGATTTCTGTCGTCAGCCCCGATTACATCGGCTCGCGTTATTGCCTGCGCGAATTAACCCGCGCCGACCGCATCGGACGCCCCATTTTCCCTATTTTGCTCCGCCCCATCCCCGATTCGAGCTGGCCCTTAGAAATCGAACGGCGGCAATACATTGACTTCACCCGTTGGCGCGACGATAGCGTCTACCAAACCAACCTACAAAAATTAATCGAGTCCCTTAAAGAGGAATCCCCCGACACGATTCAATACGAACCCGACCCCCAAACGCGCTATCTCACCCGCCTTATGGCGGAGTTGGAAACGCAATATGGCATCCTCGAATATATCGAACCCGCCAACCAAGCCGACCTCATCTTGCAACAAGATTCTGCCACATGGTCGCGCCTACACTTCACCCGTCGGCGCCATATCCAAGGCGCTTTCTCGCTCGCTAGGCCGGCCAGCGGTGAATCCTTCTGCGATATGCCCGACAACCGCAAAACGCCTATCTATAGCCTATACGACGCCATCGAAAAATGCCCGCGCGCTGTTTTAGTCGCCGAACCGGCGATGGGCAAAACGACCACCCTACGCCAGCTCATCTTATCTACCGCTCAAGACCGTCTCAATCAAGAAAAAAACGCCCCCTTGCCCTTGTGGCTCAAATTATCGCAATGGCAACTCGAACCCGACATCGAAAGTTTCATCCGCAAACGCTGGCCCTTCGATAGCGACCCCATTAAATTACTCCAACGGGGCGAAATCGCCCTTTATCTCGATGGTTTGGATAAGCTCGTCTCTCCCATCCAAGATAAGCTCCTATCTTTACAAGCATGGCTCCACGGACCCACCGCGCCATCACGGGTTATCTTCACCTGCCGCAAAGCCGACTACAAAGGCAACCGCGAGCTTGATTTGCCCGTCATCGAAATCACCGAGATGACCCCCAAACACATCCGCGATTTCATCGCTAGCTACGTAGAAGATATAACAGCGGCGGAACTCGTCGAAAAAATCGCCCCAAAAGGCGATTGGCTAACGCCTATCGGGCGCATGGCCCAACATCCTTTTTATCTCAGCGCCATCATCCTGTTGCACGTCTCCCAACCCCAAGCGCCCTTACCCAACACCCGCGGCGCATTACTGCGCCAACTCACCTATACGTTGTGGGAACGGGCCTGCAACCGCGCGGCGGATAACTTCCCCCCATACGACACCATCAGCGCCGCCCTCATCCGCTTAGCCTTTGCCCTCCAAGAAGCGGATATGCCTTCTTTCGTCCCTGTGGGCTTGGCGCTGGAATATCTGCGAAGCCCCGATGTATTAGAAGCGGCCCAAAGCGCTAATCTTTTGCAAATCAATGAAGGGGGCGTGCGCTTCTCCTACGAGCCACTGCGCGACTATTTCGCCGCTTTGGGCGTGCAACAAGAGGGCGTCTACACGCGCCTAATGACCCCCCAATTCGACCGCAACGGCCGCCGAACGCCGACCAAGTGGGATATGCCCCTGCGCTTGCTGGTCGGGATGTCCCAAACACCCGATTTGCTCATCCAGACCATCGCCGATGTAGACCCCTACTTGGCGACCCAATGCCTAGCCGACGGGCTAAAAATTAGTGAAGCTACTCATAACCAACTCACCGAGCGCCTCATCTACCAACTGGAAACAGAAGCCTGCGTAGAAGCGTCCCAAGCGTTAGAGCTGTTGGGTCATGGGCAATCCAAAGATACACTGCTGAACGTTTTAAGAACGGGGAAATGGGAGCTACGCCGCGCCGCTTACGCCTCGCTCTCGCGCGGCAAAACCGCCCCATTAAATCGCGTGGTGCAAGCTTTCAAAGCGGTTGCTGACCAAGACCTAGACCCACCCATCCGCGAAGCCACCGTCACCGCCCTACGCCAAATGGGGGACGACGCTTTGCTCGGATTGCTCAGCTTGCTTCATGATAGCCAATGGCGCATCCGCCAAAACACAGCGTGGGCTTTGGGCGAAATAGGCGATAACGCCGCCGTACCGGCATTGGTAGAAGCGCTATACGATAGCGATAGCGCTGTCAGCGCCGCCGCCGCTACAGCGCTCGGTTACATCGGGGATACCGCCGCTATCGAACCGCTCATCGCCTGCCTCAATCATGAGCAGTGGCGCGTCAAAAAAGCCGCGGCTAGCGCCCTCTCCTGCATCGGACACGCGGCGATAGACCCGCTTTTGCACACCCTCAAAAGCGGGGGGAGCGAGACGCGACGGCTCGCCATCGAGGCTCTAAAGACCATTCATGACGACCGCGCGCGACGCGCCTTGTTGGAAGCGACTTATGATACAGATGTAGGCGTGCGAACGGCGGCAGTGGGGGCTTTAGAAAATATGGAGGATGCAGAAATTGTACAACGCTTAATCCAACTTTTGAAGGATTCCGCGCGCGCGAGTTGGAGCCGACTACGCATTAACGAAATTGCCGCCCGTATCCTAGACACCATCGGAAGCAAAGAAGCCCGCGCCGCCCTACGGAATATGCGCCTCTACGGCGACCCCACACCGCCCAAACGCTCTAAAAGTGATAAAGGCTCGGCAGATAACCTCAAAGAGCGCCTAAAAAAAGACCTCGATACCGACCCCTTGCCCGCGGATGAACCTTCCATCAAGGCGCAGTTACAATCGCCCGATTGGACTATCCGCCGCAAAGCCATCAACGCCGTCTTAGAGCACCAACCTGAACTCGCGGCCCTGCACATCGTCCCCTTGCTCAAAGACGCCGAGCCGCAAGTTCGCATCGCCGCCGCGGCCGCGCTGGGCAAAGTGGCCAGCGATACCGCCATTGACGCCCTCATCCACGCCTTGGCCGATGATGAGCCGCTCGTCTACGACGCCGCCCTAAAGGCGCTCATCGCTTGTGGGGCCAGCGCCCGCGATGCTTTGGTACGCGCCTTATCCCATCGCCGCATCCACATTCGCGCTGGCGCTATCGAAGCGCTCGCCGCACTCGCCGACCCCTCTACCGTAGACCCGCTCAGCGAAAAATTGGCCGACAACGCCAAACCCGCCTTCACTGACCAACCCATTTGCGAATTAGCGGCCGCCGCCCTCCAGAAAATCGGCACGCAACGCGCTTTCAAACTCGTGCAGAAATGGCGCACCCGCGCTAAAACCCAATACTACGCTGATAGAGGGTGGGCCGTCGGCCACACCTCGACCGTCGCCGACCCCTTAGCCGATGAACAGCGCGAAATCCTACTCGATTTATTAGCCGAGATGCGAAACCCCGATTGGGACATCAAACAACGCGCCGCAGACGCCCTGCGCGAATACGCCAAAACGCTCTATGGGCTAAAAGACCCTATCGCCATCGAACACTTATCAGAGGCGCTCAATGATGCCGATTGGACGATTCGCTGGGGCGCGGCAGAAGCGCTCGCATGGATTGGCGACCCGGCCGCCATACCCGCCCTCAAACAGGCTATCGCTGATTCTGTGGTAGAAGTGCGCGTCGCGGTCCTCCGCGCTTTGCTGGAAATCGGCGACCCATCGAGCGCCCCGTCCATCATCCACGCCCTCGCCAACGACAAGAGCAATATGGTGCGCGAAGCCGCCGCCGAAGCCTTGGGCATCATCGGCGATATTATCGCCCTGCCCGCTTTGGGGCGCGCCCTCGACGACCCCGACCCTTTCGTACGGGTGGCCGCCGTCCAAGCCTTGGAACGGCTATCTTTCGGCGGAGTGGTCGCCCACATGATGAAAGCCTTAAAAGATGAAGACGTTAACGTGCGCTGGCTAGCCGCCCAAGCGCTCGCCCATATCGCCACATCGGAAATCGTCCCAGACTTGCTACCCCATCTGAGCGACCAAAGCAAACCGCAATGGGAAAAGAAGCGCGTCTGCGATTTCGTGGCCGAAGCCTTAGAATATATCGGCACGCCGCAAGCCTTACAAGCCGTCAATGACTGGCGTAATAAACAAACTGAGTGATAACGAAAAGTGATGAAAAACCCAAATAGATTTAGGTGGGGATGAGATTATGCGAATTTTTGTCAGCTACGCGCGGGTAGACCGAAATTACTGCATCCATATCGTCAATACGCTAGAAGTGCATGATGTCTGGTACGACCAACGCCTCTATGCCGGCCAACAATGGTGGAAAGAAATTTTGCGCCGCCTAGAATGGTGCGAAGGGTTTATTTACCTGCTCTCGCCCGATTCAGTCACCTCTGAATATTGTCGCAAAGAGTTTGAGCTAGCCCAGAGCATGGGCCGCCATATCTTCCCCGTCCTCATCCAAGAGAATACACCCATTCCGCCCTCGCTGATGGATGTGCATTATTGCGACCTGAGCAAAGGCATTACCCCAGAGGCGGTTAAATCCCTGCTCAATTCGATATATATTGCCGAGCGCCACAAACAACCCCCGCCGGCCGTATCCATCAGCGCCATGCCCGTCACCGACATCAAGCCGCCCTCCATGAACCCCAGCACCATCATCAGTAGCGCCATCGCCGCCATGGAAAAAGGGCATTTCGACCAAGCGGTATACCTCTTAAAACAAGCCCGTTCCAATGGCTATACCTCGCGCTTCATCAACATAGATTCTCTGCTCAAAGAAGCCGAATCTTCCCTAGAGCGCCAAGCCTATCTGCGCGAAGCGGAGCGCGAATATCGCCAAATCGCCGACCTCGTGAAGTTCGCGCCCGCCAAACGGCTAGGTTGCGAGGCCTTCCAAGCGTTTCGGCGCGCCTTCCCAGATTATGACCCCGAATGTCTGGCGCAACTGTGCGAGGAGATTTCTATCACGCTCGAACCCGTCGGCAGTAAAAACGGCGGCGATGTCGTTACGCCCGTCCGTCGCCAAACCAACACCTTCACCTTACCCATGCTGGAATGGTGCGATATTCCCCTCGGCATCACCGAAATTCACGAAGTGACCGAGAGCGGCTCGCGACCCGCCCAGTCCTTTTATGTAGATAACTTCCGCATGACCAAATATCCCGTCACCAACGGACAATATCAAATTTTCCTCGACGACCCGATGGGCTACGCCAACCCCGATTGGTGGCAATTTTCCCAACACGCCTATAATTGGCGCATGAAAAACCCCCAACCCAAGCCGGGGAGCTTCAAAGGCGACGAACGCCCCCGCGAGATGGTCACATGGTACGACGCCGTGGCCTTCTGCCGCTGGCTGAGCGCCCGCATGGGCCAAAATATCACCCTGCCGACCCAAGGCCAATGGCAACGCGCCGCTCAGGGCGATACCAAACGACTTTATCCATGGGGCGATACGTTTGAAACCAAATACGCCAACACGCGCGAAAGCGGGCTAAAGATGACTACCCTCGTCACCCGTTATCCCGATGGCATCAGCCCATATGGGGTGATGGATATGGCCGGGAATGTGTGGGAGTGGTGCTTGAACGCGAAAGGGGAATATAGCAACAACGTAGACCTCAGCACCAATACCACGCGCGCCGTCCATGGCGGGTCTTTTGTCAGCGTCCACCAACGCTCTCAAATCACCTTCCATTACTATCTCAATCCCCAGACTTACTATTCATCTATTGGCTTTCGGCTGGTGATGGCCTAGGCGTGTGCCCGGCGATAGTGGCCTATCAGCGCAAAGGCTTCGCTTAGGCTTTTGCAAAACCGATATTTGGCCAAAATATCGCGCAGACCGTAGATGTCGCCCGCCATCTGTAAAAAGCTCCGCAATAGCGACGTCTCGCTGACGAAGATAACCAACTTTTCGTTAGCCGGGTCTAGGTGCACTAATTTGCTGAGATGCGTGAGGATGTTACCTTTGGGCAAAATGCCCGCATAGTTGCTGAAATGATAAACGGTGAATACAGGATGCGGCGTGGCGAAGATGAGCTGATTGATGAAGTTAATCACCTGATAAACGAGTTCCCAAGTGGGTTGGCGGGTGACTTCGACATAGAGGACGTGTTCTTCATCCTCGTGCCAGCGGATGTAAATACCATTATCTGCATAAAGATATTGTGTCATAAATACGCTTAACCTTCGCCTACATTCACTAGCTAGTATAGGCGCAAAACGACATCCCCAAACCTTAAGAAGCTCAGCATAAGACAAGGGGCCCGATGCCCTGCCCAAGCCCCTTGTCTTACAGCGCGCCGGTTTCAGCTCCGCAATTTAGCGCCCAATTCGCGCTCGGCGAGGGCGATAATTTTCTTGCGGACTTTGGCCACGTCGCTATCGGTCAAGGTGCGCTCGTCCGTCTGGTAGGCGAGGGCATAAGCGAGGCTTTTCGTCCCCGATGGGATAGATGGCCCGCGATAGACATCGAATAAGCGCACCTCCTTGAGCAAATCGCCACCCGCTTTGCGGATGACCGCTTCTACATCTGCCGCGGGGGTCGCTTCTGCTACGACTAGCGCTATATCTTCGAGCACAGACGGCGTAATGGGCAACGGCCGCACCCGATGCCGCCCGTCCATATGCGCCACCAACGCTTCAAGGTCGAGTTCGGCCACCAATAGCGGCGCAGAAGCCAGTTTCCAACGCTCTGCCACGATAGGATGCAACTGGCCGAAAGTGCCTATCGCGGTCTCGCCGATATACAACGTCGCCGAACGCCCCGGATGCCAGCTGGTATGGTGCCCGCGCTCATAACGCGCCCCGCTGATGTGCAGGCCGTCTAACAGCCCTTCGATGACGCCCTTCATATCGTAGAAATCCATGTTGCCGCTATCGCCCGCGCCATCCCAAGACCCCTCATCGCGCGGGCCAACCAGCAAAATACCTAAATGGGTCGGCTCTGCTGGAAAGCGCTCCCCTTCATCCCAATACACTTTGCCTATCTCGAACAATTGTTGGCGGGCGTGATGCCGCGCATTGCGGGCCGCATTCTCCAGCAGGCTCACCAACAACGTATGGCGCAAGACCGTATGCTCCGAGCTGATGGGGTTGGCCAATTGGACATAAGCGACATTCGGCAAGCTAGAGGCCGCGCCCGGCGGCACTAAAGCCTGTTCTGCTTGCGGCGTGGTAAAGCGATAGCTGATAGTCTCGTGCAAGCCCAAATGAACCAACAAATCGCGGACGCGCTCCTCACGGTCTAGGGCGGTGTTCGTCCATTGGGTCGGCAAAGCGTCGTCCATGATGGTATTGGGGATTTTGTCGTAGCCATAGACGCGCGCGATTTCCTCCACCAAATCCGCCTGCCCGATGACCCCTGTACCTATATCCATGCGATGGTCTGGGACGGTCACATGCAACACATCGCCATCAAGCGTCACATCGAATTGAAGCAAGCTGAGGATGTCGGCCGCCACTTGGATAGATAGCGGCAGGCCTAACAGGCGTTGCACCTCGCTGATGGGCAAGGTTACTTGCGTGGCTTGTGGCGGATTGGGATAAACATCCACAATGCCTTTGGCGATTTGCCCGCCGCCCGTCTGGCGCATCAATTCGATACCGCGTTGCACGCCCAAAATCGCTTGCGACGGGTGGACGCCACGGCTGAAGCGCGTACCCGCTTCGGTGTGCACCTTTTGCGATTGCATGGTGCGGCGAACATTGATGAAATTCCAATTCGCCGCCTCTAACAAAACGTTGGTGGTGTGCTCGTCTATTTCAGTATCCGCCCCGCCGATGACGCCGCCCAACCCCAAAGCCCCGCCCGCATCGCACACGAGGATATTATGCGCGTCTAGGCGGCGGACAACCCCATCTAAGGTTGTCAGGGTCTCGCCTTCATGGGGTAACCGCGTGACAATAGACGGCGTTTGCCCCCCCGCGCGCGCCACCAACTTATCATAATCATAAGCGTGTAGGGGCTGGCCCATCTCAAAAGTGATGTAGTTGGTGACGTCCACAATGTTGTTAATGGGGCGCTGGCCGGCCAATTTCAAGCGCCTTTGCATCCACTGCGGCGACGGTTTAACGCTTGTGCCTTTCAATAAAGCGACCGTGAAGCGCGGGTTTAGCTCTGGCTCGCGGATTTCGATAGCGATTTGCCCATCAATCGGCGCGCCTTCCATCAGCACATCATAACTGGGATAGCGCATCTCCTTGCCCAATAGCGCCGCCACCTCGCGGGCGATGCCCACCACGCTGAAGGCCCGCGCCAAATTGGGGGTTAGCTCGACATTCAGCACCACATCGCCCAAAATTTGGCTGAGCGGGGTGCCGGGGACGTATTCGGGGCGCGCATCTAGCACAATAACGCCCTCGTGCTCATCGGAAATGCCCAGTTCTTTTTCCGAACAGACCATGCTTTTGTTATAAATGCCGCGCAGACTTTTACCTTTCAAAATCATGCGCTTTGGCGTGTCGCTATGGCCATCCCATACCTCCGCCCCCTCCATAGCAAAGGCCGTCCACAACGGCTCAGCGAGCGGGCCCAACCCGCGATAGGGGAATAGATTCGGCGCGCCCGTCACGCATTGCTCTAGCTCGGCGCCGCCATAATCCACCATCGCCAATACCAAACGGTCGGCATCCGGGTGCGGCTTGACCTCGCGGATAGCCCCCAAAAGGAGCTTTTCATCATCCCATACCAAATGGTCAGATTCTGGCCAACGCACGCCATCCACGCGCCCTTGCGGCAAGCCGATATAACGAATATGGCTCACCTCCAACCCGGCGACGGTCAAGCGCTCCGCCAACAATTCTACGGGTATATCAATGTCTACGTACTCTTTCAGCCACGATAACGGCACTAGCATCTTTCTACTCCTCCCCCATCCCTAGAATTGCTCCAAGAAGCGCAAATCATTCGCCCAGAAATAACGAATATCCTGTATATCGTGCTTGAGCATGGTAATACGCTCTGGCCCCATACCGAAAGCGAAGCCGCTCCATACGGTGGGGTCGTAGCCGCCATTTTGCAAGACCACCGGATGCACCATGCCCGCGCCAGCGATTTCTAACCAGCCTGCATATTTACACACGCGGCATCCCTGCCCCCCGCACAAAAAACACTCCACGTCTATTTCCATGCTCGGCTCGGTGAACGGGAAGTAAGAGGCGCGAAAACGCACCGCCGCCTGCGCGCCGAACATCTTACGGGCAAATTCGGTCACCGTGCCTTTGAGATCGCTCATACGCACGTTGCGCCCGATGGCCAAGCCTTCCACTTGGTGGAATTGCACCTCGCTACGGGTGGTGATTTGCTCATAGCGATAGCACATGCCCGGCAGGATAACCCGCACCGGTTGCGTGCCACCCGCCCCCAAAGCGCGCATCGCCCGTATCTGCCCCGGCGAAGTATGCGTCCGCAAGATGATATTGGGCTTCGTGGTGAAAAAAGTATCCTGCATATCGCGGGCCGGGTGGTGCGGCGGAAAGTTCAATAGCTCGAAGTTGGTTTCGTCATCTTCGACATCTTGGCTACGGAACACCTGAAAACCCATCTCGGCCCAAATCTTGTAAAATTCGCGTAGCGTTTGGGTGGAAGGGTGCAAGGTGCCCCGTTGGCGCGCCCGGCCGGGCAAGGTGATGTCAATAGCCCCTTCTTCGAGGTCGCGGGCTAAATCATGCTCGCGCAGGGCTTGTTCGTGCGCTTCATAAGCGGCTGTCAGCGCTTCTTTGGCCGCGTTGACCATCTGCCCATAGGCTTTGCGTTCTTCCTGCAGTATCGTCCCTATCTTGCCCAGCAACTGGCGGATGACCCCTTTGGGGCCCAGATAATGGCTTTTCCATTCGGCCAGAGCGGTTGTTTGGTTGATGCCCGCCAATTCCGCCAGCGCTTTTTCTTGTATGGTTTGCAAGTCTTCGCTCATCTTCGCCCCCATCGGCTCAATAGACAATAAAAAACGCCCTCATCCCATCACAATAGGGACGAGAGCGTCTTGTTCCCGTGGTACCACCCTGATTCAGCCGGTCGACGCCGGCCGCACTCATTATCCCCTGTAACGCTGGGATAGCGGGGCGAACTACTGCAACGCGCCTTGCGCTGGTTCACTCGCCAGCTCTGGAGGGAATTTTGTAGCAACATCTGTCGGCGCTTCCAGTCTATGGCTACCGACTCCCTGTAGACGTTGGCACACGAGGCGCGCCTACAAACTGTCTCCGTCATCGCTTTTGTATGATGCTATTGACCCCGTTATTATGGAGGCGATGAGAAAGGCTTGTCAAGGGGAGATTTTACCTCTACAATCCATAGTGAACCCTTGCGATACGTTAAAAACTATTTAAGAGTCAAACAGGCTCTTGACGACCATCGCAGTCCGTGTTAGTTTATATTGTGAAAGGATAGACAAGATGACACCAGTGACCAAATTACACATCGAAGCGGGAGCAGTGTATTCGCGGCAAGAAGCGGCAGAAGCGCTAGGGATTAGCCTCAGTACACTTAAGCGCCTCATCAAAAAAGGTCACCTGCAGGTGAGCAAACCGGACGGCATGCGTCGGGTTTTCATCACCGGTGAAAGCATCTTAAAAATGTTGGAATCAACCACTGTCGAGAAAGGCGCTTAATTAGCCATGCACAAGCACATGCGGTCGCGGCTAATTGAATATCATGAGCAACCCAAGGGCATCTTTGCGCGCCTTATTTCCGCGCGCCTGCTCGCCGCCAGCGGCAGATTGCCCCAATTGCCCCAAGGAATCGGCCTTTCCGCCTTGGCGTTGGTCCGCATCTCGCCTTTCTTCGGCGGCGATTGGGATGCCAATGGCATCCGTACTGTGCATCTGTTACACCATCGAGGGCAAAGTCCGCTCAGGCAGACCTAAACTCTCGAAGCCACGTTGGGCAACCAATGAGGGGTGTGAGCAGATGCGAAGCTCACACCCCTTTTTATTTTTTCAGCGGCAACAAAGGTTGAACCTGATGAACCAACAGCAGCACGCCAAAATCCTGCACCTACCCGACACCGCTACACGGCTCGGCGTGGTACTCGACCTACTCGATGAATTGCACTCCTTGGCTAGCGAAGATAATTTATCGGCGCTAGGCAATATCGCTAAAAGTGAGCTTGTCGATTGGTTGCGCGATGTCATCTATACCGCCGAAGAAACCATCGCCGAAATACAGCAACAAGACCTTAGACCGCACCGCACCGCTAAATCGGCTCATAAGGTCATCTATCTAGAAAGAGCAGAATGAAAGGAGGTGGTCGCCATGCCGTCTATAGGCGCAAATAGCCCTGACAACCATCAAGAGAACCACCGTATCACAACAGTCATCTTGCACCTGCGGAACGCATTTTATCGGTAAATTGGGACGCGCGTAAAAAGTAGGGGTTAGATTAGAAAATTTGCAGACACACGGGTAAATTCCTGATACTGGTGTAATAAAGATTGTCCTACCTTCCCCATTGTGAACGGCAGGAGAGCAGATCACGTGCGAGCGAATGAGTGTTGGCCCACTGCTCTCCTGATGTTCTAAAACGGTTCCAGCCGCTCCACATCTCGGCTCATCATACGGCTACCTTGCGCTCATCGTTTGGGGGCTAACGCATCGCGCAGGCCGAGCAATTGCTCGCGGGTGGTCACCCCCTGCACGTTCAGCACGAAGGCGCGCAGGCTAGGGCTATGACGGCGAATATCGCGCACCGCCGGACCGATGGGGTCTTCTCCGCCGACCCCCGGTATCCCCCCCGCCTGATACCCGCCATAAAATGCAAAGTAAGCTTGGTTTAACCTGCGAATAGGGTAGCCGTTGGCCACGAACAAGCGCCGCCGCGCCTCTAAATAAATCTCCGCCGCGGTCACATCGCCTTTAGCCAGCCACAAATCGAGGTTCACCCGCGTTCGGTTCATCTCCCGCCCGAAATCAAACGCCAGCGGGTTGCGCTGCAACGCCAACGGGACGGGATTAGCTGGCCCGTTTTGCGGCGCGGGAGCGAGCAGATCCGGATAGTAGCGCGCCACCGCCAATTGCCCAACCTCTTTGCCGAACGTATCGGCCACCGTCTCGTTGATGATGCGCGCCTGACCCGCGAAAGCCTCTCCCCCTGTAAAGTAATCCAAACCGAGGGGATGAAAAAATAGATAATGATGCAACCACTCATGCGCGAACGTCTCCAACGCCCACGGTATCGAAGTCGTCTCTTGTATCATAGCGGGATAGACGGCAATCCCACCGATGGGCACAATCAAAGCGGATACATCGTGTATCGCCTCGATGTGCGCCTCAATGGCCGCCCGCCTATCAACCCCCATCGGGTTCAGATTGAGGGCGACATCAAAAGAAATTCGGTCACGCGGGGAGACGATGAGCAAATTGGGCACAGGCGAAAAATGCATCGCCATAGGCGGCCACAATTGACCCGCTACCCCAAAGCCCTCCTCCACCAAAATAGCGGCCACTTGCCCTTCTAAAATCGCCTCCGCTAACAATTGCCGCTCCGCGAGGCTGGCCCGCAAGCTGTCGCGCTGGTCGCGCAACGCGGCGCTAGCTCGCGCGGGGTCGCCCACGTCAGGGCGGGTGTACAGCGCGTCTATCTCCGCTTCTAGGCGTTGGGCCGTGGCGAGGTCCGCCATGTAATCGCGCACGAATTGGGAACGCGCCGCTTCGTCCATAAAAGGATGCACGCCAAAGAGCGTCTGGCCCGCCTTGCGGGCAATAGCCGCGATTTCCCATTGGATGAAATCGAAATGATGCGCCGACACACGATACGACACATCGTGCCAGAGCGATTCTAGCGAGAAGGTGGAGCTTTGGACGCACAGAAAAAAGAACGCTAAACCGAACCCTAGTTTGATGATGCGCCACAAGATGCCAACAACGCGAAAAAGGGGATAAAACATCGCTCAACGACCGCTTGGATGAATGGATGCGCCCATTATAACAAAAAGGGCGGCCACTAGCCGCCTGACGTTCAGCTGTCATTCATTTCATAGCGAAAGGTATGTACAGCGATGAGGAATAATACCGCGGCTACCGCCAACAAATACCCCTACCGACGGCAAAACATCCACCAAACCGCCGCCATAAAAAACAATCTGAAACCCATCCATCACCCACGCACCTTTTTCAGAGGTCGCTTCGTGAGTGGATAGAAAAACAGAGGTGTCTGATGCTAAGACGACCTCTGTTTCACATTTCGATATAGCGCTTCCACGTCGCCGGCCCCGTCCCCAGAGCGATGACCAGATAGCTCGTGCGCGGGGTTTTCGGCTCCCATTGGAGCTTCATCCCCGCTTCGTGGGGCAGGCGGTTGCCCTTTCGATGGTTACAAGCGGAGCAGGCGCAGGCGGTATTAGACCATGTATCTTTGCCCCCGCGAGACTTAGGGACGATATGGTCTATGGTGAATTCCCCTTTGGTCAAGACCCGCCCCTTATAGATTGGCCCCGGCCGCACGCCACAGTAAATGCAGGTATATTCGTCGCGGATGAGCACCCCTTTACGGCTCCAGCTCGCTTTGCGCCGCGGCACATTGATATACGTTCGCAAGGCGATGACCGACGGCACAGAAAATTTATCGCGCACCGTTTGCAGGAACTTCCCGCTCTCCTCAACGACGATGGCCTTGCCAGCCAGCAACAAATTAATAGCCCGCGGGACAGAAATAACCGCGAGTGGCTCCCATGTATTGCCGTTCAACAACAAAACGCGGCTTTGCAATGCTTGGCTCGCTTGCACAGAAAATCATCCTTTCTGCTCTGCCAAAGCGACAAACACTTGTTCCGTGGATTATTATACAACAAAAGTTTAAGGGGGCTTTAAGTTCAACAAAATTTAATAATTGGGGCGTCAATGGCGACCCAAAAGAGCCATTAAGCCGCCTTTTGAGGGTGCTCAATGGCTCTATAAGCGCCTTAAGCGCTAAAATCCCATTCGCGCAGGAGCGCCGCTATCAGCGCCGCGCGTCTGGGCAAACTGTTGATGACCACATGCTCATGCACAGCGTGCAGGCCGTCGCCTTGCGGCCCCAAGCCGTCGAGTGTGGGAACGCCCATCGCCGCCGTGAAATTGCCATCAGAGCCGCCGCCGCTACTGTCTTCGCGCTCGGTTAGCCCGATGCCTTGGGCGATGCGTTGCACTTGGGCGAAGGCGCGTATCATCTGCTCGTCCCGCTCCATGGGCGGGCGCTGGTGGCGCGGCGTGACCAACACCCTAGCGCCGGGGATAAACGGCTCTAGGCTTGTGATGGCCGCGTGGAGCTTATCCATATCGCGCATGGTTATCATACGGGTATCCACATAAAACTTGGCCTCTGCCGGGATAACATTACCCGCTGACCCACCGCTGGCCATGGTCACGGAGACAGAAATCCCATTTTTGAGGTCGTTCATGGCATTCAGCTTTAGCGCTTGTTGGGCAAATTCGATGAGCGCATTGATGCCCTGCTCCGGGGCGTTGCCCGCGTGGGAAGCGCGCCCTTCTATCAGGATGTCATAGGTGGCTACCCCTTTGCGCTGGGTTTTAAGCGCGCCTTCTTTGGTGGCCGGCTCCATGACCAACACTAGCCCCGCCTCCTTGCCAATTTCCTTGATGAGCGGCTCGGAATAGGCGCTACCTACTTCCTCATCGCTGGTCATCAGAACCCATATCGGGCGGCGCGGCATCATCCCCAATGCCTGCAAACCGCCTAAAGCCGTCAAAACGATGGTGATACCGCCTTTCATATCCACCGCGCCGGGGCCATATAGCTTGCCCTCGGCATCTATGGTCACCGGCCGTTTGGCCAGCGTGCCGCTCGGCCACACGGTATCAATATGGATGAGAAATAGAATAGGCTTATCGGGGACATCTTCATTCCACTTGGCTAGCAAAAAATCTCCCACTTGGGTTTGCGGGTAGCGCGTCACCGACGATGCCCCCAAAGCGCGGAAGCGCTCTTCCATCCAATCCGCCAAGGCATCCACCATCGCTTTTTCCTGCGTGAAGGTCTCGTAACTGATGAGTTCGGTCAATAATTCGACCATCGCGCTCTTTTGACCTTCAAAATATTGGCGTAAATCCGTCATCGAAAACCTCTACTCTCGCGAGAATTAAAAAGGACACAAATCTAAAGCCGTATAGGTCGGGCTACGACTCCCATAACGATTGAGCAGACTCAGCGCTTGGGGGCGCTCCTCCACCATTGCTAGCGCTTCCAAGCAAGCCTGATGCAAGTTGCCCGTCGCTTGAATGCTATTCCAAAAACGATAGGCCATATCGGCATAAATCGGCAAATCGGAGGGCGTGGCGGTGTCATCTATCGGGAAAGCGAGCGCAAAGCGCTGGAAAATTTCGATAAGGCGCGGGTCATTCAAATAGGCGTAAACCAGCAATAACCGATAAAAAGCATAGCTGGTCTCGTTAATAGCGCTATCGTTAAACCAGTTCCGCAACCCCTCATCCTCTAAAGCCAGCGTATACAAATCCCCCGCCGTGGCGAAGTCCAGACGGTTGAAAGCGCGGTCGGCCTCATGAATCACTTGGATACGATAGCGCGGCGGGTCTAGCTGGACGATGGATAACACATACAAAGAGCCGTTCCAATCATAAATGAGTAACCCCGTCCGCAAGGGGCCGGTCGCGGCCGTGCCGCGGCTTTCCATCCGCACGATGATTTCGCTCACGCGGTCATCGTCCATATCGTTCAGCGTCGGCAGTGCATCGCTGAGGATGCCGCCTTCCAAGATGCTGATAAAACGCCCGCTCAGCGCATCCCACGTCAACATCTGCGTTTGATATTGGCAGGTCTCGGCGCTATCGCAACGGCTGGTGGCGAAGACAATTTCCGCCCCTCCCCCGTTGTTCATATCGCCTAGCCACAATAGTTGCGGCGGGTTAGGCTGTTCGGAAACCGCTTGATAGTGGAGCGTATAGCGCCCATCGCGGCATCCCAAAACCCATAACGTCCCCAAGCCATCGGGCGCGACCAACGTTAGCACATATTCGGCTGTGCCCTCGCCTGTGAAATCGTGGTTATGGTCAATGCGGATACTTTCGCGCGCCACGCCCCATACCTCTTGCAGATACGCGCCGATGTCTTCGGGCGGGCCGCCTGCGCTCAAAAAGGCGGTTAACGCTTCTGCGATAGGGGAGGTGGCGAAGTCGGCCATGGCCACCGTTTCGCCCTCTGCAGGACAAGCGCTATAATCAGGGGTGGGGGTGGCCCGCAAAGCGTTGAAGGCCACCGAGGCGGGATTAATCAAGCCGCCATCCGCCCCTAGCACAAAGCCGGGCGTCGGCATAGGCGCTACGAGGGCGTAGCCAGGGGTCATCGTCGGAAATGGAACGAGCGTTGGCGCTCGCCCGACGACATTCGGACGGCACGCCACTAACGCCAGCCCTGCAACGATTAACACTATCTGCCGTTTCCACATGTAGCAAAGTATAGCGGAATCATCCGCTCAAAAACACGGTGCGATTGCTTACGGAGAAAAAATCCCCAGATGGTCACCATACGCCCCGCCCATGAAGACGACGCGCCCATCATCCGCGCGATGGTACGCGCCGCCCGATTAGACCCTACTTCGCTTCGGTGGCAACATTTTCTCGTCGCCACCGACGGCGAACACATCATCGGCATTGGGCAAGTTAAGCGCTTGCCCGGTTGCAACGAGTTGGGTAGCCTCGTCGTCGCTAAGCCTTATCGCCGCCAGGGGGTGGCCCGCCAGCTCATCACCGCGCTAGAAGCGCGGGCCGGGCTACCCCTCTATCTGCTGTGCGCCAGCCAGCTAGAGCCGTTTTATCAGCAATTCGGCTTTCAACGCTTATCATGGGGTAAAACCCCCGCCAGCTTAAGGCTGAAGTTGAGCTTAGCGTGGCCCTTGCGCTTGGCGGGGGTGCGGGTTATCGCTATGGAAAAGCGAAGCGGGGCTTAATCCAGCTGGTTGATGAAGTCCTCATCTTTCCGCAAGTTTCGATAGCGAATCGCCATACTGATGATGAGACCACCTATACAAATAGCGCTAACCGCCAGCCCCAAAATCAGATAAGCGACTGTATCCGGCGTTTCAGTCATTCCAAGCCTCCCTATTGTCCTAGATGAGTCATCTTCATCTTATTCACGCGCTCGATCAGGTTCTCTAAGCGGATGCGCCACCATATCAGGGTGATGGGAACGAGCGTAGACCAAATGATGAGATTGGGGATGAGCGCCGCCACCACGCCGGACGTCGCCTCGAACGTGCCTTCAGCATTTTGGGGGCTGGGCCCTATGACCGCGGGGTGAATGGTATCGGGGCGAATGCGAATGATGACCAACGTGATGATGACCGTGACGATGGCCAAAATGCCATAGATAGATGCAAATAGGCGGCGGCGTTCCGCATTTTCTACGCCCGCCCGCAACATCAAATACGCCGCGTAGGTCAGCGCCATAATAGCGGCGCTGGTCAAGCGCGGGTCCCACGTCCACCACGTATTCCAAATGGGGCGCGCCCATACCGACCCGGTCGCTAAATTCACCAAAGACAACGCCAGCCCCACTTCGACGCCGGCCACCGCCAGCGCATCCCACTTCTCGGCTCGCGTCCGCAGATATTGGATGCCGCCCACCACCGTTGCGGAAAAAGCCACAAACGCCCCAAAGAAAGACGGCATGTGGATATAAAACAACCGCTGAACATCGCCCTGCAAAACATCTGTCCCAGCGTAAAACAGAGCCAAAAACAAGCCTACAACAACCGCCAATGCCGTCACCACGCTCAGAATCAGCAAGGCGCGCAGGCGATTAGCCGCTTTTAGCTTTTTCGCGCTGGGCGTAAGTAAAGCACTCTGTTGAACTGCGCTCATGATATAAACCACTCCTAATGAACTTTGGTAGGTGAAATTGTAGCATATCTACAAAAATCTACAATAATCTACCAAAATTACTCATTTAATCTTCAACCACATAAGCGAACAACAAAAAACACAAGATAGCATAAATCATATCAATGACTAGCAAAATCGTAGGCCACGAGGACCAATCCGCGAAGGGCGCGCCGTTCAAAATGGCGGTGGTGGCGCGCACCGCCCCTATCAATATAGGTAGCGCCATAGGCAACAGTACGATGGGCAATAGCGCTTCGCGGGCGCGGGTCTGCGCGGTCATCGCCGCTAGCAAAGTGCCCACGATACAAAACCCCGCCGACCCCAATAACAAGATGAGCGCTACCCAACCATCCAGCAAGCTACGGTTATAGAGAAGGCTCATTAACGGCAACAAGAGCGCGCCAACCAACAGGGTGATGAACCAATTGCTCAGCGCTTTGCCCATGAAAATGGCCCCGCGCCCGGTCGGCGACATCAACAACGCATCGAAACCACCGCTCTCGCGCTCCATCGTCAAGCTACGATTAAGCCCTAAAATACTGCTGAAAACCACCGTCACCCACAGCACGCCGCTGATGGCTTCTTCGCGGGCGATGCGGTCTAGCTCCAGCGCGAAGCTGAAAATGAGGATACTGAGCAAAGCGAACAAGCCCATCAAGCTCAGCAATTCGCGGCTACGGAATTCAGCGCGCAAATCTTTACGTAAAATCGCCCACGCGGTTTGCCAAAATCGCTTCATGATGCCGTCGCTTGAGCATATCGTTCGGCTAGGGCGCGCCCATCGCGGCTTAGGGGGACATCATCAACCAAGCGCCCGCGCGCCAAAATGACGGCCCGTTGGGCCAGCGCCGCTTTATCCAGATGATGCGTGGCCATGACGATAGTCCGCCCTTCGCTGTGCGCCTCTAGGAGCAAAGCATCTAACATGTGCCCCGCCTCTTGGTCTAAACCGGTGTGCGGCTCGTCGAGGAGCAGGATAGCGGGTTCGTGCAGGAGGGCGCGGGCGATACTCAGCCGTTGTTGCATCCCGCGGGAAAACGTCCGCACAAGGTCGCGAGCGCGCTTGTGCAAACCCACGCGCTCCAACAAATAAGCGATGCGCTCGGCTTGGCGCGCGGGCGGGAGGGCGTACATCTGCGCGAAGAATTGCAAATTTTCATAAGCGGTCAAATTATCGTACAACAGCGTTTTATGGCTCACCAAGCCCAGCTGGGCGCGCACCGCCGCCACCTCTTGCGGCAACGACCAGCCCCCGATAGCGATAGCGCCGGCCGTCGGCCTGCCCAACCCGGCCAGCAAGCGCAACAACGTAGATTTGCCGCTCCCGTTGGGCCCCAACAGGGCGAGGAATTGACCGCGCTCTATCTCTAAGTCCAACTGCCTCAGCGCTGGTAGATAGCCATACCCTTTAACCAGCCCTCGGATGACGATAATCGCTTGGCTCATTCTGTTTTATCCTTCACCAAGCGCGCCAATTCCGCCTTGTATGCGGCTCGCTGGCGATGATAAAGGTCATGGTTGATTTGCCCTGCTTCGTGCTTGGCTTCTAGCTCGGCTATCAAGCGCACCAAACGGTCAATCTGGCGGTCGGTATTGTTGCGCCCCCGCCAAAACAGAAAACCGCCCAACGCTACCAACATCAAGCCGACCACCGCCGCCAGCGGCAATAGCGCATCAGCCGTCAATAAGCTAGCATCGGCGCTCGTGTTACGGCTACCGAAGGCCAAGCCGCTAATTTCGTAACGCAGGACATCGCCAATGCCAATATCTAAAGCCCCCCGATACGTCTTATACGCGCCGTCGGGGTCGTCCAAAGGCTCGGCTTCCGCTAAGCCACTGCCCTCAATAGATAAGGTCGTCGGGCGAATATAGATAGTGACAGGCCCCAATAGCGCGTTATTCAGCGGCTGTTCGATAATCGCCCCATCTTCATAGGGCAAAAAATAGACGGCGACGATTTCATGCGCTTTATTCGGCAAAACCGGCATGGTATCTATGAGCGCGAATTGTTGTTGGGCGATGACATAACGCGGGCTTTCCGTCGGGTTCAGGATGACGGCCCCCGGCGGCAACAGCGCCAAAAGCGATGCATACGTGCCATTGCCGGTAGATGCTGCCGTGCTGAAGGCGCGGTCGGATGTGTTGCGGTAGACGAAGCTCTGGGTGAAGACCAAACCATCGCCCAAACCCTCCACCCGCAAAGAATCTATGGTGATGCTCATCTCCACCAGCTCGACGACGAACGGGTCTTCGGTCAGCTCATAAATAGCTAGCGGGATGTCGTATGCGCTGGTTGCAGGGTCTACCGCGCGGACTTCGCTGGTGAACAGGCGTTCCCGATAGAAGGTATAGACCAAGAGATTTTGCCCTTCCGTCAACAGCACATCTTCAAACGCAAAAGCGCCATCGGGGCCAATGCCCGTCTGTAGCGTTTGTAGACCGCTCATCCCCCCAAAGCGCAAGTATATGACGAGGTCGGAGGGCAAAGCGCCGCCCATCGTGCCATTGGTGACGCGCCCGGTCACACGGCTGAGCGTAGCGCCCGCTTCCGAGGGCGTCTCCTCCGTGGCGGATGGCGGCGGCAGTTGGCCAATCGCATCCACAGACTGCAACGCCAACGCGCGGGTATAGGCGACCACGGCGTTCAATTCGGCTTCGCTCAACGTCTCTTGATAAGCGGGCATATGCTCGCCGATGCCTTCGGCGGTGTTGGTATATAGCGCGCTATCGCTGATGAACACCATCAAAGACGGGTCCGATAAATCGCCCACCGGGCGCGTGAGGGATGGCATCTGCGGGCCGTCGCCCGCCCCGCCCGCCCCATGGCAGGAAGCGCACTCGCGTTCCCAGATGGCCGCCCCCAAGGCCAATTGGTCGGCGCTATAGGCCATCGTGTAGGTATACATAGCGACATCCCAGCGTTCTTGCTCGCTCAGGGCGTCGCGCCACGGCGGCATGAGCTTTTCGATGCGTCCATTAGTGATGGTAGCATACCATTCGCTGGGTTTTTGGCCGCGGGCGGTATTGGGGTCGGTGAAGCTGGCCATCGGGCCAACCTGCCCGCTCTGGACGAGCGGCCCATCGCCCGCCCCCGATATGCCATGACATTGGGCGCAATGGCGGGCGAATAGTTGCGCGCCACGGGCTAAATTCGGCGGCGCTTCGGGATACCCTTTTTCGACGAGGGGCGTAACGAGGGACGGCGGGGCGACCGTCGCCAATAGCTCCGGCTCGCCGGCCAGACCCCCACACCCCGCCAAGACGAACCCCAACAGACATATCATTCTACGATAAAAGCTCATATGGCCTTTTGCTTTTGGCGATAGGCGGCAATGCGGCTTTCGATAACGCTATCAATCTGCTCATCGTGGACGGCGACCGTGTCGGTCAAGCTCTTGTCGTCCGCCAATTCATCTAACAATTGGAGCAAACCGATACCGCGTTCTACCCACATCGCGCGCTCCGTAGCGTGTTCTTCTGGGCTAATTTTGCCCGTGGATAAATCTTCGTCGAGGTCGCGGATATTGGCCAAGACGCGCTCGTAATAAACCAAGACGCGCTCGCGTTGGCGCGCGATGGCATCATCCAGCGCCTTAGCGCTTGCCCCCCCGCGCAGGAGCGGCCACAACACCCAAACGGCCGTCAAGATGAGTAAAACCAGCGCAAAAAAGATACCGCTAATGCTCATGCGTCACGCTCTGCCAATAACCGTTCGAGGATGAGCCGCAATTGTTCATAGGTCACCGGACCTAATATCGCCTCTTCCACGCGCCCATCAGGGCCGATGACGAAGTTTTCCGGCGCGCCCGTGATATTGTAACGCCGCGCGATGCGTTCGCCCGTATCCGGGCCATTGGGGTAAGTCAGGCCGAATTGCTCGATGAAAGCCAAAGATTTACTATCCGGGTCTAACCAAGAAACCCCCACCAACAAGACGCCCTTATCCCCATATTCTTCCCAAATCGCTTGCAAGGATGGCGCTTCGTCATAACACGCCAGACACCAGCTCCCCCAAAAATTGACCACGACGATTTGCCCGCGCAAATCCGACAAACGGAGCGTCTGCCCATCGTAAGTCACCAATTCAAAATCAGGGGCGAATTGCCCGCGTTGGGGCTGAGTTTGACCGCGATTGGCCAATTGCAAGCCGAAGACCACTGCCACGCTGATGATGCCGACGATGAGCACCAGCGTTCCCATGCTCAACCCGCGTTGCGGGGGGGCGGCGGCTTGTGGCGGCGTTTCTGTTAACAGCTCTAAATCATTCAAACGCATTTACCCTTCATCCCAGAATGTCGCGTTCCAAACGGTCTCGATAATCTTCATCAGGACGCTTCGCTAGCGTGTTAGGGACAGGCAGGATGCTTTCCGCCGCCTTGGCCCCGCCCCGCCAGCGGATGAACGTTCGTAAAGCCCATAGTAAAGCCAAGCCGCTGAACACCCACGGCGTGACTAAAGATAAAGCGCGCAACAAGGGGTCTTGTGGCGTCCCCAAGACGTGGTCGCCAAAGCGGGCTACGAAGTCGTTGATAATCTCGGCTTCGGTGCGGCCCGCCGCCAGTTGGTCGCGGATTTCCGCTTTCCATTGGATGCAGGTAGTGGTGTTGCAATCATCCAGCGGGATATTTTCGCAAACCGGGCAATACATCTTGCCCGCGATAGCGTTCACGTCATCTTCGCTCACACCGTTGGTCTGGGCGAGCGCCACGCCCACCCCTAGCGCCAAGACAAGCCACACGCCAAAGAGATAACGCCTCATGCTACCGCTCCTGCGCGCGCCGCGGCCGCCGATGCTTCTTGCGTCGGGGCGGGGAGCGTGTCCTTGGGCCACACGGCGATGAATGTGCCGATGATGAGGATGATCCCCCCCCACCACACAAGGTTAATCAAGGGGTTGATATAGACCTTAAACGTAGCGCGGCCAGCGCTAGCGTCCAGCAACAGGACGTAAAAATCATTTTCTAAGGTGCTGTGCGCGCCGGCGATCGTCATATTCATTTGGGGATATTCGTCTATACGCGGGCGCAATCGGGCGATTTCTACACCATTCCGTAATACGGTCACTTCCGCGATGTTGACCATGCGTCCATCCACCGCTTCGGCACGGGTGAAGGCATCGTAACGCAGGGCATAATCTTGTACAAGCATCTGCTCGCCCTCGGCGATGGTGCGTTGCGTTTCGTATTGGAATAGCGTACTGGCGATAACCCCTAAACCAATGACCGTCACGCCTAAATGCACCACATAGCCCCCATAACGACGCTGGTTACGGCTGAACAGGGCCCCAAAGGCGCGTAACCACGATTCCCCGCGGGCACGACGCCGCGCCTGCGCGCCGCGGTACATCTCGTACAGCGCCACATAGCCGGCCAGCAACACCACCCCATAGGCCGCCAGCGCCACCGCCGATACACGGCTCATCAGCGCCACCATCACCAGCGTGACCACCGTCAAGCCGAGCGGGACGACCAGCGCACGCCCCAACCGCGCTAGCGATGTCGCGCTCCATGCCGATAACGGCGCAACCCCCATCAAGATATACATGAGCGCGAATAGGGGCGGCGTCACCTGCATGAAATAGTCCACCCCCAGCGTGATTTCTCGTTCTAGGAACAACTCGGATAAAATCGGCGCACCAAAACTGCCCCAAAAGATGGCGATAGCCAGCGCCATGAAGACGACATTATTCAGCACAAATAACGATTCACGGCTGAGCCAATTGGCGAAGACGTGTTCATCGCGCAATTCGCTGCGCCGCCAACGCCAAAATAGCAACACTACCGATACGCCCGTCATCCCCGCCCAAAAGAACAGCATCGGGAATCCTACAGCGCTACGGGCGAAGCTATGCACACTCTCGATGACCCCGCTACGGGTGGCGAAAGTGCCGAACATGACCGCGGAAAAGGTGGTTATCACCAGCGCCATATTCCACACCTTTAGCATCCCGCGCTTTTGCTGAATCATCACGCTGTGGATGAAGGCAGTGCCCACCAACCACGGCAAAAAAGCGGCATTTTCCACCGGGTCCCAGCCCCAATAGCCGCCCCAACCCAGCACATCATAAGCCCAACGTCCCCCCAATATCAGCCCAAGGCTCAAGAATAGCCACGCCAACAACGCCCAGCGGCGCGTCGCTTTTATCCAATTGGTGGATAAATCGCCCGACGCCAAAGCGGACATCGCGAAAGCAAAGGGGATGACGAAGCCCACAAATCCCAAATAAAGCATCGGCGGGTGAATAATCATGCCGAAGTGGCGCAATAGCGGATTAAGCCCGTTGGCTGTGGCCGCTAAACGCTCTGGCAGAGGCGCCACCGCATCCGACGGGATGAGCGCAAAGCGCGGCAAACTGCCGTCCGTCGGTAAATTCGGCACAATCCAAAATCGCTCGAAAGGGTTTTCAACGAATAGTTTTAACCCAAGGAAAAAGGCCAAAGTCGCCATCATATAGGCGATGGCATAGGGCATCAAGCGGCGGTCGCTACGCCAATTGAGCGCGATAGCCGCCACAGCAAAACCGCTCAGCAACCACGACCAGAACAGCAAAGACCCCTCTTGCGACCCCCACAGGGCTGTAATGCGGTAAAAAAGCGGGGTCGCGGGGTCTGTGACCGACCAAACATAAGCGATTTGGTATTGCTCTGTGACCAAAGCGACCAGCAAAGCGCCCACCGAAACGGTCAACAAGGGGAACGTGGCCAAGGCCGCGTTGCGCCCGCTGAAAACCCACGTGGGTTTGCGGCGGCGCTGACCATAGACGCTAGCGAAAACGGCATATAAACACGCGACGAAGGATAAGCCCAACGCCGCCAATCCGATTTCTGCTAACATGGGCTAGGCCCCCGTGAAATCGGTCGGATGGTTGGGAGGGGCGTTTTCTTCAAAGCGGCTGGGGCATTTTAGCAATAGCTCTGTGGCGTAAAAGACGCCATCGCTCCCCATTTGACCGGTCAAGATGGCTTGCGCTTCGTGACGGAGCAAATCGGGCTTGGCCTGCCCCTCCACGCGCACTTGCATACGCGCCAAGTTCGGGTTATTCACCGATTCGTGTAGCGCCGTCGCCAAATCGTCGAATGGTTCGGGGATATGCGCCACCGTGAACGTTATCGTCAAATTTTGCGGGTCGTAAACGATGCTCTCGCCGATGACCGCGCCCGATACGCGCACGGTCTGCCCTACATATTCGGGATTGCCCACAAGATCATCTACAGTGATGAAATAACGCGCGCCCGTCGCCGTGCCCGACACGATGAGGTACACAATCGCGCCGATGATGAGCGCGCCGCCCACGAGGAATTTAAGCCTTTCTTGGCGGTTGCGCCCACGCAAACGCGCGGCTAACGCTTCGTCGTTCGTCTTTTCCCAAGCTAATTGCGCCATAACAGCGTTTCTCCCTCAAAACAATCACACAATAAACCGCTTAATACATATTATACCCCATTTGTGAAGATAATCACCAGCGCGATTAGGCGTTACCCTCAGTCCCATTTTGGGTGAATTGGCGCACCGCAAAGACGCCCCCGACGATGCTCACCGCGCCCAAACCGCCCAAAAGCACCAAAATTTCGATACCTTGCGGCGTTTCTGGCGCGCCGCTTTCTTCTGCTTCTTGGGCGCTAGCCACACCAACGGCGATTACAAATAGCATTATCAACATGATGCGGGCAATTTTTGGCATTTGTTCCTACTCCTGATTGATTACTCGTTATTGTAACGCATCGCGCGCCATTATTCATCCAAATACTGGTCTTGGCTATCCAAATAGGCCACCAAATCCGCCAATTGTTGTATATCGAGGCGCACGCCGTAATTCTGTGGCATCAGGTTGCCCAAGTAATCGGGGGCGATATAGGCGTTAGGGTGGATGATGCTTTCCACCAAATAGCGTTCTACGGTATAGCCATCCAAGAGGGGGTCTAGTAGGCGAATGTCAGTAATGCGCGTCCAAGTGCCTTCCACTGCGGGGGCAGTTTCCCCATTATGGCATCCTGCGCACCCCAAGGAAGCGCCATCCAAAGCCACGGCCTCCCCTGTGAACAATAATTGCCCGTTGATGGGGTCGCCGGGCGTTTGCGCCAATTGTGCCAAAATGGCGTCTACATCATCCCCAACGGCCGTCTGCGCGACAATTTGCGGGAGGTCTACCACGCTCAACACGCGCTGGATGAGCGCCGCTTGTTCCGTCTCGTTGGGGATATAACCACAACGAAGCGCCAAATCTTCATAAGCGGCCCCCAATCGGTACATATTGGCTAAGGCTTGTTCGGGGTTTGCTTCAAAATCTATGGTCAATATCTCGGAAAAGGCCTGCTGTTGGCTAGCCAAAGCAGAAGGCTGGCAATCCGCCGCGGGGGGATTTTGCGCCGCTAAAAGGCCCGCCATTCCAACCCCTATCATAATGATAATCAGCGCGCCAAACCGCATCTTGTCCTCCTTTTTATTTTAAGCGCCCAACAGGATAGCACTGCCCTTCTCAAAAATACAGCATCAAAAAAGCCTTCAACGTTGCCACGTTGAAGGCTTCTCTCATGGGCATCAGCTGAAAGGGCTATTGGGTCTGTAAGTAGGCGATGATGTCGGCGAGGTCCTGCAACGTGAGTTGCGACCCATAGTTGCCCGGCATCACGCCCGCGTTATAGCCTTCCACCACGTAATTACCCGGCGCGACGATGCTTTCCACCAAATATTGTTCGGCGGTATATCCGGGCAAAGCGGGCAGGCGTTCATTTTGGACGCGCTCCCAAGTGCCCTCTGTAGCGGGGGCTTGGGCGCCACCCACATGGCAACTGGCGCATCCTAAACGGGCGCTCGCTTGGGTGCGCTCTCCGCCGCTGTATAGGGCTTCTCCACGCACGGGGTCGCCGCTGACGCTAGCCAGATTGGCGACAATCATTTCTACGTTTGTGCCCACCGTTTCTACAGGCGGGCCGGCGAGGGCCGCATCGCCATGCACTTTACCATATTGCAGTACCGCGCTGAAATCTTCTACCGTCCAATTATCACCCTTATTCCAGTTGAGGATGTAGTTAGCGAGGTCTTCGATTTGGTCATCGCGCAGGGGGCCGCCGGCGCGTTGCGACCACGCCACCATGCCGCCGCCGCTACCCGGCCACACTTGGGCGCTACTGGGGCGCCCATGAATGAGCGTCGTGATGATGTAACTTTCCAGACTGCCGCTATACCCCACTTGAGATAAACGGTTGGTCTCAGTATTCAGATAGCTGGTCATCTGCTCCATAGGCACATCAAAAACGCCGGGTAGGTAACCATTATCAATGGCGGTCTGGTAATTTTCCAGCATCGCGGCGCGTTCATCGCGCAATTGTTGTAGCTTTTCCGCATCGAAGCGCTCATCAATCGCGCTGATGCGTTCGATAATCTCTTGTTGCCGTTCTGCGGTGGGGTTCGTGCCCAATTCTTCGACCAAACGGCTACGCTCTGCCTCTAGGCGCTCTAGCGAGCCAATCTCGACGTTGATAGCGGCGAACGGGTTATAGCCGAAGAAGTGCGGGTTATTCAAAGCGGGGGCGCGTTCGGCGAGGCCGCGACCATCGTTACCGTGGCAGGTAGCGCAGTTGGCGTTGTATAGCAATGCGCCACGTTCGATAGAGCGCCCCAAATGTTGACGTTCAAAAGCCGCCATGCGCGCGGTCTCGTTAATCGCCACCCAACCGACGAGTATCATCGTCGCCACAAACATCACAATACCTACTGTGATGCGCGTCTCGATGCGTTCAAAAATAAGCCTTTTTAGCATCCGTTTCCTACCTTCGTATTTATGGATTCCCTAAACGAGGGGCTAACCGTTAAGCCCCTCGTCTGTATGCAGATAGCCCTATTCAAAGTACGCCGAATCTTTATGGATGAAGATATGTTCGCCGGAAATGCGGCGCGCAACCACTTCTTGGGTTTCGACCATGGGCGTACCGTCGGCGTTCAACATCGGGGTGCCATCAGCGTTCATCATCGGCACTTCGATTGTTTGAACGTCCATCACCGGGCCGCTACCATCTTCCATCATAAGCACTTCGCCATCTTCGATGACCACGCCATCCCAGCTGATGACGGTATCCACGCGCATCAACCCATCTTGCGCTTGGGTGATGATAATCGCGCCCCATGCATTGGGTAACTCATTGGGATTTTTGGCTATCATCTCGTCCATCTTGTGCAAGACTTCGCGCAGATGCGGCGCATCCGCCGGCACCGTGGTGAAGGGGTTCATGCCGCCCGGACGGGTCGCTAGATTCGCTTGTGTGGCGAGGAAGTTATTCAACTGGTCGAATTGCCCATTCAGCAAGATTTCTTGGTTGAAAGCCGCGACCACTTCCCGTTCAGAACCCGGTTCTGCGTGCAACTCGCGGGTGGTATAGGCCCCTACGCGCAATTCATTAAAGGGTACCGCGCGCATCGGGCCAACGTGGTTATGCGCGGGTTCAGCGTTCAATTGGTGCAAAATTTCGATTTCTGCGGAGGTCTGCACCGCGAATTCCGGCAAACCCATATAGCTGAGAACCGTTGTGACCGATACTAACAACATCGCCAAAGTCAGCATAAAACGGCGATGGGCATAGCGGCGGCTAATTGTCACATCGAGATAAGGCAATATCGCCAAACCACCCAAAGCGAGCGTGGGGAAGATGATGCCCCAAAACACCTTGTCGCCCAACTTCAACGCGCCTTGAATCCACAAGAAGTACCACGGCGCAGTTGTGCCTAACGGCGTCACTTGCGGGTCGGCATGGTTTTCTAGCGGCGCTTGGTAGAAGAAGATGACCAATACCACCATCACAAACGTGGTGACCGCTATCCACATCATCTCATTGGTCAGCACATCGGGGATGAAGTACACGCGCTTATCTAAGGGGACGCGCTTAGCGGTATCTTCGCCGATATTTTCCACTTGGGGCGGCAAGCTGTGCCCGTGGATGATGACCTTGTAATAATGTACGCCCGTGAAGATGAACAACAAAATGGGCAAGAACAACACATGCGCCAAATAGAAGCGCAACAACCCGTTAGCGCCCATCTCCGGCGCGCCGCGCAAGATGAGGTTCACCTGTTCGCCAATTACGGGCGTGGCTTCCGCCATGCTCGCGCCGATGGTGACCGCCCATAACGCCAGCTGGTCCCACGGCAACAAATAGCCCGTAAAGCTCAGAAAACCGGTGATAATCAACAGCAACACGCCGGTAAACCACGTGAATTGACGCGGCTTTTTATAACTGCCCGTTATCCACGTTCGCATCATATGCAAGGCCACGATCGCCACCATGAATTCCGCGCCCAAACGGTGCAAATCGCGCACAAATTGACCAAAGGGAATGTTGGACAAGATGTTGAGCATGTTGGCGTAGGCGATTTCTGGCGATGGGGTGTACCAACCGGTCAGCAAAACGCCTGTTATCGTCTCGAAAACGACAAAATAGGTGGAAAGCCACCCCAAACGAAAAGTGGGGTAGATGCCGGTGATTTCTTGATGGAAGTAGCTGGGGCGCATATGCAACCAAAAGCCATCGGCGTGCGGTTGCAGGCGCGGGTTCGGGCGACGAGAGGGGTTCTCGCCACGCAAGGCTTCGCGGATGTCTTGGATGTTCATGCCAGCGGTCAGGCGTTCGACCGTCTGGTCAATCCCTTCCAAGAGGGCCCGCTTCAAGCCCTTTTCCTTGACATCATCTAAAAACGACGGAAACGGTAGAATGGACATTAAAACGCTCTCCTCATGGTTTACACTAAAACGCTTTAGGAATGCGGTTGGCCCAAGATGCGACGCCCGGTATTCACCGCCACCGCCGCCACCGTTTTATTGGGGTCAAGGCGGATAGGGCTACCATCATCGGGCGTGACGACTTGTTCGCCATCGGTATAAGTAATGGTGAGCACAAAACGGTCAAGGCTACGCGGAGCTGGCCCTTCTATCCATGTGCCGTCCAACTCGTACTTAGAGCCGTGGCACGGGCATTCAAAGCGGCTATTCAACGCCACCCATTTAGGCAAGCAACCCAGATGGGTGCAGACCGCATACAACGCCAGCAAACCGCCTGCGCTCGTCTGGGTGACGTGGAAGCGGCCCGCAGGCACCGACTTGGGCGCAGAATCCGCCGCGGGAATATCTTCAGGGTTGAAGGCAAACGTACCGCCGAATTCCCCTTCCTTAAAGCGGGGGAAGATGAACCATACAAAAGCGGCGCCCGATTGCCCCAAGAGCAATAGCAACGATGCCAACCAAATATAATACAGAAATTCGCGGCGGCTGGGCGCGCTAACGTATATCTCCGCGCTCGCATCGCGTTGCGCCGCCACCTTTGCGCTGGCCACTACCGCTTTCTCTTGGGGATTTGCTGAACTCGCAGTCGCCATAATATTAAAAACCCTCCACACTCTTTCGGGGAAGCTCATCTATCAAAAACTAGGTCAGAAGATGGTATAAAACCAATTTGGTTGAGAACCGAATATTCAGCGTGTTTAATATGTTAAATATATCACAATCCCCATAGGGTGTCAAAATTTATTAAGCCCTTTTTGATGAGTATTGCCCTCGCGCTTTACCTGCGCGATAATACAGCCTATGACCATCCAATGCCTTGTATATGGCCGTATTACATGGTGGAATATTGTACACCCAACTCCTGAAGATGTCGAAAAATTGTTTCAGAAGTATTCTTATATTCATCCGCTCAATCTCGAAGATATTCGTAGCTCTATGGAGCGCCCCAAAATAGACGAAAACGACGATTACTTGTTCATCGTCTTGCACTTCCCCTATTGGGACGAACGCCAATCCTTATCCCGCCCCAGCGAAGTGAACCTCATCATCGGGCGCGGGTATCTCGTCACCATCCATGACGGCGTGTTGCGCCCGCTTGAACGCCTTTGGGAACGATGCGTCGAAAATGAAAGCGACCGTGAACGCTATCTATCGCCCGGCACTAACCACCTCTTTTACACCATCATAGACCAATTGGTAGATTATCTCTTTCCCATGCTCCGCAAGGTAGATATGGCCATCCGCCGTATCGAAGAATCCATCTTCGCCGGCGATTCCCGTACAGTCATCCGCGACATCGCCCTAACCCGCCGCGACATCATCGCCCTACGCCGTATCATCATCCGTCAAGTGCCCATCATCGAGCAGTTAGAACGCCTCGACCACCCTATCATGCATCAAGACCTCGAAGAATATTTCGGCGACATCGCCGACCACATCCACCACGCCCGCGATATTGTAGACGAAGATTACGAAATTATCGTCGGCTTATCCGAAACCGCCGATAAGCTCACCTCTTATCGCATAAACGAGACCATGCGTATCCTCACCGTCATCTCGGTTATTATGTTGCCGCTCACGCTGTTATCGAGTATCTACGGCATGAACTTCACCTTTTTGCCTTTGGGCGACCATCCCAACGGCTTCTTCATCATCTCTTGTGTCATGGTCATCATCGTTCTTGGAATGCTCATCTATTTCAGGAGGCGCAATTGGTTATGAGCGCGCCCCACCTGCTACCGCCCGCCAAGATTATCTCGAACGACGCCGAACTGGCCGAACTCGTAGACCAACTCGCTAACGTCCCGCTCATCGCCTTAGACACCGAATCGAATAGCCTGCACGCCTACCGCGAGCGCGTCTGCCTCATCCAACTGTCCACGCGCGACCACGATTACATCATAGACCCCTTCGCCATCACCGCCATTGCGCCCCTTGGGCGCTTGTTGGCCAACCCGCACATCGAAAAAGTCTTCCACGCCGCCGAATACGACATCGGTTGCTTGAAGCGCGATTTCGGATTCCACATCCATAACCTTTTTGATACCATGTGGGCCGCCCGTGTGACCGGCCATACCGCTTTTGGGCTAGGCGCTTTGCTCGACCATTATTTCGGCGTCACCATAGATAAAAGCCATCAGCGCGATAATTGGGGGTTGCGCCCCCTGCCGGCCGATAGCCTGCGCTACGCCCAAATGGACACCCACTATCTGCCCCCCCTGCGCGACATCCTACACCAACAATTGCGCGACACCCAACGGTTGGACGAAGCCCTAGAAATCTTCCACGATGTCACCCTTGTGGAACAATTGCCCCCCAAAAGCCCCGACCCCGAAGGCTTTTGGGATTTGGGATTGCCCAACGCGCTCACCCGTAAGCAAATGTCTATCCTGCGCGAGCTATATATCCTGCGCGAAACTATCGCCCAAGAAAAAGACTGCCCGCCCACCAAAATCCTCAGCAACAAAACGCTCATCGAATTAGCCACCACCGCCCCCAATACCGAATGGGAGCTATATAACATCCGCGAGCTGAACGGCGCCAACGCCCGCCGCTATGGCGAAGCCTTGCTACAAGCTATCGAACGCGGGCGCGGTAGCCGCTTGCCCAGCCCGCCGCGCCATGAACCGCCCAACCCCCTCATCGCCGAAATCTTCACCCAACTGAACGATTGGCGGCGCAGTGTGGCCGCCCAGCGCGGCGTCGCGGTGGATGTCATCATGTCTCGACAAACCTTGTGGGAGGTGGCGCGGCGCTTGCCCAAAACCCTAGCCGACCTCGAAGACATCCGCGGCTTTGGACCGTGGCGCTTAAAAACTTATGGGCATCAACTGCTCGATATTATCCAGCAATACCCATCTAACAGATGGTAACAGGGGGGGGGAACAGCCATGAAGCTAACCTTTTTAGGCGCTAATCGCACGGTCACCGGCTCGCGACATTTAATCGAGGTGAACGGGGTGCGTATCTTGCTCGATTGCGGGCTTTTCCAAGGCAGGCGGGCTGACGCCGCGCGCATCAACCAGCACTTCCCTTTCGACCCCGCCAGCATAGACCTGCTCATTTTATCGCACGCCCACATAGACCATAGCGGTAACATCCCCAACCTCGTCAAACAGGGCTTCAAAGGCGATATTATCGCCACTTCCGCCACCCGCGACCTGTGCGCGGCTATGCTCCCCGATAGCGGGCATATCCAAGAACGCGATGTCGAATTCGTCAACAAAAAGCGCAAAAAACGCGGTGAACCGCCCGTGGCGCCCATTTATACCCAACAAGATGCCTATGATTGCTTGCAGTACTTTTTAACCCAAAACTACCACCGCACCCGCGCCATCGCCCCCGGCGTACAGCTCACGTTTTACGACGCCGGCCACATGCTCGGTAGCGCCATTGTCGCCCTCGACATCGCCGACCGCGACACCAACCGCGCCTATCGCCTCGTTTTCAGCGGCGATTTGGGGCGCGTCGGCATCCCGATCATCCGCGACCCGGAAATGATAGAGGGCGCCGACATCCTCATTATGGAAAGCACCTACGGCGGGCGCATCCACGAAGATTACAGCGAATCCGAACACAAACTAGAGCAAATCATCACCCAAACCTATAAACGCGGCGGCGCGGTCATCATGCCCGCCTTCGCCGTGGGGCGCACCCAACAACTGGTCGTCACCCTGCATCAATTGGTAGAACGGGGCGACATCCCGCATCTGCCCATTTATGTAGATAGCCCTTTAGCGGTAGATGCCACAGCCGTCTTTCGCCTGCACCCCGAATGCTACGATGACGACATCCGCGCCTTCATCACCGAAGCGGGCATCCGCGACCCTTTCGGCTTCAGCGACATCATTTATGTACGCTCCCTGCAAGAAAGTAAGCAACTCAACTTCCAACGCGCCCCGTGCATCATCATCAGCGCGAGCGGCATGTGCGAATTCGGGCGCATCTTGCATCACCTCAAAAATCGCATCACCGATGCCAATAACACCATCCTCATCACCGGCTGGCAAGCAGAACATACCCTCGGCCGTCGCCTCGTGGAAGGCGCGGAGACCGTCCGCATCTTCGGCGAGGAATACCGCCGCCATGCCCAAGTCGCCGTCCTCAACGGCTTCAGCGGGCACGCCGACCAAAGCGAACTCGTGGCATGGGTCGGCGCGATGAAGCAACGCCCCAAACATACCTTCCTCGTCCATGGCGAAGAACGGGAGGCGATGGCCCTAAAAGACCTGTTGCGCCAACAACTGGGATTAACGGTATCTGTGCCGCAAACTGGTGATACAATAGACTTAACAACATGACGAGGGATGCCCCTAATGAACGACAACAACATCTTCTTTGACGATTGGCTAGACTGCCTGCGCGAGCATTATAAAGACGTCCTGCGCCGCGATGACCGCATCGCGCGCCCCACCCTCGAAACGATATTGCGCGAAATCGGCTTCGGCGAAGATGAATTGCGCGACCTATACTTACAAGCCACTATGCGCGCCGACGACGTGGCAGAAAATTTCGTCCCCGACTTTGAAGCGCTCGCCGCGCCGTCTTTTCAACCGCACCCGGCCGAATGCGCTTGCCCGGCCTGCGCCCCGTTGGACGAGCGCGGCCACGACGCAGACGGCCAACCGCTATCATCAACAGCGAGCGCCGAAGCGACCGATGGCGACGACACCCCCACACAGTTAGCGATGTTCTAAAACAAGCCTGTGATGAGGTGCTTAGGATGGTCAAACGTGCTTTATTTTTCGCTTGTCTCTTGGTGTCCGCCGTCTCCGTCCTGCTCTTGCTCAACGTCACCGCGCCCAACCCCACCGGACGGCGCTACGCCAGCGCCCCGACGGTATGGAACAACGGCCGTTGCGATGGCAAAGCGGCAGAAAATATCCTCGCTCAAGATTTAAACCTCGTCCACAACGAAAAAGTGGAAAAAACCCAATGCGTTTGCCAACCGAATCTCGCGCCGAACGCTCTGCCGTCCATCTGCGGGGTCTGCTCCGCCTATTCATCGCACGTCAGCCCTAGGCAACGCGCCCACGTGCCAGACTTCGTCAGCCCCCACTTCATCGCCGATGCCAAATGCGTCACCAATCTGACCACCAACACCAACCAGTTAGAAGCCTTTGCCGATATGTCCGAGCAATTGGGCGTGCCCTTCTGGATTTTTGTGCGGATGGATACCGAAATCGCCCCGCGTTATATCGCAATGACCCGCGCTAGCGGTGGCGATGTCGTCCGTTACTTCCTGACGCCCGGTTATGTAGACCCCGTGGATGTCTTGGCGAAAGTGGGCTTGCTCATCTCTCTGTTGGGCATCTTGGCCCTCCTCTATAGCGCGTATCGCGGGCGACGCCCACGGCCGAACCCATCCACCAAACCCACACCATCACCGCCCAGCAAGGCGCAAAAAGCCATTCAAGAGGCCGAGGACTTCAAAAACAAGCGCAAAGACCGTCTCCGCGCCCAACTAGACGACCTCGATAACCACAACGAGAGAAAGCCCTGACCGATGCCCACCACCCCCGCGGATGAACAGTGGATGCGGCTAGCGCTAGCAGAAGCGGCGCAGGCGCTGGCCAGCGGCGACATCCCCATAGGCGCGCTGGCGGTCAAAGATGGCGTCATCATCGGGCGCGGGCACAACCGCCGCGAAGCCGATAACGACCCCACCGCCCACGCCGAAATTATCGCCATTCGCCAAGCGGCCGCCCATCTCGGCCATTGGCGACTCGATGGCGTCACGCTCTACTGCACGCTAGAGCCTTGCGCCATGTGCGCCGGCGCGATGGTCTTAGCCCGCTTGCCGCGCTTGGTCTACGCCGCCATAGACCCTAAGGCCGGCGCGGCCGGCAGTGTTATGGATCTTCTACGCCATCCCCAGCTCAACCATCGCGTTCATGTGGACTATGGCTTGCTAGCCGACGAAGCCAGCGAACAAATCCGCGCTTTCTTCCGTCAATTGCGCGCCAACAAACCCCAGCCCTGAGCGTCATCAACGGCGACCGGTAATCGCCCGCCGCACGCCGATTAAAAGCATCGCACCCACCGTTGCTACTACGATGCTCGTTAAAAAAGCGCTTAAGCCGCCATCCGGGCGAGAAAGACCGAAAAGGTTAGCCAAAAAGCCACCCACCAACGCCCCGGCGATACCCAGCAGAAAATCTTGTATCAGCGGATAATCCCGCGACCCCATGAAGCGCCGCGCCAACGCCCCGGCCAAAATCCCTACAATCACCCAGCCGATGCAAATAAAAGGCGCTGAGATAATCCCTTGGATGATACCCATAATGTCCATATAAAATCCTTTTTTGGCTATTTTTGTCCCTTGCATTATAGATAGATAAAGCCAAAGCGCAACAAACGGGGCTTTTATGACGGGAGCGCTTCTTGTATAATGCCCCCCTATGGAGAGGTGCCAGAGTGGTTGATTGGGCCTGTCTCGAAAACAGGTGTACTCGTTTCGGGTACCGAGGGTTCGAATCCCTCCCTCTCCGCTACCAATCGCCCATAAAAAAAGCCCCCGTTGTTGTTTAACGAGGGCTTTTTCTAGGGCGCGCTTCTCTGACTTCAATCATGGTTGTTCAAGGCCCCGCGCCAGCCCAATTGGTGCAATAGCGCCGTCAGAAATTGGGCATCTAGACGGAGCGCGTCGTCCGTTTGGCGCTTGATTTCCTCTAATTTGAGAAGTGCTCGTCGGAGCATGTCTTCGTTGATGTAGCTTTTATCTTCCATGTTTAAGCATCCTATAATACATTTTTTCTATATCCCGCTCACTTACAGCATATAACAAATTTGTTGCATCTGGATATAAAGACGTGTAAAATACCCTTAATGTTTCTTAATAAAGCAATTGTCTCATCTATTGCTCATCTTCGCGACGTGGCGTTCAAGCGCGCTATAGGCCTTTCTGGTGAATGAAGTGCGCCGCTTCATACTCCTTAAGGCTTGACGAGATGAGCGCTTATATTAGGATTAAGCCTACGACAACCAATACCCATTTCCCGATATAAAACGAGGTCCACCGTGAAAACCATCGCCATTTTCGGTAGCGCCCAAGTTGAACCCGAACACGAAGATTACCGCGCCGCCATGACTATCGGGCGCTTGTTAGCGCAGGCGGGCTATGCGGTGATGACCGGCGGCTACAAAGGGGTGATGGAGGCCGCCAGCCGCGGCGCGGCCGAAGTCGGCGGGCAGGTTATCGGCGTCACCACCGCCCAAATCGAAATGTATTCCGGCGCGCGCGCTAACGCGTGGGTGACCAAAGAGGTCAAGCATCCGCTCATCCGCGACCGCTTGCGCTTCCTCGTCGAACACGGCGACGGCTATATCGCCATGCCCGGCGGGGTAGGCACGCTACACGAAATCGCCGAGACATGGGAACTCATGCGGATAAATGGCGTCCCGCGCCGCCCGATGGTGTGTTACGGGCCACATTGGGCGCAAATCATCGGCTTGCTCAACAATAGCCCCTACGTCCACCAAAGCTACCGCGAGTTGCTCAGCTTCGCCCACACGCCAGAAGAAGCGGTCGCCCTCATCTTCAATCATGTCGCCATGTAAGCCCTGTGGGCCTGCCAGCGTCCAATGAAATGATAGCACAGCAAAGGACATCCCCTATGGACTTCGCGCGTTTAGCCCAACTGCGCCAACAAAAAGACAACTTCTTCAAAACCCATCCGCAATCCCCATTGACCGAAGCGCAAAAAGCGCGCTTCGATGGTTTGCGTTACTACCCGCCGAACCCCTTACTCTATCTCATGGTGCGCGTCCAAGAATTTGACGACAAGCGCGACGTACAAATCCAAACCACGAGCGGCGAAACGCGCTGGTATCGCCGTTGGGGCGAGTTCACTTTCCGCGTAGAGGGCGAGACCGCCCGCCTGACCATCTACCAAACGCCGCACGGGTTTTTCTTGCCTTTCGTAGATGCCGCCGCCAACGAGGAAACCTACCCCGCCGGCCGCTATCTAGAACCCGAAGTGCTCGATGACGGGCGCTTCTTGATAGACTTCAACCAAGCGTACAACCCTTACTGCGCTTATAACGAAGCGTGGTCTTGCCCTATCACCCCGCCCGAAAATCGCCTGAAAGTGCCCATCCGCGCCGGCGAAAAAGTGCCGCAAGGGGCGTGGGTGGGCTAGGCCTTCACCACACGCCGCCCAACCACGCGGCAATCTCGCCCGTGAGCGTGGGGTAAGTCGCCAGCAAATCCGCTCCAGCCCCGCGCTCATAATCCAAAAAAGCCACATTATCCCCGCCCGACTGCCGTAGCGCCAAAGCCACAGGATAAGCGCTCGCATCATCGCGCCCGGCCACAGCCAGCAACGGGCGCGGGGAATAGCTAGGCAACACGTTCAGCAAGGTATCGCGCGCTTGCGGGCTGATGAGTATAGCGGCGTCGCAAGCGGGATTGACCACGCACCCCAATAAGGCCGCATCTGCCGCCGACCCGATGCCGCCCGCCCCCAGACGGCTGGGGTCCACTGAACCCGATTCCCCCAAAGACACCAATAAGGCATCCGCAATCGCCGCCGATGGCGTGGGCACATCCACCACCAAGACCGTATACCCGTTCTGCCCCAACTGGGCGGGCAACGCGCCCCAATCCGCCCGATTGGCGCTCATCAGCAAGATGGCCGGCAAACGCTCGAACCCCTGTTGATACCATTCGCCGTTCACCATCACCCCATCGGCTAGCGCCACCTGCACCAGCTCCGCGCCGTTGGGGGTGCGCGTGCCCAGTTCGATAGGCGGCAGGCCGCTACGGCTGGGGAGCGCCGCCGCAGTCAAGTTGCTGACGCCTAAAACGGGCGTTTCTGCATCGTATAAATCGTCGGAAGTGCGGATGAACACCGTAGGGCTAGCGGCGAGAGTGGGGCCAGAAAGCGGGCGCAACGTCGGCGGCACTTCCTCTTGGAAATTCTCGTTATCGCACGCCGCCGCAACGGCCGCTATACAGATTAACCCGACAACCAGCCATGGCAGACGCATAACAACCACACCTTTAGACCGGGCGCGCATAGACAATCATCCGCTCGCAACCCGCTTCATAGGGGCCTTCGTCGGTATCGCCAAAGACGTCCTGCACTTCAAAGCCGCTCAGCAAGAGCAACAAGCGCACTTCTGGGTAGAAGTAATAGCGCAAGCGGTGCGGAACGACCATGCGGCGCACGATACCATCGCCGCCGATTTCATCGTATATCCACTGCACATCTAATAATTGCGTCGTGCGGTCCAGCTGGCTGATAGATTGCAACATCACCATATGCCCCGTCTCGCTATCGAGGAAGCTACGTTCATAGGTGATAGCATCGGTATCTTGAGAGGCGAAGGTTTCCCCCGCGTTGGGCAAATCCAGCGCCAGCAGACCGCCATTAGCCATCCAACCGCGCAAACGGCGCAGTAAAGCGAGTTGTTGGTCTTGGTCGTGGAAATGCATGAGCGCATTATACGTTAGTAAAATCAGCGCATAACGTTCTCTGGGGTCTACTTGTAGAACGTCACCCTCATAGATGCGGATATGATCGCGCAGGTGGCGCAAGGCGCTCAGCTTAGCTTCCAGTCGGGCGAGCATGGCGCGGTTGTCATCTATGCCGTGGGCGGCGTAGCCCTCCTGCGCCAGATGCAATAGCACCCGCCCAGTGCCGCATCCAATATCGAGGATAGGCCCGCCATAGCGTTCCGCTAGACGGCTGTACATCTGCAAGTCGTCGGTCTTATCGCCCGTCTCGGCGTCGTAGTATTTAGCGACCGTGGTATAGAAGGCGGACATCGGGTTAGTCCTCTCTCAAGGGGTTATTTACGCGAGCGCTCCAAAAAAGCTTGCACTGCCTGCCAATGGGCGGGGTCTACCCACAAAGGCGGGAAAAGCTCGCGCTCGATGAGTAGGGCATCTTCGTAGGGATGGTTCAGCCCCGCCTGTAACAGACGTTTGACCCCGCGCACGACCTGCGGCGGTTGTTGGGCGATTGGCCGCGCGAAGTTAAGCGCATGCTCTAGGGCCGTGCCGGCCGCCACCACACTATGAGCCAACCCGACGCGCTCGATTTCCGCCACATGCAGGACATGCCCGCGCAACAACCAATCCAGCGCCCGCCCATACCCCACCAAACGCAACAAGCGTTGCCCTGCGCCCCAACCGGGCGTCAGCGCTTGGCGCATCTGGACAAAGCCCAGACGTGTTTTTTCGTCCACAATGCGTAAATCGCAGGCTAGCGCAATCTCGCTACCGCCCCCCAAAGCGTAACCGTTGATGGCCGCTATCACCGGCACGGGCAAGCGCTCCAACTGGAGCAAAGCATCTCCCATCAGCGTAATCATCGCGCGGGCTTCCGCTTCCGACGTTAGCCCGACCAGTTCGGTCAAATCCCCGCCGCTACAAAAGGCTTGGTCCCCGGCCCCTGTTAGGATGACCACGCGCAAACGGGCATCGTCGGCCGCGAGCGCGTCTACTACTTCGGCGAAGCGGCGCATGGTGGCCATATCCAACGCATTGAGCGCGTGGGGGCGGTTGAAGGTGATGATGGCGATGCCATCGTCTTGATGTTGGAAAAGAAGGGTCTCATCAGTCATAACGTTACAGTTTACATCAGAAAAAAGCGTCGGTTAAGCGTCAGGTTTGGCTGGTTGTCAAACCGCCGTGCCTCTGCTACAATGCCGCGCCAAAGATAGCACAAGATAAACAGGAACTTTTACCGATAAGCGCATGTCATTTTCTGCCCCGCATTCACCACCCACTTTTAGGCTTAGCCCGCTCTCTCGTTCGGTTACGGATTTGATTTTATAAGAGGTTGGACAATGCACAAATGGTTATGGACAAAAAGAATGCTTGTTTTAGGAATCTTCAGCCTATTGGTCGGCGTCCCATGGGCGATTTCGGCTCAAAATGGGCTGGTAGAAACCGTGGTGATTGATGTCTGGATTCGGAGCGGGGCCGGCACCGAATGGCGCAAGATAGACCTGTTGCCCGCCGGTACAACCGTCGCCTTAGATGGTCGGGAATCCAGCGGCGCATGGGTGCGCGGCATCGCCTCTAACGGCGCGGTCGGTTGGATGGCCGCGCGCTTCCTAACGGTCACGCCGGAGGCGGTTTTCTCCCTGCCCATCATTGACCGCGAAGCCCCGCTGACCGTTTCCGCCCCCGCCCAAGGTTCTGGCCCGGCTATCCCGGCAAGGCCCGCCAATGCAGAAGAGCCAGAATCCGCCCCCGCGCTCGTGCCGGCCCCTTCTGGCGGGCTGGGCGCGGCTGTCACCGCCCGCGTCAACATGCGGAGCGGGCCGGGCACCCAATGGCGGCGCGTGGGTGGGCTAGAAGTGGGCGAACGCATCAACCTTGATGGGCGCGACGCGACGATTGGTTGGGTGCGGGGCATCAATAGCCGCGGCGTCATCGGTTGGATAGCGGCCCAATACACCGGGCTACCTTTCGACCAAATCGCGGCTTTGCCCATCGTCACGCGGGAAACGCCCTTCGGGGCTAGCGCGCCCGCAGGCGGCCCCGCCCCTGCGGCCGTCCCGTCGGTGGTCAACATCGCCCCGGTGGCGAGCAATACCCCCGTCACCGGCTTCAGCTACGGCGGCCACGTCCAAGGGTTGAGCGATAATACCGTCGGGTGGATGCGTGTAGCCGGCATGACTTGGGTTAAAAAGCAAGTCCGCTACAACCAAGGCGACGACCCCAACAATGTCGGCGGCATCATCGCCGATGCCCACGCCAAGGGCTTCCGCATCTTGCTAGGTATTGTGGGCAACCCCCAACAACTCAATAACCCCGGCTACTTTGAACAGTACGCCGCTTTTGTCGGCGGTGTGGCCGCCTTGGGTGCAGATGCTATCGAAGTATGGAATGAACCCAACATTGACCGCGAATGGGTGACCGGCCAAGTAGACCCGGCGCGCTATACCCAATTGTTGGCCCAAGCGTATAACGCCATCAAGAGCAACAACCCGAATACGCTCGTCATCAGCGGCGCGCCCGCCCCCACGGGCTTCTTCGGCGGGTGTAGCGCCAACGGTTGCGACGACGCCCCCTACATCAGCGGCATGGCGGCGGCTGGGGCGGCAAATTATATGGATTGCATCGGCGCGCACTATAATGAAGGCATCGTCGGCCCCAACGTCACCAGCGGCGACCCCCGTAGCGAATATTACACCCGTTACTTCTGGGGCATGGTCAATACCTATTACGCCGCGTTCGGCGGACGGCGGCCCATATGCTTCACCGAGTTAGGCTACCTCAGCCCAGAAGGATACCCGCCTTTGCCGCCGGCCTTCGGCTGGGCGCTCAATGTCACTGTCGCCCAACAAGCCCAATGGCTAGACCAAGCGGTCGCCCTCTCGCGCAGTAGCGGCAAAGTGCGTTTGGTCATCATCTGGAATGTGGACTTCGACTTTTACGGCGATGACCCCATGGCCGGCTACGCCATGATACGTCCGGGCAACGTTTGCCCCGCCTGCGAGGCCCTAGGGCGCTAGCGCTTTAACGGCGGCATCACCCTTACGCGGGGCGATGCCGCCCGCAAATTGCCTATGGCAATCTCGCCAACTTCGGTGCAAACTGTGATGTCTTACACCCTGATATAGAGGAATTAAGGTCGCTTATGTCGGAATTGATGACGCAAAATCCTATACCTGCGCCGCCGCGCCCTTCTGGCGCCGGTTGTTGGATTGTCGGCGCATTTACCTTATTGCTCGCCTGCGTGTTGGTGGGCGTGGGGCTGTTTTTGCCCCCCATTCGCTTATATGACCGCCTCTTCGGCGAACAATACGCTATGCTCAGCGCAGACAATAATGGCGTCTTCTCGGCGGATGCCGTCTTCAGCCTCGCCGTCGCACCCGATAACCCCGGCGATGATTTCGGCGCGCGCATCGAAGCTATCTCCCTGCGCGATTTCGAGAGCGGCAACGCCCAAATCAACTCGACTATTCCCCAACAGAAGAGCGCTGTACCACCCTTTTTGGCCCTGCAGAGCGCCGTCTACCAAATCGAAACCACCGGCCGCGCGCCCTCTAGCCTCGTCCTCAGCATGAAGTTACCCACCAACGCCGAACGGGACTTGTTGGATATGTATGGCTGGTATGCCGCGCAAAACGCTTGGCGCTTCATCCCCGCCCAACCCAACGGAGATAGCCTCGTGGCTGATGTTAGCGCCCCGCCCGATAGCGTGGCCATCTTCCAAGCGGCCTCACCGCCGCCTACGGTCGTCATCGCTTACGATACCAACCAAGTACTGCCCAAAGATGCCGCCCTGCTAGCGACGATTGTCGCCCCTTCGGGACTGCAACCCGCCCTCGACGGCTCTTTAGTGGGCACTTTTGCCCCCGGCTTCACCACCACCGAGGGCTATTTGGTATTGCCCGCCTTGCGGAACTACGCCGACCCTAGCGCGCTCGATGTCGAAACCATTAGCGCCATCCTCAACAATAGCGCATTGCGACGCGAACACGTCCGCCAAATCGTCAGCACCATCACCAGCAACAACTTCGATGGCGTTTGGATAGATTATCGCGGCCTGCCCGCCGACCTGCGCGATTTGTACAGCGCCTTCATCCGCGAGTTGGCCGACGGTCTCGCTCCCTTCGATTTGCTATTGGGCGTGGTCGTGCCGCCGGCCGACACCGTGAACGGCGTTTGGGAGACCGGCGCTTACGATTGGCGCGCCTTGGGCCAAGCGGCGGACTATGTACAAATCAATCTAGGGACGAACCCCGCCACCTTCGTCCCCGGCGATAACCAACTGGTAGAAGCGATGTTGCGTTGGGGCATCGGCGAAATGAGCCGCTATAAAATCATCTTGGGGCTATCTGCACAATCCATCCGTGAAATCGGCGGCGACTTCAGCGGTATTGGCTACGATACCGCGCTGGCGGGGTTGGGCGATGTCGCTATCGAAGCGGAGAAGAGCGAAGATGGCTCTATCGTCCCCGGCACAGAAATTCGCGCCTACCTCGACGGCTTAGACGCCCGCGCTGGTGTGGATACCCGCATCAACGCCCCTTATGTGGAATACCTCAATGCGGATGGCTCGGTCGCTACCCGCGTCTGGTTGACCACGGGCGATGCCCTGCGCTTCCGCATGGATTGGACGATTCCCTTCTCTTTGGCCGGCGTCGCGTTTGAAGATTTGCTCGCCAGCGACCTAGAAGAAGGGGTATTGACGGCCATCACCCGCTACAAGACCCAGATACCCGCCGCGCCCGCCCCTAGCGACCTCGCCTTGCGCTGGCGCATCGAAGGTAGCGCGGGACTCATTGACGAAATCATCACCGATTTATCCGAAGATATTCAAGTCACCTTGGCCGCCCCGGATGGCAATTACGCTATCAATGTGGCGGTTATCGGCGTCGGCGAGCAGGCGGTCAGCCCGCGTAGCGGCGCGGCCGTCGCGCTCTTCCAACCCACCGCTACCCCTACCCCCTTGCCCACAGCCACACCCACCGCGACGCCATCCCCCACGCCGACGCTCGCGGCCATCGTGCCCACCGCGGCGGGCGCTGGCGGCGGCGCCCCCGTCAGCGGCTTTGGCGCGAACCGTCCGGGGCCGGGGAGCATCAACCTCAGCGGCTTTGCCTATGGCGGGCATGTCACCAGCGCCGGCAGTTCCCGCGCTATCGGGGCCATGCAACGCGCCGGCATGACGTGGATGAAAGTTCAAGTCCGTTATAGCCGTGGGGCTAGCCCCGCGCCAGTGGCTAACGACATCAACACCGCGCACCAAAACGGCTTCAAAATCCTTGTGGGCACGGTGGGTAGCCCCAGCGATTTACAAAATGGCGGCGAAGGCTACCTCAACGATTACGCCAATTGGCTAGCTGGCATCGCCGCCGCCGGCGCCGACGCTATCGAAGTCTGGAACGAACCCAACCTCTCGCGCGAGTGGCCAGAAGGGCAAATTAGCGGCGCGGCTTACGCTAATATGCTCGCCAAAGCGTATACGGCCATCAAATCGGCCAACGGCGGCACTATCGTCATCAGCGGCGCGCCCGCCCCCACCGGCGCGGAAAATGCCTTCCCCGGCCGCGTCGTCAACGATGACCGCTTCTTGCGCGATTTCGTGGCCGCCGGCGGATTGAATTACACCGATTGCGTCGGCGCGCATTATAACGAAGGCATCGTCCCGCCCAGCGCCACCAGCGGCGACCCGCGCGATAATTATTACACCCGCTACTTCCGCACCATGCTCAACACCTATACGGCCATCGTCGGGGCCAAGCCCATTTGCTTCACCGAATTAGGCTATCTCACCCCTGAAGGCTACGGCCCGTTGCCGGAATTTTTCAGTTGGGCGCAAAATGTCACCGTCGCCCAGCAAGCCGCATGGCTGGCAGAAGCGGCCGCCATCGCCTCCCAATCCGGTTCTGTACGCATTATGATAGTCTGGAATGTTGATTTCACAGCATACGATTCTGACCCACAAGCCGGCTACGCCATCTTGCGGCCTGACGGCAGTTGCCCCGCCTGCGATGCCCTAGCCGGCGCGCGATAGAGGAGTCTTTATGGCTAATCGTCTGAGTAGCACTCGCAAACAAATTCGCGGCTTCGTCCTCATCTGGACCGCGATTACTTTCATCATGTCTACGGCGACCTTCTTCGCCATCTATTTCACCTACAGCCCCAGCGCCAGCCCGCTCAGCAATCTGGGGTCGCGTAGCGTGGCTTTCCCTAGCCCCACGGCGGGGGAGAGCGCCAAGGTCATCATCCCTAGCGTCACGCCGCAACCCAGCGCCACCCCCGCGCCAACCCAGACCAGCGAAGCCAGCGCTCAACAGGTTGCCGCCATCAACACCGAAACGCCGACCAGCGAACCCAGCCCCACGCCCACTTTGCGCCCCGTAGATGACCAACGCTTCCAAGTGGGCATTCAGGTACAATTCAGCCTCGACTTCAACCCCGATAATCAAGATGGCTGGTATCGTTCTGTGCGCCAAGATTTGGGCCTGCGTTGGGTGAAACAGCAAGTCGCGTGGGAACGGGTAGAGCCAGAGCGCGGCCAATTCGATTGGTCTATCCTCGACTTTGTGATGCCTTCCGCACAGCGTAACGACATCAAGATGATGCTGGCCATCGTGGCCGCCCCCGATTGGGCGCGCGAACCCGGCGTCAATCTCGATAAACACGGGCCGCCAGCCAACAATCAAGACCTCGCCAATTTCGTCACCGCCATCTTGCAACGCTACCCCGGCCAAGTCCACGCTATCGAGGTCTGGAACGAACAAAACCTAGACCGCGAATGGACCTCTACGCGCGGCCTCAGCGCTGTTAATTACGTCGCCCTCCTGCGCAATGTTTATAACGCTGTCAAAGCCGTAGACCCCGGCGTCATCGTCATCAGCGGCGCGCTCTCACCCACGGGCATTGATGATGGCGTCGGCGCGATTGACGACTTCCGCTATATGGAATTGATGATTAATGCGGGCATGCTGGAGGTGGCGGATTGTGTCGGCGCGCATCATAACGGTATCAACGTCGGCCCCAGCTACAAATATAACGAAATCCCCAACGACCCCACCGCCCTATTCCGCGGACCGTTCGATAACCCCCATCATAGCTGGAGTTTCCGTAGCACCCTAGAAGGCTATGCTACGCGCATCCGCAACGCCGGTAGCGATAAAAAGTTGTGCGTGACTGAATTTGGTTGGGCCGTGGCCGAAGACCTCGAAGGCTACCCGCCGGGTTTTGAATTCGCCGCCGATAATACGCTGGCCGAACAAGCGCAATGGATACCCGAAGCTATGACCAACATGGAGCAATGGGGCTTCGTTTGGTTGGCTTTCATCTGGAACTTCAACTATGGGCCGCAAGCCGGGTACAACCCCAATAACGATAACGTGCCCTATTCGCTCATCGGGCCGGGCTTCACCTTCCGCCCCGCATACGACGCCATCCGCGAATGGCAACGCGATTATCTGGCGCGGACGGGCCAATCTTAACGATGACTTCGCAACGCCGAATGTGGGTAGGGGCCGGCCTAGGGCTGGCCCTCGTCATCGCCAGCGGCGGCTTGTGGTGGGTGTATCGTTCCCGCGACCCTTTCGCCGCCCAGGCCATCAAACAGGCCCCTTTCCCTTCGCTCACCTATAGCATCCAAACCTTTTTATGGTGGGACGAAGGCCAGCAAGGCTTGCATCTCGATTGGGTGCGCTTGATGTCCTTCTCGCACATCAAGCAGACCTTCGCATGGAAAGATGTAGAACGCCAAGCAGGCCAATGGCATTGGGCAGAACCCGATAAATTACTAGCAGAAGCGGAAAAACGCGGCCTTAAGGTCATCGCGCGCTTGGGCGGCACACCCGCTTGGGCCACCAGCGCCCGCGGCCCCATGACCGACGCCCCCCCCGACGACCTCGCCTTGTGGGCTAACTATTGTGACCAAGTGTCGGCGCGCTATCGCGGGCGCATCACCGCTTACCAAATCTGGAACGAACCAAACCTGAGCCGCGAATGGGGTAACCGAGAACCCAACGCCGCCCAATATGTAGACCTGCTGGCCGCTTGTAGCCGCGCCATCCGCGCCAACGCCCCCAACGCTATCCTCATCTCCGCCGGACTCGCCCCTACGGGCAATTACGACGCGCTCGCCCACCGCGATGATATTTATCTCAACGCCATGTACACCGCCAACTTCCAGCAATATATAGATGTTGTCGGCGTACACGCCCCCGGTTTTTCCCCACCGCGCTACGGCCCCGACGACGCCGAAGCCGACGGCATCGGGCGCTGGTTCACCTTCCGCCGCATCGAAGATTTACGCAAAATCATGATAGCCCACGGCGACGCCGCCCGCCAAATGGCCGTGCTGGAATTCGGCTGGACGACCGACCCCATCCACCAAGATTATCAATGGTACGCCGTCTCTGAGGAGCAACAAGCCCAGTATCTGCTAGACGCCTACGATTACGCCATCGCCCATTGGCGCCCTTGGGTGGGGCTGATGTCGGTCATCTATATGCCCGATGTGACATGGAACGCCGATGATGAAGAATATTGGTGGGCTATCACCACGCCAGATAAAGGGCATCGTCCGGCCTTTTTCGCGTTGGCCAACATGCGAAAAGTCTGCGATAATACCCTCATCCCTGCTCGCGCGCCCGATAGTCCGGAGGCATTAGGTCTTGTCCCAACCACTTTATGCCCTTAGCCTTTTTTTACACATCAGCGCCACCCTGTTTTGGGTGGGCGGGTTGCTCATCATGGTGGTGTTGGTGTGGCCAGAAGTGCGCCGCGTCCTAGAGCAAACCCCCGCCCTGTACCAATTGCTCGCCCGTTTGCGGCGGCGCTTTTATCCTATCAGCAACTTGTGCTTAGCCACCCTCATTGTCACGGGGCTTTTCCAAATGACGGCCGACCCCTATTACGACGGCTTCTTGACCTTTGATAACGAATGGAGCCGCGTCATGCTCACCAAACATGCGCTCATCGTCCTGATGGCCTTGTGTGGCTGGTGGTTGCAATACGGCGTCATCCCCGCGCTGGAACGGGCTAGCATCTTGGCGGAACGCGGCAAAGCAGACCCCGACCAGTGGCGCATCTTGCGCCGCCGCGAATTGCGCCTAACATGGCTCAATGCCATCTTGGGCCTCGTCGTCGTGGCGCTCAGCGCGTGGGCCGGCTCCTTATAAGTCGCTCAGTTGCGTGTAGATTGCCTCATTTGGTGTTATGATGGGCCGCTAAACGCTATTTCTAGGAACCTATTTAGATTGGAAGGGATGCCGTTGTCCAGTCGGACGAGTTACGCACTTGCGGTAGGGCTATTATTGCTGGGGGCCTTTTTGCGCCTGTGGCAACTCAGCGCTTTGCCTTTGGGGCTAAACGATGCAGAAATTACCACCGTCCGCATCGCGGAGACTATCCGCGTAGGAGAAACGCCGATAGAAGTATTCTTCAATATCAATGGCGAAGGCCAAGAAAAGTTGCCCTCCATCATCTACGCCCTCAGCACCAGCTTAGTGGGTAATGGTGTCTTGGGTTACCGCTTGCTCGGCGTGTGGTTAGGCATCCTGACTCTAGCGCTGGTATACACGCTAGGGGTGCGCTTATATGGCCCCTTCGCGGGCTTGACGGCCATGGGGCTACTCGCGGTGGGCATGTGGCCCATCCTGCTCTCGCGGAGCATCCAACGGGAAACGTTCGTGCCGCTACTGGTGACCGCGGCCCTGTTGGCTTTGGCCCGCGCCTTCCCCGTTTATAGCCGCCCCCGCGACGATAAAACCTCCACCACCACTTTAGCCGCTCTAGGCATCATCTTAGGCATCGGCTTTTACATCCACCAAGTGGGCCTAGTCGTCACTTTGGCGGCCATGATCTTCATCGCCTACATGCTGATATTCCATCGCGCGCTCATCGGGCAACGCTTGAGCTTTGTGGGCTTCAGCATTTTGTTGATGATTATCATCGCTGTGCCCTATCTCATCACCAGCATTCGCCAGCCGCATCTAGCGGGCGCGGACCGCGTCTTAGGCATTTACGAGAGCAACCTACGGGCCATCGGTGATGGATTGGCGGGGCTATTCTTCATCGGCTCGGCAGACCCGCTTTACAATTTGCCCAAGCGCCCCCTCATAGACCTTGTCAGCGGTTTTTTTGTCATCATCGGTTTTGTCATCACTTTGCGCGGGTGGCGCATGCCCCGTCACGGTTTAGCGCTCATCGCCACCGCGATTTTAGCCGCGCCGGCCTTTTTAGCCACCGCTAGCCCTAATTTCCTCACGATGGCCACCCTGTTAACCCCCATCGCGCTCTTTTTTGGCCTTGCCACCAGCGCCTTTTACGATAGCCTGCGGCAGGGGGCGCGCCGCATCGTCGCAATCGGCTTTCTGGGTTTATTGGCCTTCAATGTGTGGTGGCTAGGGCGCGATTTTTTCGGCGTGTGGCCGCAACTGCCAGAGGTGCAACAAGCCTATCATCATGACCAAGCGCAAGTCGCGCTCTATCTCGACCGTATCTCTGGCGATACGCCATCGCTCATCTGCGACCCCAACTTCGACCAAGCGCTACGCACCATCGAGCTGACCAATACCCAGCTCATCCTGCAGATGATGAACCGCAAGACCAGCGCGTTACGCTTCGCCGATTGCACGTCGGCCCTCGTCTTCGCAGATGCTGGCGTAGAAACTTTAGTCATCATCCCCGACGAAAGCACATGGGCGGCCATGCACCCTTATATCCGCAATTGGTTGCTCGGCGGCGAAATCCTCTACCAAGATACCCTGCCGAATAACACGGTCATACGGCTCAATGTGGCCCAACCGCTGGCCGACAACTTAGGGCTATTCACCACCACCACCCCCATCAGTTACCCGCCGGAGGCCCCCAACGGCCAAGCCCAAACCTTCCCGCCCGTGCGCTTCGGCGGCAATATCACCTTTTTGGGCTACGAAACGCGCCCGATAGAAATTTATCGCAGTGGGGATACCATCTCGGTCATCACTTATTGGCGCGTGGAGGGGGTTATCCCGCCCGATTTGACCTTTTTCACCCACATCTTATCTGACCCCGTCACGCTCCTAGCCAACCGCGACCGCATCTTTGTAGACCCGCGCTCGCTACAGCCGCGCGATGTCTTCGTCCAAGTGACCACGCTAGATATTCCCGATAACGCCATCCCCGATGAATACATCGTCTCTATAGGCGCTTATCAAGATACTAGTGACATCCGCTTACCCGTTTTCGATGGCGAACAACCGCGTGGCGACCGTCTCTTTCTGTACACTATCATCATAGGAGACTAGTCATCCGCATGTTTGAAATTGTCCTTCTAGGCACTTCGGCCTCGGCGCCCTCCATCCATCGCGGCTTATCCTCCGCGGCGGTGCTCGCGGGCGAACAGCGCTATCTAGTGGATTGCGGCGAAGGCACGCAACGCCAAATTCTCCGTAGCGGCATCGGCTTCAAAAAACTCAATCGCATCTTGCTCACCCATGCCCATCTCGACCATATTCTCGGTTTAGGGGGTCTTGTGTCTACGTTTGTGCGTTGGGAAAGTGTGGAGGAATTGTTCATATGGGGCGGCAAGCCGGCCATCGCCCGCGCCCACGCCCTCATCTTCGATGTCGTCCTGCGCGACGAAAAACCGCCTGTGCCCATTCATCTACACGCTATCGAAGCTGGCCCCATCATCGAGACCAAAGATTACACCATCAGCGCCTTTCCGGTGCAACATCGCGGGGGTGGGTGTTTTGGGTACATCTTCCAAGAACGCGAAAGACGCCCTTTCCTCGTCGAAAAAGCGGAAGCTCTCGGCATCCCGCCCGGCCCCGAACGCGGGCGCTTGGTGCGCGGGGAGACGGTGACCCTATCGGATGGGCGGGTCATCACGCCCGATATGGTCTTGGGCGACCCCATCAGCGGCGTCAAAATCGTTTTCACGGGGGATGTCGCCCGCACCGATACGCTGATAGACGCGGCGCGCAACGCCGACGCCTTGGTTATCGAGGGCACCTTTCTAAAAGAAGACGCCGATATGGCCCGCGCCTTCGGCCATATCACCGCGGGCCAAGCCGCTGAATTCGCCCTACAAGCGGGCGTAAAAGGTCTTATCATCACCCACGTATCACGGCGCTACCACGAACGCGACATCATCGCGGAAGTCCAAGCCATATTCCCCGCCGCCATCGTCGCCCGCGACCTCGACCATTACATCATCCGCCGCGATAAAGCTATCGAAAAAGTGGAACAAAGCGGCTAGTCATCCAAGCGAATCATGCCCTCGCTGATGATTTGCCCCGGTTGTATCACCGCTGGCCCGCGCAAGTCCGGCGTGGCGATGAGGTCATAAGTGGTCGCGCCCGTCACCCGCACGGGGACGATTTCCCCAATCGGCAATTCCCCTTCTACCAGCACATAGCCGTCAATCTCTGGCGCATCGCGATAACTGCGCGCTAACGAAATCGTCTCGGACACCGTTTGGCCGGCCTCATCTTCGCCCATCCCGTGGCCTTCCACCAACACCTCTAGCGTTTTGCCCACCAAAGCCTGATTTTTAGATAGGCTGATGCCCTGTTGTACCGCCATCAACTGCTCCCAACGCGCCTGCTTGACCTCATCCGATACATGGTTGGGGAGCGTCGCGCTAGGCGTGCCTATTTCGTAGGAATATTGGAAAGCGCCCACACGGTCGAATTGCAAATCGCGCACAAATTGGAGCAACCCAGCGAATTCTTCGTCTGTCTCGCCGGGATACCCCACAATGAAGGTGGTCCTCACGGCCAATTGCGGCATCTTCTCGCGCAGGCGGCCTAGCGTTTCGTACACCCATTCAATCTTGGCGGGGCGTTTCATACGCTTGAGCGTCTCGCGGTGACCGTGTTGGAGCGGTATATCTAGATAGGGCAAAATTTGGGGATGGCTAGCCATCGTCTCCATCATACGCTCGGTGACGTAGCCGGGATAAGCGTACATAATGCGTATCCATGGGATATTGGGCGCGGCCTTCACGATCGCTTCTAGCAACTGCGCCAACCCATCTTTCAAGCCGAGGTCATAGCCGTAATCAGTGGTATCTTGGGCGATGAGCAAAACCTCTTTAACCCCCATCGCCTCCAAGCGCACCGCTTCGGACACAATCGCCTCTATTGGGCGGCTGATGGCCGTCCCTTTGATTTTGGGGATAGCGCAAAAGGCGCAAGGTCGCCTGCACCCGTCGGCTATCTTCAGGTAAGCGCTGGCCCCTTGCACGCTCGCCCGCAATACGCCGCGCTCGTCCAACCCGACGACTTTAGCGTCTGTCGGCAAATGATATAGCGGTTCAGGATGTTTGCGCTCTCGTAAGCGGCGGATGAAATCGAAAATATCCATCCAGCGCCGCGTGCCGATGACGCCATCCAAACCGGGGACTTCTTGCACGAGCGCCGCCCCGTAGCGCTGGGCCAAGCACCCCGCCGCGATGACCATCTGGCCGCCGCGCTTTTGCTCGACCAACTCGCGCAGAGCGGCGATAGATTCTTCTTTGGCGGCCGCGATAAAACCGCAGGTATTGACGATGAGCACTTCCGCAGATTTGGGCGCGCTCACGCCTTTCATGCCGTTTTGGTCTAGCACTTGGGCGATGCTTTCGGAATCTACCGTGTTCTTAGAACAGCCCAAAGAGAGCAAATAATATCTATCCGTTTTCGATTGCATTTTGGCCATAGGTTCGCCTATTAAAGCTGATGATGGGCGCTTATTGTAATGCGACAACACGCCCCTGAAAATAGCGTTCTACATCGTTTGTGGCCCCGCACTCGCCAATTAGCCGCCTATTTTGGTCGGCGGCAAGCCGGGCTGGGTGGCGCGCGGCGGCAAGATGGCCGTAGGCGTCGGCGTCAGCGTATCGGTCGGTGTCGGCGTTATGGTCGGCGTGGGGGTGTCGCTGGGCGTCGGCGTTATCGTCGGCGTGTCGGTCGGCGTCGGCGTGTTGCTAGGGGTATACGTCGCCGTGGGCGTATCGGTCGGCGTGGGGGTATCGCTGGGCGTCGGCGTTATCGTCGGCGTATTGGTGATAGAAGGCGTTAAAGTGGGCGTGGGGCTGGGCCCCGGCGTGTTCGTCGGCGTCAACTGCGCTAACAAGGTCGCGGCCAGCGGCGTAGACGGCGGCAATGGCGTCGGGCTTTCTTCGGGCGTGGGGTCAAAGCCCGGCCCGGTCTGGATGTCCACCCTATCCATGGTGAACACCAAATCCACCCCCTGCCCGCGACCGCCGAAGGGGCGTTGCTGGCGACCGTTCCATATCACATTGAGCGCTTGAGCATTGCTAGAGACGACCTCCACCGACTGGTTGCCTTCGTATTCCAGAATTTGCCCCGGCGTCGCTAAGCCAGCGTAACGCTCAAAACCATCCGTAATGACCCGCACCCAAGCGCGTTGTACCATCTGGATACTGACGAGGATACCCCGACCGCTATAGGGCCGCCCAAAAGAGATGAAGGTTGTGGGGGTGGGCTGGGGTTGCGGGCTAGGTGTGGGGGTGAACGTGCTCGTCGGCGGCAACTGCGCCAACCGATTATCACTCGGCGCTTCGGGCGCTGTATCTTCCTGCGGCACATCGAGCAATTGCACGGTGACGAAAGCGATAACAGCGATGGCCCCTAACGCAGTGGCGAACATCAGCAAGCGCCCCAATAGCGCCCACAACCAGCCGCCGCTATATCCCCCAAGTGGCACGGCGGGTAAAGAGGGGTTGGTATCGGTAATTTTGCGCGGCGCTAACGGCACGCTATCGCGCGCGGCCTCGCGCTTGCCCCTGCGCCCAAAGCGCCCTTTGCGCTTGTTCCGCGCCTGCACAGCCGCATCATGATATTGGATGACGCGCTCCGCATCTAAACCTAACCACGTGGCATAATTGCGGATAAAACCGCGAATCTGCACCGGGGAGGAGGCATCGCTACCCGAAAAATCCCCCTGCTCGAAGGCCTCTAAAATCGTGCGGCGTATTTTCAACGCCGATACCGCCTCGTCCAAGGTCAATTCTTTGGCTTCGCGCGTATCTCTAAGATAACGTCCTAAGGCTTGGAAATCCATACGTTGCTATAGCCAAATCCTTCCATCGCCCGCCCATTATGCGCGATTTCGACCAAATAAAAAAGACCCCTCTTTGTAGAAGGGTCAATATTAAACCATTCACATATGGGCTTATTCTGTCGGCGGGTTCGGCTCTTCGCTCGTCTCTTCCGCCTCTTTAGCGCTGATGACGGCCGCCACAGCCCCCTGCGGGATGACTTCGGTGGGCAAGTTCTCTGGCTTCGCTTCGGTCACAGCGCCCTCATCCGCGATAGCCTCCGCATCCGGCACGGCTTCTAGCTCGGCTTTTTCGCGCGCGGCCAAAAATTGCGCCAATTCGTCTTGATTGACGATAATCACCTTGAGGGTGGGCGAAATTTCAGACCCTAAGCGCACCGGCACCATGTGCGTACCGACTTCGCGCAGAGGTTGCTGGCTGATTCTGCGGCGATTAATATCAATGCCGGTCTTCTCGTTGAGCGCGTCGGCGATTTCTTGCGTGGTCACCGAGCCGAAGAGCTTGCCAGTGGTAGAAGCGCGGCGACCAAAGATGAGTTCCACGCCATCAATCAAACGCGCCAATTCGTTCAGCTTGTTTTCATAGGCGGCCCGATGTATCGCGGCGCGTTCGCGTATCTTTTCGGTGCGGCGCAATTCGCTTTTCGTCGCTTTCACCGCTAAGCCGCGGGGAATCAGGTAGTTGCGCGCGAACCCATCCGCAACCTCGACAATCTCGCCTGTTGTGCCGTGTTTATAAACATCGGCCAGCATAATCACTTTCATGGCACATCCTCGTTTATGATTTTACACACCGCTTGGCACAGCGCTCTTTTTCGTCCAAAAGTTGGGCTATTATACGGTCTTGTCCCCAGACTGCCAAGTGGGAATCTAGGCGCTTTTGTGCGCTGGCCATCTGCATTACAATCAAGCATCATAAGCGAAACCTGCACCCGAAGAAAGAAGCGATTATGCACCCCAACCACGCGCTCAGTAACGCCCAAATCGCCCGCGCCGTGCTCATCGTCCTGTTGGGTTTCCTCGCGAGCGGCATTTTGGGTTTCCTCCGCACGCTCATCATCTCTGCCCAGTTCGGGACGAGCGAGGCGCTAGACGCCTTCTACACCGCCCAACGCATCCCCGAATTCATCTTCGTATTGGTGGCGGGCGGGGCGTTGGGGTCTTCTTTTATACCGGTCTACGCCAAATCGCGCGAGCAAGACCCGCGGCAAGCGTGGCAACTGGCCAGCGCCGTCACCACCCTAGCGGCGCTATCGGCGGGCGTTTTGGGGCTTGGGGTGGCGCTTGTCGCCCCTCAACTGGTGCGCGACATCCTGCTACCAGACCGTAGCGCCCAAACCCAACAGCTGACGGCCAACCTGATGCGATTGATGATGGTCACGCCCTTCATCTTCAGCATCAGCGGACTCATCATGGGCATCTTACAATCACACGGGTTATTTGTATTGCCGTCCTTAGCTATCGGCATGAATAGTATCGGTATCATCATCGGCGCGCTGGTCATCGCGCCATCCTTGCCCCCGACGGGCGACGGCGGGCAAATCGGCAATAACAACATCTACGGGCTTGCCTATGGGGCGGTGCTCAGCGCTTTGTTGCACCTCGCCGTACAACTGCCCGGCCTGCGGCGCATCGGCGCGTCATTGCGCCCCCTGTTCGCCCCCACGTTACCCGGTGTGCGCGCGGTGTTGCTCTTGATGGGGCCGCGCGTCTTGGGCTTGGCGGTCGTGCAAATCAACTTCGTGGTCAATATCATTCTCACTAGCCCCATGCGCGAAGGGAGCTTAACGGCCTTGCAAACGGCCTATAATTTGATGTTCTTCGCGTTGGGCATCATCGGGCAAAGTGTGGGGTCGGCGGTATTCCCCTCGTTGGCCGCGCTGGCCGCAGAAGGCGATATGGACGGTTACCGCGATAGGCTATCGCGCGCCATGCGGAGCGTGCTTTTTCTCGCTTTGCCGGCCACGGCCGCTTTTGTCGTCTTCGGCGAGCCTATCGTAGCCATCTTTGAACGCGGCCAATGGACGGTGGAAAGCACCTCTGCGACGGCGTGGGCATTGGCTTTTTACGCGCTTGGCATGGCCGGCTTCGCCTTGTTAGAAATTTTGTCACGGGCTTTTTACGCCCTATCCGACACGTGGACGCCGGTTGTGGTCGGCATCGCCATCATGCTGAGCAATATCGCGCTCAGCCTGCTGTTCGTGCGGCTCATCGGCGATAGCCAATCGCTAGCGCGCGGGCCTTTCGCGGGCTTAGCGCTGGCCAATTCCGCCACGACGCTAGTAGAAGCGCTCATCTTGTGGGCGTTGCTCCGCCGCCGCATCCATGGGCTGAACGACCGTCAAATCCTCGCCCTCGTCTGGAAGGCGGGCCTCGCTAGCCTGTTGATGGGCGGGACGCTAGCCATCATCAGCCACGCCATGCCAAGACAAGCCGTCTGGGTTCAACTCTTTTTCGGCGGGGCGGTGGGGGGCGCTGTGTTTTTCGGTAGCGCGCTCTGGCTAGGGTTGGCAGAAGCCCGCGCCATCCCCGCCCTCATCCGCCAACGGTTAGGGGGACGCTAACGCTTGTTTTCTACTCATTCTTTATGTCTCTGTAATGTCTCTGTAGATGAGGAGCGCCAAGCCACCTATTATCATCAGGATGGGCAACCAAATGGTCATCGTCCCCAACAGAACCCCCAAAGCATCCCCCAGCATCTCGAATAGTTCGCCTAAAGCGATGCCTACTACCCCAAAGATAGCGGCGACGAAGAGGAATAAATGCTCCATCAAGCCAGCTATAAAATCGAAAACCGTTCCAGCTAGGGTTGTCATCAGATAGAAAACCGCGCGAATAAGCCACAAAGACGTACTCATCGCCGCTAGCCCGACCACCCCAGCGGCAATCAACACGACAGGCCATATTCCATGGGTGCGAACCTTGCGTTCGTCGAGCTTAACCTTATCCTTGTGGATACGAGACTCATACTCGCGGAGGTTAAACGCTCTCTTGTATTTGGGGAACGCATAGTCGCTGGGGTTAATCTTACTCTTGTATGTGGGGGACTTATGGCCACGGGGATTAAGTAGCTCATCCATAAAGTAGCTGAGGATTGGACGCCGAGCAGTCAATGGGCGCGGGCCGCGGAGATTACGCGGCTCATCATCCATGGAATAAGCCTCATCGCTCATGAGGTCCTCATACCTGCTATGATTAAACCTGTGTCTGAAGAATAGCGGTTCATACTCGTAAAGCTTAGCCTTATTCTTGGAGATACCAGCTTCATCATTTTTACGCTTTTCCATAATTCCCTTCCCCTTATGAATGCACGATTTTGGCGCTACGCCTATATACGCATGATTTGCCCAAAAGTTTCATCGTTTCATAAAAGTTTCATAGATGAATACTTGGTGAAGAAATGCACATTACGGCGAGAATGTGTTATAATTTCACAAAATTTTGAACGTTGTGAACGTTCTAATTCATCAAGGAGCTTAAAATGGCACGTCACACAGTGAAAACGGTGGTCGGCACCGATGTTAAAAACCCCAATTGGGTGCGTTTTCTCTTCAACGACCCGCGCACAGCCCCTTTATGGACCGTGATTCGCGTATTGGTCGGCCTCAAATGGCTGGAAATCGCCCTGCCCAAGCTCAGCAATCCCGGTTGGATGGAGACCGGCGAGATTGTACAAGCGTGGTGGGCGCGCGGCGTCACCATCCCAGAGTCCGGCCCGCCGCCCATCATCTACGATTGGTATCGTAGCTTCTTGCAAGCGCTCCTCGATGCGGGCGCTTATACGTGGATGGCCAAACTCATCGCCGTGACCGAAGTCGCTATCGGCTTCGCCCTCGTCTTGGGCGCATTCACCGGGGCTGTCGCTCTGCTGGCCTGCTTTTTGCACTGGAACTACCTCCTCTCTGGTTCGGCTGGCAACAATGGCATGATGTTCCCCGCCGCCGTCTTACTGGTCGCGGCGTGGAAAGTGGCCGGTTACTACGGGCTGGACTATTTCATCATGCGCCGCGTGAGCCTGCTATGGTCGCCCCGCGTCCCCGACGATAGCCCCACGGCGACCGCGCCCCACACCGCCTAAGCCCCTCCGCAAACGCCCTAGCCCATAGGGCGTTTGTCTTTCGCCACCTTCCCCGCGCTAGACCGCTCGTCAGCTTGGGCAGGCGACCGCCCAGCGCCGAGATTTCCATTACTGCGCTTGATGCTATACTGAGGAGAAATGAGCTGGCGAGGGCATCGCCGATGAAAAAATGGTTTGTTCTATACGTCCTCAGCGCTTTTGTCGCGCTCGTCCCGTTGCTCCGCGCGCTTGAACGGTGAACCTTCTGAAGCGTTTGATGAACCGTAGGGCGCAGGCGCTTTTAATCCCTTGGGGGGCGCTTTCGCCACCGAGCGCATCGCCTATGCCGAAGTCGTGCCTATGGGGGATGGCGGCAAAGCGTGGCGCTTTGTAGTGGTCGCCCAACCTAGTGATGTCGTTTATTATGTCTATGGCTTGACGGCCGACAGCGCACATTATGTCCTCGTCACTGCCGCTATCGGGGAGGGGGCGACCTAATCGAACTCGCCGACGCCCAAGCGGAAGATGGCGCGCCCATCGGCGAGCGAAGCCCCATCCTCAGCACCCTAGATGCACTGCTCGCTTCCCTGACCATTGACGCTACCGCCTTAGATGAACGCCTCATAGCCGCCGACATCCTCGCGCGCCCTGCCTATGGTGCTTTCGTCTCCCGCATGAAGACCGGCCGCCCGGCGCTACAAATCTCGCAGATCTTTTTAGAACAGGTGACGCTCGATGAAATCGAATGCTTCATCACCTTTGCCGTCCAGACCAACTTACGCCCCCAACCCGATGGCTCTATCGAAGCCACCCGCTTTACCAACCCCGGCCGCTTCCGCGCCGCCGAGCAATACGCCCGTGCGGGCGAAGGCTTCCGTTGGTGGCGCATCTCCCGCGAGCACCACAGCTCCCTAGAGGGCGGCTTATGGGTGCGCGAAGATTTCGTCGCCGAAGAAGGCGATTGCCAAGCGCTACCCACCTACGAACCCCACCAGTAGGTTGCTAACGCGCCCCACCCACGGTATAACTCCCCTAATCACAACAGAGGAGTTATACCGTGGGACGCATCCATACTTTCCAAATCGGCGATTTCCATTGCGCGGCGCTCAACGACGGCCAAAGTGAAGGCACGGCGCAAACCTACCTCGCCAACGCACCGCTAGACCAAGCCGCCCAAGCGTTGAGCGCCTACGGCCTGCAGACCGACCGCCTGCCCTCGTGGATGAATCCGCTCTATATCCACGCGGGACAACATCATATCTTATGCGATACCGGCCTTGGCCGTGGCGACTTAGCGGAAAATTTGGCGCAACTCGGCATCACCCCAGAGCAGATTACCGCCGTCATCATCACCCACGCGCACGGCGACCACATCGGCGGCAACACCCGCGACGATGGCTCGCCCGCTTTCCCCAACGCTCGCTATTTCATCCGTCAAGATGAATGGGACTACTGGACAGACCCGACAACTCTGGCGCGCATCGGGGGGCGGGCCACGCTCATCCAAAAAAATCTTATCAGCATCCGCGACCGCTTCGCGTTCATCACCGCTGACGAAGAAATCGTGCGCGGTGTCCACAGTCTGCACACCCCCGGCCACACGGTGGGGCATATCGCGCTCCTCATCCAATCCGAGGGCGATACGCTCTTGCACGCGGTAGACGCCCTTCATCAGCGCGTCCAAACCGAATACCCCGATTGGTCGCCATTATTCGATACCGACCCGCTCTTAGCGGCCCAAACCCGCCGTCGCTTGTTAGCGCGCATCCATGAAGAAGGCTGGCTGATGTACGCTTATCATTTTCCGTTCCCCCCATTGGGCTATTTGCGCCCTGTCGGCGATGTTTGGCGCTGGGAACACGCCATCAGCTAAATTTTCGTTATAATAAGGACGCTAAAAGCGAACCGTGTAAAAAAACACGCAAGAGTAGCTTTTCTGTTTGCTCAACACAGCCCAAAAAGCCCTAAATAGAAGGATTTTTTTTCAAGCCATGTCCACGATTCCATCTGTTTTCATCACTGGCACGACCAGCGGCATTGGCCTAGCGACCGCTAAACAGCTCGACGCGCTCGGTTGGCGGGTCTTCGCCGGCGTTTTGCCCCAAGAAGATACCGCCCGCCTGCGCGATGGCGCATCGGAGCGCCTGCACATCGTCCCGATAGACATCACACAACCCCAGCTCGTATACACCGCCCGCGATACCGTCAGTCGCGCCTTGGGCGATGACGGGCTAAAAGGCCTCGTCAACAATGCTGGTATCGCCGTGCCCGGCCCGCTGGAAATTTTGCCCCTAGACGACATCCGCCGCCAAATGGAAGTGAACTTCACCGCGCAGGTGGCCGTCACCCAAGCGTTTCTGCCGCTCATCCGCCGCGGGGGCGGGCGCATCGTCAATATCGGCTCTATTTTAGGGCGCGTCGTCACCCCTTACTCTGGCGCTTATTGCGCCTCCAAATTCGCCATCGAAGCCTTCACCGAAGCGCTCCGTATGGAATTGCGCCCGTGGGGTATCCCCGTCAGCGTCGTAGAGCCAACCATCATCGCTACCAACATCTGGAAAGAGACCGATAAACACCTCGATACCATCCACAGCGAACTCAGCGGCCCCGCGCGCGAACTCTATGACGCTTTAATCATCCGCATGCAACAAGCCACCCAAGCCCAAAGTCGGTTAGCCGCGCCAGCCGATAAAGTCGTGGCGGCCATCGTCCATGCGCTCAGCGCCCGCCGACCCAAAACCCGCTACCCCGTCGGGCCAGACGCCCGCGCGATGGTCTTCATCTCGCGCTTTTTGCCGGATAGATGGCGCGAGCAAATAATCCTGCGCCGCTTAGGCATGTGGCGGTGAGCGATGACCTCAAAAACCATCTTCATCAGCGGCGCATCGTCGGGGTTGGGGTTAGCCATCGCTGAAGCGTTAGTGGGGCGCGGCTGGCGCGTCTTTGGCGGCGCGCTCCCCACCGATAATCTCGCCGATTTGGAGCGCATCGGCGCAACGCCCCTACCTATAGACATCACCCAAGATGAGAGCGTGCGCGCGGCGATGGACGCTCTGGGTGGTCAGCTGGGGGATAACGGCTTATCGGCATTGGTCAATAACGCCGGCGTGATGCTATTGGGCGCTATCGAAACAACCCCCATCGCCGACATCCAACGCGCTTTTGAGGTCAATCTCTTTGGGCATATCCGCGTGATTCAGGCGTGTTTGCCCTTCCTGCGGGCCGCGCAGGGCGCGCGCATCATCAACACCTCGTCGGTGCTGGCGCGCTTTAGCACCCCGTTTGTGGGGGTCTACAGCATGTCTAAGCACGCCCTGCAAGCGCTGACCCAAACGCTCTACTTCGAGCTAGGCGCAAGCCATATCCACGTTATCGCCATCGAACCCGGCACGATTCGCACGCCGCTCGTGCGCGCCATGCCCGACCAAGCCGATGCCATGTGGGCGCGCCTGCCGCAAGATAAACGCGCATGGTACGCGCAAGCCTTCTCGGCCATGCGCCAGCAATGGGCGCAACAATGGGCGGTGGGCAACGAACCAGCGGTCATCGCCCAAGCGGTGCTACACGCCCTAGAAACGCCCAACCCGCAACCGCGCTATACGGTCGGCGCGGATGTGCGTTCGCTCCCTCTGCTCTTGCGGCTTCTGCCAGAAAAGCGCTTCTTGAACGCGCTCAAAAAACGCTTAGGCATCCCTTGAGAAAAAATCTTGCGCCGCGGCCGCTTTTGGGCGCAAGGGCGGCCCTTCTGTTCAACCAAGCTCAATGGATGGGGTCTAGCGAGCCATCATCATTGAGCTGATTCACGCGCAATTCCGCTTTATCCAGCAAATTTTGGCAATGGGAGGCCAAACGCCGCCCGCGCTCATACAGCTGGACAGACTCTTCTAAGGACAATTCGCCCGCCTCTAATTTGGCGACGATGGCTTCTAGTTCGGAATAGGCTTCTTCAAAAGAGCGTTCGTTTATATCGTTCATGCGCCGCTTTATCCTCCACACGCGCTTTCAATTCATCGTGCGCCAATTGTATGGTGATGCCGGTACCCGGTTTAGCGTCGGACTCGTGGATGACGCGGATACCATCTTCGCTACGGGTGACGATAGCGTAGCCGCGCGCGAGGATAGCCCGCGGATTCGCCGCCTCCAAAGCCGACCGCCGCGCCTCTAAACGCTCTCGCCATTGGCTTAAAAACCGCTCCTGCGCCCGCGCTAAGCGCTCGTACCGTTCATCCGCCCGTTGGCGCGCATCCCGAATGCGGACGGCGGGCGAACTGCGGCGCAGAAGATGCGCTTGGCTTTGCAATTGCGCGCGCCTTTCCCCCACGACGAGCGCCACAGCCTCTTGCAAGCGGTCCATTTGCCCAGCGAGGCTTTGCTGAATCTCTTGGATGTTGGGCGTGGCCAGCTCAGCCGCGGCCGACGGCGTAGGCGCTCGCACATCGGCGGCGAAATCCGCTAGGGTGAAGTCAATCTCGTGCCCCACGCCGCTAATGATAGGGATACGACTAGCCGCGATGCTCCGCGCGACCCGTTCATCATTAAAAGCCCACAAATCCTCGATGCTCCCGCCGCCACGACACACGATGATGAGGTCTACATCCGTCCAGCGATTCAAGCGTTCGATAGCGGCGACAATTTGGGGCGGGGCTTCCGCGCCTTGTACTAACGTCGGGCTGAGGATGACTTGCGCCAGCGGGTAGCGCCGCCGCAAGATATTCTGCACATCTTGGAAAGCCGCCGTCGTCGGCGAAGTCACCACACCGATCTTGCGCGGGCTGGGCGGTACGGGGCGTTTGCGCGCCTCGTCGAACAGCCCTTCGCCGGCCAATTTCGCCTTCAACGCCTCGAACTGCGCGTATAAATCCCCCATACCGGCCGGTTGCACCGCATCGGCGTACAATTGGTATTCGCCGCGCGCCTCATAAACCCCTATCGCCCCGTGTACCTGAATTTGGTCGCCATCGCGCGGGGTGAAGCGCTGATAATTGACGCTTGAACGGAACATCACGCATTTCAACTGCGCGCCCGCATCCTTAATCGTGAAATACCAGTGACCGCTAGCAGACCGCGTCATATTGGATACTTCGCCGGCCACCCATATATCTCGGAGCAGGAGGCTTTCTTCTAATAGCGATTTGATGCGCGCGGTGAGTTCGCTGACGCTATAAGCATCCATTAGCATTTTATGCTCATCCTCTTTTATCGCCCTATTTTAACGAAAAATGGCGGCTTTACCTACCGCCGAATTCCGCCATCAACAAACCCTATAGCGATGGTATAATCAATCTTATGACCATATCAAACCGCTTTTTTTATCCGCTAGCCGCTCTATGTCTCGTCTTTTTCGCCTTCGGGATGAGCGCCCTCATCAGCCGTGATGTTTTCGAGCGCCTGCCCCACCTCGAAGACGAGGTAGCCTATCTGTATCAGGCTAAGATATTCGCGCGCGGGCAAGTCGTCATCGAAACGCCGCAACCGCGCCGCGCCTATTGGCAACCCTTCGTCGTAGATTATAGCGCGAGCGGCAACCGCTTCGGCAAATATACGCCCGGCTGGCCGCTGGTGTTGGCGGCGGGCGTGGCGCTGGGGACGCCGTGGGTCGTCAACGCCTTTTTAGCCGCCATGACGGTAGCGCTAGTGTATCGGCTGGGTGGCGAAATCTTCGGCCGAGATGCCGGCCTCATCGCCGCGGGATTGACCGCTTTTTCGCCCATGGCCCTCCTGCTCAATGGTACGTTGATGGGGCACACCGCGGCGCTGTGGTTCGCTGTGCTTTTCATGTACGCTTTCTGGCGCATGGAACGCGGCACGGCCCCCCGCCGTTGGGCCATCATCGCCGGCCTCGCGCTGGGGATGGTGGTCATCAGCCGACCGCTAACGGCTATCGCCATCGCCGCGCCGTTCATCGTCATCAGCGGCTGGCGCGTCCTAAAGGGGGTGCGCGCCACGCTCCCTCGGCTTTTGTGGCGGCCTATCGCCCCTTATCTGATAGTGGCGCTGTCGGCCGGCCTCGTCAGCCTCGCCATACCCCTTTTTAATACAGCGGCGACCGGCGACCCGTCTAAAAACCTGTATACGCTGGTATGGCATTACGACCGTATCGGTTTCGGCGAATGTTGCGGGCGCAATGTGCACCGCCTAGAAAAAGCCTTCAACCACACCCGCTTTGACTTATCGCTGACCGCCGCAGATTTATTTGGCTGGCAAATCGAACCGGTGAATAACGCCATGCGCGACCATTGGCTGAACGAAGCCAACACCTACCCCGCCACTGGCCTCAGCCATCTCATCTTGCCGTTAGGGGTGTGGGTTGGCGTGGTCGCGGGGGGTGGTTGGCGGCGCAGATGGGCGTTGGTGGCGTGGGCCATCGCGGCGAGCGGCTGGTATCTTTGGGCGCGCGCCCTGCCCTCTGATACGCTCGCCCGCCCGGATTTTTCTTGGTTGTGGGTCTTGGTCGCTCTCGGCGGCGTTTTATCCCCTTTGCTCCTCATGGATAGCCCCCAACAAAGCCGCGCGCGCTGGACATGGATAATGTGGTCTGTCGTGCTCGGCATCGTCATCATCCAAATGACCTATTGGATTGGTAGCCAACGCTATAGCACCCGCTACTATTACGAAGCCCTCGCTTCTGCCGCCATCTTGGGGGCTTTGCCGCTGGCGTGGTTGGCCCGCCGCGCCAAACGGCGTTGGATGCTCTATATCCCGCTTGTCGCGCTACTGCTCTATAGCCTTTACGCTTACTCCACACCACGCATCAGCGTACTATATCGTTACAATCGCGTTGGGGGCGATGTCATCGCAGAAGTGGATGCGCGCCGCAACGGACAACCCGCCCTCGTCATCATCAACGGCCCCGGCTCTGGCGATAACCAAGTGCGCTGGCGGGCGATGGGTAGCTTGATGGCCATCACCAGCCCCTTTTTAGATAGCGAGGTGGTGGTCGCTTGGGCTTATGCCGAGGGTGTGCGCGAGCAAATCTTAGAGCGCTTCCCAGACCGTTTCATCATCGAAATGGGCGCCACAGGCAACGAAGCTTGGTTCTTAAATTGAAGGCAGAGCCGCCATGAATCGCATTTTCATCAATTATCGCCGCCAAGACTCTGAAGGCTATGTAGGACGCCTCTACGACCGCTTGTTAGGGAGCTTTGACCGCGATGATGTCTTCATGGATGTAGATAATATCCCCGTCGGCGCCGATTTTGTGGCCGCTTTGGAGCAAGCGGTAGCGGCTTGCGATGTCTTTATCGCCGTCATCGGGCCCCATTGGTTGACCGCATCCGACGAAAGCGGCCAACGCCGCCTTGACCAATGGAACGACTTCGTCCGTATCGAGATTGTCAGCGCCCTTCAACACAATAAGCTCGTCATCCCTGTGCTGGTGGGGCGGGCGCGCATGCCCAACCCCGCTCAACTCCCTGAGGATATGGCCGCGCTCGCCCGCCGTAACGCCATCGAACTCAGCCACGAGCGCTTCAGTTACGATGTAGATAAGCTCATCGAGCGCATCCGCGAGGCGCTCAGCCACGCGCGACGCCATAAACCCCGCGCCGACGCCGCCCGCATCGCCGAAAAAGAGGCCGCCCTCAAAGCCCTACGCCTCCAATTAATCGGCGCCACCCACTCCCCTTTATACAGCTATCGCACACAGAACGGCTATTTGCCCGTCTTGGGCGATGGCAACCCCGACGCCAACATGATCTTCATCGGCGAAGCGCCGGGGAAAAATGAAGCTGAGCGCGGCGCGCCCTTCATCGGGCCTTCCGGCGAAGTCCTCGCAGAGATGTTGGCCAGCATTGGCCTGCGCCGCGAAGATGTGTTCCTGACCAATATCTTGCTCGACCATCCCCCCGACCGCGAACCAACCCCTGCAGAATTGGATTTTTACGGCCCCTTCGTGGAGCGCATCATCCATATCATCCAACCGGGCGTTCTGGTGACTTTAGGGCGCTACGCCACGGGCTATTGGCTAAAAAAGCTCAACCTGCCCGAAAAACGACAAAAAATCAGCCAATTGCACGGTCAGCTCCTCAAAACCCGCCTCCCCTATGGCGATATTTACATCGTCCCTCTTTATCATCCGGCAGTGGTCTTGTATAGCGCTAGCCAAAAAGACACCCTGCGAAAAGATTTTCAAAAGCTGAAATTATTCGTTTAGCGCTCAAGGAGCGACGTTATTATGACCCTTATCCGTTGCCAATGGTGCCTCAACGACCCGCTCAATATCCAATACCACGACGAAGAATGGGGCGTACCCACCCACGATGACCATAAACTGTTTGAGATGCTCTTTTTGGAGATGATGGAAGCGGGGCTGAGTTGGATTCTCATTCTACGCAAACGCGAACACTTGCGCGCCGCCTTCGATAACTTCGACCCGCGTGCCATCGCTGTTTATGATGCGCCCAAAATCGAAGCGCTCCTACAGAACGAAAATATCATCCGTAGCCGCAAAAAGATAGAAGCGGCCATCACCAACGCCCAGCAATTTTTAGCCATCCAAAGCGAATTCGGGCGCTTCGCCGATTATATATGGTCGTTCGTGAACCACAAGCCCATCATCAACCGTTGGCAAAGCTACGACGAAATCCCCGGCGATTCCCCGGAAGCCATCGCCATGAGCAAGGCGCTAAAGGGGCGTGGCTTCAAGTTCGTAGGGCCATCAGTTTGTTATGCCTTCATGCAGTCCTGCGGCATGGTGAACGACCATATCGTTAGTTGCTTCCGCTACGACCAGCTCACCCCCTAAACCGTGCTAAAGCGCACAGAATACACCATCGCCAAATGATGGGCGATGCACTGCCACGACTCGCCGCGGTCATCCGATAGATACAGGTTGCCCGATGTCGTGCCGAACGCCAGCCGCTCGCCGCTCACATCCAGCGCATGGCGAAAGACGATGTCGTAACAATTGGACTGGGGTAGCCCTTTGCGGAATTTTTGCCATGTCTGCCCGCCGTCATCCGTGCGGGCCACGTACAACGCCCGCTCTAGCGGCACGCGCGATTCATCGCTGGTCGCGGGGACAACCCACGCCACCCGCTCATCATGCGGGTCTGGCGCGATAGGAAAGCCAAAATATACCGATTTATCCCCCGCGGATATATCTTGCCACGTCTGCCCGCCATCCACGCTCCGAAAGACGCCACAATGGTTCTGTTGCCACAGCACATCAGGGTTAGAGGGGCTGGCGGTTAGAAAATGGGGATCATGCCCATATTCTGAATAGGGGTCGGGCAGATAATGAGCCACAAGCCCTTTATTGCGCCCTTCCCACGTCGCGCCCCCATCGCGCGATTCAAACACGCCCCCCACGCTGACCCCCGCGTAAAGATGGCGGCTATCGCGCGGGTCTACCACCAGCGAACATACGCCCGGATGGTCGCGGCCGCCGCCGAACCAAAACTTTTGGCGCGAGGGATGATTCCACAACCCTTCCACCAAACGGAAGCGCTCGCCGCCGTCGTCGCTGACGAAAAGCCCGCCCGGCTCTGTGCCGATGTAGAGACGGTTTGGCTCATCCGCTCCGCCGGGTTGCACCAGCCAAATATAGCTATTGGTGGCCGGCTGGCCATCGGGGCGCGTCGCCCCTTCGGGGTAGGACGGCGCGACAACCTCGCGCCATGTCGCGCCGCCATCGTCGGAGCGGTGCAATTTGCGCCCCCAGTGGCCATGGTCGAGCGCGGCCCACAGCGTCCCCGTACGCGCATCGTGGATAGCATAAGAAATCGGCATAGCCGAAAACGCCTCTCGCGAGCATACCCACCCCGACCCATCGTAGCGATACTGCAATAAGCCCTTGCGCGTGCCAATCCATAAACAATCTGTCATCTTTTTATCCCCTTTTCAAATGATGATTCACCCGCCAGAAAGCGCCTGCATGATATAAACCCAACTCGTCGCCTCTAACGGGTCAGAAAGCGTTTGGCGGTCTATGATGAGGTCCCCGCCAATGAAAATATTGACATGTTTACGGAGCGCCCCCCGTTCATCAATGAGATAATCGGCCAATCCCGGCCAACGCGCTTCTATCCTAACGATGAGTTGCGCGACCGTTTCCGCTTCGATATAGGTTTCGGTAAGCGTTGGGAAAAACGTTTTGAGGTTCGGCGTGAATTTTACATGCGCCATCATCATCTCCCGCGGTCAACGAACCGCTTCAACAACAATTTGTTATCCGCTATTTCTATAAGGCGCTAGACATAATAAAAACGCAGTGAAGACAGTGAAGACTGCGTTTCGGTAGGGCTACGGGCTAGCGGCGACGGCGCGGGCGCTGTAGGGCGTCTTTATCGCGCTTCAAGCGTTCGCGCTCTGCTTTGCGGAGTAATTCCTCTTGATAAGCTTTTTGGTGTTCGTGCGTCCACTACATAAAACCCCCATTCGCTTACATGTTCTAATAATAACACAAATGTTCTACTTGGTCAATGACCAATTGTCCACCAATTACCCCTTCTAGCATTTGCTTGCGCGCGCCAAACCGCTACAATTGGGGCTTATTAAATCATCCGAATAGGGGAAGATAGTTTATGGCCTATCTCAACGCTGATGAGCGCCAAAAATTGCTCGACGAATTGAAGCGGATGCGCTTTCACCAAGCGAAGCATAAATTAATCCGCATGGACCCCAAAGGGCGCTTGGTTTACTACCGCAACAACCAAAACACCAATAAATGGCTGACGCGAATAGACCTCGTCAGTTATGGCACCCGCGTAACCTTGGTAGAAGAAAGCCGCCTGCGCGAGAAAAACGGCAAAACCTACGCCGAATTTGAATTGACGGAAATCATCGTAGAACCCACCCCCGATAATCGGAGCTAAAATCTGACGGTGGGGTTTATATAGACGGAATCGCTCATTATTTAGAAAGGGATTTTGCAGTGTTACGCACCTTAACGCAAACGCGAGAAAACCGCCGCGTTTTACAAATCGCGGGCATCGCCTTTTTCACCCTGCTCACCATCATTGCCGCCAAAATCAGCATTGATATTGGCCCGGTGCCCTTCACCATGCAACCTTTCGCCGTCTTGTTGGCGGGGATGGTCTTGGGCGCGCGCGAGGGCGCCGCTAGCCAAATCGCCTATGTCGCCCTGATTGCGGCGGGTCTGCCGCTGGACGCCCGCGGGTTGGGTACAGCGGCTCTGTTCGGCCCTACGGGCGGCTATCTCATCGGCTTCATCGGCGGGGCTTTTGTCGCCGGCCTGCTGGTAGAACGCGCCAACGCCCGCCTATGGCAACGCTGGCTAGCGGGCGTGGCCGGCATCGCCGTCATCTACTTCTTCGGCGTCACCCATCTCAGCCTTTATCTGGGGACCGATTTAAGCGCCGCTTGGGCTTCTGGCGCGGCCCCTTTCATCATCCCAGACCTCATCAAAGCGCTCATCGCCGCCGGCATGGTGGAAGGTGGACGCCGCTTTTTGGGCACACGCTAAACATCCGCCTGCACCGCGCGAAAAAACAAGGGGCGCAAAGCCCCTTGTTCTCGCCGAACGGTTGCCGTGTGGCGCGCTCAATCGGCGCGTTCTGCTTCTAGCTCCTCTTTGGGCACGGTCAGCCCCAAAACATTGTAACCAGCGTCCACGTGCATAATCTCGCCCGTTATCATACTGCTCAAATCCGAAGCGAGGAACAAAGCCGCCTTGCCTACATCTTCTTGGCTGACTTGGTCGCGCAGAGGGGCTACTTGGTTGAAATGTTTGAGCAAATTACGGAAGCCGGGGATGCCCGCCGCCGCCAACGTCTTGATGGGACCCGCGCTAATCGCGTTGACCCGAATCCGTTGCGGCCCCATATCCACCGCCAAATAGCGCGTAATCGTCTCTAGGGCCGCCTTCGCTACCGCCATCGCGTTATAATCGGGCATCACCTTCTCCGCCGCAAAGTAGGTCATACTCATGATGCTACCCCCATCGGGCATGAGCGGTTCGGCGCGTTTGGCCATGGCAATTAAGCTATAGGCGCTGATGTCCATCGCCATTGCGAAGCCATCGCGCGAGATATTGATGAAGCGCCCCCCCAAATCTTCCCGCTTGGCGAACGCCACAGAATGCACCAATACGTCTAATTTACCGAAGCGGGCGGCGAACTTCGCAAAAAAGCGGTCCATCGCCTCATCGCTAGTCACATCGCATTCTTCGACAAAATCGCACCCGATTTCTTCCGCTAGCGGCCTCACCCGTTTTTCGAGCGCTTCCCCCGCATAATTGAGCGCAATCGTCGCCCCCGCCTCTGCGAAGGCTTTCGTCACGCCCCACGCAATCGAATTTTTATTGGCCACCCCAAAGATGAGCGCCACCTTGCCATCTAACAATCCCATGGGAAATTACCCTTCTAATCTGATGGAGAACGGCCTTCATCGGTTGAAAGCCTTCTCGTTAGCCCCTAAAATAATCCTCATACTTTAACACGCGCAAACCCTAGGCGCTACGGTTTCTCGCTCAGCGCGCCCCCGTGGGAGGAAGCAACCGATGTCTACACCCAAAACCGATAAAATTAACGTCGTTGTCGCCATAGATTTTTCTGATGACATCCTCGATAAATTGCGGGAAATATCGCCCCGTTTGCATATCGAGCGCCATTACCCCGATGTCCCCGATAGCGTTTGGTCTACGGCCGAGGTGCTTTATACGTTGCGCCACTTCCCCGAACCCGAAACCGCACCCCTCTTGCGCTGGATACAATTACACTATGCCGGCGTGGAACGCGCCCTCGCCAAGCGCATCATCCAAGTCCAAGATGTGGAAGTGACCTCCGCTAGCGGCATCCACGCTAAGCAAATCGCCAACTATTGCCTGATGATGATTTTGGCCTTCCACTACCAATTGCCATCCCTCATGCGCCTGCAAAGCCGCGCGGAATGGCCCGCCAACGCCTACGACCTCTTTCGCCCTCAAGAGTTACATCAGCAAATCCTCGGCATCGTCGGCTATGGGAGCATCGGGCGGGAATTGGCGCGTGTGGCCCAACAAGTGGGCATGCGCGTACTGGCCAGCAAACGCGATGTCAAACATCCCGCAGAAAGCGGCGCCTGGACCGAAAGCGGGAGCGGAGACCCCCACGGCGAAATTCCCGAACGCATCTACCCCGGCGATGCCCTCGTCTCGATGGCCAAAGAATGCGATTATCTGGTCATCACCGCACCGCTCACCTCCAAAACGCATCATATGGTCAATGAAACCGTCCTCAACGCCCTTAAACCTAACGCCGTCCTCATTAATGTCGCCCGCGGCCCCATCGTGGATGAAGCCGCGCTCATCTCCGCCTTGGCCGCAGAGCGCATCCGTGGCGCCGCGCTCGACGTCTTCGAGGAAGAGCCGCTACCCAAAACCAGCCCCCTATGGAACTTGGATAACGTCATCATCACCCCCCATATTTCCGGCAACAGCGCCCAATATCACGAAAAAGCCGCCGCCCTCTTCGCCGAAAATCTCAAGCGGTATCTCGATAATAAACCCCTACTCAACAAGCTCAACCGCGAAGTGGGTTATTAAAAATTAAAAATACGCGCAAAATGGCGCTCAATCTGCTAAAATGACGCAACCGAATCCCAAAATGCGCGTATAGTAGATATACAAAATCATCATAGTTATGGGAGCTTATCGTATTATGGCTGAACATGAAATACCGACCGAAGACATGGAAACATCCGAGAAAACGCCGATGGAGCAATTCTTCTATCATCAACGCCGCGCCCTAGAGGAGACGCGCAAGGCGGTAGAATCGCTCATCCCCCCCGGCTTCAAAGAGCATAGCGCCGAAGCCGGCCGCGAATTCGCCAAAGGATTCCGTGTCCTCATTGACGCTTTCATTGATGAAATGAAGAAGGTTAGCGAGCAAGAAGAAGATACCGAAGCGGACGAAACGAACAATCGTCCCAAGACGACCGGTAAATCTAAGGTCAAAGTGCAAGTTGATTAAGTGATCAGCTCACAAAAGGGCTTGTGCACAACCGCCAAGCCCTTCATCTACGGTCGCGCTAACCACGTATACAGCAAAGCGATAGCGCTAGCGCCATAGCCCGCCAGCGCTAAAGTTGTATCGCCATTGGTGTATAACAAGGTGGCGGAAATCAGCAAACTACCAAAGATGATAGCGCGCGTATTGCGTTTGCCCTGCGCCTCGATGCGCTCCATCTGGCGGCGCTCTTGGGCGGTGCGCTCAGCAATCACCGTGAGTTCTCCGCTAGCGATGTAATTCAGCAACTGCCGCGCCTCTTGGTTTTGTGGCGCAACCACCCGTTCCACCACATGATAAATAGCCCGCGGCCCGCTACTCAGCGCTTCTAAAGTTAACCCGCGCCCAATATCGCCCCCCGATTGCTCGGCGATGACGCCCTGCATATAGCGCTGTATCTCGGTCCATGGGTTATAATCGGGGTCTAGCGCGGTGCACATCCCCGTTAAGATGCCCACCGTCCGCCCCAAATAGACGAAATCTTGGGGCACGCGGAACGGCATATCGTACAACAAGTCGTTGAACTCTTTGCCGATAGCCGATACGGTATCAAAGTCTATCTTGGCCATTTCCGCCATGCTCAAGCCCCAAACTTGGTCGAAAACGGCCGTGGCCGCCGCTTCGATTGCGCTTTTCGTCGGCGCCCGGCAAAATGAAGCCCAGCGCCTTATACGATTGCACGAGCTTACGCGCGTCGCGGCTGATGATGGCCGATAGCGTGTTAATAATCGCTTGGGTTATCTCTCGCGTCAGCGAGCCAGTCATGCCAAAGTCTATGAAGATGAGGTAAAAGGGGCGGCCGCCTTTGCCGCGGTATTTCGCCTCGTCATCTATCGGCAAGGGGTACACGAAGAGATTGCCGGGGTGTGGGTCGGCGTGGAAAAAACGCTCCTCAAAAATCTGGCGCATGTAGGTATCCATCAAGCGGCGCGCGACGGCCTTACGGCTGATACCGGCCGCTTCTAGCGCCGCATAATCGGTCACCTTAATCGTCGTGACATCTTCCATCGTGATAACGCGATCGGTAGAATGGTCATGATAGACATTGGGGATATACACATGCGGGTTATCTTTGAACATGATGGCGAAGCGTGAGGCATTGGCCGCTTCTGTGCGGTAGGAAATTTCTTCCAACAAGACGCGCCCGAACTCTTCCGACAAGCCCACCGCATCGGCACGACGGTTGATGAACCGAAAACGCATCGCCACCCGTGCGACGATGAACAGCGCCGCCAAATCGGTATACACCGTCTCGCGGATGCCGGGCCGTTGCACCTTGACGACCACTCGATCGCCATTCAGCAAACGCGCGCGGTATACCTGCGCGAACGAGGCCGACGACACCGATTCATGGTTAATCCACTCAAAGCGCTCAGCGATAACCCCCAACTCGCTCTCGATAACCGGCCGTATTTGCTCGTAAGGCACGGACGGCACTTCGTCTTGCAGGCTTTCCAGCTCGCGGATGACATCTTCCGGCAGGACATCGGCGCGCGTGCTGGCGAATTGCCCTAGCTTAATCATCACGCCGCCCATGCCGATAGCAAAACGCCGAAATTCGCGGGCATAACGCCGCCAGCGGTCGGGATTGGTGCGGTCTACCCACTCCGGCCACCAGCGCCGCACGTAAATCTGCCAAAAAATGAGCCGCCCGAACAACCCAAAAGCGAATAACAGCGCCCGCCAAAAGCGATACTGCATGCGCCATGTGCGCGGGCGCATCCGCTGAACTTGCGTTTCGACCGTCTCTGTCGGCTTGGCCGGGCGCGGTATATAAATCGGCGGCGGTTGCAAGAGAGGGCGCTCGGCGCTCTGGCGCGCCCCGTTAACGCTTGGCGGCGTTTTGGTCTGCTCGGTAGAAGCGGATATTGAGGGTGGCGTCTTCAAATTTTGCATCAGCAATTTCCATATCCCATAAGGTATAGGGCAGAACGATATTGCGACGATATGGCCCCACGCGTAGAGTGATTTCATCGCGCGAACGGTATAAGTCCACATCTTTACGGTCAGCGAAGCCCAGCGGCACGCGCAAGATGAACTCCCCGTTCTCTCCGACGCTCTCGATTTGGTGCGTCTTGCCGTGGAACATGCGCTCGGCGGGGTTGCGGTCGCCATACAGCACATCCCCCAAGCGGCGCAAACCCTCTATACCCGTCACCTCGCTACCGAAAAGCGGCGCTTTGAGGAGCGGCAAATCGCCGAAGGCTTCGCCGATGAAGGCGATATTTTCCGCTTGTTTCTCTTTCCACATCGCAAAATACGGGTCGGTCACGTCGTCAGGGATGACGCGATTACACAAGATGGCGTCTGTGGCATAGCCGTATAAATTCAGATAAGTATAGGTGCGTTGGGTTTCTTTTAGCACCATTTTCTCCGGATTCACCACCAGCCGCATACTGCTGATGTCGGGGTCGGTCAGCAGGACGCGGATATTATCCAACGTCTCGAACAGCGTATTAACCTGACTCCACGAATCATCATCCGGGATGCTATCCCCGCGCCCCACCAAACGCCCCAACGGGCGCAGAATTTTAGCCGCCCCGCGGGTGATGGTCAACAACCGCTCGAACCACCAGCGCGTTACATCCGGCAGGCTGAGCAATCGTAAGGTTTCTGCCGTGGGGGCGGCATCCACAATCAACACGTCAAAGTCCCATTTCTTATGGTATTCATTAATCCATAATAACTGCGAGCCTTCTTCCAAACCCGGTAGAATCGTGACTTCTTCCGCCACGATGTCTTCTACACCTTGGCGGGTGAACAGGGCGGCCATATACTTTTGCACGCGCCCCCAATATTTATCCATGGAATAACGGGCATCTACTTCTTGCGCCCACAAATTGGGCAAAAGCTCAATCGGCTCTGGCCCTATTTCGCGCTCCAAAGAATCGCCCAAGCTGTGCGCGGTGTCGGTGCTGATGACGATAGTCTTTAACCCCAATTCCGCGCAACGCAAGGCCGTTGCCGCCGATAAGCTCGTCTTGCCGACGCCGCCTTTGCCAGTATGTACAATAATCCGCATAAGTTGCCTCTTGCTTTCGTCACATTCCCATTATACACAGGGCTACAGATGAAGCCGCTTAATGTCCTATACGAAAATGATGAGAAAAAGTCTTAAGGTTACGGCAAGAAAAAGGGCTGTTCATCACAGCCCCACTTCAAGCAAACCGCTAGCTGGCGATAATTCATTCTAGCGCGCCCGCGAAAATGGAGGACAATTCCTTTTCCCCCTGCGCTTGGATATTCACTTGGCGCAACAGGGCATAAGCGGTCGCCAAGCCCAAAGCGCCGCCGATGAACACCGCCCCATAAGCCACGACCTCGCTACCAGTCAAGACGAAGATAACATCATGGATAATGCCGCCGCCAGCTACCCCAAAACCGCGCGCAAACGTGACTACCAGCGTCCAAAAGCCTAAAAATGTGCCCGCGCGGCTCACGGGACTCATGTCCATCATCAAGCCGAGCGTGCCCACATTCCAAATGCCTAAGCCTATCCCCAATAAGATGAGGCCCGGCGTGACAAGGGCGCGAATCTGCGCGAAGCCGGCGAAAGCGAACAAGGCGAACGTGACGGCCAACACCCCAACCCCCATATAAGACATGTTGGTATGATTAATCCACGGGTAGCGCCGCGACAACCAGATGAAGGTTAAAGTGCCCAATATCGCCATGCTCCCCCAATACGCGCTAAAGCGGTTGGTGGTGGACGGCGGCATGCCAAAAACATCGCCCGCAAACGGCTCTAGGATGAGGTCTTGGGAAAAAGCAAAAAACATCGAAAACACCAAATAAAACAGGAAAAAGCGCAAAGAGCGGTTCTGCCAGACGATAGCTAAATCTTTGCGCCACGATGAATGAGGCTGTGCTTTATCGGTCGGCAGAATTTTTGGGTGGCGGGCTTCTTCTCCCAACAACGAAAAGAACCACAACCCGCCGAGGATAAGCCCCGTGAGGATGAACAAGTTCTGCAACATATCCGGCGAAAAGCTCAAGCCACCCACGACTTCCGATTCCGGCAACAATACCCCGAATAAGATGCCGCCCACGGTAAAGCCCAGCAATAAAAAGGTCCAGACGATACCCACCGCCCGCCCCCGTTGGTGTTGCGGGGCGCGGTCATAAACCAACGCTAAAAAGGTGCTACCAGAAATCGCGCTACCTAAGCTGAATAGCAATAGCGCGACGACCAGCGACGCCCACAATAAGCCAGTCGCCTCACCCGTGCGGGCAATCTGCGCCGTGCCCAAACCCAGCATAACCGTGCTCAAGAGCATCATCAGCCGCCCCAACCAAATCCAGAATAGGCGGCGCGTCCCCCATACGGTGCGCTCGTCCGATACACGCCCCGCCCAAATGCCTAGCGGCGCTAAAAAATAACGCAAGCTCACCAGCAGGCCTATCGGGGTCGCCGAAAAACCGAGGTCGCTTATCATAATCCGATTCCATACACCGGTCGTCATCACATCGGCAATCCCCGACCCCAGATGGAATAAGCCGATTTTAGCGTTGCGCGCTATCGGCAAGTGATTTTGGTTTTTCTCAGTCATTTTGTACCTTTTTACAGATTTTAGTAGATTTTGGATGTGATTATAGCCAGTTCGGGGCCTGTAAGTCAATCATTCATGAGCAATCACTCATCTTGTGTTACAATATGGCTTTTATGGCCATGTCGAGGAGGTGGAAAAATGGCAGAATCCAAAGGACGTTATAGAAAAATCATTGTCCCTATAGATGGCTCTGGATGGAGCGAGCGGGCCATACCGCATGCGGTGGACATCGCCCGCCATAACCCCGGCGCCGAAATTATCCTCTTGCATGTCTTTCGCCCGCCGACGCACGAATACACCGACCAAATCGTGCTAGCCGGCCAAGAAGACCAAATCCAGCGCGTCCGCGAAGATATGAAGCAGAAATTAATGGGCATCCGTAACCAACTACGCGATGAACAGGTTAACGCTCGCGTCCAATGGATGGAAGGCGCGGCCGTGGCGCACCTCATTTGCGATTATATCAATAGCGAAAAGCCGGACCTCGTGGTCATGAGCACCCACGGCCGCACGGGGTTAGCTCGCTTCTTGTTCGGTAGCGTGGCGAATAAAGTACTCCAAGGGGTCAATGTGCCCGTCTTGCTCGTGCGCCCGGACAAAGAATAATCAGGACGCCACAATATCAGCAAAAGGGCCGCGCCGTGCGGCCACCAATGCCAACAGCGCCGCTATAGCCGCCCGCACGCTTTGCCGCTCCTCGGCGCTCAGCGACAACGACGCAAATTCTTCTTCATCCAGCAAAAGCCATTCGCCGTTGGGATATACGAAAAGGTCTAGAGCCAAATCATCCGCCGCCACCGCTTCCGCGCCGATTTCCGCCGGTCGGGTGATGTTGCAGTACCAACCCTTTAGCGCGCCGTCGTGACCATCTTCCACACGGAAAATGTTATACCAGCGGTCCTCATAAAACCATTCTGTGAAAATATCGCCGCGCTTTAAGTGGATATAACCGAGGTCGCGGTCAGGGAAGGCGAACGGCGCCACCACACACACCCACCCATCCCCGCGGGCCACCACCTCGCCTTGATACGACAATTGCGGCCGGCCGCGAAAATCGCGCTTGATGACGGTGAAGGTCATCTCCCCTCAGGCCTTCCCGATAGTATGCACCACCAACAACAAACCCGCCCGCGCGCGAACCGTGGCTTCATCAGCCAGCATCACATTGCTCACACCCCGCGCGGGCCCAAACAATAACACTTCGTCGCGCAGGGGATATTGCAGATTTTCGGTGCGAACCCCTTCTACGCTCCCGCCAACGGGCAATAAAGAGATGGTATCCCCCGCCGCCCCTTGGATGTGGCATTCTTGGTTGGGGCGCAACAGACGGATAGCTTGTTTACCCGCCACCAAACGCACATCACGGCGCTCTAGTTGTGGCAACGCCAATAGATACACATTCGCTAGCGCTTGGTCGAAACGTCCGCCCAAGCCGCCGATAATGCGTATCCATTCGTAATCCATGGATGCCGCCCATTGCAAACACAGCTCTAAATCGGTCTCGTTTTTCTCTGCGGGGTAGCGAAACAATTCCGCCCCTTCCGCCTCTATGGCGCTCAGGTCTTCAGGGGCCAAGCTATCCATGTCGCCGATGAGGGTATGCACCTTGCGATTGAAGTAACGCGCCACGCGCGCCCCGCCGTCGGCCGCAATCACATGGGCGGCTTTGGCGACCGCCAAAGAGCGGCGCACCATCGGGCCGTCGTTCGGCTCTCCATTGGCGAAAATCAGCGCTTGCTTCATCTCAACGACCGCTCAACGACTGCGCCGTCTCCAGCGCTCTTTCACTTCCAGCTTGCTGATGTCGGCCGTTTCGAGAAAATCGGTGACCAACCGCGAGAAGGGTTCATGTTCCAACATGGGGAAGTGGCGCACGCCCGGCAGTGGGATAGGCAGAATCGTATCTTCTTTATCTTGCGTTAGGTAATTCCAGATTTTTTCATTGGGCGCAACGATAATCGGGTCATCCTCGCCATGCACGATGACGATAGGCATCGGCAAAGAGCGCAAATCATCTAACATCCGCCCCGCATCATACCCTTTGGCGGTGCGGAGCAAAATATCGTTATCGGTCTTGTCCACGTCTGCCTTCAGTTTCTCGTAGATTTCATCGCCGCGTTTGAAGGCCTTTTGGAGCATAGCTTCTAGATTTATCGTGTTGAACAACCGTGCAAGGTGGTTCGCGCCATCGGCTAAGCTAGCATCTACGGTTTTATCGCTTTCCGTTTCGTCGCTTTTTGCGGGCGTATCGGCGGGCAAGGGCGATTCGATGACGCGGTTAGCCGCGGCCAGCTTCAAGCGTTCGATGTCGCTAGGGTTCAAACGCGGCACGGTGGGCAATTCATGAAAAGGGGTGCCCGTCTCCGCTGTCTCCGTTTTATCCCCATCGGGGCTAGCTTCGTCCGTCACTTTATCGGTCGCGTCGGGGACGACATCCCCCATCGCCGTTAAGATGGGTTTGGGCGGTTCTAGCCGCGTGCGCGTGCCGGCCGGGGTGCGCTTATCCAAATCGCCGGGGTCGAACAGCGGCGCGCTCGTGATGAGCATGCGCGCCACTTTATCGGGATATTTGCGCGCAAATTGGGTGATGACCATCGCCCCCAAGCCATGCCCCACAAAAGCCGCCTTGGGAATACCCATCTTCTGCGTGAATTCTGTCAGCAGACGGATTTGATGTTCGAGTTCGTAATGGGCCACATTTTTACTGGAATCCCCAAAGCCGAACAAATCTAAGGCGTACACGCTGTACTTCAGCGATAAAACCTTCATCAGAGGAATCCAATAGCGCCATGACCCTATCCAACCATGAATGAGGATGACCGGCCGGCCACGACCGAGTTTTTCGTAATGTACCAGCTCGCCATCTACTGTTAGAGCGCTCATAAGTGGGATTCTTCCATATTGTGCCGAGCAGTTAAGTCGCGCCAATCTGCTCCAAAATATCGCTAATCCGTTTCGTCAATTCATCCGGCGCAAACGGCTTTAAGATATAGGCAATCGCCCCCGCGTCAATGCCGGTAGAAATCTCCTCATCTTGCCCTTTCGCCGACAAAAAGACCACCGGTATATGCTTGATGGCGTCCATCTGCTTCATAGCGCGGCAGGCTTCGTAGCCCGTCATCTTGGGCATACGAACATCCATCATAATCAGGTCGGGCATGACCTGCGGCGCGAGCTGAACCGCTTCTTCGCCATTGGCCGCTTGTGTAATTTGATGACCAGCAAATTGTAAGGTGAACGCGATGAGTTCGCGAATATCGCGTTCATCTTCAGCGACGAGAATATGGGCCATACATTAATCCCCTACCACTTCTGGATTCACCGCGGGTAATTCGGTGGTGCTGGTAATATAATTCGGTTGCTCTACGGGCAACTCGATGAAAAACGTGGTGCCTTCGTTCAATTTGCTTTCAAACCAGATATGGCCATTATGCCGTGCAACCAATTCTTTCACAAGCGGCAGACCCAGACCCGTGCCGGGCACATCCAGTTCTAGGGCGTGTTGCTCAAAACGTTCAAAGCGACGCCATACCGCATCCTTGAATTCGTCGGGGATGCCCACCCCGCTATCTGATACGGCGATGAGCACGGTATGGTTATGGGGTTGGTGGCGTACGGTCACATCTACGCGCCCCTTCTTGCGGTTGTAGTTATAGGCGTTATCTACCACATTATTGATAATTTGGATGAGCTTATCGCGGTCTGCGCGTATCGGTGGCACATCGGACGCGATATGCACCGAATGCTGGATGCCTTTAGTCACATTGTGCGAACGGCTGGCGATGCGTTCCACCACCGACGGGATAATTTCCCCCAGATTCACGTATTGCATCTTCATCTCTACCAAATTGGCATCCAATTTGGAGATGTCGAGCACATCATTGACCAGTACGCTCAAGCGCTCCACGTTCGATTTGATTTTGCTCATCATCTCTACTTGTTTTTCGGTCAGCGTCCCAGCCGCGCCCATCAACAACAAATCGGTGAAGCCCTTAATGGGCGTCAGCGGCGTGCGGAACTCGTGCGATACGCGGGTGATGAAATCGCTCTTCATACGGTCTACTTCTACGGCGGTCGTAATATCGCGGAAGACCGACACCGTGCCGAGGAACACCTCGCCGATGAACACCGGCGACAGGTTCAAGCTGACGATGCGGTCGCCCAATTCCAGCCGCTCATCCAGCACTTCCGCCACCTTATCTTCTGGCGGGTGGGTAGACCATTCTTGCATCACCCGCAACCAAACACTGCCCGACTGGCCATACAACCCGGTGAGTTTGGTGATGGGTTCGCCCAAGATTTGGTCGCGCGGGATTTGCAGAATCCGTTCCGCCGCCGAATTGAACAGCGTGATGACGCCCGAAGCATCCGCCAACAACACCCCATCAGCGATAGATTCGAGAATGGCGGAGCTACGTTCGGCTTCTTCTTGCTCGGTGCGTAGCAGGGTCCCCAAGCGTTCGGCTTGGTCGCGGATGAGTTGGTACAAATCGGCGCTATTGATGGCCGCGGCCACTTGATTAGCGGCCGGCACCAGTAGCTTCAGTTGCGTTTCGCTGAAGGCGTTGGGCTGTTCGCTCAACAAGACCATCACGCCTACGGGGTCTTCGTTCATCTCCAGCAAAACGGCCATCGCGCTCCGCCAATGGCTCGCGCCGGGCATATCGGGGTCCCAATAATCCGTCGCCTGCAAATCATCTACCACGATGACAGGCTCTACCGAATCGCTTTGAATGAGCCAATTGGCCAATTCTTCCGCCGGGTGTGCTTGGCGTTCGTCGTCTTCGCTCCAATAGAGCGAATTGGGGTTCAGCACCGCGCGCGAATAGAGGTTATCGGTGATGGGGTCGCTCAGCAGGATGACGGCATCGCCCGCGCCAACCGCTTTGCTGACCATGCCCAAAGCGCGTTCCAACAGGCTATCCATATCCAACGTCCGCGCCAATTCCGATGTAATCTGATACAGGGTATCCAAGCGGTCGCGTTCCCGTTCTAGCTCCTCGGTGCGCTCCTCTACCAAGCGGTTCAGATCCGCGGCGAAGTTGGTTACCTGTTGGTAGAGCCGCGCATTTTGGATGGCCGCCCCCAACTGCGCGCCGACCGTCGTCAAAATATTTTCGTTATTGACGTTGAAGGCCCGCGTGCGGTTGGCATCGCGCACGGCCAGCACCCCTACCACTTCATCGCCCGCCACCAACGGCACGCCCATATAACTCTTGGCGTCGCCTTCGCCATTGACGATGCCCATACTCTTACGCAACTCATCTATGCTGAAGTAATCCGCCCCCAAATTGAGCGAACGCCGCCGCTTGATGATGTACGAAACCTCGTCATTGCCCAATTGGCGCGGTGGGATGTGTATTTCCTTGCCTTGTTTTACCGCTAAGGGGAAGGTGATTTGCTGGGTAGCGGCGTCGTATAATGCCAAATACATCTCATCGGCTTTGGTCACCATCGGCACTTGGTCACGCACCACCTTCAACATATCGTTTAGGTTCAAGGTGGAAGAAATCGCTTGCGTCAGCGCGTTGATGGTCAGCATCTCTTCAAAGCGGGTGTTGGTCTCTGCCCGCAGGCGCGCGTTTTGGATAGCGATAGCCACCTGCGAACCCAGCGCCCGCGCCAAACGTACTTTCTGCTGGGTCAGCGTCTGTTCGTCGTTAGAAAGCTGGTCTAGCTGGATAAGCCCGATAGATTGTTCGTTCACAATCAACGGTACGAGGATGCGCGCCCCGTAACCGTGTTCGCGCAAATCCTCCAGTTCCTCAGGATAGGGCCCTCTCTGGGCATCGCCAGAATCCGCGATGACCACCGCCTCCCGTTGGCGCAGTGCGGCCTGTTTGGCCGGGTGTTTCCCCAAATCCAAGCGCAGACCAGGCGGGTACGCGCTCGGCAACACGCCACTACGGTTGAGGTCTACTTGCACTTCTAAAGCGTTGTCCACATCATCCAGTATCATGATGATGCAATTATCCATCTCTAGGGCATTGAACATCAGCTCTACGACCGTATGGAAGACTTTATCCAATTCCATATTTTGGGACGTGGCTTGCGCCGCTTCTAGCAAGGTGCCCAATTCGTTGGTGCGGTCAAAGGTCTGCTCGAACAAATCGGCGTTAGCCAAGGCGATAGCGACTTGGTTAGCGAAGGTCAAGCCGATATGCTGTTCAGCACGGCGGTCATAAAAGCCGACTTCCCGCTTGGTCAGCACCATCATACCCACAACATGCCCTTGATTAATGAGCGGAATACCTATCCAGCTTTTCATCTCTTGCTCGCCGGGTACTAGCGGGTCGCTGATGCCTTGCGGAAAATTGAAGATAGAAACCCGCTGGTCTTCCGCCACCGTCCGCATGCGCTCATAATCTTTAAAGCGGATACGATACCCCACTTCTGTGACCAACTTCTCGCCCGTCATCCCCTCTAAAACCATGTACGAGCCATTGCGTCGCCATATCGTCATAGTGTCGTAGGGGATAATCCAGCCCATCTCTTCTAGCGCTAGAGCGATGACCTCGTCCCGTTCAAGCGATGACGAAATCCGCATCGAGACCTCGGTCAGGGCCGCCAATTGGTTGGCGCGCGTTTCCATCGCTTGCTCTAACGCCGCCCGTTCGGTCACATCTTCCACCAACAACACCGCGCCCCGCACCATATCATTGTAGCGCAAGGGGTAAATATAGAAGTTACGGACGAAGTCTATATCCCCCTCGCGCGTCATTTGGTTCAGGCGGTCGCGGGGTTCGCCCGTCTCCAGCACATAACGCACATCATCTTTGAGATATTCGGCCATCTCCGGACGGTAGGTGAATAGGTCTTGCTGGAGCGCCTCTTGCGTCCAGCCGTAACGCTGGCGCATGAATTCGTTGACCGTGACGATACGCCCCGAATTATTCAGCACCACAATACCTTGCTGGATAGATTCAACCACCGAATAATTCAACACTTGCAAGGTGACCGCTTGGTTGAATAAGCGCGAATTCTGGATAGAACTGGCGATGAGCTGAGCCATACGCCGCAAAATGGCGCGCGCATCGAGCAAGGCGTCTGGGGCGGGCTCGCGGATGCCAAAATGCAAAACGCCGATGCTTTCCCCGCCAGCGATCAGCGGCAACAACAAGCTATGGCGCTCGCCGTGCGCCGCCCAAGAACGGATGTCTTCGTAATGTTGGGCTTGGGCGTCCGCAGTGTCGTATAGGCGCTCCTCTTTTTCGGCGAAGACCACCCCTAACGCCGTGCGTTCGAGGCTAGAGCGGTGGTCTTGGGCGATGTGCAACTGGCCGTCATCTTGCGTCTGCACACGGATGACATCATAACCGCTCTCTTGGGCGTCCAAAACCGCTAAGGTCATCCGCGAGAAGGTGAATAACTGTTGCGTCCCCCGCGCGATAGATTCCGCAATGCTGGACAAGTCTAAAGTGCTAGAAATCGCTTCCATCACCTCGTTCAGGTGCGATTCTTGCTCTGCATTGCGAACACTGCTCTCTAATAAGCGCATATTCTCCAGCATGGCCGATGCTTGATGCGCGAAAATTTCCAACATCTCGATATTGGCGCGGTCGGGGCGCAAATTATCGTGCGGGCGGTCTACGCTCATCAACCCGATGAGCTGGCCGCCAGCCGCCCGTATCTTGACGATGAGCATATCGCCGTCGTGCCAATATTTTTTGCCGAAGGCCGGCATGGTGCGGTTGCCATTGAAGGCCGGGCTGAGCACCTCCACGCCATCCATCACCCATTTCACCGCTTCTTCTACGGGGAAAAAGTAGGAATCGCTCTGCTCATAGTCCGCCTTCAGGATTTCGTCCAGCCGTTCCAAAGACAGAACGCGGTCGCGGGTAGATTCAAATTGGTCTAGCGGCATGCCCGCTTGGGCCGCGCGGCGCAATAAACCCGCCGCTTCATCCACCACCAGCATCAGCACCGTATCGTAGCCCACGCTCTGCTGGACGCTATACGCCACCGCTTCCAACACGGTCACCGGGTCGGTCGTCGTGTGGAGCATCTGCCCCAGCTCGAAGATGCGGTTCAATTGGTCCACGCGACGGCGCAGGCGTTCGCCGCGCTCGATTTGCTCGCGATAGCGAATATCATTTTGATACGCCGATGACGCTTTTGTGGAGAGCGTCATCAAGAAGGTGGCCGCGCGGTCGTCGAAGTGGTTCGGGTTATGATGATACAGATGCAATACGCCTACAATCTGGTCAAGATACAAAATCGCCACCGCCAAAGCCGAACGGGCTTTCGTCGGTTCTGGGCGATATGGCGAGCGCTCATAATCATCTACCAGCACCGGGTCCGCCCCGCGAGAAACCGCCTCTAGTTCAATATCGGCCAGCGTTCGCATCGCTTCCGCATAGCCGATGCGGCGGTCGAGTTCGGGCTTATCGGCCACACTCCACATATCTTGCGGCAATAAGAGCGCAATCGTGCTCCCGTCGGCTTTGGTGGCTTGGGCCGCCTCGTGGCGGATGACATCCAGCACTTTATCGAGGTTGACCGTCAGCGTCAGCTCGTTACTGATGCGTGAGATGGCGTCTAGCTCCAACACGCGCCGCCGCAAGTTCTCGCCCGTCGCTTCAAAGAGCAACAACCGCTCTACCGCCGCGGTGATTTGGGCGGCTATCGCCCGCAAAAGGGCGGCGTCTTCTTCGGTATACGGGCGGTTGGATGGGCGGTTGCCCACGCCCAGTTCACCCAAATTGCGCTCGCCCGCCGCCAGCGGTACGAGAATCGCTTGGTTGATATTGAAGCGCGCCGCAATAGCAGAGTACCCGGCCAGCACGCGCTTATCGTTGCGAATATCATTACTCAAAAAGGTGCGACCAGAAACCGCCACGCTATAATGAAAATCCGGCGTGGTTGCATCTTGGCGCACCGTCTCCGGCAGGTCAAAGCCCCATGTCCAGCGGCTATACGTGACCAAATTACCCGTCGTGTGGTCCAACACGCTGATGAATACCTGCGTGGTATTCATGATGCGCCCAATCTCTTGCAATACCGGCGTGAACGATTGTTCATTGGTGAAGATGCTACCCGCCAACTCCGCCACCCGCCGCAAGCTCTCCGCCTGTTCAGCATTGCGCTGGACTTCGCGGTACAAGCGCGCATTCTCGATGATGGCCGCGGCTTGGGTGGCAAAAATCTGGAGCAAACGGGCATCGCTATCGGTGTAGTCGCTCCCATCTAATTTGTTGGAGACTTGCACCACGCCAATACGCCGCCCGCCCGCCGATAATTTGGCGATGAGCGTCTTTTGCACGCCCAAACGCTCGGCCAAGCCGTCCAATTCTGCCGCGAATACGATAGCTTCAGCCGTCACGCGGTTGGAATACCAATAGACTTCTTCCAGCCACAATTCTTCCATCACGCTATTTGGCTCTAGGCTGATGCTGTAATTGATGATGTCGTGGTCGGGCAGGCCATAAAAAGGCAATTGCGCCACCAGCGCCGCCCGCGACGGGTCGTATAGCAAGATGCCGCACATCTGGCTACCCATCAAATGGGCGATGCGCTCGTTAATTTCTGCGTAAAATTCGTCTTCGTGGCTCAGCGCGCCGATGGCGTGGGTCATCTCTTGCAAGCCGATAAGCTCGTTGCCGATGCGTTGCTCGCGCTCGTAGAGGCGGATATTTTCCACCACGATAGCCGCTTGGGTGGCCAACACGCGCAAATTTTGCACATCGCGCGGGGTAAAGCCGCCTTCGCTCCGTTTGTTGCTGACCGCAATTACGCCGATGCGCTCGCCGCCGATCTGCATCGGGATGAGCGCCGTATTGCGGATGCCGGCCACTTCCACCACCGGGGCCAAGCCCAAAGCCCCGGCCATCGGTTCGTCTTCGAGATCGTTCGATAACCAATAGGGTTGGTTGGCCCATATCTCATATTGGGGCGTTTCTACAGGCAAGGAGATAAAAATCATCTGTGCCACGTGGTCCGGCAACCCGTAGAACGGCAACTGCGCCACTAAACCGTTACGGTCCGCGTCGAATAAGAAGATGCCGCACATATCGGCGTCCACCAATTCGGCGATGCGTTTAGTCAGCAAGCGGTAGATGTTGGCTTGGTCTTGTTCTTCCTCAGCGATTTCTTGCAAGCTGGCGATGTCGCTAATGCGCCGCCCCTGCTCCACGTATAATTCTACATTGTGGATAGCGATAGTCAGCGAATTGCTGATGGCCTGCAATAGGGCCAAGTGATTTTGGTTGAAGGCGTTGGTCTGGTTGCTGAATAAGCCCAACGTCCCCAACAAGCGTTCGCCCAAAACAAGCGGAATCGTGATGATGGATTCAAAGGGGTTGTGGTCTACATCGCGGCGCACGCTCATGGGGTCTAGTTTGTTGCGGACGAGGGCCGGCGTGCGATGCTGGGCCACCCAGCCCACGATGCCATCACCCATGCGATAGTGCCCGCCCTTTTCCGCCATCATCAGCAGATAGCGCGTATCGCCCACCCAACCGCGTTGGCGCAAGGTGCGCCCATCGCGCTCTAATAGGCATATCTCGCCCGCTTCCGCCCCGACGGCTTCGCGCACGATGTCTAGCAACAGTTGGGCGACCTGCTCGATGCCCATACTGGCGTTGACGACCGCGCCAATCTGATTGACAATGGTCATCGCCAACGACAAATCCAAGGTATCGGCATCGTTGGATGCGCCGCGTAGCTCGCGCATCACGACCACCATACGCCGCCCCGATTCTACCGGTATGGCGTGGGACGACGCTTCTAGCCAGCGATTGCCCAATTGGAACGACGCTTGGCCTTCGCCGACGAATAATTGCAAGAAATTATCTAGCGGTTGTACAAAATTGGCCAAAAACTCCAAATCGGGGTTGCCACTGCTCAGCCCGAACCATTCGCGCGCCTTGGCGTTGATATGTATCAATTGGCCGTGTTCGCTGGTCACCAGCACGCCCGATTGCGAATTGGCCAAGGGCACATCCTGCAAGATGTCCTCCACATCGCCCATGGTCGCCAATTCTTGGCGTAAGCGCGTCCACCAATACAGCCCGCCCAAAATGAGAAGACCGCCAATAATCGCAATAATCGCAAAGCTACCCATCGCCCCTAACCTACTATCTCACCTGATGAGGACGGATTGGTTATCGGCCAGCGCGCTACCATGACGTCTCGATGTCTTCGATATTACTGCCGTGTTCGGCGTTGCCGCGCCGCCGATTTTCCGCCGCCAATTCGGTGATTTCGCGGATGTCGGAAAATTGGTGCGTGCGCGTCGAAACCATACCGACCGATAAGGTCATCAATTCCACTTGCCGCTCGCCGCTATCACCATCGGATACCAGCATATAGCCGCGCTCGCGGTCAATGAAAGAATAATGTTGCTTCACTTCTTCGTTAAAGCGTTCCATCAAGGTATTTGTCAGCTTAGACGTATCTTCCGCATGGGAGATGATGATGAAGTTATCGCGCCCCGGATGCCCGACGTAATCATCCGCCGTGCTATAGGCATCTACCACATCGCCGATGAGATACGCCATAAAACGGATGACTTCATCGCCCGCCGCCCAGCCGTAGACTTCCGAGAACGTATCAAAATTATTGATCTTCATATCAATATACGTCCAATCGCGGTCACTACGCATCAACCCGCGCAAATGCTCCTCAATAGGGCGGCCGGTGGGCAAGCCCGATTTGGGGTCTACATTTTGGGTACGCTCGGTGGCGGAGATGGCGTTTTGCACGCGCAATTTCAATTCCTCAATATCAAAGGGCTTGGTGATATAATCATCCGCGCCCAATTCCAAACCCACGATTTTATCGCTCCGCTCATCTTTTTGGGTCAAAAAGATGATAGGGATATAACTCGTGCGGTTATTTTTGCGTAAATCGCGGCATACATCATAGCCGCTCATATCCGGCAAATTGATGTCGAGGATAATCAGCTTGGGCAATTGCTTGGTGGCTACCTGCAACGCATCGTTGCCTTTGGCGGCCACTTGCACTTCATAGCCTTGGCCGCTGAAATAGATGCGGAGCATGTTAGAAATATCGAAATCATCTTCTACGACGAGTATTCGTCCTTTGCTCATACTAGTCCCTCATCACCCTTTCCGGGTTTTTGCAGACGCTTCGGTCGTTATTTTCTTTTAATATACACGATAATCAGCAAACCTGCATAACCCGATAACGTTTTGATTTCCTAACTCAGGTTGTCTTTTCTCAACGCAACCGCGTTTACTCAGCTTTTCGAGATTGCGATTCGATTAGATTTTTGTCGCGCATCCTGTTACATCGTCCCCGACCACACCCGCCGATTCGCATGAGCGCGCTGGCGAACCTGCTCAATTTGCGCGGGACTGATAGCGTGTTCAAAACTCCTCAAACCCGCTAGCCGAAACCCATGGCGGCTCGCTATCGCCTGAATCTCATAGATGCGCTCTAAGGACAAATCACGCCCGATAGTATAATCTTCATAGCGCCCTTCCATCGCTAGCGCCATCGTCTCCGCCATACAGGCGAAGGCCTTGCGCGGGGGAAAGCCAAAATCAAAATGAAAATCCGCCTCCGCGCCGGGCACTTCCACCATGCCGCCTTCTATCACGAGCACGTCATCGCGTTCCGCGGCCACCTTGACCGATACATCGCGCGGGCGGGCGACATCGAGCACCACCGCGCCGGGTTTAAGATGCCGCGGCTCGATGATGGCGTTCAAAGCGCTGGTCACGGTCAGCACGAGGTCGGCCTCGTAAATGGCAGAAATATCGGTCGCGACCCGAACCCGCGCCCGCCGCCCCGCGCTTTGTTCCCGCACCGCTTGCAGGGCATCTTCCCGCCGCCCGACGAGGAGCAGTTCAGCCGCCTTGTCGGCCAACATCTGGGCGCACGCCTTGCCGATGGCTCCCGTCGCGCCGACCACGGCCACCAGCGCCTCACGCGGGTCTAGCGCCATCAAACGCCCCGCTTCTTCCAGCGCTTCGATGGCGATAGCCACTGTGTAGCTATCGCCGGTGGTGACCGGCACCGCCAAGCGTTCGGCAATCGTTTTACCCGCATCGCCCACGACCGATGTAAAAGCCCCCAAGCCCACAATTTTTGCGCCCAAATCGGCCGCTTTCTGCCCGGTCGCTACCAACTTGCGATACACCGTCTCCACTGGCAAGCGCATCATCGTAGGGGGCGTATAGGGGCAGGCGACAAACCAGCCTAAAATCGGCTTGCCCGTCGCTTGCGAGGTGATGCCGGTTATCTCCGAGATGTACAAGGGCGGGAAAAAACGCGATGCGTAGTTGATGACAGGCTCTGGTAGCACCGTGCCTAGAAAGGGAAATTTACGCTTCACATCTTTCTTGATTTGGATAGGATGGATGATGAACGCGAACGTATCCTCTACAACCATAGATGGGGCCCTATCATTCAGCTCACGCGGATATACCATCATTGTACCCCATAAATGGCCGCGGTCATCCTCACGTTTCTACCACGTATCTTCCCAACGTTCTTCTGCTTCTGGCACTTCGTCGCGGCGCGGGTAAAAGCGACGGTGGACTTCGCCGCCTTGCACAAAGTGGTGGTCGCTCTCCTCGAAGACGACATTACGGCTGATGACGCGCCGCTGGGGCGAAGCAATCAGCACGACATCGCTTTCTATCATGCGCCCCGGCATGACCACCATACCCGAACCGATGCGGCAGTTATGCCCCACCGCGCTACCCAACACAATCTGCCCGACGCTTTCCAACTCGCCCATGCGGTTGGCCGCGCGGATAGGCTTTTGGGCGACAAGCTTAAAATCGGTGAAGGTGTTGCCCGCCCCTACAAAGCTATTGCGCCCCACTACGCACATCTGCAAGCACGTATTCTGGGCGATGATGGTATTTTCCATGACCGCCGTCAGATAAAGCGCGGCGCGGAAGGGCAAAAAGCAATTGTTGGCTACCGTGCTTTGGAACAGCACACAACCTGCATCGATAGTCACATCGTCGCCGATGGTGCAATTATCAATCACCACGCCCGCGCCTATAGAAACATTATTGCCAATATAGGTTGGACCGGTGATGACCGCTGAAGGGTCTATCGAGCACCCTTTGCCCACGCGCACGGCGGCGGAAGAGCGCAGAATTTGCTTTTGTTCCAACACCGAGCGCCACAAAAGCTTCAAACTCGTGAAAAAGCTCTTTTCGATGCGGTCATCCAAGCGCCCGGCCCGCGCAAAAGTGCCGAAGATGATAGACGCGAAGTAGATATGCACCCAACTTTCAATAGACATCACGCTTCGCATGGGGGCATAATGCGTCAAGTCGCCCTGCTCCATGGTCATAAAATCCGGCACGCGGTAAAAACCCATCTCGCGGGCATCGCTGGGCACCACCACGGGCGACGGGTTAGGGTCGTAGCCGTTGGGGAAATACCACAAATCCATCAGATAAATGGGGTTACCGTGCTTATCCATCACCCGTTCAAAGCCTTTAGCCAAGGGTAGGGTATAGGTGCGGTAGGCCTTGTCGTTGGCGGCGAAGGCCGCGCGGCAGGCCCGCTTCGATTGGCGGGCGTATTCAATAAAATAGCTGAAAAATTCCTTATCAAACCACAGATTATCGCGGTAGACGATGGCTTCCCCTTCCACCCCCACCAAATCTTCTACGCGCTCGTAGACATTTTTCAACTCTAACTTGTCGCCAAAATAAGTATTGAATAACTCTTCGTGGTGGATTTTGAGCGGCACTAGACCAATCGTGAGCAAACTCGCCGGTTCGTTGAATGGCGGGACATGCGCTTCATCTTCGATGATATAACGATACATAGCCAAAACCCTTTGGGCAAAAAGGTTGTGTAATAGTACTAGTATAGTTTTGTTAGGGAGCTTGGCGCAACGCGAATCTTCAATTATTCTTCAAAAAATGGGTTACCGTTTGGATAAAACGGTCGGGTTCATCAATCATCGGGAAGTGGCCAGAGCCTTCAAACCATGCCTCGCGGCTTGTGGGGGCGTATTTCAGTAGAACTTTGCTTTGTCCGGGGTGTACGATGATGTCGCGTTTGCCATAAATGCCGAGGATGGGCATCCGCAAATCGGCTAATTGCGGGCGCAAATCGGTATCGCGCAGGGTGCCAATGCTCTGGAAAAAAGAATTCATAGACACTTTAGATGCATCCACCCGCACCATCTGGTGGATGGCCCGTCCCTCTTTAGACCCCGCGCGCGTCAAGCCCATGATGAACAAATCGAGGATGATAGGCATTCGATATACGAGGCTCGCTATCGTCTGATACCCCGATAGCTTCAAGAAAAAGTTGAGCGAAGACCCCACCACCGGCGAGCCGACGACCGTCACCTTGACCACTTTTTCCGGATAGCGGATGGCCACACCCAACGACACCGTGCCACCCATAGAATGCCCGACCAGCGGCGCTTTGGCGATGCCTAAACGGTCCATGAATTGGCTGACCAATTCGACAAAATTATTGACCGTGAAATCGGATGTGCGATCTAGGGAATCGCCAAAACCGAAAAAATCGAGCGCATAGGTGCGGAATTCTTTACCCAATTGCTCGATAGTGCTACGCCACAACGACCATGACCCTAACCAACCATGCAGTAGAATGACAGGGCGCCCACGGCCATATGTTTCATAGTGAACAATACCCTGTTCGGTCACCAGAGTTGGCACGGTGAGTTTGCCTTATCGTATGGTGTTGGAGAATCAACTTTCCATCTCTTCAAGGATGGTGTATAGCAATTCCAACAGCACATTACGCACCTTATCGCGGTCTTTGGCCACACACGGCAGAACTTTCACCCCTTCTTCAATGCGCAGGGCAATACGCAAATCCTCTATCGTCCACGCATCGGGGTGGTCTTGTTTGTTGGCCGCAACCACATAGGGGGTCGGCGCATAGGCGCGGAAGGTCTCTAGGATGCTTTTGGCCTCGCGGAAGGTTTCGGGCTTGGCGCTATCTACCATGACGATGAAGCCCAGCATGCCTTCGGCCAAAATCTCCCACATGAAGTCAAAACGTCTTTGACCGGGCGTACCGAACAAGTACAGGACGAGGTCATCATCTACCGTGATACGACCAAAGTCCATCGCTACGGTCGTATTCTCTTTCACTTCTCGTTCGCCAGCCGTGGAAATCCCGCGCTCAGTCGAGACAACATCAATCTCGCTGATGGAGCGTATAAATTCCGTCTTACCGGAACTGAAGGGCCCCGTAATCACCATTTTCACTGTTTGCATGATAGTATCCGCTCTTCCAGTGTAAGTCCTGATAATCAAAAATAATGAGCTACACCCCAACAATCGCGTGGGGTTATAATGATTTCAACTTATCAATCAGGCGGTTGACCACCTGTTTTTGGACGGCTGGCTCTTTGGCACGCGCACGGCGCGATATAGGCGCTGTGGGGCTGGCCTTCTTATCCGCTGTCGGCGGTTTGACAATCTCCACCAAACCCGCCTGTTCTAGCCCGTACACAATGCGCCTTATCTCCAATTCCGACATGTTATTGGCTTTGGCAATTTGGCGTATCGTATTTTTGGGGTTCACATAAGAAACAACCTTCCATTCTTCCACGCTTAGATGAATCCCCTTGAACTTCTCTTTGGGGTTTTCGGGGAAGCGCAGGGCCATATCAAGGTTGGGGATATGCTTATTGAGTTCTTCCACCTCGCGCATCTGGCGGGCGATGTCTATGATGACATTTTCAAGGTCAATCGGCACGAGGATGGATTCGGCGCCGGGCTGAACGTTATCATCAAAGCGGAAAGGGCCTTCGGTCCACGTCGCCAAATTGTACACCACATCGAGGATATGTTGCTTAATGCAACTGACGATGTCGGCTTGGGTGACATACTTAGCGCCGATGAGGCGCATAGCCAAAGCTTTATCGGTGATGCCTTGGGCGCGTTCCTTGAGCAAGCGCGCCTGTTCGTCGGTCAGCTTGCCCGCTTTATTCAAAACCGCTATCAGCCCATTTTCGCGGTCGCTCAGCGATGCGAAGACCAATTTACCTTGGTTGAACGCAACTTTAGCGCGTTCCGCGCCCGGCTTCATCTTGGGGTTTTTCATCGCATCCACTTCGCCCGTCGGCACGCCTTCGTATATCGTCAGCATGCCCGTTCGCCGCGACAAATTGACCAAATTCAATAGCTGTGTCGTGCTAAAATCCCTTACATTGCCTTGGAGTGGCATTCATGCCCCCTGATTGAACAAAGATTGTCTTGTTGGGAAGGCTGTAGATTGCATTGATTATAGCTTGCGGCTATATACAAGTCAACACACCCCACAGCATCGCCCTTGACAGCCCAACCAAAACCGCACACTATAAAGGCTGTCGGGCGATATTACACTGATATTCTAGTACAGTTTGCTAAAGCGCACAATTAAGCTCTTGAAAATTGCCATGTTCTCCCAGCTCCTCCGCCGCCAACTTCTGCCGATTGCTTTCATCTTGATGGCCTGCAATCTGGTATCCGCCACCCCCAGCGCCCCCGACCCGCACGCTATCGGCCCAGAGGATTACCCGCCCGACGTCAACCCGCTGACCGGCCTCAGCGTCGCAGACCCTAGCGTTCTCGAACGCGCCCCTATCGTGGTCAAAATCTCTAATTCGCCGCCTTTGGTGCGGCCGCAAGCCGGGCTTAGCGCCGCCGATTTGGTCTATGAGCACTATACCGAAGCTGGCATCACCCGCTTTTCCGCCATCTTCTATAGCCAAGCCCCGGAAAGGGTGGGGAGCATCCGTAGCGCGCGCCTCATTGATTATGAACTCGTGCCCATGTATCAGGCCTTGCTGGCCTTCGCGGGCGCGAGTATCGGCGTCGAAAAGTATATCTACGGCTCAGAAGCGGTCATCGCCGCGCTATGCGCTCGGCGCGCTGATGTAGAGCAATGCCGCCGCGAGGCCGACATCATCGGCCCGCCCGGCCCGCGCCCCCCGTCCGAATTCGCCACGCGCGCTTATAAAGGCGTCTTGTACGGCCCCCCTTACTACCGCCGCGACGAAACCATACCCGTACCGCATAACCTGTTCGTCAATCTGCGCGCCTTGTGGGAACGCGCCCAAACCGATGGCGTCTCTCAACGGCCGTCACTCCGTGGGATGGCTTTTCACCCCGCGCCACCGCCCAACCCCGACGGAAGCGGACAACGCGCCGAAATCCGCTACCTAACAACCCTCGTTCAGTGGGATTACGACCCCGATAGCGGGCGCTATCTGCGAACAGCCGATGGCCAGCCCCACACCGACGCCAACAATGGCGAACGCCTCAGCTCTGCCAACGTCGCCATCATCTATGCCGGCCATTACCTCACCGATATTGTCGAAAGCGGCTCCATCGCGGAAGGCAACGCCCAATGGAGCGCCCAAATCACCGTTTGGCCGCAAGGCGAAGCTATCCTCCTGCGCGATGGCCAGCGCTATCATGGCCGCTGGTTGCGCCCCACCCGCCCCGAACTGCTCACCTTCGCCACCAAAACGGGCGACATCCTCTACCTCAAACCGGGCAATACGTGGTTCCAAGTGGTCCGCCTGCCCGAACAAATGGACCCAGAGCACGAATGGGTGCGCGTTGAATAGCTAAAAATCGCCAAATGCATCTATAATGAGGTATAGATCCACCCGCAGACCATATTAAGGCACATTATGTCATTCCAGAATCTGGATCAGGGCATTAAGTCCATCCAAGTCGGCAACTACGAAGAAGGCGCTCGCCTGCTGAGAATTGCCCTAAAAGATGACCAACTCACGGGGAAGTTGCGCGCGGTGGCCCTCGTCTGGTTGGCAGAAACCAACCCCGACCCCGCTTTCAAAATCCAATGTTATCATGAGGCGCTGGCGATAGACCCCCAAAATGAGGATGTGAGCCAACGGCTCGCGGTGCTCTTGTCGCCGCCTCAGCAACCCACCCCGCCCGCTCAGCCTCACGCCGTCCCGCCCCAACCAGACCCGCGCCACGCAACGCCCAACTATAGAGCTTACCAACCGCCGCGCCTACCCACCGACACCCAGCCGATGCAGGCTATCTCTAATCCTTTCGAGCCGCCGCCACAACCCCTTGATTCCCAACCGCTCGTCCCCCAACAGGCGTATAACGCGCCCGGCTTTTATCGCACTGTCGGCATCCATGGCGGGCCCAACGGCCCCGGCTCTGGCTTCTTCGTGGCGCGCGATGGACTCATCGCGACCACCCGCTACGTGACTGGCGGCATCGAAAATCTCACGATTGAATTAGTGCCCGGCCAACACATCCCCGGCCGCACGGTGCGCGCCTTCCCTCATAACGACCTCGCTTTTGTTCGGGTGGGCTTGGCCGTCAGCCAACTGATGACCGTGACCAATATGCCCTACGTGCCCGATAATATCCCGCTGACAGTCGTACCGCACAACGGCAACAGCAGACGCACCATGCGCCGCGCCACCAACCACCACAACGCGCCCCAGTGGTTCCCCACCGACCTCACTAGCCTGCCCGACGCTGGCGGCGCGCCCATCTTCGACGACCGCAGTTATCTAGTGGGCATGATAACCCAAAACGCCAGCCGAACCACGGGTCATCTCTACGCGCTGACCATCAGCGCTATCTACCAATACGTTCAGCACTATATCCAAGAAACGCGCGCCGCCCCAAACCGCATGTATTGCCCCTGTTGCGGTTACGTCAGCCGCGCGGCCGATTACAACGCCTTCTATTGCGAAAATTGCGGCGCGACCCTGCCTTACGCCGAAAAAGTCCTTCGGCGGCCCCAATCTCATACCGACCCCCTTTACGGCGAAAACATGCACGCGCCTTGCCCCCGTTGTCGGGCGCGGGTCGGTTATCACCACAACAAATGTTTACGATGTGGCGAACGGCTAGCAGATAGGAGAAGATGAGCCACCATGTTTTTCCGCAAACAACAACCCAACATCACGCCAGACAACATCCGACCCCATATCGCCACAGTAGAGCAAATCTTATCCGCCCTCGGCATAGACCCTGCGCGCGCGCAGCTCAATGTTGAAAATGGCTATGGGTGGAGTTTTCGGCGCGGCTCGGCCATCATCGAAGTGTACGTCTCCCAAAAAGATGGCTTAGGCTATTTGCAAGTCCTCGCCCCCATCATCCACCTGCCCGATAAGGGACTGCTACAGCTCTACCGCCGCTTGCTAGAACTGAACCTACAGTTGGTGAACGCCTCTTTGGGGGTCTATCTGGATGTGGTCTACGTCTTCAACGAGCGCCCGCTCACCGGCCTAGACCCTGAAGAAGCCAACCACATCATCACCCAAGTAGCCGCCTATGCCGATGAACTCGACGACCTGCTGGTGGAGGAATTCGGCGGGCGCATGTATTCGCAAGCCAGCTGAGATAACGCGCTCGCTAGCGCCCCGTTGGTTGGCGACAGGGACGGGGTCTAGGGCGCGTCTAACGGCTAGCGGGGTCTGTCACCCTAAATCCTTATCTTCCTCGTCTTCCTCGCTAGGGGTTTTGCCCTTGCTTTTATCCGAAAGCACATCCCAAGAGATTTTCACATCGGTTGTTTTGGAAGCATCGGAACGCGGCGGCTCGTTCATGGCGGATTTGGCGTCAATCTCGGTACGCGCATCGCGCGCGGTGCGGATGTGGCTTGTATCAATGTTGATTTTGGGCGCGTCGGCCGGTTTGTCGCGCAGATGGCTAGTATCAATCTTCAAGCTCGGTGGTTTCGGGTCTAGCTCCTTCCGCATATCGGGCAAAACCGTCGGCGGGGCATCTTCCGTTTGGTCGAGGTTCGCGCGGGCGTCTATCTCGGTCATCATCATATCGGGCTTGGCGATGGGCACACCGGCGACCTTCGGGTCAGTGGCGATGTCGTCCTCGCGTTGCGGGGTCGCTATCGGTTGCGGCGGCAGTGGCAAGGTATCCGCCGCGCGGGTCGGCGGGCGGAACTTCTCCCAATCGGCGCGCAGGGCATAAGCCAATAAAGCGACATTGGTCACGGTGAACACGGCGATAAAATCCGGCAGGCCAGAGAAAAGCGCCAGCAAAACCCACGCTAACGCTAAAGCCATCAGGCCGATGCCGCCCCACAACAAGCGGCGCATCGCGCCCCATACGGCAACCCCCGTTGCCACCGCCCACGCCCCCCACAACAGGCGTATGTTGGGATCATAGAGCAAAGGCGGTAGCTTGCCCGCTCTAAAATCTAAACTAAATTGATAAAAATTCGCCGCAAAGCCCCCAAGGATGAGTAAAACCCCCATCGCCAGCAGACCCCGCGCGCCCCACAAGCGCCAGCGCCACGTCGCCAAGCCCATATAGAAGGTCACGAAGCCCCACAAAACCCACAACAGCGCCCAACGCCAATCCGAATGGAGCGAGAACAAAGACATCACGCCGATGACCGCGCTGATGAAGAGCGTATAGACCAACATCACGCTCAACAAACCACTACGCTCTATCACCTTATGCGGTGGTCTGCCGATGCTTTCCAACAAATCGCCGACGATGCTTTGAGCGTGCGCCCCCAACGCGATAGCCAAGGCGAAAGGAATGCCCACGCTGAACACTTGGGAGGGGTCGGTATAGGCCAACAAAGCGAAAGCTTGCTGATATTGCGGCACGATGAACGGCGACTGCGCCGCTGGCCCCACCGTGACCCAAAAGGCGATATAGCTAGCCGCCGCCACGCTCAACACCGCCCAGCGGTTGCGCCCGCGGAATAACGACGCGACGACTAAGCCGACGACCAGCCCCAAAATGAACAGGATGCTCACCGCGTCCCAGCCCAGCACCCACACGCCCAAAGCATTACCGCTGGCGTCCAAAGCCGCATGATACGCGCGCACCGCGTCCATCTGTTGGCGGGCGATGACTTCATGAAGGCGCCATATCCCCAAACTCACCCCAAAGCCGATTAAACCGCTCATCAGCGTTTGCGCCCAAGCCGGCCACGTCGTCGGGAAGATAGTTTCGGCGCTATCGTCGCTCGGCGTAGAGCGGCGGCCATACCAAGCGATGAACGCCCCGCACAACAGCCCCACGCCCGCGATGGGGGTCAAAGACATAGGGGCTATAGCCGATCCGTTATCAGCCACGCAGATGAAAAATTGTTGGCAATAGTTATAATGCGTCAGATACAACGTCGCGTACACCGAAGCGGCCGTCAACAAAAAGCCCTGCCAACCGCGCAAGTGCAATAACGAGCTGAGCAATATCCCAAAAACCAAGCCCAACGCACCAAAGCGCATTAACTCCGCGTCAGGCGGCTGGCCGAGGAAAAACGACGTAAACGTACTCCACGCCAACACGCCCAACACCAAAGCCACCACGCCGAACACCGCCAAACGCAACCACCACGCCCAAAACCCGCGCAATCGGTCCGGGAATTGGCCGGCAAACAGCGCCACAAACCCCGTGAACAGCCCGAAAAGTAAGCCTATGGCGAAGGTATTGCCCAACCGTTGCGGGGTGAATAGCGCTTGTGTGCGAAAAGAGATGAATACCCATTCGCCCATGGCCAACCAACCGCCCAACATGCCCAAAATGAAGCGTAAAATCGTTTCGTAAGGGCGGTCGGCCATGCGGCGTAACGTATTCGTCAACCACGCATAAAGACGCCCTTCACGGCTGACCACAGGCGGCAAGTAAGGGGCTTCGTCGCGCACCAAAGCCAGCGCCGCCAAAGCGCCGGAACGCCCCCTGCGCTGGGCATTGGCGATGGCCCGCACCGCCGTCAGCGAATGCATCCGCCCGATGGTGCGCGCCGCGAATTGGGCCACGTGGGGAGCTGTGTTATCTAGCGCCGTTTCCGCTATTAACAAATCAATCTCTGGCGAATAGACCGCCTCCTGCCACACCAACGGCGAACTCACTTGGATGCCCAAGCGGGTCATCGTGGTCAACAAGTTGCCGCGAAATTGGGTCTGTATTTGATATTCTTGGTGCGGTTTGACGAGCCGCGAGCGCGTCCCCAACACTTGCAAAGCGGCGATTTTGGCTTCGGGGTAGGTCTCCACTTGTAGGGCAGAAGCCACCAGCTTAGGGATGACCGGGCGCTGTTCGTCGTCGGGCAAAGTCTCCAGGCGATACAAAGCGCGTATCCGCGCGGTGGGGTTCTCGCTTCGCACGGCGTGCAAACACACCCAACGGCGGTCATCATCCCCCAACTGCTCCCACCAATAATCAAGGTTATGGTCATGCTCGATAGCGCCGCGCAAGAGCATTTGGTAACCCAAAGTGTCTATGGTCAACCCGTAGCGCTCGGCCGAGCCGTAATAATCGCTCATCAACATATAATGGGTGATGCCCAGCAAAAAGCGCCCCTGACCGCCCGCCCATGCATGCCGCGCGCGGGTGTATATATCCACCGCCTCTAACAAGGCCATATCGGCCAAGCTGGCTTCGGGCAAGGTGCTTAGGTCCACGTCCGATCCACTGAAATAATCGTCGAATTCGCCCGTGCTCAGGGTGATGCTATCCGATAGGACGCTTTGAATATCCTCTATCACCTCGCTGAGCGTATTGGGGCGGCGTTCGGCCTGCTGGGCAGAAGCGCGACGGAGCAGTTCAGAAATCTGATACGGGATGTTGGGGTTATAGGCGCTCAAATCGGGCAATTCTTCGCTGTATTGCAATTGCTTCAGCGCGAGCGGCGCGCTCCCGTCAAAGGGTAAGCGGCCGGTCAGCATATGAAAGAGCATAATGGCAAAGCTATAAATATCGGCGCGATGGTCTATCACCTCCGCCACCAACTGTTCTGGCGCCATGTAAAGCAACGTGCCCGACCCCGGATTGCGCGCCCGTCCCTCGCGGTCTAGGGTGGTTGCCAAGCCAAAATCGGCCACATAGGGCGAACGTCCGCTATCCAATAAGATATTCGGGGGCTTCAAGTCCAGATGGATGACCTTATTCGTGTGGGCGTGGTCTAGCGCGCTGGCGATAGCTTGCCCCATCTTGATAGTCTCTGGCAAAGATAGGGGCCCCTGTGACAGCAAATCTTCCAACGAACCGCCCGTCACTAGCCGCATGACGATATACAGGTTATCTTTATATTCGCCCACGTCGTAAATCGGCAGGATGTGCGGATGCTCCATCTGGGCGATAGTCTGGGCCTCTCGCTTGAACATGCCCACGGGGTCTATCTCTTGGGAAAGGCCCGTCGCAATGGTCTTGATAGCCACCATGCGGTTCAAGCGGCGGTCGCGCGCTGACCAAACATCGGCCATGCCGCCGCGTCCGATGTGCTCCACGACTTCAAACTGATTGATGACAGCACCGACTTCCATGCTCTCCAGCCCTTTGGCTCATCATTTGATTCATTATAGACCCATCTAGCGGAGCGGGCCAAATTCTCGACGCCACAACCCAATCTTTAGCCTTCTCATCCACAATAAATATTACAATGAGTGAGATTATATTACAAATCGAGGGCGTAAAGGGCATAATGGCATAATATGGAAAAAATCATCATCTACGAGCATGGAGACAGCCGCTTCAGCCAAATTTGGCTACACCAGCGCCGCATCACCATTTTTGAGGCTAAAGCGCGCTTCACCCGCGACCTCGTCGAAGCGTGGGGGAAAACGGTCATCGCCACCGTGGAGGCATGGCCCCAAACCAAACGTACTACGCTATCCACGACCACGACAACTCACAAGCCCAAAATGCCTTCACGCCTATGGTGCGCGAATAGATAGATAAAGTCGTCCAAGCGTCCAAAAACCTCAAAGGCTTTTACGCCGTGGTGTTAGATAATAGCTTCGCCTCGCGCGTGATTAAAGTGATTGTCGAATCGCGATTGCGGCGGCAACTGCCCAATCTGGAATCGAAAGTCTTTTGGAAGCGCGAAGACGCCTTGCAATGGCTAGAAGCCCATCTGCGCTAAAACGCGCGTCATCCGTTGCGCCGCGCCGTTTGCTTCGCCAAATAACGCAGTAAATCGGTTTGCGCGCGGGTATTTTCCGCTATTTCTATCACAAGTTGAATCAATTGACCAATCGCCACCAGACTAAAAGCGGTCAATACCCCCTTCAACAACCTTACTCGCTATTGCGGTCATAATTGATGATGTTATCCCATTCCGCCGCGCTAGAACGGGCCACCACGGCTACCACAGGCTCGGTATCGCTCATATTGAAGACCTCGTGCGGCACGCCCGGCTGAATGAAGATGAAGTCGCCGGCCTCGTTTTCCACCACTTTCCGCAGACCGGGGCCGAATTCGTGGCGGACGCGCCCCTGCAAAATGTAGAGCATCACCTCAAAATCAACGTGGATATGGGCATAAGCCACCCCGCCGGGCGGTATGGTGGCGACGTTCATAGACAGCTGTTTAGCGCCTACGTTCTTGCCAGACATGCCCAATTTATAGCGAATATTATTCCATTGGCGCGGGCTACCTCCGCCGCGGATGACCACGATACCATCGAGGTCTTCGACTTCATTCAGATAATCTTTTGGGTCGTTGGACATAGCGCACTTTTCCCCAGGATAACTGATTTTAGACCCTCATTATAACGACAAACACAGCTGAAGCGCTAAGTTTTGCGCCCCCATCCCCCGCCGCCGGGCGTCTCGATGATGAGTCTGTCGCCAGCTTCAACTTGGGTGGTGTATTTAGCGCCCACAATCGCTTCATCTTCCGCGCCAAAGTGTGGCGAATCCGGGCGCAAGTTGACGCGCACCAACCGATTTTGCCCCGCCTTGCCGTCTTTGCCACCATGCAAGCCATAGGGTGCGCGCCGCCGTCGCTCGCTATTGAGCGTCAGGGTGGCCGATGTCAAAAATTGGTATTCGCGCACAATGCCATCTCCGCCCCGAAAACGCCCTTCGCCGCCGCTATTATCGCGCAGGGCATATTCCAAGATGCGTATAGGGTACGCCGCTTCTAGCGCCTCGACAGGGGTATTGAGCGTGTTGGTCATGTGGCTATGCCGCCCCGATACCCCATCGCCAGCCGGCCCCGCGCCATGACCGCCGCCTATCGTCTCGTAATAGACGAAGGGCCGTCCATCTACGAAGCCGCCCACCGTGACATTATTCATCGAACCTTGGCTAGCGGCGGGGATTTTATCGGGCAAGGCTTGGGCCAGCGCCCCCAAAACCACATCTACCACCCTTTGCCCGGTCTCGGTGTTGCCGGCCGCCACCGCCGCCGGGAAATCGGGGTTCAGCAGGCTATGCGGCGGCACGAGCACTTCCACCGGCTGGAAGCACCCATGATTCATCGGCACATCTTCTTCTGCCAGCAAGCGCACACAATACCACGTCGCCGAACGCACAATCGCTTCTACCGCGTTGACATTGCCCGCCACCTGTGGCGCGCTCCCCGTGAAATCCGCGGTCATGGTCGGGCCAGACACCTTCAGGCTAACCTTGATGGGGATGTCGAACTCGCGCTGGCCGTCGCCCTCCATGGCATCTTCAAACCGATAAACCCCATCGGGGATGCGCGCAATGACCGCTTCGGTCATCTTGCGGGAATATGCTATCAAAGCGTCGGCGTGTTCGGCCATCAACGCCACGCCGTGCGCTATCATCAAATCCAACAGGCGGCTTTCCCCCACCCGATGCGCCGCCAATTGCGCTTCGAGGTCGCCCATGCGCTCCTCAGGGTTGCGGGTGTTGGCGATGATGAGCGCCAGCGCACCTTCGTTCATCCATCCGCTGAGCTTGAGCTTGAGCGGCGGGATGATGACGCCCTCTTGGTATAATTCCGTGCTCAACGGCAGTGACCCCGGCGACATGCCCCCCACATCCGCATGATGCGCGCGGCTCGCCACGAAAAAAGCGATAGCCCCTTCCGCGAAGACGGGCGACACCATGGTAATATCGGGTAGATGCGTGCCCCCGTGGTAAGGGTCGTTGAGGATGACCACATCGCCCGGATTGAACTCCTCGAACGCTTGCACCGCATAAGCCACAGACGCGGGCATACTGCCCAAATGCACCGGGATATGGGCGGCTTGGGCCACCATGCGCGCTTGGGCGTCGAACACCGCGCAACTAAAATCCAAGCGCTCGCGGATATTGGGGCTAAAACTGGCCCGCCGCAACGTTACGCCCATCTCCTCCGCCACAGAGGCGAATAAATTTTTGAATACTTCTAACGAAATCGGGTCTACAGGCATGCTGAAGCCTCGCTTGAGTGTGAAAATACCTGTGGAGCGCGCCACGGTCAACGCCCCGCTAAAGTCTGTGAAGCGTCATAACGCCCCAATCGCCATCATCCCCCCTGCTCTTCGCCCAGCGCGGCGTCCAAATCGCGCTTTGCGGACTCCAAGCCAGTTTGCATCAAGCGCACATCCACGCCCCACACCAGCAATTGCGCCCCCAAGTCGCGTTGGCGGCGCAAATCGTCGGCGCGCGCGGCGAAGTACCCCCAATATTTGCCGTGCTTTTGGGCCGCGGCCGCCACCTGTTGCATGACTTCGTCTAGGCTTAGCCGTTGGCTTTCTGGCAAAAGCCCCAAACGCACCCCCATATCCCCCGGCCCGATATACAAGCCATCCACGCCCGCCACCCCCGCGATGGCTTCCACCTCCGCCAACGCTTGCGGCGTCTCTATCTGCACGATAAGAAAGGTCTCGCGCTGGGCGTGGGCCACCAAATCGGCGCGATATTCCGGTATATCCAAGCCAAAATTCGTTTCTAGCCCGCGGCCTTCGATGCCCCTATCGCCCAAGGGCGGGAACTTCACCTTGCGGACGAGGTCGCGCGCTTCTTCGGCGCTGTTCACATGGGGGACAACTAAGCCGGCCGCGCCATCCTCGAAATAGCGGTACAGCGGGGCTTTATCGCGCGTGGCGGGGCGCACGAGGCAATCTATATCGTAGAGGTGAAAAAAAGCCAGCAAGGCCTGCACCTCGCGGGCGTCAAAAGCGCGATGTTCGAGGTCGAGCCAAACGCCATCATACCCCAAATGCGCGGCATAAGCGACGAATGGCGGCATAAAATGCCCCAGCATGGCGATACGGGCGCTCTTGCCCGCGCGCACTTTGGCCAAAATCTTACTACGACGCATATTGAATCGCTTTCTAGATAGTGCGACAGAGACGCGGCATAAGCGACGCCCGCGTTCATGGGCATCAGCTATCTACCGTTAAGCATAGCACCTACTCTATCGCTTGGCGATACATCACACCGCTTCTAAAATCAAGTTCCTATACCCGTCCACCCGCGCAGACCAGCGCGGCGGAATATAGGTCGTGCTATCCATCTGCAAAACCAACGCCGGCCCCTCAAAATGCATGCCCGCCAACAGCTTATCGCGCGCATATAGGGCGATGAGGTCGCCATCGGGCGCGCGCTTTTGGCCGATTTGCGCTTCTGCAGACGGCGCGGAGGATGGAGCTTCAGCAGTGAGGAGCGGCTTTTCTACAATGCCTATCGCCTGCAGGCGCAAATTGATGATTTCCACCACCCGCGACCGCATGGCGTGACCGTAAGCGCGTTCGTGCGCCTCGTGAAAATGCTTGACCACATCGCCCTTGAACGGGATGGTCAATTCATACGCCTGACCTTCGTAACGCATATCGAGGCGCAAGCGAAACTTCATCGCCGCTTCAGCGATGCCTTCGCGCTCTAGCTCCGCTTGCCCGATGGCTAACATCTCCCCTTGCATAGCGCGCAGGCGGGCGATGACATCGCGCGTGGCTTTAGCCATCACCGGGCGGCTATATTCCACCACAACATCCGCCACCAACAACCCAAAAGCGCATAACACCCCCGGATAGCGCGGCACGAGCACCCGCCGCATCCCCAAACGCGCGCCCACCTCGCAAGCGTGGAGCGGCCCCGCCCCGCCGAAAGCCACCAGCGTGAAGTCGCGCGGGTCGTGCCCGCGGGCGATAGACACCCGCCGCAACGCCCTTTCGATATGTACATTGGTCACATCAATGATGCCTCGGGCCACTTCTAGCGGCTTAAGCTTCATCCGCGCCCCCAGTTCTTTCAAAGCCGTTTCGGCTGGCGCTAGCTCGATAGCTAATGTGCCGCCCAAGCGATGCTCAGCATCTAAACGCCCCAACAGGGCGTTAGCATCGCTCACGGTGAGTTCTGCCCCGCCCCGCCCATAGATGATAGGTCCGGGGACGGCGCCGGCGCTATGCGGCCCGACCCGCAAAGCGCCCCCCGCGTCCAACCGCGCGATAGAGCCGCCCCCAGCCCCGATAGTTTCAATATCGAGGGTGCGCGTGCGGAGCGGCAACCCATCAATAGCGGCTTCGGGGCGCAAGCTCGGCCCGCCCGCGCACAAAGCTACATCCGTAGACGTCCCGCCCATATCTAACGTGATGATGCGGTCGTGGCCGGCCAACTGCGCCAGATGAAACGCGCCGATAACGCCCGCCGCCGGCCCGCTGAGCGCTGTATGAATCGCTTGCTCCCGCACACGCTCCGCGCGCATCACCCCGCCATCGCTTTTCATCACCGTCAAAGACACGTTTTGGGGCAGGGCTTGTTCTAGTTGCCCGATATAGCGCGCCATCACCGGCCGCACATACGCTTCTAAAGCCACTGTGCTAGCCCGCTCGTATTCGCGGAATTGCGGCAACACCGCCGATGACAACGCAATTTGCCAATCTTCCAACAAGCCGCGCGCCAATATCTGGTCGCGGATGAGGTGTTCATGCGTCGGGTTGGCATAGCTATACAACAAACATACGGCGATGGCTTCTACCCCCTGCGCGAGGAGCGTATCTACTAACCGCTCTAAAGCGGCCGTATCCAACGGCCTCAGCACCTGCCCATGATGGTCTAGCCGCTCCGCCACTTCGTAACAACTCTCACGCGGGATGAGCGGGGGCGATAGTTGCGGTTGGAGCGCGTATAGCTCCGGCCGGTTTTGGCGACCGATGAATAACACATCGCGGAAGCCTTGGGTGGTGATGAAGACAGCGCGCGCCCCTTTGCGCTCTAAAATCGCATTCGTCGCCACCGTAGACCCATGCACCACCTGCTTCAAGTCCTGCCACGCCGCCCCCGCCAACGCCCGCAGGCCCTCTAACATCGCTTGGCTGGGCTGGTCGGGCGTGCTGGGCAACTTATAAATCTGCAACTGACCATCGCGGCTCATCACAAAGTCGGTGAAAGTGCCGCCAATATCCACACCTACGCGCATGGGGTTCTCCTGAGCGAGAATGACATAATGCTGTCATTATAACGGATGTTGACGTTAGGCGCGGCGCTGATGGCTTTCTGACATCGCTCCAACATATTTCATAGACAGCGCATAAATTCTTCTTACACGACTGCGCTAACATGAAAAGCGTTAATCGAACGTTGATTGCTTTTATCTAAGGAGGTTAAGCTATGTTGATTCGCCGTCGTCCGAACATCTTCAACGAACTCGACCGCGCTTTTGAAGACCTGTGGCGCGCTAACGACACCACAACCCCCCGTCGCGATAACTACGCGCTGGCCCTCGACGTCCAAGAGACCGACAAAGCCTATATCGTCATCACCGCCCTACCCGGCGTCACCTCTGACAACATTGATATTCGCTTGCACGATGGCTCTTTGACCATCAACGCCGAAATTCCCGCGCCATCCTTGGCCGAAGGCGCCCAACTGCGCCTACAAGAACGCCGCTACGGCAAATTCAGCCGCACCTTGCACCTGCCGCAAGAAGTGCAAAGCGATGCTATCGAAGCGGATTACGCCAACGGCTTGCTCACCATCACCATTCCCAAGGTAGAAGCCGCCCAGCCGCGCACTATCCCCGTGCGGGTGAACAACCACAATTAATCCACACCATCCCCTTTCTCGGTCAGGCATGGCCCCTTTTGGCCATGCCTGTTTGATGTTCCCCATACGCTATCGCCCCATCCCGTCGTAAAATCGGCGTTGTTTTAGCATCGCGATACGAAAGGTTTTGTTATGGCGCGCGCATTCATCGTATGGGGGAGCGTTTTGGGTTTCATCGGCGTGGCGTTGGGCGCTTTCGGGGCACATGGTCTAGCCGATGTGCTGGCGGCCAATGGGCGCGTAGACACCTTCGAGACGGCCAACCGCTACCATCTGATTCACGCCCTCGCGCTGTGGGGCGTCTCGTGGCTGATGGGCCACTATCCCCAACGGGCGCTCGTGTGGGTCGGGTACGCCTTTGTCACGGGGATTGTGCTTTTTTGCGGGGCGTTATATCTATTGGCGATTTTCAACGTGGGTTTTATGGGGGCTATCGCGCCGTTAGGCGGCTTGTGCCTGTTGGTCGGTTGGGGCGGCGTCGCGTGGGTCGCGTGGCGCGCTAATCCGCCGCGCGCGCCCCTGCCTTGAGGATGTGCGCTTTTAGCACGGCGACGGCTTCGGTCGGGTAATGGGGCGCCACATCGCGCAGGAGCTGTTCCACCATATTCAACAGACGCCATGCCGCGTAGGGCACTTCCAAGAGCAACAGGGCGTCCATCTGCGCCGCCACGGTGGGGTAAGCCCGATGCACCCGACGCCACGGGTCTAGGCTATCGAGCACCGCGCTTTCCTCGGCTGGCGCGTAAAGCGCCAACAGTTGGAGCGCATCCTGAATCGCATAGGTTTTGACGAATAGATGGCCGCTCAGCCGTTCCCCGCGGGCATAACGCCCACACCCGACTTGTAAATGCGCCAACAATTCGCCCCACAAGCGCTCAGGGCTGGCCCTTGGGCTATTGCGGGTGGCGGCGGCAACTTGCGCCATTCGGTTAGCGATGTCGCCCTTATCCAACAACACGCGATAATCATTCGCGCGCGCCACGTTCAATTCTGCTTCATCAAAGACGGCGTATTCGATTAGATGACCATTGTTGTAGAGGATTTTTAGCCCGTGCGCGGTCTCGCGAAAGCCATAGACGATATTTTGCGCTTGCGGCAACCATCCCCAATGCGTGCGGTAATGCTCTTGCCAGCCCGCGACCGTCACCAACCAAAAATCATGGTCTGACCATTCATCGGCGCGGCGGGTATCCGCCATCGAACCAAGCGCGACCAATCCAAGGATGCGGTCATCGGCGCGCCCCTGTGCCAGCAACTGCGCGATAAAATCATGATAGTCTTGTGGGGACATTCATACCGCTTCGTATTGTTGGCGGGTGCACACGCGCAACACATCCGCGAGTTCATGCCCGATGAAATGGCTTTCCCCCGCGCATTGAATGCGTATAGGCCCATTGAAAGGGGCCCGTTCCAGCACCTGAATAGTGACGCCGGGGCGTATCCCTAACGTATTCAGATAAATCAACACATCGGGGTTATGGCTATTCACGCGGCTGATGACATATTCCGCGCCGATAGCGCTATGATTGAGCGGCTGATCTACCACGCGCGGCATCTTGCCATCGGCGGATGGTATCGGCTCGCCGTGTGGGCAACGGCGAGGATGTCCCGCCAACTCCGCCATGCGCTCTACCACTACATCGCTGATGGCCGCGCCTAATTCATCGGCGTCGTCATGCACTTCATGCCAACCAAAGCCCATCACATCGGTCAAAAACCGTTCCACCAAACGATGACGGCGAATGCTCATCAACGCCTCTCGCTCGCCTTTGCGCGTCAGCCGAATACCCCGATACGGCTCATGCTCCAGATAACCGGCGTCTTTCAGGCGTTGCACCATGCGCGTCACCGCTGGGGCAGAAACGCCCAACACGTTAGCCAAGGCCGATGTAGAAATATAGGGGTTCTCCTCGCCTTGGTAATAAGCGATACGGTAGGCCTCCGCCAGATATTCCTGCATCGCATTGCTCGCATCTTCCATCGTTTTATCCCGCAAGACCCAGAACACCTCGAATAAAGTAAACCAATATCATCTTAAATATAGCCGATTATGCAGAATTTTAGCAAGGGTTAAACCTAAACTTGCCATCCATTAAACCTTATTGGGCGTCTGGCCATGCCAATAAGTAGGCGACCAAATCGGCCAACTCCTCCTCGCTCAGCGTCGCCAGCTGGTGCGCCCCCGCCAAGCGGAACACGGACGGCAAATCGCGCGCAGAGCCATCGTGGAGATAGGGGGCGGTGGCCCATAGATAACGCAAGGTTGGCGTGCGATAGACGCCGCCCGTGCCCACATCGTGGCTTTGCCCGTCGCTACCGCTGGGGCCGCTATGGCAACTCTGGCACGATAAGCGCTCGAACAGCGCCGCCCCGCGTTGTGCCGCTTCGCTGGCGGCGCTATAGGGGTTGGGCGGCGCGCTGATGACATTGAGATAAGCCACTAAAGCATCAAGGTCGAGCGATTCGCCCGCCCATGTTTGCGCGGGCGATATATCCGCTTGGGCGATAAAACCAGCCCCGCGCGAGATGTCGCGGATGTGCGCTTCTACATCGTGCAAATCATCCCAAGCGCCGCTCCATGTGTAGGCAGTGGTCGCTTGTAGCCCCCATAGGCTGGGCGTGTTCAGCCCAAACCACACGCGCCCGTCAGAAAAACCGTCGAAGTGGCAACTCGCGCAACTCAGCCAACGGTCGGTCGTCAAGCGCGGGTCGGCGGATGTATGGAACAATTGCGCGCCAATGAGCACATCTACCGGGATTCGTATATCGCTAATCGGCAAGACATCCTGCACCATCAGGTTGCGCGTCTCGATGACTGTTAGCGTGCCCTCGATGGCGTTATGGACGTAGGCGAAGGCGTTATCGCGGCTGAGCAAGACAGCGCGCGGGTTCACGCCGACGGCGACATGGGCGCGGACGACGCGACGGTTCAAATCAATGACCGATAAATCATCGCTACCCGCGTTGACGATATATAACCACTGACGGGCCGGGTCTACTGCCGCGGCAAAGGGCATATTCACGGGGCGATCTATCACATCAAGGGCGATGCGCTCCCCGCGCAAAATGCGAAAGCGCGCCAAATCTATTGGGTTCGCCAGCGGTAAAATCGTGCTATCGTAAGATACCACCTCCCCCGCGCGGCTACGGCTCTGCAGAAGATACCCCCTGCCTGTGGTCGGGTCAATCTCGAAGGCGGGCGTAAAGCTAGCGCCGTTGCCGGCATAAAGCGTCTCTACCACGCGGCTATCGGGCAGGTAAATGAGGCTGAGCGCGCCATCCCACAAATGAGTGACATACAAAAAGTCGCCCCATTTGGTCAAGCCGGCCGGCCACGGCGGCGTAGGGATTTCCCGCAAGATTTGCCCATCGCTCAACCGCACCTCCGCCACTGCGCCCACCCCTTGCAAAGCGACAAACACCGTTTCGTTATTGGGCGCGATGACGCTATAGGGCAACATCCCAACCTCAAATTGGGCGAGAATGGCGCGGTTGGCCACATCTATCACCGTTAGGGTGCCATCACCACGATTGACCACCACCGCGCGCGCATCATCGGGCGTGATAGCCACTGAACGCGGCTCGCGCCCTACCGCCAGCTCGCCCAGCAACTGCCCTTGTGCGGGTTGTGCGAAAGAGACCGTATCGTTCAAGAAATTGGTGGCGACCACTAAACGGCCGGCGCGCGGTTGGGCCATGCTCGCGCTCGCGTAGATAGGCTCGCGCGCGGCGGGCAATGCGTAAAGCGGGGCGCGTTCCTGACCCAAAACCACCGCCAATGTCGCTAATAGAACGCTCATCAAGCCCAACATGCTATGAAACGTGCGTATCCGCATACCCTATATCCTCGCCCAGATGGCCTAAAAGATGTGCAACCCCTGTTCGGTGCGCTCTGCTAATACCGTGTAGCTATGGGCGCGGCTTTCTTTGGCATACCCGCGCGCCAAAGCAAAGCCCACTTGCTCTCGCCATACTGTATAACGCAAGCGCAGACGATTCCACAACGTGGGCGCAATGCCAAAATTTTTGAACCAGTTATAAGCGGTCACGTCAAACGCGGTCAAATCCACGCGCTCCGCCACAATCTTAAAACCTTCCGCCCGCAAGAAAAAACGTAGTAGCGTGGGGTCGTATAGGTTGATGTGCCCGATGGCCAACTGCGCCCGCACCGCCTTCTTGCTATCGGCCCCGCGCTTGTAGTTGACGGGCACTTCAATGGCATGATAACGCCCCACACGCTTCATCTCCCGCAACAAAACCCGCGGAAACTCCACATGCTCCAACACGTGCGATAAGATGATGAGGTCGAAGCTTTGGTCAGGGAACGGCAATTCATAACCATCAAATTCCCGCACCTCGCGCAATTGTGGGAGCTGAAGAGCGCGCAATTGCTCTAGCGCGCTCCGCGAAATTTCTAACGCCGTATACGATTCGCCAAAGCCCCACGCGCTCAACTGAGCGAGGATACTGCCCTCCCCCGCGCCCACATCCAACACCGTGCGGATGGGCAACCCCCGACACAAAGCGACGATATGTTCGGCTTTATCGCGGGCGTTCAACTGTCGCCACGCGCTAAAAGTCTCGCCCGATTGATACTGTTGATCATAAGCCGCCTGAATAGCATCGCTCACCCCAAAGCGTTTTGGCGCCATCATTGCCCACCATCCAATCTCACGATGCGGTCATGCATCAACGTATAGGTGCGCGCGCGGATGACGGGCACGCCGTTTTCGTCGCGAGCACTGAGGAAAAAGGTCAACTGGACGACGTCCGAAGCGCTGGCCCCCTGCCCTTGTACAGTATTTTCCAAATTTGTGAACATTCGGCTTAGCTCGGATGGATTGTACTGGAAGCTAAAAGAGCCGGGCACCGCCCGCGTCTCCCCAGACGACAACACATAACTAGCCGTGGCTATCGTATAGTGTGCGCGTAATTGCGTCCACGTATTGGGATAGTTGAAGATGAAATTGGCGGGCAAGCCGGGGCGCGCCGCGTTGACGCGGCCACTGAAATTATCGTCCAACAAATCGGAAGCATCTTCTACCACATAAAATGAGAAGCTATCGCCAATCAATCCGCCGCTAGGGAAGGGCGGTTCGTTGACCCCGGCGGAAGTCGCGCCATCGTGTGCCAGCGCCACCCGCGCCGTCCATACCCCCGCTTCATCGGCGACCAAGGCGCTATCCGCCAAATAGAAATAGCCAATAGCGTTAGCCCGCCCGCTCTGTTCGTAGCGCGCGCCCGATGGCGATACCAAAGTGACGCGCACTTCAGCCGCAGACGGCGGCGCCACATAACCAGCGACCACCAGCGCTTCGCCCAGCGTCAAGATTTGGCCGGGACGCAAAGCGGTAGGATGGAAGAAAAGGTCTACGCCATCCGCCAAGGCCGCTAACAGTTTGCCGCCGCTAGGGCCGCCCGCTTGGCCAGAATGGGGCGGCAAAACGCGCACCGTCGTATCAGGCGGACCGACCACGGCCAGCGCCCCATAAATCGCCGCCTCGTTGATGTTGGCTTCTGCGTTGCGGATGATAGCCCCACCGAACAAGAAAATATAATCCCCCGGACGGTTGCCATCAATCCCCGCGCCCATCTGCCCATTGAGCGGCTCGTCATTATCCCAGCTGACCAACAAGCCGCGGTCATCGCTCCCCTGCACCCACTGCCGCACGGTCACATCAGGGCGCACCGCGCTGAGATAGGCGTAAGCGGTATTGACCACCGCCTCCGGCAAGAGTGACGGGCGGTATGGGGAGGGCGGGCCGGCCAAGATGGACGTGAGCGGCAATTCGTCGCGCATCGCCACCTGACGGATAGCGCCTATGGCGGTCTCGTCATCGGGGCGCGTGGTCAAAAGCCAATCTCGGTACGCGCCCCCCACATCTTGGACTTGCAATAGGGGCACAGCGCCGCCACCCGCCCCCTCCGGCGACCATAAAACATCGCCGCCATAATACGGATAATAGGGGCGCAGGCCGCTATTAGGGCGCTCTGGGGGATATTGAGCGCTATTGAACCACGCTTGCCGAACGCCCGTCTGCCCATCCAAACCGCGCCGCCCGCGGGCGATAATCGCCCCATCCGCCCGACCCACAACGCCCGCCCCGCGCGCGCTGGCCGCCCACAAACGCCCTTCCCCATCCGTAAACCGCGCCTCGTAATCGGCAACATATTCACCAGCCGCTTCAAAACGGTACCCCTCTGTGGGGTTGAAAACGCCAAAAGCGTTAGCCTGACCAACGAATACGCGCTCTATCATGGCGCTTCCGTCTAATGGGAAAAAGCGCAACGTCACGCGGACATCCGCCGCCGCGGACGGCAAGACCGAAAGCGACGGCGTGAACACATCGCCCACCTCAAACGGCGCGCCGAACAACACCGCCGGCCGCAAATCCAGCCCTTCCGCCACCAATAGCTGATACTCGCCGCCACCGATATAACGATGCCCCCAAATATCTTCTACCGTCCCGCTCAGTTGGATGGTGTATGCGCCGTACTGGTCGAAGGCGAAGCTCATAAAAGACGGGTCAAGCGTCGTCAGGCGGGCCATATCCAGCGGCGACCCCGCGCCAAAGACCGTCTTTTCGTCGACCGCGGCGGTAGAGATATAACTCTGGGCGAAAGGCGCATTCCCCAAGTCTGCCACCGACCCATTCGGTCGGGTGACCCGAACAGTCATACGCCCGCCCGGCAACAACAAAGGGATGAGCGGCGCGGCGGTGCTATCATAGGCATTAGGCAGTTGAATCGGTAAATACGGTTCTAGCGGGTACGTCCCCGGCGGCAAGATATACGTGGGGCTATTCCAGCGCACACGGTTAGATAAGGCCACATGGGCGCTATCTTCCGCCGCGACCACCCCACGGCTACCGTCGCTAGGCGCGTCATTGAACAGCGTCCACAACAAGCGCCCGCTTTCCACCCCGCCATAGCCCAACACCAACGGTAAGCGCGTCGTCCGCACTCGCGATAGCGTGTTCGCCGCTTGCGCGAAAACGTTATTATCATCCCAACGGAAAATGTCGCCATCGCGCACGCGGGCCAAACCCGTGAACTGCGGGACATAAAGGCCCGGTGGCAAATCCTGCGGCATCACCACGCGAAATTGCATCCCAAAGAGGACATCTTCCCCCCTGCGGATGATGGCTTCTGGCGGCACGAGCGCTTCGGCAAAGTATAAATCGCTCCGCAGGTTATCGATCGGCAAGCCGGAAGGCGTCAACACGGCCGACCAGCCGTTCAAGCTATTCAGCCCGCCGCCGACGATACGCCCCTCTGCGGCGGCGACGGGTTGCAAATCCAAACGCCCTATCATCATCAAGCCGTCTAGCGGCGCCAGCTCTGGCACGCGCATATGAACGTCCAACTCCATGATGAATTCATCGCCGGCCGATAGCGCCAGCTGGTTGACGCGCCCATCAGCCCACCAGCGCGCCGCGCCGCCAGAAAGCGCGCCGCCCACAAAAAAGCGCCCGCCCACCGATGGCATCGGCTCGGCATAGACGATGCCATCGCTCTCATCGCGGAAAGGCACTTCAAAGCTGATGCGCGCGGGTTCGCTATCGCCCGCCACCGATGTAAAGCGCCACGATTCAAGGCGAATCGCGGTCACGGACGGGGCGATGGCCGCCAAAGGCAGGCGTAGCTCTATCGCTTCGGCTTGTTCGCTGGCGACCAACACGCGCCGCGCCGCCCCGGATGGCTCTATCGGAATTAAAGAGGTGGCGATGAAGATACGCGGATGGAACACTAGCTCGTAACGGTCGCCATTCGCCGCGAATATCAAGCGAATATCATCGTAACTATCGGGTATTGCCCCCCTATAACGCACATAAAGCGAATCGCGATTGGCGAAAGCCGCAAAAATGCCCTCATCAGCGCCCAAATCCCCCCATTCGACATCGCGGCCATCCACCACCACCGCGCTAATGGGGCCTGCAATGGGCGCAGGCGGCGGAGAAGCGCCATAAACAATCGTGCCCGGCCCGCCCGGTAGCGCACCCGCGCGCCCGCGCATCTCCGAGGGCACATTAGGCGTCGGGTTCACCCAAAAAGGCGTACGCCCCGGCCCGTAAATCTGGGCGCTAAAGCTCCCCGTGATGCCCGCCTGCACATAAACCACGTCTTCGGTATACAGGTTGCGGATGGCCACCTGCGCGCTGGGGTATACCGCCCCAGCCGCGCCGGCAATGGTCACGATGCCCGCTTCATCAGGCGGGGAAACGCTGATGAGCGCGGCGATCGGCGGGTCGCCCGCGACCAAGCGCCGCCCATCTTGGGCAGACACCCCAGAAAGGACCACGCCTAACAAACCGCTGATGAGAATTAGAGTTGGCCAGCGTCTCACAGCGCTTCTCTCCTGCTGATATATGCGCCTTTAGCGTCCAAGCATAGCGGATAGTACCCCAAGTTGCACATAATCTGCGCTTTTTTTCTAGCAATTTCATGGTAAGTTTATATTGGGTTTATATCAGGCGAAACCCACAACCTTGCTCATTCGCCGACAACACCCCATATATGGAAATGACCTCGCCTTCATCGCCAGTCATGCAGGCCGTCCAGCTCATCGAACAACGCATCGGCTTATCCGCGGCCGCCCAATATCGCGCCGATATTGATAATGTGCTCTACGATTTGGCCGGCGGCGATGTGCGCGCTCTGCTACACACCTTGCAAAACACCCACGAGACCGACCGCGAATGGCAAGCCCTCATCGAAGCTATCACCATCAGCGAAACCTACTTCCTGCGCGACCGTACCCACTTCGACATTCTCAAAGCGCAAATCCTGCCGCAAATTATCCTGCAACGGCGCAAACAGAACCGCCTCGCGCTCTATATCTGGAGTATGGGATGCGCTACCGGCGAAGAGACCTATTCCATCGCCATTTTATTGAACGAACTCCTGCCCGATATTAACCGCTGGACCATTTACCTGTTCGGCACGGACATCAATAACCGCGCCCTGCACCTCGCGCGCGCGGGGGTCTATCGCCAGTGGGCTTTCCGCCACACGGGGGAGGCTTTCCAGCGCCAGTATTTCGACCCCGTGAGCGGCGGTTTACGCATCAAGGGGCCTATCCAGCAGATGCCCTCTTTCCGTTTCGCCAACGCCCTAGACGCCCCGCCCCTCCCCCAATTCGACATCATCCTAAGCCGCAATGTCTTACTCTACTTCAGCCGTCAGGCCATCCGCCACGTGGAAAGCCTGCTTTACGAAGCGCTCGTCCCTTCCGGCTGGCTCATTTTGGGCCAAGCAGAAGCCATCCGCTACGAGCGCGAGCGTTGGGTGACGCATATCTTCCCCGGCACGGCCATCTACCAAAAAGCGGCTAACCGCGCAACCCCAGTTGGCGGCACAGTTACATACCAACCCGCCCCGGCCCAAGTGGTGGACGCCACCCCCCTACGCGCGACGACGGACGCCATCAGCGGCAGTTATGAAGAAGCGGTCGCCGCGCTCCAAAACGAACATTACGAAGTCGCCGAACAAATCCTCGCGCGGCTTTTGGCTGGCCAACCGCGCAACCCGCGCGTGCATACTTTACTCGCTTTTTTATTCGCCAATCGCCAAGCCCTGCCCGAAGCGCGCGCCCATCTAGACCTCGCGCTGAAGATAGAACCGCTACTAGCCGATGCCCATTACGTCCAAGCCCTCATCCAGATGGAAGAAGACGCCATAGCGGACAGCCTAAAATCGTTACAAGCGGCGCTCTATTGCCGTCGCGATTACGCCTTGGCGGCCTTCATGCTAGGCAACATCCACGCCCAGCAAGGGCGACTGCCCAAAGCGCATCAACACTGGCAAAAAGCCCTGCGCGCCATCCAACACCTGCCCGACGACGCCACACTAGCCGACGTCAGCGATATGCGCGCCGGCCAATTGCGGGCGCTCATCGCCCAAAATCTCGACCTTTAGGGGCGAAAATCGAGCTGGTCTAACAAAGCATCCAACCGCGCGAGGAGGTCTTGCGGCTCGCCATCGTTGGTCAGGGTATAGTCGGCGATGGCGATAGGGCCGCCTTTTTCCAGCGTGACTATCTCTTGAATATCCCTCTGTTCCGCTTCGGCGCTCGTCAGCGGGCGTTCTGGGCGGTTGCTCAAGCGCTGATAACGTAGATGGCGCGGCGATACAATCGCCACCACAATGAGTTCCGCATCCAAATGCGTCTTCAAATATACATACTCGCTAAAGCTATACAAACCATCAATGACAATACAAGGGCGCTGGGCCAAAGCCTGTTGCAATTGCGGCAAGGCGCGCTTGGCCATCACCTCCATGCCTTCTTGGGCCCGCAACTCCTCCCGAACGCGACGCTCGTTATCGGGCGTGATAGGCCAACCACGGCGAGCCACTTCATCTACAACAATACCGCCGAAACGGAATTGATAAAACTGTTTCGCTTCCAAATGTTTAGCGCACAAGGTTTTACCTGCGCCGGGCATCCCCACCAGCGCCAACACACGGGACTTCTGGGCCATGTTACCTCACCATTTACAATAGGGAATGATGCGGAAAAACACGGGTATTATACACCAACCCCGCCTCGCTCTACACAGCAGATTGACGCTAACCAGCCACCCAACGGGGAACAATCGCGATATTTTTATCGTCTTAACAAATGAATGGCATCCGATAATGGTTTAGAAAAAGGTATTATCATGGTATCGCGCAAAAATCTATTCATAGGGCTAACCTTACTCATCGTAGTCATCGCCTTAATAGCCATCGCATCTTTTTTTTCCCAAATGAGCAATCGCTATAGCGACATCTCCAGCAATGCCGACGTGATGTTCGCCCCCACACAAGCGGCCTTCGCGCGGGAGGGACCGCCCGCCCCCGCTGACGATACGCTTGTCTCCCAAGAGGGGGCTAGTGATGCGGACATCCCCGCCAACCAACGCATCATCCTAAAAAACGCCAGCCTCTCCATCACTGTAGAAGACCCCCTAGCGACCATTGACCAAATCGCTGAGATGGCGGAGGAGATGGGCGGTTGGGTGGTGGCGTCTAGCACCAGCGCCTTCAAAAACACTGCCGGCGAAGATGCCAACCATGGCAATATCACCATCCGCGTGCCCGCCGAACGCCTGAACGAAGCGCTCGATAGAATTAAAAGCGGCGCGGGGCGGCTCGATTCCGAAAGCATCACCGGCCAAGACGTCACTCAAGAATATGTGGATTTGTCCAGCCGCTTGGCCAATCTACAAACCGCCGAAGACCAGTTGCAAAGCATTATGGCCAGCGCCACCAAAGTAGAAGATGTGCTCGCCGTGCAACGCGAACTCACCAATGTGCGAAGCGAGATTGAACACATCGAAGGGCGGCTGAAATATTTCAACGAAGCGGCCGCTTACTCCGCTATCGCTGTCACGGTCAATCCCTTCCCACCTAGCCCCGTGCAAAGCCAAAGCGCTAGCTGGAATCCGCTAACCACGGCGGAAAACGCCATCAGCACGTTAATACAAATCGGCCAATTCCTCGCAGATGCGGTTATCACGCTCGTCATTGTCGGTACGCCGCTCCTGCTAGGCGGCCTCATCGTCGTGTGGGCCATCCGTCGCAGTCGGCGGCGCGTCACCACTTGAGCGGAGCGCTAGCCGCAAGAGGCGGGTAAGCCCGCCCCTATCATTATTTTTAGAGCAGATTTATGATGAATGCGGTACACTAGTCCCATGGATGAGATAACCCAAAGCGACCCAGACACCCGATACCCGATTATCGCCCGTCGCGAGCTACACGCCCTCCTGCAACAGCATCTCGTTGACCCGCAGGGGCAACACGTCCATATCATCCTCGGTTGGCGCGGGAGCGGCAAAAGCGCCCTTCTGCAATCCCTCCTACAACGCCTCGATGAAACGTTCGTCACGGTTTATCTGAGCTGGGGCGCGGAGATGCTCACGGAGGATAGCGCTTGTTTGGCGGCGCTCGCGGCGGCTACATCGGCTGTGGTGGCCGGGCGCGGCATGGGCACGACCCCGCCGCCCACTACCCCAGCGCCAGACGCGTCATGGTTCTATGACGTGTATCTGCCCGACATCCTCAAACGCATTCGCCCTTACCGCCAACTGGTTTGGTTATGGGACGACACTAACGCCCTATCCCAAGCGCGCCAACAAGGCGCAATCAGCGGGCCATTGCTCCAAGAGATGCGCCATTGGCTAGACCAAAACCCGCGCCTGAGCCTCATCATCGCGTTAGATACGCGCTATGAAGAAGCTATCGCCCATCTCAGCCCGCTCACTGATGGCGCTGTCCTCCATCGTCTGACGCCTTTAACCCCCCAAGAAAGCGCCCAGTCGCTGGCCGCTATCCGCGACGTATCGCCCGACATCGCCGAAGAGGTTTATAAGCTCACCGGTGGACTCCCTTTTTTGCTAGCCCACTTCCACCAACGGCTAGCGCGTGAAGATAAGCCCATCAGCCCAGAGGCTTTAAGCGCCATCACTCAGGGGGTCTACGAGAAGACGAGCGCCGAATTTTACGAACATTGGCGATTGCTGAACCGCGATGAACGTTACGTCTTGACGGCTATCAGCCATCTCATTTACGAAGACCCCTTGCGCGTCTTGCATGTGGCCGATATTGAGGCGTGGTTGGCGCAAACCGATTTCCCCATGGATGATATTGGCGTTAAATCGGCCATCCGCAGTTTAGAATACCGCGAAATTCTCACCCATCGGGATAAAGGCATCGGGCTGAGCGCCAAATTATGGGGGCGGTGGCTGTTGGATAATGCCCGTCTCGACGAGCAGACGCGCGGCCTCGGCGCCCCGCCTGAAGAGGCCTTGCCGTCTGCCCGCATTTTGCTTTTGATAGCGGTCATCGTCTTGGCTATTTTGCTGGCTATCATCATCGCCGCCCGCCCCGAAGCGCCACCGCCCCTGCCAACAGCGACCTTCCCCAATTAAAAAAGCGCATCCTCTGGGGATACGCTTTCAGCGTCATTCAGCGCCGACACGATGCACTAGGGCAAATCCACCAGACAACGCATCTCGCTAAAACTGCGCGGGCGCGCCACTGGGCACGTCATCAAGACATCCACCGGCCCATAACGCACCTCGAAATAGGCTTGCGGGTTGCTGTTCATCCAGAACGTGGTCTGCGAAGTCATCCAGAAAGGGGACGCGGTGCACAAATCTTCTTCCAGCGGGTTATCATCAGGGGGGGCGCTAAAGCGGTCGCCATCCCAAATTTGTAAACAGCGCTCGACGAGTACGCTATTGGTGCGCTGGGCGAAGGCCGCGTTGGCATTGCGGAAGTGGGCCACCTCCACCCATTCGCCGCTTTCATTGGGCGCGAATTGCACGAAAACCAGATTGCGTAAATTGATGTTGCCGACTGGCCCGCGGTTGGCCATGATGATAGCATTGCCGTTATAGCGCAATAGCAGTTGGGGTTCATCCTCCGAAAGCGCCAACAAGAGCGGCGTAGGTGTGGGCGATGGGGTATAGGTCGCTGTGTTGGTTGGGGATGGGGTATAGGTCGCCGTACGGGTCGGGGACGGGGTGTTCGTCGGCGTATCGGTGGGGGTGGGTGTGTTGGTTGGGCGCGCCTGCTCGGTCATGGTCATGGCGAGGATGACATCGGCCGTGGCGCTCGCCGCCAATTCCACGGCGCGGGTGGCCGTGGCGTTCGCTTGGGCGATAGCGGTAGCGCTGGCTTCCGCTTCGGCCGTTTGGGTGCTGGCGATGATGCCCGCTTGTACCGCGGTGGCCGTCTCCCCCGCGATGAAGAGCGCTTGGCTCGTGGCGGAAGCGTTGGCCTGTGCGACGGACGTTTCGGTAGCAGGCACATCCACGCCGGGGCCTAGCGCCCCGCTCGCCAACAACAACAAGGCGACGATGACCACCGCTACACCCGCCCCCAGCGCCAGCAACATATTACGGTTTCGCCCCTCTTGCCGCCCCAGCGCTTGGGCTAACTGCGGCGCTTTGGAGCGCGAATCGCCAATGGTGGGCGCGTCTAAATTTTCGGATGGTTGCGGCGATGGGATGACGGTTGGGGAGACGGGCTTAGTGGTCACTGTGCCCATGCGCGGGGGCATATCCTGCGGGATGAGCGCGAAAGCGGCTTCTAGCGCGTTCACCAGCTCGCGCCCCGTTTCGTAGCGCTTTTTGGGGTCTTTATCCAAAACGCGCATAATCACCTGTTCAACATCCGCCGTGATGGCCGGGTTTAATTCCGATGGCGGCGGCGGCGGGTCGCTGATATGCTTGAGCGCAACACTCATCGCCGAAGCATCGTCAAAGGGCACGCGCCCCGTGAGCAATTCGTACAGCACCACGCCTAGCGAATATAAATCGCTTTGGGGCACGGCCTGCGCCGACGACACCGCTTGCTCTGGCGCGATGTAATGCACGCTCCCGAAGGTGTTGCCTATCGTGCCTTCTAGGGCGTTCAGCGCCAAACCAAAATCGGTCAGCACCGCCTTACCCTCTGGCGTGATGATGATATTCGACGGCTTGACATCCCGATGGATAATCCCTTGCTTGTGCACATAATCCAGCGCGTCGGCCATATCGCGGATAATCTGCAAGGTCTTTTCTCGCGGCAAAATCTGTTCCTGACGCGCATATTCTTTCAACAGTTGGCGCAGGTCTGTGCCTTCTACAAAGGCCATCGCGATATAATAGAGATTATCTACTTGGTTGAACTGGTACACCCCCACCACATTAGGATGATTCAAGCGGGCGATGGAACGCGCCTCGCGCAGAAAACGCTCGCGGTATTCGTCGTCATAATCGGTCGCCATCAGGTTTGGCTCAATCACCTTGATGGCGGCGTAGCGGTCTAATTTATCGTCGTAGCCCCGATAAACACGTGCCATACCACCCGCGCCGAGCAAGCCCTCAATCAAATAATCACCCAGTTTTTTGCCAATCAGCGGGTCAGTTATGGACATAGCGCTATCTCTCCAAGCGGTTACAGGGAAATATCTTCATTAGTATAACCGCAAGCAACCCTAAAAAAAATTGATAATCTATTTCCCCACCCATTTATAAAAATTTTAGAGCCGATAGTGGCTTTTTGCGATATTATTGTAGCAAATATTCCCAAAAACATTAGAGGGCAAAATAGAACCTTGACTCCTTCACCCGATATTCCGGAAAAAGTATTACGCGAACGTTGTAGCGCGTTGTTGAGCGGCGCGGCGGAAGAAGCGCGCAAATTGGGGCATAATTGGATAGGCACCGAGCATCTATTCATCGCCGCCACCCGCAACGACAATGGCCCCATCTGCCAACTGCTACGGCGCGCCGGTATGAACCCAACCGACGTCCGTAACGAAATCCGCCGCGAAATCGGCACGGGCGAAGGCCCCCTCGACGAAACCTTGCCCCTGACCCCGCGTACCGAAATTGTCCTGCAATTGGCCGTCTTCTTTGCAGAGCAAAATGACGAATCATTCAAAAGCGTCACCGAAGAAGACTTGATGATGGCCCTGCTCCAAGAAGGCGAAGGCGTCCCCATCCGTAAACTTATCGAGATGGGCTTTGACCTCAACGCATGGTTGCACAAGCTCATTGACGAACAACAAGAAGAACCATTCGACCAAATAGACCAATCCGATGGTGATTTAGACCTTTGGGATGATGAGGATAGCGACTCCGCATTAGACTTCTTCCCGCAGTCGCCGTTCTCCCGAAATCCCGATGCGCCGCGCTTCCCGCGGCCATCGCCCACCCCGCTCCTCGATAAATACGGCCGCGACCTCACCGCCCAAGCGGCAGAAGCCAAAATCGGCGAGGCTATCGCCCGCGATAAAGAGATCCGCGCCCTCGCCCGCACCTTAGCGCGGAGCAAAAAGAATAACCCGCTCTTGTTGGGCGACCCCGGCGTAGGCAAAACCGCCATCGTAGAAGGCCTCGCCTACGCCATCCACAACAAAACCGCGCCACCACCCCTACACGATAAACGCATCATCCAAATTGAAATCGGTAACTTGGTGGCCGGCACGAGCTTACGCGGCCAATTTGAGGAGCGGCTCATCGGCATTGTGGACGAAATCAAACGCGCCGGCAATATCATCTTGTTCATCGACGAAATCCATACCATCGTCGGCGCCGGCGATACCATAGATAGCAACCTCGACGCCGCCAACATCCTCAAGCCAGCCCTCGCCCGCGGCGAAATTATGTGCATCGGCGCAACCACCCACGAAGAATACCGCCGCGCTATCGCCGCCGACCCAGCGCTCGACCGCCGCTTCCGCACGCTCGATATTGACGAACCTACGACAGAAGCCACTATCACCATCCTACAGGGGCAACGCAAACGGCTAGAAGAGCATCACGGCGTGGTCATCAGCGATGATGCTATCGAAGCCGCCGTGCGCCTATCCGTCCGCTACCTGCCCGACCGCCGCCTGCCCGATAAAGCGCTCGATTTGCTGGACGAGGCTTGTACCCGCGTCACCATCCGCACCATCGCCCCCGACCTCGACACCAACGCCGCCAACGATGTCAGCATCAACGATATTACCGCCGTCCTGTCGGAATGGTCCGGCATCCCCGTCACCGAACTCACCACCGACGAAAAGCGCCGCCTCGCCGGGCTAGAAGATGCCCTGCGCGCCCGCATCATCGGCCAAGATGACGCCGTGCGCGCCGTCGCCGACGCTATCAAAATGGCGCGTACCGGCCTGCGCGACATCAACCGACCGGTAGGCGTCTTCTTGTTCTTGGGGCCTAGCGGCGTGGGCAAAACAGAATTGGCGCGCGCTTTAGCCGCCTTCCTCTTCGGGAGCGAAGATGCGATGTTACGCCTCGATATGTCCGAATTCCACGACGCCCACACCGTCGCCCGACTCATCGGCGCGCCGCCCGGCTACAAAGACGCCAACCGCGGCGGGCAACTGACAGACGGCCTGCGCCGCCGCCCTTATAGCGTCGTGCTCATGGACGAAATCGAAAAAGCCGCCCCCGAAGTCTTCGACTTGTTTTTGCAAGTCTTCGATGAAGGCCGCCTGAGCGATGCCCACGGCCGCCATGTAGACGCCCGCCATTCGGTCTTCATCATGACGAGCAATATCGGTACTGAAGAAGGGAGCAAAACGCTCGGCTTCGGCGGCAACCAAGCCACCCATCCCGATTTCACCGGTTATCTCAAGCGCTATTTCCGCCCCGAATTCATCAATCGTCTAGACGAAGTTATCACCTTCCGCCCGCTCAGCCGCGAAGTATTGAGCCAAATTTTAGACCTGCAACTGCGCGATTTGCGCGCCCGTCTGGCAGAACAACATCTCAAGCTGGAATTGGACGAGGCGGCGCGCGACCTCGTGCTAAAAGCGGGGTATAATCCGGTGCAAGGGGCCCGACCCCTGCGGCGCGCCATCGAAAGGCTTATCACACGCCCGCTCAGCAATCGCATCGTCGAAGATGCCTTCCAGCGCGGCGATACTATCATCGCGCGCGCCCAGATAGATGATGAATCCTTGATTTTTGAGGCGCATAAAGAAGTGCCATGACCTTAACACCTGTACCACAAACCGGGAGACAGCCCATCCCGCTGACAAAAGACCAAATCCGCGACCTTTTGCGGAAACGCCATAAGGACGATAAAAGCGACCCTTTCGCCACCGACCCCAACCCCGACATCGCCCAGTTGGGGCGTTTGGCGTTGCGCCGCGACGACCCGAACGACGCCTTCGCGCTGGGCGATATGTGCGCGCAACGGGCGCTAGGCAAAGACCAGCGCTTGCGCGTCTTCTATGTGGGCAAAACCCTCATCGCCTACCAACGGGCCCACAAACAAGCCAAAATAGACCTCGACCGCAACCGCGCACGCCGCGCCATAGATGCTTTTGTCGGTTGGGTGGCCCAAATAGCGCTCGCCCACCCCAACGCGCGCAATATCGCCGTGGCTTTGTGGGCCGCCAGCCCTGATAGCGACGTCGAACCCAACCCCCAACTGCCCATCAACACCTTACAAGCCCTCCTCAATGCCCAGCGAAACGCTTTCATGGGAGAAGCCAAACCCGATGCGCGCGACCCCGATGAGACCCGTTGGAGCGAAAGCAAGCTTGATTTGACCGTCGCCGCCCCCCTGCTCGGCGCCGCAACAGACGACTTATCCCACACCCGCGCCGCGCTATTAGAGGGGGCGGATAGTTCTTCGTCCCAAGGGCAACGCTTCCAACCCCTCAGCGAAACCCGCGCCCAATCCAGCGAAGCGCTAGAGCTTAGCTCTCTCGACATGCCCAGCGGGCGGCCAACGCCTTTTGGCACCCCTACCACATCGCCAAAACGCAACGATGGCGATTTCCAAATCGGCGACTATATCGAAGGGCGCTACGAAGTTCATGAAATTCTGGTGGGCGGTATGGGCATCGTCTATCTCTGTTACGACCACGACCAACGCGAGACGGTGGCTATCAAAAGCTTTCAAGCGCGCTTTTTAGATAATGAACGCGCTGTGGCCCGCTTCTTCCAAGAGGCGCTAACGTGGATACGGCTCGACAAACACCCCCATATCGTCCATGCCCGCCTCGTGCAAAACATCGCCGGCCGCCCCCACATCATCCTAGAGCATATCAGCGGTGTGGAGGGCGTGGGCGCAGACCTGCGTAGCTGGATAGACCGCAACCGCCTAGACCTACAACAAGTTATCGAATTCGGCTTGCATATCGCGCTCGGTATGCAACACGCCACCCAAAAGGTGCCCGGCCTTGTCCACCGTGACCTCAAACCCGCCAATATCCTCATCACCCACGATAGCATCGCCAAAGTGACCGACTTTGGGCTAGTGCGCTCTTTGGATAGGTTCAGCAACCGCGAAGACGACACCGAAGACGGCGACGACCACGACGACATCGCGCGGCTCACCCGTGTGGGCGCTGTGGTGGGGACAGCCCCCTATATGTCCCCGGAACAATGCCTATCTAAAGACGTAGATTTGCGTTCCGATATTTACGCTTTCGGCGCGGTCATTTACGAGATGCTGACCGGCCATCAACTCTTCCGCGCCCGCAAATTCGAGGAATGGCGCCAAGCGCACATCCACGAAGAACCCCTTTTCTCCGCGCGGATGGCACGCAAAGTCCCCCAATCCTTGCGACAGCTCACGCTCCACTGCCTGATGAAAGACCCCGCGCAACGTCCGCAAACATGGGGGCATATCGTGGATGAACTCGCTAATATCTTCCAAGAGGTCACCGGCGAATCGCCCGTCTTGGAAATCACCGGCCCCGCCCTGCAAGCCCGCGAACTCATGAACAAGGGCTATTCGCTCACCGAACTACATTACTTAGATGAAGCCCTGCTCGCCTACGACCAAGCGATTGCCCTACAAGCGGATTATGCGCTGGCGTGGGCGCGCAAAGGGCGCACCTTGCGCTTGTTGAATCGCTACCAAGACGCGCTCCTGTGCTACGACCAAGCGCTACGTATCCAACCTGATTATGCGTGGGCGTGGAACGGCAAAGGTATCGTCCTCGACCGCTTGGGACAACTCGAAGAGGCTTTAGCCTGCTTCGAGCGCGCCACCCAGCTCAACCCTAACGATGTTTGGTTCTGGTACAACCGCGCCGACATCCTGCAAAATATGGAGCGTTACGACGACGCCATCGCCATGATAGAAACCGGCCTCGCCCTAGACCCCAACCACGCCAATAGCTGGGCCAAATTAGGGCAAATCTACCGCCTGCAACAAGATTACCCCCGCGCCGCCGGCGCTTATGAACAGGCCATCCGCATAGACCCCACTTATGCATGGGCGCATAATGGCCGCGGGCTGGCGCTAAAGGCGATGGGGCGTATCCACGAGGCCATGATGTGCTTCAAACGCGCCACCCACTACCAGCCGACTATCGTATGGCATTGGTACAACCTCACCGAAGTGCTCGTAGAGCTAAACCGCTACCAAGACGCTATCGAACCCGCCCAACAAGCCGTCCTCGTAGACCCTAATCATGTGCCCAGTTGGGGCAAATTGGGGCAGGTGTTGCGTTATTTAGGGCGCTATGGCGAAGCGCTCGACGCCTACGACCACGCTATCAACCTACAACCCAATCACGATTGGGTCATCAACGGTAAAGGCATCGTCCTAGAGCAAATGGGGCGCTACGATGAAGCCCTCGCTTGCTACCAACAAGCTTCCGCCATCAACCCCGCGCGCGCGTGGTATTGGTACAATCAGGGCAATGTGCAAATCTTGCTCCACCGCTACGAAGAAGCGCGCCCCTTGCTGGAAAAAGCAACCGAACTCGACCCGCAACACGCCCGCAGTTGGTCCTTGCTCAGCAACGTCTCACGCCACTTAGGACGCCTAGAAGATGCCCTCAAGGCCAGCGCCCAAGCGACGCGCATCGCCGCAGAATATGCGTGGGCATGGAACGAACACGGCGCCACGCTAGAGGCGTTGGGGCGTTACGAAGACGCCCTAGAGGCCTATGCCAACGCCAGCAAATCCGCCCCGAACGAGGCCATCTATCTCTACAAACAAGCGGAAGTGCTCATCGCCCTCAATCGGCACAACGAAGCCCATACCTTGCTGAACCAATCGCTCAAAAGCGATAACCGCAACGCCTATCTCTGGGCGAAACAGGGGCACGTCCTCCGCAAGTTGAACCGCCTAGACGAAGCGCTCGACTGTTACACGCGCGCTATCGAGCTAGAGCCCAATTATAGTTGGGCGTGGAGCGGGCGCGGCCTCGTCCTCAGCGATTTGGGACGCCATAACGAAGCCATCGAATGCTTCAAGCAAGCTATCGAACTCGATAAACACGATGTATGGTATCGCTATAACCACGCCGAAGAACTGCTGATAACCAACCGCGTGGCCGAAGCGCTGGAAGCGCTAGAACAAGCGCTCAAAGTGAACCCGCGCCACGCCGAAAGCTGGGCCAAAAAAGGGCAAGCCCTGCGGACTCTGGGCCGCCTAGAAGATTCGCTCGCCGCGTATGACCGTGCCGTACGCATCAACCCCCATTTTGCATGGGCTTGGAACGGGCGCGGGCTAACGCTAAAAGAGGCCAAGCGCTACGAAGAAGCCCTGCAAAGCTACGAACGCGCCGCCCAAGAAGACCCTAACGTCATCTGGTACTATATCAACCAAGTCACCTTGTTACTCGACATCCAACGCGGCGAAGAAGCCCTTACCGTCATAGACAAAGCGCTTGGCATCACCCAAGATAACGCCACCGTTTGGGCCCGCCGCGGCCAAGTCTTACGCCGTCTGGGGCGCTTCGACGAAGCCCTAGACGCCTATGACGCCGCTCTGCAAATAGATGAACATTATGCGTGGGCGTGGAATGGCAAGGGATTATGCCATAGCGCCTTAGGACATCACGAATCCGCGCTAAATTGCTATCGCCAAGCGATACAATATGAAAAAAATGACTTCTGGTTCTGGGCCAATTATGGCGACGCTTGCTTTGAACTCACCCAATGGCAGGAAGCTTGCAACGCCTATCAACACGCCCTCGACATCAACCCAGACCACGAAATCACCCAAAATAAGTTAAAAGAAGTCCAACGCCGTTTAGGGGGATTATGAGCTTCAAACCTTTTCGCGCACGCCGTCGCGGGGAAATATCCGTCACGTTTATGAGCGGCCCGCTCGATGGCAAAAAATTGAGCTTCGACCAACCCGCCATCGGCGACCAACGCATCTTAACCATCGGTCGCCGCGAAAGTTGCGATATTTATATGCCTTTCGATAACCAAGTCTCTCGCTTGCACGCCCGACTCGGTTGCGCTTCCGAACCGGTCACCGATAGTAGCGATTATATCGCCAGCTCTTACGTGCTCAATTTCTGGCTAGAAGATGGCGGAAGCCGTAACGGTACTTTCATCGAAAAGAACGCCCAAGCGATTGAAGGGCGTTCGCCTATCCGTCCGGGGATGCTGTTCAAAATCGGCCGCACGTGGCTACGGCTAGACATCCCTTATCACCTCACAGAAAGTTGACCCCATGCGCGAAACCACGTACCAATACCAAACCCAAGACCAGTTGACCATCCACACCGTGGGTTGGTTGCCAGAAAATCGCCCCAAAGCGTTGGTGGTCATCGTCCACGGTTACGGCGAACATAGCGGGCGTTATGCCCATCTAGGAGAGGCGTTAGCCGCGGCGGATTACGCCGCCTACGCGCTCGACCATCGCGGGCACGGCAAAAGCGATGGCGAACGGGTTTGGTTGCCCACTATCGCGCTCGCCGTGGACGATTTGCGCCGCTTCGTCGTCCATTTACAAGCGAACCACAGCGATATACCCCTGTTCTTATTCGCGCATAGTATGGGGTCGCTCATCGGGACGCTTTATGCGCTGACCTATCCCGACCAACTAGCGGGACTCATCCTATCGGGTTGCGCGGTGGATGGCGATAAGTTAGTGCCCGCCCCGCTCCGCTTTATCGGGCAAATCCTCGCGCGCATCGCCCCTAAGGCGCGCCTCGTCCCCCTCATCCAAGATATAAGCGTCATCTCGCGCGATTCGGCTATCGTCCAAGCCTATATAGACGACCCGCTGGTAGACCACCAATTGGCGCGCACAGGCACCGGCCAAGCCATGTTACAGGCTAGCCGACAGATTAAAGCGCGCGCCCAAGAACTGCGCCTGCCCTTGTATTTACTGCACGGCGGCGCGGACCAACTTACCCCGCCTTCTGGCGCTCAGTTCATCTATGAACGCGCCAGCTCGCGCGATAAACAGCTCAAAATCTATCCCGATTTGCGCCACGAAATCATCAACGAACCCGAAAAAGAGCGCGTCATCGCCGATATTATCGCTTGGCTAGACGCGCGCGTAAATTCAACCTAAACTAGGCTAGACAAGTATTGCGCTAGGGCCGTTTCTCTGTTATCTTCAAAAGCGCAATAATCTAACAGTTATTTATTATAATGTTGTATTGAATACATTTTGTCACTTTTTTAGAGGAAACTTATGGATTATAAGTTGCGCGTAGACGACATTTCTTTAAGTTTTGGTGGTATCCGTGCTTTACAAAATGTCTCTTTCGATATACGCCCCGGCGAAATTTTGGCCGTCATCGGCCCCAACGGCGCGGGCAAAACCAGCCTGACCAACTGCATCAACGGCTTTTATCAGCCGCAACAGGGGCGTATCCTCTTGGATGGACGCGACATCACCCATCTGCCGCCCTACGAGCGCGCTAAAATCGGCATCTCCCGCACGTTCCAGAATATCGCCCTCTACACCAACGCCACCACCCTTGATAATCTCATGGCCGCCCGCCACATCCACATGAAATCCAACTTCTTGACCGGCGCGCTTTTCGTGGGGCCGGCCAAACGCGAAGAAATCGAACACCGTAAGCGCGTCGAACAAATCATCGAATTTCTAGAGATGGAAAGCATCCGCAAAGCCACCGTCGGCACGCTCAGCTATGGCTTGCGGAAGCGGGTTGAATTGGGGCGGGCGCTCGCCCTAGAACCTAGCCTCCTGCTCCTCGATGAACCCATGGCCGGCATGAATATCGAGGAAAAAGAAGATATGGCGCGCTTCATCCTCGACATCCACGAGCGCGAAGGCACAACCATCATGCTCATTGAACACGATATGGGCTTGGTGATGGATATTTCCCACCGTATCGTCGTCTTGGACTTCGGCCAAAAAATCGGCGAAGGCACACCCGAAGAAATCCGCCAAAACGAACGGGTTATCCAAGCGTATCTCGGACAGGAGGCTTAATCATGAAAGAAGGTACACCCATCCCGCACCGTCCAACCAAACCGGGCACGGTCTATACCACCCGTATGAACCGTCCTTTGCCGGATAAACCCACCCCCGATGTAGACACTTTGCCCAAAAATTTTCTCGTCCAAGTCAAACGGTTGGGTAACCGCGTCGCCGAACGCAAAAAGCGTTACGGCATCTGGCTAGAATACACGTGGAACGACGTTTACGAACACGTCTCTAACTTCTGCCTCGGCCTCATCAAGTTGGGGTTGCAACCCGATGAAACCGTGGCCATCATCGGCGAAAACGACCCCGAAATGTACTGGACGCAAATTGCGGCCCATAGCGCCTCCGCCCAAACCTGTTGCATCTTCAGCGATGCGACCCCTAACGATATGCTCTATGTGCTCACCAAGACCAAAGCAACTTTCCTCGTCGCCCACGACCAAGAGCAAGTGGATAAAGCGCTAGAAATCCGCGATAAAATCCCCAACATCCGCAAGGTCATCTATTGGGACGACAAAGGGATGTGGAGCTATAAAGACGATTGGCTGGCCACCTTCGAGGACATCGAAGCGCTTGGCCGCGAACACAAAAAAGCCAATCCGACCCTTTACGAAGACCTCGTCGCCCAAACACGGTCAGAAGATACCATCATCCTCAGCATGACCAGCGGCACGACCAGCCTACCCAAATTCGCCATGGTGACCAACTTCCAATACATCTATGGCTCGTACATGAACAAAGACTTCATCGGGGTGGATGAAAACGACAATTGGCTCTCTTTCAGCCCCATGGCGTGGGCCACCGAACAAGCCTTCGGCTTCACCCCGCATTTGCTCTACGGTATGATGGTCAACTTCCCAGAAGGCCCCGATACCGTGCAACACGACCTGCGCGAAATCGCCCCCGTCGGCTTGCTCTTCCCTAGCCGCGTGTGGGAGGGGCTAGCGCGCTCCGTGCAATTCCGCATCAACGATAGCTTTTGGATTAATCGCGCCTTATACGCCTTATTTATGCCCGTCGCCTATCAGGTGATAGACCTTGAAGACGCCCGTAAGCCCATCCCGCCCCATCTGCGCTTGCTCCGCGCTTTGGGGGAATTCGCCGTCTTCGGCCCCCTGCGCGATAAAATCGGCCTGACGCGGGCGCGTAACGTGCTCACCGCCGGCTCTATGCTCAGCCCCGATGTCATCCGCTTCTTCCGCGCTTTGGGCGTGGAACTGCGCCAACTGTACGCCTCTACCGAAACCTTCGCCACTATCCACATCCCCGGCGATGTCAAGCTAGAGACCGTCGGCGTCATCGTGCCGGGGGTGGAAATTAAAATCGCAGAAGACCAAGAAATTCTCGTCCGCACCCCAGCCCGCTTCATCGGTTACTACGACGAACCCCAAAAAACGGGCGAAGCGCTCGATGAAGAAGGCTGGTATCACACCGGCGACGCCGGCTACATGCGCCCCGATGGCCACCTCATCTACCTAGAGCGCCTGCAAGATATGATAGAGCTGAGCAATGGCCACAGCTTTAGCCCGCAGTATATCGAAGGGCGGCTTAAATTTAGCCCCTACATCCAAGACGTGATGACCATCGGCGGCTTTGATATGGATTATGTGACGGCCATCATCACCATTGATTTTGAAAATGTCGCGCGCTGGGCAGAGAAAAACGGCATCGCCTTCACCACCTACGTAGACTTATCCCAAAAGTCGGAAGTCTACGAACTCATCAAAAAAGATATTGAGCGCGTCAACGAATCTCTGCCAGAAGTGGGTCGCGTCAAAAAATTTGTCATCCTGCATAAGGCCTTCGACGCTGACGAAGGCGAGCTGACCCGTACCCGCAAACTGCGCCGCGGCACGCTCCAAAACAAATACGGCGACATCCTAGAAGCGATGTACGGCGACAAAGCTGATGTCAACGTGCGCGCGGAGGTCAAATACCGCGATGGGCGTATCGGCGTTGTGGAAACCGCTTTGCGCGTCGCCAAGGTCTAAACGGCTAAAAATAACGTCAGTGAAAAATAGATTGCTAGAAAAGGATTATTCGCTTTGATGAGCTTGTATAACGACAACAAACGCGCTATCAACACCATCATCTATGTAGCTATCGCGCTCGTGTTTTTGGTGTGGTTGCAACAAAATTACCTGTTCGATAAACCGCTTTCACGCATGGTACAAGCCACCATCACCGGTATTCTCGTCGGTGGCATGTATTCGCTGGTCGCCTTGGGGATTGTGGTCATCAATAAGGCGTCGGGCGTCTTCAATTTCGCCCACGGCTGGATGATGCTCATGGGCGGACTCATCTTTTACAGCTTCTTCACGGTCAACCAAGTGAGCATCTTGGGGGCGGGGTTGCTGGCGGTGGCCGCGGTCTTGCTCTCCATTACGACTATCGGCAGTCTACGCAATCCGCGCCTCGTGGGCGGGGGCATCATCGCCATCATCGCCCTCACCATCGGCATGACGATAACTATCGAAGGCGTGCAACTGCAATGGCTACGGGCGGCCATCGGCGCGCTCGTCGGTAGCGTCATCGTAGGGCTGGCGGTGGAACGCTTCACCATCCGCCCGCTCATCGGCCAACCGCTGTTCACCGTCGTCTTGATGACGCTGGCCATCTCCGAATTGTTGCACGGCGTCACCCAAATCACATGGGGGAGCGTGGAACTCACCTTGCCCATCTTCCAAAATAACCCCATCCGCATAGATGGCCGCGAGACCTTCTTGGGCGGCAACGTCATCATCCAAACGCAACTATTGCTCGCCTTCGTCCTCGCTCTGGTCGCTTTTATGGGCTTTTTGCTCTTTTTCCGCTTCACCAATATTGGCTTGGCCATGCGCGCCACGGCAGAAAACCAACAACTCGCCCAAAGCACGGGGCTACGGGTACGGGTCATCCTCGCCGTCACGTGGGCGATTGCGGCCCTATTGGGCATGATTGGCGGCGTGCTCCAAGGCGGCGCAACCACGCTCTCGCTCAATATGCCCTTAGTGGCTTTGCGCGCCTTCCCGGCGGTGTTGCTGGGCGGGCTAGAATCTATCGGCGGCGCGCTGGTCGGTGGCTTAGTCATCGGCTTGGTCGAACAATGGGGCATCTTGCTGTTCCCCAACCAAGTCGGCACGGAATTAGCGCCCTATCTGGTGTTGATGATTGTGCTCATCATCCGCCCGCAAGGCTTGTTCGGGCAGAAGATTATCGAACGCATCTAATAAATACGCGCTTATTTTTTTGAGGAGTTTTTATGTCCGCAAACATCCGCCCGGCAGGGGTCTTCGACACACGCTACGACCAAGACATCGCCCTTAATCGGACGCTGTGGGATAATATCGTCGCTTACGGCGGCTTCTTCTTGCTCTTGCTCATCCCTTTGGCGGCCCAAGCGGGTCTCTTTGGCATCACCGATGCGTGGGTAGGGCGCATTATCCGCATCGCTATTTTCGTCATCTCGGTGCAAGGGCTGAATATCTTGATGGGTTTCACCGGGCAAATCTCTTTGGGGCATGCGGCCTTCATGGCGGTAGGGGCTTATAGCGCGGCTATTTTCGTCCGCAATTTGGGCATGTCGGCATGGTTGGCTTTGCCTTGCGCGGCGCTGTTCACGGGGTTTGTCGGCCTCATCTTCGGGCTACCCTCTTTGCGCGTCAAGGGCTTTTATCTGGCGATGGCTACGCTGGCCGCGCAGTTCATCATCCCGTGGATTTTGCGCTACCCGCTAGAACCCTATACCAACGGCTCGCGCCCTTTGCCTGTGCCCGCGCCCATCATCTACCTCAATCAAACCCACGACGAAACTCTTTCCGGTAGCCAACCGCTCAGCTACGCCTTCAGCGGCGGCGACCTCATCTTCGCCGACGCCATCCGCGCCGACGTCACTTCGGACGGCGACCTGCCCAATATCAGCATCATTCGCGCTTCTGATGGCCGCCCCATCCCGGCCGGCGAACTCAACCTGTTACGGAATGAGGACGGCGGCATCATCGGGCTAGAATATCTGGCATCCAAAGCCGATACCTACACCATCGCCGTTGAACCCGCGGAGGGTACGACCGCCACGCTCAACGTCCGCATCAGTAAAGCGCTCAGCTTCGCGTCCAACACAGTGATTTACTACCTCGTCATCCCGCTGACCATCTTATTGATGCTTTTCGCGCGTAATATCGTTCGTACGCGGGTTGGCCGCGCCTTTATCTCCATCCGCGATAATGACCTCGCCGCGGAGCTATTGGGTATTAATGTCTTTCGCTACAAATTGCAGGCCTTCTTTCTCAGCGCGGTATTCGCGGGCATCGCCGGGGCCTTATCCGCCTTCGACACCAATTCTATCTCCTTAGCGGGCTACCAACTGGACGCTTCCATCACGCTATTGGCGATGTTGGTCGTCGGCGGGGCGGGCTTCCCGCTGGCGCCCATCTTCGGGGTAGCTTTCTTCCGCTTGGTGGAAGAAGTGGTCATCCCTTATGCCTTCCGCCCCTTTTTAGAGGCGCTCTTGCCGGCCATCCTGCCCTTCATTGACCCAGTGAACATCAACTCGGCCATCAACCCGACCGCCTTCGGCATCATCCTGACCGCTTTTCTCATCTTTTTACCGCGCGGCTTCGCTTACTATTGGGAAATTTTGAAGATCTCGTGGAAAATACGCCCCTTCGCGCGGATGTAAACAAGCCATCTAGACCGTCTCGCAGGGCATTACTTGCCCAAACCCAAAGGACGGATTATGCTAAACGGGGGACCAAGGAGTGTTAAAGGAGGCAGAGACTGACACCATTTTCTTCGCTCACGAATAAGTCTTTACCGATATTGTTCTCTATTAATGAAAGGATTTTAAGCTGTGCGTAAATTAAGTTTGCTTTTCGGAATACTTTTAATCAGCGTTTTCATCATCGGTCCGGCCGTCGCCCAAGATGGCCCCACAGAGCTAGGGCAACAAGTGCTAGACGCCCATACCGACTGCGAAGTAGACCTGACTGGCGAAACCGTCACCCTCTACCACATCGGCGACCTCAGCGGACCTTACGCTTTCATCACCCAACCGCTTGTAGCCGCCATCGCCGACGCCATCAAGTTCTATAACGCCAACGGCGGCCTCTGCGGCGCGACCCTCGCCACCTTCAACGAAGATACCGGCGGCAACCTCGACGCCACCCAAGCGGCCTATGACCGCTTTAAGGCGGACTTCCCCGATATGAAGTTCTTGTTGCTGTACGCCTCTCCCGATGCCGAACTCCTGCGCGAACAATTGGCCGAAGATGAAATCGTCTCCGCCATCTCCGCCGGCTCGATAGAAGGCCTGTACGGCGAAGACGGCGCGACCCCCGGCTGGATTTTCGCCACGAACCCGCTCTACGCCGACCAATTGGGGTCCTTCTGCGAATTCGCCGGCGCCAACCCCGACATGTACCCTGACCCCGTCGTGGGCTACCTGAGCTGGCCGGGCGCTTTTGGCGAAGCCGCCTATACGCCGGAAACTATCGCCTACTGCGCTGAACAGGGCGTCACCATCCTTGATACGCCCCAATTCTTCCTGCCCACCGATACCGACATCACCAACCAAATCCTCAACCTGACCGATGCCGGCGCCAATATCCTCTACACCAACACCCTCGCTAGCGGCCCTGTCCTCATCTCCGAAACGTTGCGCGCGCTGGGCCTAGAAGGCGAAGTCAAACTGGCTGGCGTCAACTGGGTTATGGATGTGTCCGTCGGGTTGCTCAGCTCCCAACGGATGGGCGATGGCATGCCGGCTGTTAACGGCATGGTCGGCTCGATGCCCTTCTACTGGTGGACAGAACGCACCCAACCGGGCATCGCCTTCATCAACGAGCAAGCGGCCGAAAATGAACGCCAACTGTCTACGCAGAATATCGCCTACCTCCTCAGCTGGGGGTCGGTCAACCTGTTTGTAGAGGTATACACCCAAACCGTGAACCGTGTTGGTAGCCTCGATGCCGTCACCGGTGCCGAGCTAAAAGCCACCATGGAATCGCTCGATTATGACATCTTGCTCGGTATTGCAGAAGCCAACTGGGGCACAGAACGCCGCGCCACCAGCGCCAACCGCATGGCTATGATGGCCTTCCTCAACTCTACCGGCACAGGCCCCGCCACCAGCCGCGATGACCTGATGACGGTCGAGACGCCCAATGGCCTCATCGCTGTACCTATCGTCATCCCCTTGACCGACTTCGCCCCCGCTCCGGATTTGCGACCGGGCATGATGGGCGAGTAATAACGCTGATGGGGCGGGGCAAAACCCGCCCCCACGACTAGCACAATCAAAAATGGGGTGACCGATTAGCTGTCGCCCCTTTCTTTGAACGAATTTTATTTTTTTTGAGGATAAATATTCATGGAAGCCCAACCACAAAGCGCCGCGCTCGCGCTCGATACCCACAATTTACTCTCCATTAACAATATCGAGGTCACTTATGCGCGCGTCATCCTCGTTTTGCGCGGCATCTCCTTACAGGTCGCCGCCGGTCAGGTCGTCGCTCTGCTGGGGCCCAACGGCGCGGGCAAATCCACCACGCTCAAAGCCGTCAGCGGCCTGTTGAAAAGCGAAGACGGCGAAATCACCCGCGGCAACATCACATGGGGCGGCCAGCGCCTCGATACCTTAGCCGCAGAAGACATCGTCCGCAAGGGTATCATCCAAGTTATCGAAGGACGACCGCTTTTTCGCCATCTGACGGTCGAGGAAAATTTGCGCGTCGGTAGTATGACCTACGAGGGCGGACGGCACGCCAAAAATGACCTAGAGCGCGTCTTCCACTACTTCCCGCGCCTGCGCGACCTCCGTAAGCGCGTGAGCGGCTACTTATCCGGCGGGGAAGGCCAAATGCTGGTCATCGGGCGGGCGCTCATGGCCCATCCCAAGCTCGTCATGCTAGATGAACCCTCGCTAGGGCTAGCCCCAATGTTGGTAGCGGAAATCTTCAACATCGTGCGCGAAATCAACCGCCAAGAAGGGGTTTCGGTTCTGCTCGTCGAACAAAACGCCCGCGCCGCGCTCGAACTGGCCGACCATGGCTACGTGATGGAAAATGGGCGCATCGTGTTGGATGGCCCCGCGGCCAACCTGCGCGAGAACGAAGATATTAAAGAATTTTATCTAGGGCTTAGCCAAAGCGGCGAGCGCAAAAGCTACCGCGAAGTCAAACATTACAAGCGGCGCAAACGCTGGCTAGGCTGATAGTGGCGAACCCTCGCCCTTGACGTTACAATCACACTCTAACGCTGAATACCACTCGGAGAGATTGCCTTGACCACATTGGACGCCCGTATCCGCGAACTCGTCGCCTACGCCTACGATAAAGCGCCGGCCATCCAAGCCATCTTCGATAAAGCGGGGCTAAAACCCCACGACATCCAAACCACAGCCGACCTTTCTAAAATACCTGTCACCAGCAAAGACAGCCTCGTGGCGATGCACCAAGCCAACCCACCCTTCGGCGGCTTCCTGACCGTAGACCCCAACACCCTGCCCCGCATCTACATCTCGCCGGGACCTATTTACGACCCCCAACCGCCCGCCGATAACCCCGAAGCGCTACTAGCGCCCTTCCGCTATGTGGGCTTTGGGCCCGGCGACCGCGTGCTGAACACCTTCATGTACCACCTCACGCCGGCCGGCCTGCTGATAGACGAAGCCTTGCGCGGCGTCGGCGCGACGGTCCTGCCCACCGGACCCGGCAATACCGAGTTGCAAATCATGATGATGACCGCCCTCGGCGCTAGCGGCTTCGTGGGGCAACCCAGCTACCTGATGACCATCCTCGACAAATGCCAAGAGATGGGCATGGGCCCCGGACAAGTCCCGCTGAAAAAAGCGCTCTTTTCCGCTGAACCCTATACCCCCAGCCAACAAGCCCGCTTCGAGGGCGAATACGGCATGAAGACCACTTCCGCCTATGGCACAGCCGACCTCGGCTTCATGGGCTACACCCGCAACGGTATGCAAGGCTTTTGTCTGCTAGACCATATCTACGTGCAGATTGTAGACCCCGAAACGGGGCAAGATGTCGAACCCGGCCATACGGGCGAAATTGTCGTGACCACCTTCAACAAGGCTTACCCGCTCATCCGCTTTGGCACGGGCGATTTGGGCGCGCTCGCCCCAACGCCGGCCGAAGGCTGTAGCCAGCAACTGCTAGGGTTGTTCGGGCGGAGCGGCGACGCTATCAAAGTGCGCGGCATGTTCCTACACCCCAACCAACTGCGCGCCGCTGTGGCCCAATTCCCGCAAATCAAGCGCGTACAAGTGATTATCACCCGCGCCGATAATAAAGATGTCGTCACCGTCAAAGTCGAGCTGAACGAAGGCGCAGATTCCGCAGGCATCGCCGATGGTCTAAAAGACTTAGCCCAAAAAGCGGTCCGCTTGCGGATTGATGAGGTCGAATTTGTCCCGAACGGCACTATAGACCCCGCCGCCCGCCCTATCCTCGACCAGCGCCAATGGGATTAACCCCCATCCACACCGATTAACAAGGCAAGGGGCTTAGCGCCCCTTTTTATTTGGCAATACATGACAAAAAACGGATAGACAGCGTCTGATACATAGTTGTAAGCTATTTCTCGTCATGGATTACACCACACAAAGAAGGTTTCTCGTGTCTAAAAAACAAGCATGGCTGTATTTTTGGTTGGTGGGCCTCATTTGGGGTTCGTCTTTCATGCTCATTCGTATAGGGGTAGAAGCCATACACCCTTTTCACGTGGTGCTCATCCGCGTGAGCATCGCCGCTATTGGTTTGTGTTTGGTGGTCATTGCGCGGCGTAAACATTTCCCGCGCGACTTTCGCGTCATTCGGGCTATCGCTATCATCGGCGTGGGTAATGTGGTTATGCCCTTTACGCTCATCAGCGTGGGGGAACAGAGCATAGATAGCGGCTTGGCCAGCGTCCTCCAAGCCACGGCCGCCTTATTCTCCTTAGTTGTAGCGCATTTCGCCTTCGCCGACGAAAGCATCACCCGCCAAAAAGTGATGGGCTTGCTGTTGGGCTTCGCGGGGGTGGTGGTGCTGGCCAGCCGCAATTGGCAAGATGGGCAGGTGATGACCGGTAGCCTGATGGGGCAATTGGCCGTCATCGGCGCGTCGTTGTGCTACGCCATCTTCACCACTTATAGCCGCAAGGTCATTCAAGGAGAAGTGGAGCCGGTGGTTCTGTCCGCCTTGGCCATGTTGTCGGCCAGCTTGGTAGAAGCGGCTATCGTCTATGGCGGGGCCGCGCTAGGGCAAACGCCGCCTTTCATCCCCTACGATATTGAGCCGCGCGCCTTTTTCGCCGTGTTGCTCTTGGGCTTTTTGAATACCTTCATCGCCTATTTGATGTACTACGATGTGGTCAAGGCGCTGGGGGTGGCCCGCGCCTCGATGGTCACCTACATTGTGCCGGTCGTCGGCCTGACCTTGGGCGTGCTCTTCCTCGACGAAATCCTAGACGCCAAAATTATCATCGGTGCGGCGCTCATCTTCGGCGGTATCGGCATCGTCAATCTGCGCTGGCACGCCTTGCGTCTGCGGCGGGCGCAACCCATCGCATCATAGCGGCTTCAGTCGTCCGCCAACGCGCCCGCCAAATAATCGAGCGCGGCCTGTAAAACGGGGTCGCCGTCGCTGAAGACGGTGGCCTCGGTGACAGGTACACGAATCGTCGGCGCTATTCCCTTGCCTTCAATATGGATTTCGCCGTTCATATCCACCGAGCGACCGTTGGTATAATTCACCGTAATACCCTCCGGCATATAGAAGAGGTAGACTGAACCGCCCGCGCCACCCGTCGGGTATTGCCCCACTATCTCCGCCCGATTTTCAATCGTCATATTGTAAGCGAAAAATTCGCAAGCGCTAAAGCAAGCCGGGCCAATCAATACAACTATAGTCCCGCGGTAGCGCAAAGCCTCATCCGGCAGATAAAGGCGCTCCACTCCGCGCGGGTCGAAGTAAAAATCCCCCAAAGATTTATCATAAATGGCCGTATTGCCCAACTCATGCGGCACATCGAAGAAATAAGCCGACATTTGGTCCGCTATGAACCCCAACCCGCCATTATTCTGGCGCATATCAATGATGAGCGCGGGTATATCGTTCGCGTTCAAGGTCTGTATCATCCGCTCCCATAACTGAATCGTCAGCAAGCGGTTCTCGCTGAAGCTGTAAATGCTCACATAACCGTAGCCTTCATCCAAAACGGTGAATTCTACCGGCAGTTCTACAAAGGTGCGCCCCGCGCGGATAGAAGAAAAGTTATAGCTTCCTATCTCAAATTCTGCCCGCAAAGTGACATTTTGGTTTTGGCTCTGGCCGGGGTTGCGATATTCTAAACGCACTTGGGCGTTGATAGGGAAACGTGTCGCGTAGCGCAGTTGTTGTAACCGCGTGCCGTGGGCTGTCCCCAAGGCGTCATGTTCCCAGACAAACACCGATTCTAGATAATCACGGATGGGAAGCCCGTTAATGCCGAGGATTTCCGCCCCTAATTGCAGGCCAGCGCGGGCGGCGGGGGTATTTTCTCCCAAGTAGTTGACGATAATTCGCCCATCGTCCAACTCCACAAGTGCAATCCCCAAGCCGCCCGCTACGCTCTGCTGGAAAAATGAGCGCAAAGGAGCGAACGACATGCCGATATGACCATCTGGTATCTCCCAAAGAAAATCGCGCAATGCCAGACTATAAGCGTCTATATCGCGGTTGCGCTCTGCGGCTTGGAAGCGAGGGCGGTACGTCTGCGCTAGGGCCCCCCAATCAATATTGCGATATTCGGTGAAGGCATACTCGCGCGCAAGTTTGTCTACCATCGCCTCGAAGGCGGCCACATAACCCAAACCAGAGAAATCATCAGCGACCGCGCTAGGCGGCTCGTACAAGTCTACCGTTTGATAGCGCGAACGGTCGAAGATGAACGGCTCGCTATCCATATCCACCACAGTATAGCCTTGCGGCAAGCGAACGATGGGGTCATCCGCGGTGAAAAGCAAGCCATCCGCGCCAAACCCCGATGGAAAGCCCTGTTGGTCATCAGGGGCGTAGACGATGTATTTGCCGCCAATGACTTCATAACGCTTATCGAATTCTTCGCTAATGCGCGTGGACACATAAGCGGTAGACCAGCCACCACCGAACAAATCGCGTTCCTCTAAATAGGGGTCGCCGAAGACATTATTCCAAAACGATACCGCAAAAATCATCACGCCGGTATCCGCCCGCCCGTCTTGGTCTACATCGCGCAGGGTGCCCTTTGGCTCTTGCGGTAAATTTAATTGATACGTGAAGGGAGACTGATAAACATCGGATGTGATTTGCGCCAATGTCTGAGATTCAACCGGGATGATAAAATATTGGTCGCGGTCTACAAAACCAGCTTGGTCTTCCAAGATGATGACGGGTTGCGAAAGGCGCGCGGTAAAACGTGGATTTTGGTAGCTCACATTGCCGCTCACCGCGACAACGCCGCCTTCATCACGGCTGATAGTCGCTAGCGGGATGGCGCGCTCGGTATCAGGGGGGTCTTCCTCGCCAATCGCGCCCACCCACGGGGCAATCATCAGCGAAGCTATCACTAAAAAAAAGCCTAAACGATACATGAAACCACTCCAAACCTCCGCGGTTTGTAAATAGTGTATATCGTTTTGCTTAAAAAAGGATGATGAAAAAGGGAGATAAGCTTGAGGAAAATTAGAGAAGAGAGGGTTAGGTTGGCAGTAGCCTACTCTCCCACACCGTCACCAGTGCAGTACCATCGGCGCCTGCGGGCTTAACTACCGGGTTCGGGATGGGACCGGGTGTACCCCCGCCGCT
>JBBIRQ010000001.1:0-555884 GCA_037441665.1 Anaerolineaceae bacterium | reverse complement strand
ACAATTAGCCCCCAGGGGAGATGGTGGCGATAGTGGTGGTCTGAATACATCTCCCGCCGACTGAGGCATTGAAACTAATCGGAGCGCGGCCAACCCTGTGGTCAAGGTGGTGTCTGAATACATCTCCCGCCGACTGAGGCATTGAAACGAATGTATCAGGCAGTTCGCCTGTTTCCAAAACAGAGTCTGAATACATCTCCCGCCGACTGAGGCATTGAAACTATCAAAAACCCCCAATTCAACGACATGAGGATGGCTGTCTGAATACATCTCCCGCCGACTGAGGCATTGAAACCTAAATATTATAGCCGCTATTCCGATTATCAAGAAAGTCTGAATACATCTCCCGCCGACTGAGGCATTGAAACGTTTAAGTCGCTGGATCTAAAATAGTAGCTTATAACGCGATTTAATGCGTTTCGGTCATTTGGGATAACTAAAACAGCCCTTGTAGCATATTCAAGGGCTGTTTTTTATGTAGCAACGGGTTAGCTGTATTGGAATAGGTTTAGCGGTTGTATGAGCTTGTGTTTAATGACCCCAACGGGACTCGAACCCGTGTCTTCACCTTGAAAGGGTGACGTCCTAGGCCGCTAGACGATGGGGCCTTCGCTATTGCGGGACAGTGTAGCAGTCCTTGGCCGGGGCGTCAAGGTAAAATTGGGCTAAATGCCAAAACGTTCATCATCGCCTTGACGCCATAGCCCCAATTGTCGCCTTGTGGCTAGCAATTTGGCCACCTGCGATAGCGCAAGGGGCGATTTAGCGCCGCCCAACGCTTGCACGTGGGTTAAAATTTGGGCGCTGTGTTCTAAGGTTTCCAGCAGTAAATAAGCATCCCATGCCGATTTAGCCACCGTCAGCGAGCCATGATGCGCCAGCAAGATAGCATCGTGCTGGCGGACGAGTTCACGGATGGCGTCGCGGTTTTCGGCGCTGGATGGCGTGGCATAATCTGTCACAGGGACGATGCCTAGCATCACTATCATCTCTGGGATGAGCGGTTGGCGAAAATCGTAGCCCGCGATGGTCAGCGCTACGGCATAAGGTGGGTGAGCGTGGACGACGCCGCCCACATCGGGGCGCTGGCGATAGGCTTCGAGGTGCATTAATATTTCGGAAGTGGGGCGTAGATGGGCGTTATCGGGCGTGGGCGCATCTATCCGCTCGCCGTCGCTATCCACGATGATGAGCTGTTCGGGCTTCATGAAACCTTTGGCGATGCCGCTAGGCGTGACCAGAAAGGCGTTTTCTGCTAGCCGAGCGCTGATGTTGCCGCTCGTGCCATCTATGTAGCCATGCTGGCGCATTAGCTGGCCGATGAGGCATAGTTGCTGGCGAATATCGAGGGCGTCCATCGTTCAACCGAGAAAGTTATCCGAGATGATGTAAGTCATGACGGGTTCGTTGCGTCCTTTGACCTTCAGCGAGCCGACCGGACGCCCGATGACAAAGTCCGTCACCTCGCGGTAGACGGCCTCGCTGACGAGAATTTGCCCCTTGCGCGATAGTCCTTGCAAGCGCGCGGCGATGTTCACCGTATCGCCAACGGCCGAATAATTCATCACCTCGCTACTGCCGACGTTGCCCACCACGGCGACGCCGGTATGTATTCCGAAATTGATTTGTAGACGGTATTCTGGGGCGAGTTTTTGGTGAAATAAGATGAGTTCATTTTGGATATGCAAGGCGGACTTGACCGCGGCGGCGACGTGGTCGCGTTGCTGTAAGGGGGTGTTGAACAAGGCCATGACGGCATCACCGATGAATTTATCTATCGTCCCTTGGTATTGATGGATGATACGCACCATGAAGGAATGGTAAGCGTTGAGCAGTTGTAATAGCTCGACCGGGGAGATGGTTTCTGACAAACTAGTGAAGCCTTCTAAATCGGCGAACAAAATCGTGATGTCTTGTAGTTCGCCGCCCAATTTCACTTTATCAGGCTGTTTGAGCAGTTGCTTGACGACCTCGGCGGAGACGAAGCGGGCGAAGGTCTCGCTAATCAGTTTTTGCTGTTCGCGCAGGGCATCGGCGGCGGATTTGGCTTTAAGACGGCGCTCAACACGGGCTAGCAGTTCCGCAGGGCTATAGGGTTTGGTCAGGTAATCATCTACGCCCAGTTGTAGCGCTTCTACCCGTTTTTCCATATCGCCCATCGCAGTTAGCATGATGACGGAAATATGGGCGGTGTTCTCCTGCGCTTTGAGTTCGCGCAAGACCTCGATGCCATCTAATCCGGGCATATTCATATCTAATAGTACGAGGTCGGGCATAGCATCGCGCGCGATGTGTAGTGCTTGCTCGCCGTTGGTCGCTGAAATAATTTCATGTTCGAGGCTATGAAGAATGTCGGTGACTAGCTCTATGTTGTCATAACTATCGTCTACGACGAGGATTTTCACGAAGACCGCCTTAGGAGATATATAACGTCAATTTGTTGACGAGTTCACGCAAGTTAATGGGTTTAGATAAATAATCATCACAACCGGCTTCAATAGCGCGTTCTCGGTCGCCAATCATAGCATGGGCGGTTAAGGCGATAATGGGGATATGTTTTAGGGCGGCTTCGCTTTTGATGATGCTAGCCGCTGTCCAGCCGTCTAATTTAGGTAACGACAAATCCATAAGGATAACATCCGGCTTTTCTTGACGCGCTATCGTCACCCCTTGCTCGCCATCGGTAGCCTCTAGGACTTGGTAATCCAAAGATTGGAGCACATCTACGATGAGCGTCATGTTATCGCGATTGTCTTCTACCACTAAGATACGCCGCTGATTCGTCACATATTCCCCCGATTTAGGAATCGTCTTTATTGTAGCGAAGTTGCGTATGAATGTCATTAAGATTATCCCATGCGGGCAGGGCGATATAAAAACAACTCCCCTTATAAAGTTGGCTTTTGACCCAGATTTGCCCGCCCTGCAAGCTGACCAATTTGGCCGCAATCGCCAACCCTAAGCCGATGCCGCCATAGCGCGCGCCGCTCATTTTAGTGAAACGGTCGAAGATGCGCGCTTGGTCTGCCTCAGAAATACCGATACCGCTATCCTCCACACGTAGGATGACCCAATAACCCGCCGTCAAGGGGGCGGTAGCGTCGGGGTTTGTCGCCTCGCTGAGTTGTGCTTCGTCGAGGCGGCGGGCTTCTGCGGCGAGCAAAATACGCCCCTGCGCGGTGAATTTGACCGCGTTATCTAGTAAGTTGCTGAGTGCTTGTTGCAAGCGTTGGAAGTCGCCCCACACAGGGGGTAAATCGGGCGGGAGGGTTATTTCTAGCGCGAGGTTTTTTTTATCGCATAGGGGGCGGAAGTGGTTTGCGAGGGCGTCGTATAAATCGGCGATAGCGACGGGGGCTTTCTCGATGTTCAATTGGCCGGATTCCGCGTTATTCAAGTCGAGGATGCTATTGATAAGCTGTGCTAAGTGTAGGCCGTTGCGGTGGATGCGTTCGAGGCGGTCGGATTGTTTTTCGTTGAGGTCGCCGTAAAGCTGGCTTTGGAGCAATTCGCTATAGCCGATGATAGAGTTCAGAGGGGTGCGTAACTCATGGCTCATCGTCGCCAGCATGTCGAGGCGATGATGATAAGCACTGACCAGTTCAAGATGCAGATTTTCTACAGTGTTGCGCTGACGGTGCAATTCCCCAAAGGCCAAGCGCAAGGTTTGGTTGACCTGTTCCATCTTTTCGCGCATTTCGTCCATTGGGCGCGACCACTGATGATATAGAACTAGCCCCGCGCTTTGGACAACAGCGATGATGATGAGCAAAGTATCTAGAGACAACCGATGCGCGAAAGGGTTCGCGCTCAAGAGGTAAGCGCCCACCATGCAGAGGGCAGGCCAGCGCAATTGTCGGGCGCGCCGCCCCTCGCTGAAGAAAAGCGCCACGGTCATTACAATCAGGGCGATGACCACGGACGCCAGTAGGAGTAAGCCGCTATGGGTGATGTAAAAAAAGGCGCTAGCATCCAACGATGGCGAGAAGCTATATTGTGTGAACGCCGCGCATAACCCAACCGCGCCGAGGAGCAAGATGGGTATGATGAGCGGTTTGAGCCGCGGCGCGCCGGTGAATACATAAGCGAAGACGAAAAAGGCAAGCGGGATGAGGCCAGCGACGAGCGTTAGCGCAATGGCGATGATTTCTTGGGGGATGCCGAAGCGTAAAGCGGGGATGACCTGCATCAGCGATAGAAGCGCGGATAAGCCGAGCGCAAGGCTGAATATGGACGCGCTGATGTTGCTAGCGCCTCTGCGGGGGGTGAATAGCGATGTGATAATCAGCCCGCCAGAAATAGATAGGGCTAGCAGATGGATGAGAATGGTGATATTGGTTTGAATGTGTAGAGGAATGCCCATGATTGCACCATCTCGTAGCGAACATCCCACTACACAGTATACCCAACAAATGATTTTGGCGCAGAGCTAAGAGTTGGCTTTGCGCCCCACAGAATGCGGCGCGGATTGGCGCAATCCGATGACGTTGCTGTCGAAATCGGCGTCTATGCCCAGTAGGTTGAACAAGGCGACTAAAGCGCCTTCGTGATATTCGATATAACCGCAAACATCGCATAAATGCGCGGGAACATCCGGCACAGCCAAGAGGCTGTCGTATACAATATCGGTGAATAACATCGGTTGTTCGGTCAAACGTCCGACGAAACAATTCGGGCAGTTGGCGTCGTTCATCGGTTCCTCCTAATTTATGGGCTAGATGAGGGTGAATTTGCGCTGGCTAGGTCCATGACGATTCCCCAACCGTTGGGCGGCCAATACCGTAAAAAGGCCTCGCCAATGAGCTGATTGAAATGTATAGGGCCGAAGCGGCGCGAATCGCGGCTATTATTACGATTATCGCCCATGACAAAATATTCATCCGCCCCTAATAGCCATTCGTCATCGGGGCAAGACGTGGGATTGCAGGGTTCGTTGATATATGGCTCATCGAGTAGCGTATGGTTGACATAAACGCGCGTGTCTCGTATGGCGACAGTATCGCCGGGCAAACCGATAACCCGCTTGATGAGCGGGGGGTCATTCGGGCGTGCGTTAGGCGCATTAAAGATGACGATGTCACCGCGGCTAGGCTTACCGAAAAGATACGTTAAGCGGGTTACGATGAGCCGTTCGCCATCGTGGAAGTTGGGTAGCATACTACGGCCCTCTATCAAAAAGCGGGGCGCAGAGATTTCTACTAGCGCGTAAACCACGACGACAAAGACGAGCGTATCTAAGACCTCTCGCCATTGACGGCGAATGCGTAAGTGGGGGCGCGGAAAATTCGGCATATTAGTGATGGATAACCCCAATGCGGTTGAGCGGCCAATAACGAAAGATGACCATGCCGACGATATGGTCATAACTCACCGCGCCGAAAGCGCGCGAATCGTTGCTATGATTACGATTATCGCCCATGACAAAATATTCGTCATCACCCAATTCCCAACGCCTATCAGAACATAAGGTCGGGCGGCACGGTTCCGCGATATACGGTTCATCGAGCAAGTCGCCATTGATATAAACGGCGCCGTCACGTATTTCTACTGTTTCGCCGGGCAGGCCGATGATGCGTTTAATCAACATATCTTGTGGCTTGCGCGGGTCTAGGGTGTTGAAGACGACGACATCGCCGCGTTCGGGCTTGTTGATGAGGTAATTGATGCGGCTGATGACTAAACGCTCGTCGTTGTAGAAGGTGGGTTGCATGCTACTGCCTTCGACCAGAGAGCGCGGAATGGCCATATCGAATAGCACGGTGACGACGACGACGAATAGAATCGTCTTGAATAGCTCGCTCAGCGTGCCGCTTAACTTTAGGCGGGGGCGTGGCGGTTTGGTGGGCAGGGCCATAGGCGGCTTATCCTCCTGTGCGCGGGTAGGCGTTGGTATCTATATAACCAAAGTTCTCTAGCGGCCAATAGCGGAATAGAACCTTGCCGACGATAAATTGGCGTTTGACGGGCCCAAAATCGCGCGAGTCGCTACTTTGGTTGCGGTTATCGCCCAAAAAGAAGTATTCATCCATCCCCAATTGCCAATGATTATCTGAACACCATGTCGGTTGGCACGGATCCAAGATATAGGGTTCGTCTAAGATGACGCCGTTAATCAAGATTTGGCCGTCGCGGATGGTCACCACTTCTCCGGGCAAGCCGATGACCCGCTTTAGATAATCTTCATTCGGATTATCGGGGAAGTGGAAGACGGCTATATCTCCCCTCGCAGGTTGCCCAAAAATATAGTGTAGGCGGCTGATGATGAGGAATTGCCCCGTGTAAAAATGAGGCTCCATACTGGGGCCATCCACCACAAAGCGCACACTGATGAGGTTGATGAGCGCGTAGATAGAAATAACGAGCGCCAATAAATCGGACACCTCGCGGATGGCGCTAGGGAAGCGTATAGCTGGGCGCGGGATGGGCAATCGTTGGGTCAAAGGGCGGATAGTGTGCTGGTTAGAAACATACATTAACGCCATTATATAGCCGTGCGGGGCGGCTGACAATGCACGATTAGCATCTATGAAAAATGAATCTCTCTGACAATCATCAATGTAAATTTCCTTGGTTTGGCATATACTTAAAAATATGGTTCAGAACAACGTTTGAGGTAGGCTTGTGAATCCTGAAACCATTCTGGTAATAGATGATGGACAAGATAACCGCGAGTTCCTCGTGAATTATGTGTTGGAACCGGCCGGTTTTGCGACGTTGACCGCTAAAGATGGTCAAGAGGGTTTGATGATGGCCCTCAAATATCATCCGGACTTAATTTTGCTGGACTTACAGATGCCGCGTATGTCGGGCATACAAGTCTTGCAGGGCTTGGCGGATAAAAACGCGGATATACCCGTTATCTTGATGACCTTTCATGGCTCGGAAGATATTGCCGTAGAAGTGTATCGTTTGGGCGTGCGCGATTATGTGAAAAAGCCGTTCACACCAGAGGAAATGCTAGATGCGATTGAGCGGAGCTTATCCGAAACGCGCCTACGTCGCGAAAAAGACGAGCTGATGGAACGGGTTTTGCGGGCGAACCATGATTTGCAACGCCATCTGCAAGAGCTGAATATTTTGTATCATGTGGGTAAGACGGTCACCTCCACAACCGACATCAACCGCCTGATGTTGCGGATTGTAGAGGCGGCCGCGCAAATCACCCGCGCGGAAGAAGCCTTTTTGCACATTTACGATGAGCGCCAACTGGTTTGCAAAGCGATAAAACGCCTGAATAACACGACCGCGCAAGCCGCAGATTATGTCGTCAAAGATTCTATCGCCGCTCATGTCCTTAAAACTCAGCAATTGTTGGTTTTAAGCCCAGAGCAAATGAGCACGGTCCCCGGCAAAGATAAACCGAATTCCGCCGCCTATGCGCCGCTCCTGTTGAATGAGCGCCCGCTTGGGGTGTTGGGCGTGGCGAACGTCACCCGCAATTCTAACGGTTTTTCCAAGCATGAAGGCTCGCTATTGAGCGCCTTGAGCGATTATGCGGCTATCGCGCTGGAAAATTCGCGCAATTACGAAGCCGTGCGCGCCTTTGCAGAAAAAACGCGCGATACCTTCGAGCGTTTTGTCCCGCCATCGGTTGTAGACCAAGTGCTAGAGCAAGATAACGTTGGTTTGGGGGGGACGCGCCAAGAGATAAGCGTTCTGTTCGCCGATATTCGCGGGTATTCCACATGGAGCGAAAATGCCGAGCCAGAAGCAGTGATTGAGACGCTCAATCATTATCTCAGCATTGCCGCTGAGGTGATTTTGGGCTGGGATGGCACGCTAGATAAGTTCATGGGCGATGGCTTGATGGCCATCTTCAACGCCCCTAAACGCCAAATAGACCACGTGCACCGCGCCACAGATGCCGCCCTCGCGCTCATGCAGGCCGCCCAAGAGGTAAATAACCTCCACGGTTATCAGCTGGCCTATAGTGTGGGGGTTCATGTAGGAGAAGCGGTTGTGGGGTATATTGGCACCCAACGCGCCATGAATTATACCGCTATTGGTGACGTGGTCAATTTGGCGAAGCGCCTGCAGGAATCCGCCGCGCCGGGGCAAATTTTGATTAGCGAAGACGCCATCAAACGGCTAGGGCAACAAGTGAAGGCCCGCCCGCTGGGAGAAATTAAAGTAAAAGGGCGCAAACAACCTGCTGTCGCTTATGAATTGTTGGACTTGCGCGGTTGATGCGGGCTATCTGTCGCGTCGCCGCCGCTTTGGCGAAAGCTGAGGCGTATAGGTGTGCCCTCATACGGATAATTCTTGCGGATGCTATTTTCTAGATAACGTTTATAGGTGAAGTGCACTAGCTTTTTATCGTTGACGTGGAATAAAAAGAGCGGCGGGTCGGTTTTCACCTGTGTGCCATAATAGAATTTAAGGCGTTTATTGCCCTTCATCGGCGGTTGGTGGCTTTCCACCGCCTCGCGGACGATGCGGTTTAACTCGCTCGTCGGGATGCGGACAAAGCGGTTTTGGTAGACGCGATAGGCCGTTTCTAGGACAAGATGGATGCGTTGCCCCGTGAGGGCGCTGATGAAGATGAGCGGGGCATAATCCACAAAATGCAAGCGCTCGCGCACTTTTTGCTGATATTGGGCCATCGTGTTGCTGTCTTTTTCCAGCGCATCCCATTTGTTGATGATGATGACCAAGCTTTTATGCTCGTCTAGCACATAACCGGCGATATGTTCATCCTGTTCAGTGACCCCTTCTAGGGCGTCTATCACCAATAAGACCACATCGGCGCGCGCGATGGCGTTAAAAGCCCGCAAGACGCTGTACTTTTCCACGCCGGGGTCTATTTTGCCGCGTCGCCGTATGCCGGCGGTATCAATGAGGGTGACTGATTGCCCGTGCCATGTAATGCGGCTATCTATAGCGTCGCGGGTAGTGCCGGCGATGGGGCTAACGATAACCCGCTCCTCGCCGATGAGCAGATTGGTTAAGGTGCTTTTACCGGCGTTAGGGCGGCCGACGATGGCGATTTTCATATGCTCGTCATCCTCGTCTGCTTCGGGATGGGGGGCGACTTCGCGCAGTCGGGCGACGACTTCGTCTAGCAAATCGCCAACCCCCACGCCATGGATGGCGCTAATAGCCACCACCGGCCCCAAGCCCAAGCCGTAAAATTCAAATGCTGCGTCTTGGTGTTTGAGGTCATCCGCTTTATTGGCGGCGATAACGACGGGTTTATCGGTACGGCGTAAAATCTGCGCGATTTCCTCATCGGCGGCGGTGATACCATGAGTAGCATCTACAAGCATGACAATAACATCCGCTTCTTGAATAGCGATGAGCGCTTGGGAGCGAATTTCGTTGACAAAAGCGATGCTACCTTCTGCCAGAGGGGATTCATCGCGCGTTCCTTTGGGTTGGTAAACCTCGATCCCCCCTGTATCCACGACGTTAAAAACCACGCCATTCCATTCCGACTCTGCTTGAATGCGGTCGCGGGTGGTGCCGGGGATGTCGTCGGTGACGGCGAGTCGCTCGCCGATGAGGCGGTTGAACAGGGTGCTTTTGCCGACATTAGGCCGGCCCACAAGGGCGACGAGTTGTTTTGTTGCCATAGCTTCTTATCCATCTCAGTTTTCAAGACTTCATTGTACCAGAGCGGCGTTAGCCTAGATAGATAAAAGCTAGGGGGTGGTCGCGGTGGGCGATGCCGTCGGGGCGATGGTGTTATCGCGGATGATGACTTCGACCGAAGGGGGCAACAGGGTGATGGAATCCACCTGCGTTTGCCCTTGGTTGATGAGGACATCTGGCGCGATGGTGTAATTGCCCGCTTCTAGCCCCGCTAAGTCTATCACCGCTGTTACATCGGCGAGTTCGATTTGGTCGAGGATGGCCACAGGCCCGTTCAACACCACCGATAGCGTCAGAGGGCTAGAGGTCGCTGTTAGGCGGCTATCGAGGCCGATAATTTCGATAGGGATATTGTCTATCTGCTCAACAGTGGTCTGCGGGACAATTTCTACTTTGACGTTAACTTGATTAGAGCTATCGAGGATGAGCAAGCCGCTATCGGGCAGTTCGATAGGCACAGTAATTTCAAAGGATGCGGTGCGGTTGGTTAGGTCAATGGCTTGTGTGAAGAAGGTATCGCCGATAGCATCTAGCTGGGCGGGCGAACCGCCCACAAAAATGACCTGTGGTTCGTAACTGAGGGAGGAGAGTAAATAGCCGGGAGGCAAAGTAGAGACCAGGATGCGCGGACTGACCGACACTTGGCGCACGTCATCGCGCCTAAAGATGTTGACGGCCACATTGGTTGTGTTCGGGTTAATCGTCACACCTTCGACAGTGGCGCCGTTAGCGTCTACAGCTGTTAACCGCGCTGTTAAATCAATGGGGTTGCGGTAATCGGATAGGTCTATTTCTGCTATCAACTTCACCACGCGGTTCACTTGGCTACCAGCGCCGCGCACCTCCGCTTGACGGATGTCGAGTTGGGGCGGGTCCTCATAGGAGAAGTCTGTCGGGGGAGCTTCCACGACGCGCAATTCGATAGGTTTTTGCAGGGCGACAATTTGCTCTAGCGTGACGGTGATTTGTGTGGGCTGGGTATCTGCGAGGGCGTTTTGACGGTTGATAGCGGCATTGAGCGGTACAACATGCGTGCCGGCGCTCAATCCGCGCAAATTGGCGCGCACGACAATATCATCATTGGTCAACAGCTCGATGACCGATTGTTGCCCGATGACGGTCACACTGGCGGTTGTGGTGGGGTTATTCGTGATGATAAAACCCTCATCTACTTCAAACTGAACGGGTATAGCGCGGAAGCGCCGTTGTTGGATGGGGTTTGTTTCTGCCGTGGCGATATACCAAACCCATACGGCGAGGATGAGCGAAGCCAAGAACCAGACGATGTTAGAGGCGATGAATGGGCTGATATGGGAGGGTGTAGTTCCTTTGGTCATGCGCTACGTCTACTGTCTTGGCGATTTTGGATGCGTAAGGCGAATTGGTTATACAGCTCGCGTAGTCGCCCTAGCGTGGTTTTGTTGGTCGCTTCGGGGCCGGTATTGTATAGAGCGTTGAGGATAGTCCGCAAGCGTTCTGTATCGAGCCGAGAGACCATGCGGCCGCCGTTGGTGATGGCGATTTTGCCCGTTTCTTCCGAGACGACGATACAGATAGCATCGGTCACTTCGCTGATGCCCAGCGCGGCGCGGTGGCGGGTACCCATTTTGGGGCTGGGCAAATTGCGGCTCGCCGTTAAAGGCAAGACAGAAGCGGCAGACGCGATGCGTCCCTTATCGTCAATGATGGCGGCGCCGTCGTGTAGCTCCGTTTTGGGCCAAAAGATGGTGAGCAATAGCTCTGGGGTGACTTCGCTATTTAGCATAATGCCCGTGCGGATATACTCTTGTAAGCTACTGCGCCGTTGTAAAACAATCAGCGCGCCATGGCGGCGTTCCGCGAGTTTTTCCGCCGCTTGGCAAACGGCATGGATGACTTTAGTATTCTCGTCGGCGGCCGCGCTCCAGTTGAATAAATCGCCCCCTTGCCCCAGCCGCTCGAAGGCGCGCCTGAGTTCGGGTTGGAAAATGACGGGTATAGCTACGGCCAATACCGTCAGCCCATTGCTCAGCAACCAATTGAGGGCGCGCAAATTGAAAAGCCCCGCGATGAGGATAAGCCCAACGACGAGAAAAACCATGCCGCGCAAAACCCCAACGGCCTGCGTGCCACGGAAGAGAAAGCTCATCAGGAAGAACAAGATGGCTACGATGAGAATATCAATGATGGCATTTGGGGTTAAGCTTTGGATAACCCATAATAGCTGTTCCACGGGGTTTGTACCTCAATCCCTCGGTTTGTTTTTTTGTCATTTGATGTAACACACAACTCGGCCGAACGATTTGCCGAAGGGGGTTATCCGCCTAGTTGTGATAACAATTTTTTATATTCGTCGACTCTATCGGGTTGCAACTCGATAATTTGACGAATCGTGTTAGCGGCTTCGCGGTGCAGGCCGGCTTCTAGTTGTAATTCGCCGAGGGCGTCGAGTTGGGCGATGGCGTCGTATTTGCGGTTTAGCGCTTTGTAGATAGACGCCAGCCGCGAGCGCAGACCGGTATTATCGGGGTAGAGCCGCACGAGTTCTTCTAGAAGTTGGGTAATTTTGTTGATGAGCTTGTTTTTAGAGTAAATACCCAACAAGACGTCTAGCCGTTTGATAGCTTCGCCAGTGTTGCCTTGATTGAATTGGATTTCGACTAAGCCTTTTAGGGCTTTTTCGTCGGTCGGCACGAGCTCTAGGATTTCTTCGTAGAGCTTTTGGGCTTGGCGCATGTTCAGGCGTAGTTGGGCGATGTCGGCGATACGATGTTTGATGCCGGCGATAATTTCCGGGCTAACTTGGATGCGACGACCGATGCGCTCGGCCGTTTCGTATGTTTCTTTCGCTTGGTCGAAGTCGCCGAGTTGTTGGTATGTATTGGCCAAATCCACATAATTGTTCAGCGCTTCTTCCCAGCGTTCTTCCTGCTCTAATAGCTCGATTAAGCTACTGCGGACTTCGACATCGAGCGGGGCCAGTTCTAAAACCTCGCTGAGTATAGAGGCCGCGCGGCTAGGTTCATCGCGCATCATGTAGGAGCGGGCGATGATGGTATATTTATTGATGGCCTGCCGCACGCGCCCCTCTTTCATCATAATTTCTGCCATGCGAACATGAATAGGCAGATAAAGGGGCGAATGTTCGACGGCGCGATGCGCTTCGTCCATGGCGAGCGCCAGCAACCCTTGGCGGATGTAGCGGTCAATGAGTGAGACGGCTTGCGGTAAAGAATCGCTCCCTTTGGCGACGAGGAAATCTACTAGCCCTTGTCCGCCTTCGTCGCGTAGGGTTTCGTCGAGGTGGCGGCGGGTTTCGGGGATGCGTTGCTTCCAGTCTTTGCCTTGCAAAAGGCCGACGAAGCGTTCATTCACGGCTTCTAGGGCTTCTTCGGTGCGTCCTTCCAAAGACGAGAGCAGGCTTTCGTAGACATTGGTCAGCTCTTGGATTTCGTTTTCATCGGCGGCGAGGCTGGTATCCACAGCGCGCAAACTTTGGATGAGATAGCGCGAGGCTTTTTTCTGGTCGCCCATCCTGTAATAAGCTTGCCCTAAGGCGTGCAAGGCCCCTGCGGATAGTTCGGGGTCTACGGCGGCTTCTCCCAAATGTTTGACGGCTTCTGAGGGGTTATCGGTGAGCAAGAGCAGGGCGCCCAAGTTGAGTTTGAGGGCGGGGTGCCTTAGCCCGACGGCGCTTCGTTGATAAGCGGCGACGGCTTCCGCTAAGGCCCCTTGTCGGTGTAACTCCATCGCTTGCATTGCTTCGCCGCCGTAAGTATCTAGCCCGCTTTCGACGACATATCCGGCTAGCATCACCAGCGCATTTGTCATCGCTTCGCCGACCGGCCCAAGGGGGTCTGCTTCGCCAACGTCGCGGCGAGTCGGTTCATCCGTGAGGAAGAAACCGTCTGTAGGGTCGGACGCGGCTTTTGATAAGTTTTCTTCCTCATCTTCAAAGCGGGGCATAGCAATATCGGCGTTGGAGACCAAGGCTTGGCGCATATTGAGCGCTTGGGGATTGCGCTTGTCTATTTTCAAGGCGCGGTCTACCGATTTAATGGCGCGTTGGACGTCGCCAAGGCGCTTGAAATTGAAGGCGAGGATTAAATATTCGCGGACGGCGCGCTTTTTATCGCCGATTTTTTCGTAAGCTTGGGCTAGACGGGCGTGAACGCTGACCAGACCGGGGGTAATTTGGGTGGCCCGTTTCCAATTGGCGATAGCCTTGTCGAGGTCACGCTGGGCTAAATAAGCGTCGGCGACAGAAGTATATTGTTGGGCGGCGTCCTGCAGACGTCCCATTTTTTCCAGCGCTTCGGCGCTCAATTCAAGGGGGACAGGGTCTTCAGGGGCCAACTGATGCGCGCGGTTCAACACTTTAAGGGCGTTATCCACTTGGTCGGCGTTGAGCAAAGCGACGCCGAGTTGAATATGCGCTTCGGCATCGTTCGATTTGGCTTGCACCGCGCGGGTGAACGCTTTGATAGCCGCCGCCCAGTCGTGGCGCCATGCCGCATCGTAGCCGGCTTCCATGCTTTGCAAATAGGCTTGTTCTGCCATAGGTCTCATCCCACCAGCACGTTAATTTAAGGTCAGCAATTTGACGAGAATCGCTTTTTGTACATGTAGGCGATTCTCGGCTTGTTCAAAGATGGCTGATGTGGGCCCATCGGCCACGTCATCAGTGATTTCTTCGCCGCGATGCGCGGGTAAGCAATGTAAAACGATATGGTCTTCTTGTGCCAAAGCCAACAGGTCTTTGTTGATTTGATAACCGCTAAAGGCTTGGCGGCGTCGGGCGCTTTCGTCTTCTTGTCCCATGCTCACCCATGTATCGGTATAGAGCACGTCGGCTTTGGTGGCGGCTTGTTTGGGGTCGTTGAACGTTTCGATAATAGCGCCACTTTTGCTAGCGATTTCTGCGGCGCGCACTTGCACCGCGGCCGGCAATTCATAGCCTGCGGGGGTGGCAATGGCGAAGTTCATGCCGAAGTGGGCGGCGGCGTTCAATAAGGAGGCGGCGACGTTATTGCCGTCGCCGATATAAGCGAGTCGCAAGCCGCGTAGCCGCCCGAACTTCTCAAAAATGGTGAGCATATCCGCCATCGCTTGGCATGGGTGGTAGCTATCGCTGAGTCCGTTGATGATCGGCACGCGCGAATGTTGCGCCAATTGGACGACGTGGTCATGGTCGAAGACGCGGGCCATGATGCACTGCACATACCGCGATAATACGCGGGCGACATCGGCGATACTTTCTCGTTTGCCTAAGCCAATTTCGTCCGGGCCGAGCATGATAGCGTCGCCGCCGAGGTGCTTCATGGCGACATCAAAAGAGACGCGCGTGCGGAGCGACGGCTTTTGAAAGACCATGCCCAAGATTTTACCCTTCAGCACCGGACGATTCCCGCCCGTTTGCCATTCCATCTTCAGATGTGTGGCCAATTGCAAAATATGCCATAAATCGTTGGTGGCCCAGTTGGAAAGCTCTAGAAAGTGCTTCATAGCTTGTTTTTTCTTCTTTCTGGGTGTGGTTAAAAAGCGCTTTATTTCGCAGTATAGCATAGTCACCCAAGCGACGAAACAAGGGTATGATTGATTATTATAACGCTGTTTTCGCTAAAGTACCTTAGGATAGCGCGCTAACTTCTTGCATATCGCGCCAGTTGGGGCCGGCTTGGGCATTGGCGCGCAGGGGCGCTTTTAACTCGGCCGCCGATTCCATTATCCGAACGACCCGTCGGCAGGTGTCTAGGAGGGCGTCTTCTGGCACTTCTAGCACTAGCTCATCATGAACTTGTAAAATCATGCGGGCATCGGGTTGATGCTGGCGCAGTTCGGCGTGTAAGGCTATCATCGCGCGCTTGAGGATGTCCGCGGCCGTGCCTTGGATGGGCATATTGATAGCGGCCCGTTCTTCTGCGAGGGCGGTTTGCCCTTTATCGCCCTTTTGGAGCATGGGGAAATAGCGCCGTCGCCCGAAGATGGTTTCTACATAACCTTGTTGGCGCGCCTGTTCTTTGGTGCGTTCGATATAATCGCGCACACGGGGAAAGCGGCGGAAATAGGTATTGATGAAGGATTCGGCTTCCGCCAACGTGAGTTCACTATCCCGCGCGAGCCGAAAAGCGCCCATGCCGTACATCAGCCCAAAATTGACGCGCTTGGCAAAGCTCCTCTGCTCATAGGTGACTTCCTCTGGTTTGATGCCGTAGACGGCGGCGGCGGTGGCGCGGTGAATATCTAGGCCTTGGCGGAAGGCCTCTATCAAGGTTTCGTCCTCGCTGATGTGGGCCATGACCCGTAGTTCCACTTGGCTGTAATCTACGGATAGCAGACTGTACCCCGAAGGCGCGATGAATGCCCGCCGCACCTCGCGCCCTATTTCGGTGCGGATGGGGATATTCTGCAAGTTGGGGTTGCTACTGCTAAAGCGCCCGGTAGACGTGCCCGTTTGGTTGTAGCTGGTGTGGACGCGCCCCGTGTAGGGATTGATGAGTTCAGGTAGGGCATCTACATAGGTGCTTTTCAACTTCGCCAATTCCCGATATTCGAGGATGAGCGGCACAATGGGATGAGCGTTGCGGAGCGCCTCTAGGGTGACGACATCGGTTGAATAGCCGTGGGTGGTTTTTTTAAGCCCTTCCACCGATAAGCCCAATTTGCCGAATAGCACATCGTTCAACTGTTTGGGGCTATTGATGTTGAAAGCGCCATAACCGCCGCTATGGTCGAAAATCTCTTTTTCCAGCGCGTCGAGTTGCCGTGCCAGCCGCCCGCTCATCTCGCGCAGAAAAGGAATATCCAACATCACGCCGGCCTGCTCCATATCGGCGATGACGGGTATAAGCGGCACTTCTAGGCTGTAGTACAAGTCTAACGATTGATTTTGACGCAATGATTCGCTGAGCGTGTCTACAAGGCGATGGGTGAGGGCGGCATCGGCGGCGGCGTAAGGGGCCACGCTGGCGATGGGCACTTTATCCATCGTGATTTGCTTAGCGCCTTTGCCGATGAGTTCTGAAATATCCGTCATGTGGATTCCCAAACGGTCGCGCACGAGCGCCTTCAACCCTAAAAAGCGGCTGAGAGGGTCTTTGACCCATTCCGCAAGCATGGTATCAAAGGCAATCGGGCTAACATCTATCCCATAGCGCCGCATGACGACCAAGTCATAAGTGGCGTTGTGGGCATATTTAGGGATGTTGGGATTGGTGAGGGCGGGGCGCAGAGCGGCAATCACCGTCTGCAAGGGGAGTTGCGCCCCTTCTAGGTGACCTGTTGGGATGTAGTAACCGCTCTCGCCATCTATGGCCAAAGCGATACCAACGAGGTCACAAGACATTTGGTCGGTGCCGGTTGTTTCGACATCAAAAGTGATAGCTTGGGCTGTGTTCAATTGGGCGACTAGAGCCTGTAGGGCGCTCTCGCTTTGGATGATGGTGGTAGGGACGACGCTTTCTACGACCTCGACCGCTTGGCTAGGCGTATCTTGGGCGAAGAGGGGGAGTTGTAAGGTATCTTTAATGCCTAGGCGGTCGCGTAGAGAACGGAACTCTAATTCAGCGAACAAATCGTCCACAACGCGCACGTCGAAATCATGCGTGACGCAAGCGCGCAATTCTAGGTTGATGGGAACATCGGTGCGGATGGTGGCTAATCGTTGGCTGAGAAAAGCTAGCTCTTTGCCGTCTAGTAATTTCTGTTGGGTAGCGCCTTTGATTTCGTCAATGTGCTGGTAGATATTTTCTAGAGAGCCGTAAGTTTGGAGCAGGGTAGTAGCCGTCTTTTCGCCGATGCCTTTTACGCCGGGGATATTATCGGATGAATCGCCCATCAGCGCTTTTAAGTCTATGAGCTGGCGGGGCTGTAACCCATATTTTTCAACAAAACGGGCGACATCGTACACTTCGTCGGGAGCGCCTTTTATCGGCAATTGCACCCGCACGTAATCGCACAACAATTGCAAGATGTCGCGGTCGCCGGTGATGATGCGAATATCCACATCGAGGCCGGCCGCTTGGCGTACCACTGTGCCAATCACATCGTCGGCTTCGTAATCGTCCACTTTGAGAACAGGGATGCTAAAAGCGCGCACTAATTGGTCTATACGGTCGAGTTGAACGCTCAGGTCATCGGGCATCTTTTCGCGCGTGCCCTTGTAATCAGGATAGAGCGCATCGCGCCCGCTCATGCCCATATCGAAGCTGACCGCAAGATAAGCGGGTTTTTCTTTTTGGATGATGTCTAACAAAATACGGGCGAAGCCATAGGTGGCGTTGGTCGGCTCGCCGTTGCGCGTGCGGAAATTATTAGCGTTGAGGGCGAAGAATTGGCGATAAGCGACGGCATGGCCATCGAGCAAGACGAATTCGGGACGCGATGTCATAGCTTGTGGACCTCATGATATACGAACATACGGTCTAGTATAACACCGATTGGCCGCTCGTCGAGCGTTAGCGCCGCACAAAAGCGATGAATTCTTGAATTTCTTCCACGCTCAAATCACGGGCGGGCGTCAGGATGAGATAACTAGATGCCCATAGAGAAGCCTGTTCGTGTTCAGGTTGAGCGGCGCGCGCCAATTCTTGGGAGCGTTGTAGCAAATCGCGCAGGATTTGGTGAGAGGGTTGTTCGCCGGGGACATCGGCGCGCAGATAAACATAATCTTCATGCACATTCAGTTCTCCGATGCGCCATTGTTTTTCTGTGAGGTAGACATCCAAACCGGTGAGGATGTTTTGCATCGCTTCGTCGCCGAGCGGTTGGGATTCGTCGGCTAGCAACCAAACGAAGGTATAGCCGACGAGCGGGCCCACGTCTGAAGGGGGCAAAAGCGGCGTGGCGGTGACAACCTCAGCCGTGGGAGGAGCGATAGGTTCGGCGCTTTCGGCAGGTGGCGGGGCGGGTGTGGCGGCCAAAGCTTCTAGCAAGCGGTTGCTTTGCTTGCGGATGACGCGCAGAGGCATTGTGCCGGCAAAAATCATCGCTAAGGTCAATCCGTCGGCGCTCTCGCGGGAGAAGACCATATAATCGCGGCCGCTACTGGGTAAGGTGACGAAGCGGATACGCGATTGTCCCGCCTCAGATGACCAATCATCTTCGAGGGTGTCGCGCAGTTCTTCAATATCTTCAAAGGGCATCTTGCCAGCATAGGCGATGATTTGCCGCCCTTGCGCTAATAGGGTAGCTTCTGCGGTCAATTCTAAGGAGGCTTGGGTCAGCGTGACCGCCATCTGGGCGATGCGCGGGTCGGTTGGGGTTTTGATGGGGGGGGGAGATGCGGCTACGTCCGCGGGCGCGGCGGTTTCGGACGGTGGCGCGATGCGCTCGAAGTCGGCCGTGTGTTCTTCCGCCTCCGTTGGGCTGAGCGTTTCGGCGCTGAGCGATGGGAAGCTGGCGGTATATTCAAATTCAGGGCGAATAGATGCCGAATCCGAAGTTAGGGCGGGCGCTTCTGGCAAGGTATCGGGCGGGGCGGGTGCTTCCGTCGGCTGGATAGGCGGCTGGATAGGGCGGGAACGTTGGGTAGGGGTGACATTTTCTGTTTGCAAATCGCCCGGCTGGTCGGTGATGGTTTGTGATTTAGATGCTTGGGTCGTGGAGGCGCTATATTCGGAAGTGGCGCTGAGCGGGCTAGAGATGTCGGGCAAGTCTTCTGGCAAAAAATCTGGCTCGCGGATGAACCGTTCTTCTTGGGCGCGCCACGAGGGCAAGGGCTGGATGCCTAAGGGATTGCCCGCTAATTGCTGGTCTATGGTTAGAAAGAGGTCGTCAATGGAGAAAGCGTCTAAAGGTGTGGTGTCGTCTAGGGCGACGCTGAGAAAAACTTGGGCAGGGATGGGCTGAGATGGTTTAGCGGGCGGTTCGGCGATAGGTTCGCGAGTGGGGACGGGTTCGTCCTCTTTATCGAGCATTGCGGCGACGGCGTTAGGGTCGCTAGTATCGAGCACGGCGCGGAAGTCGCGCAGGGTGCCGCTATCTTCTAGGGGGGGCATGGGGGGTTCTTCTGCCGCGAGGCGTCGGAAGATGTCCATAGCGATTTCTTCGCCTTCGAGTTGGCGTCCCATATCGCTCACTTCTTGGCGAAATTTGCGTATGGCCGCGTTATCGTCTGGCAAGATGAATTCTAGTTTGTTGGGATTGTCGCCCTCTTTGGGGGGGAGCGGTCGGCTGATGTCTAACTCATCATCCCCTAGCGCGGGTATTTTGGCCGTATCCCCTTGAGGGCCGATAGGGGGTGATTTGGCGGTGTCGGGCAAATCGTCAAAGAGTTGGCGCACAGCATCTTGGATGATAGGCACGAGGACGCGGGCGGTGGTAGGGATGGGGACGACGCCTTGTAAGTTCAAATCGCGTGCGATGCGCTCTACATCCGCCGTCTGCGGTCCGAGCAGGATGGCGATTTGGGGTTGAGTGGCGCGCAGGCGCAAGACGAGGTCGGCAATGGGGATGTCGGCGAGGGTGGCATCTACGATGGCGACGTTGAAGGCCGCCCGCTGAAGCTGTTCAAGGGCGGTTTGGCCCGTTGTTGTGACGGTGACTTCAAACCCGCCTAAAGCTTCTAGGGCTTTTTTGATAGCGATGGTGAAATTGAGTTGGGGGGAAATTATCAAGATGCGCGTGGCGACGAACACCGCTTCATCCTCTCTACGAACAGTCATATGTGTATTGTACTGTGCTTCTCTATTCTTGACACATCTTGACATCCGCTCGCCGCCCTCCTAAACGACAAAAAAGGCGCGGATAGCTATACCGCGCCTCGGCGTTCCGTGCGTGTGGATACTATTCTGCGGTGACGGTGACCGATAGAATGCCTAGGTTATTGGCCTCGCTGACTTCTTCAATGTCGTTATCGGGGTCGGGGTTGACGCGAATATCCACCGTCCCAACATTCGCGAAGGTGATTTCGTAGTTCAAGACGATGCTTTCGCCTGCGTTGAGATTGGATACGACCGCTAGTTCAAACTCGACGCCTTCAAAAGTGAGCACAGGCACGAACTGCCCTGTGGGGCCGAAGCCGACATTCGTGACCGTGATAGCGTAGGTTTGTTTGACCTGCGTTTGCCCACTGGGGATGATAACGCTTGTAGGGCCGACGATATTTTGTACGACGAGGTCGGGGCGCCCCGGCGTCGCGGTGATGGTTGGGGTGCGCGTTGCGGTGGCCGTCGGCGTCGCCGAGCCGGTCGGTGTGGCGGTTGGGGCTGGCCCGGCGACCACCGGTACATTCAAGCAATTGCCGTATTCGGTGGTGAAATCGGCTGATACCCACCCTTCGGTAGTATTCACCCGAATCTTCCACCATGAATTATCGCCTAAACGGCCGATAATAGGCGCGAGGGTGCCGCTGGGTAGGACGCTGATAACCTTGAAATTGGTGCCCGGTCCTTCGCGGAAGTTAAGCCCCGTGTTGGTCAGTGCGCGGCAAACGCCATCATTGGGGATGGTCGGTAGGTTGCTACCCGGCGGCGGTGCGAAAGTGGCCGTGATGAGCGATTGGGCGCTTCGGACGTTGATGGTAATTTCCGCCGGATTGCTCGGAATGGAGTCGCGGTAGGCGATGACGCTTAGCTTGACGCTCCCGGCCGAAGCGGGCGAATAATCGAGCACTGCGCTCATGCTGGTATCGCCATTTAAAGAGGGGGAAGAGATGGTCTTGACGATTTGGCCATTGGCCAGTAGCTGAATGCGCGTGACGCCGCTGGGATGGGAGGCATTGGCGCTGACGAGCACATCATCGCCAACGACGAATTCGCTCCCTTCGCGCGGGGAGATAATCGAAACGGTTGGCGGTTCGGCGCTATTGCTATCGGGCGTTTCGGTTTCTATGGGTTCTGGGGTTTCGTTGATGCCCAAATTACACGCGGCTAGCCCTATCATCAGCAGGGCGCTCATCAGGAGCAATACGCTACGGCGCATGACCAATCCTCCGTTAGGTTCATGTGGTTTGTGAGGCATTCTACCATTGAATGAGAATAAGGCACAATTGGCCCTAAGCGAAGAAGCCCAGATGGACTGGGCTTTTTTAGAAGCTGTATAGGTGATGAGGGGGAAATTATCAACCAATAGGCTCTTTATAGATGACATAGCGTCCCATGTCATCGCCTTTGGCCATACAGGTTTCCATATCTACCTTGAATTCATGCCCGCCGGATACCCAACGTAAGCCTTCTTGGAGCAGGCCTTGCCCCACAAAGCAGACGGGCTGGTCGGCTTTGCGCTCCCAACACATGGGGCAACGCTCTAGGGTATAGATGATGCGGTCGTTGCCTTCTTCGTAGACGTTAGAGATTTGGTCGGAGAATTGGGAGAAGATGTTGGCCATGGCGGGAACGCCGATTTTGAGTTTGGCGTTCAATGGTAGTACCTTAAAGGCGAGGTCGCTGACGCCTGCCAAAGCGCCGAACGCGCGCAACCCTTGGGCGAAGGTCGCACGGCCGGCGCGTAACGCCAGACCGCGGCCACCGCGCGGCCCATACATCTCGTTAAGAGCGACGTTGAGCGCGGTGAAGTCCGCGAAGTCGAACTCTTTTTCAAGGTTATCAGGTGGATAATTGCCAACGAGATTGGATAAACCCGCGAGGTTGAGGATGGCGTTAAGACCATTCGTGCCCATCACTTCTTCCATCGCTTCGATGGTAATGCGCGCAAATTTGTTAGGATAGTAATATCCAGCTTTTTTTCTCTCTGGTGGCATTGTGCCGCGTCCTCCAATCGGTAAGTGAAGTCAACAGGCGTATAGCCTGTGTTTGCTTTATCTTCACAAGTATACGCCAAAACCCATGAAGTCCCTGTTAAGTATATATCATTTCAAAAAAATGCCCAATTTATACGCACAATTTGTTAGAATTGCGCGCGACTTACTCAATGAGATAGGATGGCTAAGGGCGCGTGGACGGCTTCGGTCGTCGGCAATCGCCCTTGCATACTCCATGGCCCCGTCCATGTGATTTGAACATCGGCTAGTTTGCCGCGCCAATCATCAGCGGATTCAAAGAAGACCAGTTTATTTTGGGCGGTGCGCCCGCGCCATTTGCCTTTGTGCTGGTCTTCGACTAAAACGGATACCGTTTTGCCCAGATAGCGGCTATTGATTTCGCCCACGACGCGCGCTTGTAGTTCGTCGAGCAGGGTATAGCGGCGCTTTTTCTCCTCCTCTGGCACATCGTCTACCATGCGCCGTTCGCTGACGGTATTGGGGCGCGGGCTATATTGGGCGATGTGCGCTTTGTCGAGTTTGAGTTCTTCTAGCAGATAATAGGTCTGCATGAATTGCGCTTCGGTTTCGCCGGGGAAGCCGACGATAATATCGGTGTGGATGGCCACATCGGGGATATGCGCCCGAATTTTGGCCACGAGGCGGCGATATTGTTCAGCGGTATAGCCACGGCGCATATTGGCCAATACCTCATCATCCCCAGCCTGTACGGGCACTTCGATATGAGGCATTAAGCGCGGCAATTCCGCGACGGTATCTAGCAATTTTTCGGTCATCCAGTTGGGATGGCTCGTCAAGAAGCGGATGCGATAAATATCTAGCTCTTCGGCGACATCGTGGACGACGCGCAACAAGTCGGCGAGGTCGGGGCCGTCGGGGATGTCCTTACCGTAGCGGTCCACAATTTGCCCCAATAGCGTGATTTCTTTAACGCCTTGTTGCCCTAAGCTCCGCACGTGGGCGACAATTTCGCCCACGCTACGGCTTCGTTCGATGCCGCGGCGGAAGGGGATAATGCAGAAGGTGCAAGCGTGGGAGCAACCATACACCACGGGCACATGGGCAGAGACGAGTTGGCCGCGCTCGTGCAAAGGCAAGATGATTTCCCCATCTTGCAGGGCGTCCCGTTGGCGGCGGGCTTCCGCTTCTATGGCTAGCACATCGCCTTCTGCGGTTTTATCTTGTAGAAAAGCCACCATCGGCGCGGGTTCTGAAGGCGCCATAAAGACATCCACAAATGGCAAGCGTTGGCGCAAGTGCAAGGGGTCGCGCACGCCCACCAAACAGCCCATCACGCCCACGACCTTATCAGGGTGTTGGGATTTTATGTTTTTGATGACATTGAGGCGATTGAAGGCCTTATCCTCTGCGCTTTGGCGGACGACGCATGTATTTACGACGAGAATATCGGCCGTGTCGGGGTCTTCGGCCGCGTGGTGTCCGAGCTTCTCTAGTTCAGATGCGAGCCGTTGGGAATCGGCCACGTTCATCTGACAGCCATATGTCCAGATATGGTATTGCATAATGTTTATCAATCATATTAATCGTGCGAATCAGTGTTATTGTAACGAATAGCCTATAGCGCGTCAATGCGCCCTTAACGCTGTTTTGACCAATGCGCTACGCCATAGGCGTTAGAAGCCAGTAGTTTCGGGCCGGCGATAATGGATGAGCCGTTGCAAGAGCTTTAGTTCATAAGGATGAGCGTACCACTGCAAACGGTAGCGCCAACCGCTCAGCCCGCGCAACAATTGGCGCATGTATCCGCGTAGGCGTAGGTCTGTAGAAGTCGGATAATAGGCGTTGATGACCGCCTCAAAATCGCGTATTTTGCGACGGATGGGGTCGCTCGACCACGGCGTGCCGGGATTGCGTCGTAAGGATTTTTCCGCCCAGTCGTCGCTAGCCCATTCCTCTAAAGTCTGCGGGAAGGAGAAGCCTAAGCGGATAGCTTCATCTAGGAGTAGGCTACCTTCCTGAGGGGTTGGGGTGTACAGGTAGAGGATGAGTTCTGTATCGGGGTTGATGGCCTTTACTTTGCGGATGAACTGTATGGTCTTGTCTACGTCGGCTTCGGGGTCGGGCGGGTTGCCCAGCACAAAAGATAATTCCGGGACGATGCCATAATATTTCATGCGCTCGACGATGGCCAGCGTCTGCGCTGTGCCCGCGTTCCCCCCTTTGTTCATCAGCTTTAGGGTGTCGTCATCGCCGCTTTCTGCGCCCATAAAAATCATCTTGACGCCGCTTTTAGCCATTTTGGAGAAGGTATCATCGTTATAAGTCAGCAAGGTATCTACGCGCCCTAAGCCCCACCAATGGATACCTTGGCCGATGAGTCCTTCGGCGATGGCGCGCGTGCGGTCTTCGCTGACGAAAAAATCCATGTCGTGGTATTCGATGCCATCAATGCCGTACTGGTTTTTAAGATGTAGGGTGATGTCTATCACTCTTTGAGCGCTTTCCGCCAGCCAGCGCCGTTTGGCCAGCGGCACGACCGCGCAAAAATGACAAGCGAATGGGCATCCCCAACTGCTATGATGGGCCCCCACGCGCCTACCCAGATAATTGGCGCTGATATAGGACTGCATATCAATGCGATCATAGGGATACCATGGTAACTGGTCTAGCGGGGCGAAAGGCGCGCGCGGGTTGAGCGTCAATGTCCCATCGGCGCGATGCGCTAAGGAGGGCACATCAGCCAGCGCGCCGCCACGGTGGAAGATGTCTACAAATTTGCGGAAGGCGATTTCTCCCTGACCGATGATGACATAATCCACAAAAGCGCTGTTGAGCACCACTTCGGCATGATTGCTGGGGAAATAGCCGCCCCAAAGGATGGTCAGATGGGGCAGAGCGGCTTTTACCTGTTTGCATACAGCTACCGCTTGGCGCAATTGCGGGCCGGGCATCACGGTCACGGCTAATAGGCGCGCTTGGGTGGCGCGCGCTTGGTGGATGATAGCTTCGGCGGGGTCTGCGATGAGATTACCATCTATGAAGACGATGTCATAATCTTCAGCAATCATCGCCGAGATGGCCAACAAGGACATGGGCAAGCGTTGTTTGCCGCGGGAGGTGCTGAGCGGGTTGTAAAATAGGACTGTATGGCGCATGGTCCACCTCGATGAGCGCGAACTTGTATGATATTGTGGCATATAACGCGATATTTGTCTTGGTTGGATGCATGTTATCGCTGAGCTGAAAGGTATTTTGATGGTGTATTTCCAATATCACCCCCACATTGCCCAAAAGTTCCCACAATTGGTGGGCGGTGTGCTTTACGCCCATGACGTAGAAAGCGGGCCGTCGCCATCGGCCCTGAGCGATGCGTATCGTCGCGAGCAAGAAGCCGTCCTCGCGCGGGTTGGCCAGCAACCGCTGAGCGCTATACCATCGTTGGCGGCGTGGCGCGGCGTTTTTCGCGCTTTTGGGGTAGACCCGACCCAATATCGGAGCGCGGCCGAAGCCCTATTAAGGCGTTTGACCAAAAAGGGGGACATCCCTTTCATCAATCGCCTTGTGGATATGGGCAATTTGGTCAGCATCCGTTATGCCTTGCCCGTGGCCATCTTGGATACCCGTTACATCCGCTGGCCAGTGACCGTACACTTCGCCGAAGGCACAGAGCCTTTTCAGCCATTGAACGAAGGCTCGGATGCCGACCAAGTGGAATATCCCGCCGTGGGCGAAGTGGTCTTCACCGATGCGACAAGGCAAGTGTTAGCGCGGCGTTGGTGCTGGCGGCAGAGCGCTTCTAGCGCCGCGCGCGATGACACCGCCGCTATCCTCGTCACGGTAGAAGCGCACCATGATGAAGCCCAAGCGACTGTTGCGGCCGCTGTGGACGACTTAAAAGACTTGCTAAGGCGCTATGCCGATGCTAGTGTAGATGGCGCTATACTACACACCGATGAACTCGCTTATTGAAGGGGAAAATGATTATGCCCCAACTTGCCCCCATTCATCTAGATTCTCAGTGGTTTTATGCTTTATCGGACGATGCCAGCTTGGTGAAAGGACGCGCGCCCAACTTGCGCGATTGGCGCGCCTTAGATTCGCTGGGGGCGTGGCGTTCTATATCTTTGGATAGCGCCCCGTATCTTTGGTTGTATCATCCCATCCGTTTACAACCTTTAGGGATGTGCGCGGTATATTTTTTGCACGTGGACGCCGTGCCCAGCGCCGCGCAATTTTTCATTAATGGCAAGGCGGCGGGTAAACACGACGCGCGTAAAGGCATCTTCGCCACCGATGTTACGCATCTCATAGATTTGGAGCCGGGTGGTGTCGCTATCCGCCTAGAAACCCGCAAAATCATCAGCGACCAGCTTAGGGGCATTCGGATTCAGCCGATACCTTGTGATGAAATTTGAAGTATTCAGTTGCCCCTCATCCGCTGTATGCGGTATACTTGCGGCACTTGTTCGCTGATTCACAAATGGATATGCCGAGAGGATGACCATGTCCCTGCGAAGGATTATGCCACTGTTTTGTGCGCTCATCATGACTGCCTGCGGGACGATTGCTACACCCGTATGGGAAGCGCCCGAACCCACTAGCGGAGTTGTGGAAGCCCAAGAAGTTGTTGCCATCGCGCCGACGGCGACCATCGCGCCGCCTACCGCCACCCCTACGCCCGTCCCGCCGACCCCAACGCCCACCGAGATACCCCCGACGGAGACGCCAGCCCCAACAGAAGCGCCGTCCGTGACGGATATTATCGTTCAACAAGTGGCCTTTAGTAGCGCGGCTAACGGCGAGCGGCTTTTTAACGCGACCTTCGAGACAGCCAGCGGCCCTTGGATGTGTTCGACCTGCCATAGCATCCTAGAGGGCGAAGTGAAGGTGGGTCCGAGCTTATATGGCATTCCTGAACGCGCGGCCGCCCGTGTTGAAGGGCAAGTCGCCCAGCGTTATATCTATAACTCTATTGTGCATCCTAATGAATATGTGGTGGAGGGTTTCGCGGAGGGGTTGATGCCGCAGAATTACGGCGACATCCTCACCGAAACACAATTGCTAGAATTGACCGCCTACTTAATGACGTTGAGCGGCGAATGAATGCGACTGCTAACGGAGACGGAGCGCTTATCTGATGAGCGCTCCCTTAAACGTATTGAGGCACTGAAACGGCTGCTTTCCCCTAGGATTTGGTCGGTTTTGGGGCACAGATAGGGGAGTGCGCTTGAGAAAATGATGCGGTACTAGACTCATGTTGCAACTAAACACCCTACAACAAGCGTCATTGCGACATTGCGCTTATTATTTGGGGCAGTTGAGTCGGGCGAGCGCGCTGTACGAGCAAGGCGGCGAATTCGTGCAAACAGCGCTTAACCTGCTAGACCAAATCTGGTTACAGTCCGTCCAAGCGCATTCATGGGCGATTAAGAATACCCAAGAACCCCAAGCGCTAGATATGATTACGGCGTACCCGTTGGCGGTTCGTGAATTATTGTTCCTCCGCCAGCCTTATGAGGTGAAAGTGGCGTGGGCAGAATCCGGGTTAGATGCCGCGCGCCGTCTCAAACGCCCGATAGATGCGGTGCAACATCTCATCTTTTTGGGGCGTTGCCACTTGTTGCATGGGGATGCCCAGACCGCCCGCCGAGCTTATGCCGAGGCGTTATCTTTGGCGCAGGCGCATGATGACGCTTTGGGCGAGGCCCAAGCCCTATTAGGAATTGCCCGCATTGATAGCTTAATCCCCGCCAATTTTGAGCAAGTGCGCGCCCAATATCAAAAGGCTCTGGCTATCTTTGAAGCCCATGAGGATACCCGCAATATCGCGTGGACTTTGATGAATTTGGGAAATATCGAGGAACGCTTTGGCGATTTGGACGAGGCTGAATCCTATATCCAGCGTTCTTTACAGGTGTATCAAACGATGAATGAGTTGCGCGGCGAGGCCAACTGTTGGAAACGTCTGGCCTCTATCGCCGAGCGGCGTAAGGATTACGGCCAAGCGAAGCGCCATTTGGAAGAAGCGCTTAAGTTAAGCCGTCGTGCCGATGATTCTTTGACGATTTGCCAATGCCTACTCATTTTGGGGTTGGTGATTAGCTTGGAAGGCGATCTGCTACTAGCGGGCCAAATTTTTGAAGAAGCGGCGGAAATTGCTCGCAAATATTACTACCAGTCTGAAGAAGTGATTGCCTTGGTGAATTTGAGCTGGGTTGCCAACAAGATAGGCCATATGGAGCAGTCCGAAGCCTACCAACAAACCGCTTTGGCGATTTGTCGCCGTTTGAACCGTCCATCGGCAACAATCAATAGTCTGACAACACTAGGGTTTTTAGCGCTTCGCCAAAAGAAGTACGAAGCCGCGCTTGCCTATTCCCGCGAGGGTTTCCTCATGGCTATGGAGCATCGCCTAGAAGGACACATTTTAGAGTTGCTGGTCGTCTATGCGCTGTGGTATTGGCTAATGGGCGATGCTCATAACGCTTGCCTGCTGTTAACTTACGTCCGCGAACATCCCCTTTTCCCTAAGATAGAGGTTGAAGAATGGCTGGACGGTTGGGAAAAGCAAGCGGAAGCCGCGCTGACAACCGAGGAGCGAGAAACGGTTAAAATGCGCGCCCAACACTTTGATTATGAGGCGTGGTTTGGGAGCGCCTTCACCTCTTAAACTTCTTTTGTCTTTTTCTATCCTCAAGAAAGAATCGTTTGACTTTGGCGGTGGGGGGCTAGCCAAAGCAAAAATGCTTGCGTTATAGTCTGCCAAAAGATGTTTTGGGAGTATTTATGGCTGATGTTGGCATCATTGGTTGGGGGACATTTTTTCCGGCCACGATAGAGACAGCCGCGGAATTGGCGGCGCGTAGCGGCATCCCCGAAGCGGTCTTGCGCGATAAAATGGGCATTCGTCAACGTCATATCGCCCGCCCAGAAGAGACCGTCACCATGATGGCGAGCGAGGCGGCCAAACGCGCTATAGGCATGGCCGGCATCGCCCCGCAAGATATTCGGCTCGTCATCTCGCATGGTAGCGAACATAAAGACCATCTCGTTTGGAATGCCGCATCTAAAATCCAGCAGAATATAGGGGCGGTGAACGCCTACGCTTTTGAGATATACGCTTTGTGTGCCGGCGCCCCCATCGCTATGAACGTCGTGCGGGGCATGATGAGCGCTGACCCGACGTTGGATTATGCGCTTATCGCCGCCGCTAGCCGCGAGAATGACCTCATCAACGTTCGTAATGAGCGTTCGCGCTTCATGTTCAACTTCGGTTCAGGCGGCGGGGCAATGGTGTTACAGCGTGGGGCGTCCCACAATCGCATCATCGGCGCTTCTGCCATCACCGACGCGAGCTTGTCCGAGACGGTGATATTGACCGCCGAGGCGGTGGGGGATAGCGAGCCTATCGTGGGCGAGGTGGTAGGGCGCTTGGATGTGACCGATCCGCAATATATGGCGGCGCGTCTGGGCGACGTATCTATGGATAATTTCCTGCGTGTGATACGGTCGGCGGTGGAACAGGGCGGCGCGCGTCTGGATGAAGTGCGCTTCCTCGGCATCACCCATATGAAGCGCTCGTTTTACCTCGATATTCTGAAGCAATTGGGGCTAACCCCCGAACAATCGGTTTATTTAGAAGATTATGGACATGTCCAAAGTGTAGACCAAGTGTTAGCGCTAGAGTTGGGGTTGGCCCAAGGCAAAATAAAGGCCGGCGATGTCGTCGTGCTGGCCGGTGCTGGCACGGGCTACACGTGGAGCGCTGTAGCTATCCGCTGGGGTTGAGCGCCTCGCAATAGAATAAATATATTTTTGAGGATTAATGAGCATTATGAATAGACTTTTGGCTTCCGATTGGATAGCATTTCATGCTGACCGCACGCCCGAAAAACTAGCCATCATTGACCAAGAGACCGCACGGCGCTTTAGTTATGCCGACTTCAACGACCGCGCGACGCGCCTTGCGGCGTATCTGAAAGCGGCATGGGGCGCTAAAGCGGGCGACCGTTTGGCCATCCTCGCTAAAAATTCGTCCGAATATTTCGAGTTTCAGTTCGCTTGCATCAAGCTGGGCGCGCTGATGTTGCCGCTCAATTGGCGCTTGGCAGAGCCTGAGCTAGTATTCATCCTCCGCGATGCCGAAGCCTTAGGCATTGTGTATGACGCAGAATTTGAAGAGCGTATTCCGCCACTCCTAGAGCAGACCCCCGCTAAACAACGCTTACGGATTGATAGCGTACAAAAAGGGGATGACGGCGCGCCATCGTATGAGGCATCGCTACAAATGGCGACGCCTTCGGTCGTCATGGACCCGCAGACGACGCATGATGCGCCAATAACTATCATGTATACCGCGGGTACAACAGGCCATCCTAAAGGGGTGCTCATCACGCATGGCATGACCTTGTGGAATGCGATTAACATCACCACCCCTACGGGTCTAAACCATGATAGCGTCCATTATGTCGTCTTGCCGACATTTCATACGGGCGGTTTGAATTTATATGCCAACCCTATTTTTCATCTCGGCGGGACGAATATTATTGCGCGCAATTTTGACGCTGGTCTGATGCTGGACACTTTAACGGACGAAGGACTAGGGGTTACGCATGTTTTTGGCGTGCCATCTATTTACTTATTCCTCAGCCAGCATCCGCGATTTGAAGAGGCGGACCTCAGCCGTATTCATTCGTGGGGATGCGGTGGCGCGCCCATGCCGGTAGCGGTATTGGAGCGCTACGCCAAGAGAGGCATCATCATTCAATTGGGCTTCGGCATGACAGAGACTAGCCCTACGGTGTTCCTCATTGATAAGCGCCGCGCCTTGCAAAAGCCTACTTCTGTAGGCAAGCCGTTGCTCCATACCCGCGTGCGCGTAGTGGATGAAGCTTTCTGCGATGTGCGAGCGGGTCAAATAGGGGAGGTGGTCATCAGCGGTCCGAATATCACCCCCGGTTATTGGAAGCGCCCTGATGCCAATGAGGCGAGCTTTACGATAGATGCCTTTGGGAATCGCTGGTTGCATTCGGGCGATGCGGGCACGGTGGACGAAGAAGGATGCATTTATATTGTGGACCGCTACAAAGATATGTACATCAGCGGCGGCGAAAATGTGTATCCGGCAGAGGTGGAGCAAGTCTTGTACCAAATTGAAGGGGTAGCGGAAGCGGCGGTCATCGGCGTGCCTGATGAGAAGTGGGGGGAAAGCGGCTTGGCTATCCTCGTTTTGAAGGAGGGTGTCGAGCTAGAGCCAGAAGCGGTTATCGCTTATTGTCGGGAACGGCTGGCCAAGTTCAAAGTGCCCAAAGCGGTTGCTTTTATAGATGCTTTGCCCCGCAACGCGGCTGGCAAAGTGCTCAAGCGCCAATTGAGGGCGCAATTTATCCAATAGTGAAGTCGAGTTTAAGGAGAATACATATGCCCGTACCAACCTTGCCCGGCATTACCGCCAAGACGATTACATCGGCGCGCATCACCACGCGCGTTTTGTTCAGCGGGCCAGAAGATGGCAAGCCCGTTTTATTTTTGCATGGCAACGCTTCTTCAGCGACCTTTTGGGAGGAAGTGATGTTGGCATTGCCTGTCGGGTATCGGGGGATTGCGCCCGACCAGCGCGGCTATGGCGATGCCGACCGCGCCGCCAAGATTGATGCGACCCGCGGCATGGGCGATTTATCGGATGATGCTATCGCTTTGCTGGATGCGTTAGCTATCCCACAAGCGCATGTCGTCGGTCATTCGGCAGGCGGTTCGGTGATTTGGCGAATGATGAGCGATTATCCCGACCGTCTGTTGACCGTCACCCTCGTTTGTCCGGGGTCGCCTTTCGGCTTTGGCGGCACTAAAGATGTGCACGGGACGATGTGTTACCCGGATGGGGCGGGGTCTGGCGGCGGGATTGTGAATCCAGCTTTCGCACAGGCGATTGCTGACGGCGACCGCAGTTCAGATAATCCCCAAGCGTCGCCGCGGGTGGTGATGAACAATTTTTATTGGAAGCCACCGTTCAAGCCCGCCCGCGAGGAGGATTTATTGTCGTCGGTGCTATCGGAACACATCGGCGCGCGCGAATACCCCGGCGATAGCAAGCCATCGCCTAACTGGCCCAACCTCGCGCCCGGCGTTTATGGTCCGGCAAACGCGCTGTCGCCGTTATATGTGGGGGATGTCAGCAAATTGTATCGCATCAACCCTAAGCCGCCAGTGTTATGGGTGCGGGGGAGCGATGACCAAATCGTCAGCGATAATTCGTTGTTCGATATGGGCACATTAGGCGCTCTGGGCGTGGTGCCGGGCTGGCCGGGGGCGGATGTCTTCCCGCCGCAACCGATGGTCAGCCAAACGCGCTACGTCCTAGAGCAATATCAGGCGGCGGGGGGGCGTTACGTGGAACATGTTATAGAGGATACAGGCCATACGCCGTACATCGAAAAGCCGCAAGCGTTCGATCGCGTTTTTCACGCGCATCTCACATAAAAGGTTAAAGCGCGGTGGCGGGCAAAAGAAACGGTGTTGGGCTTTTGCGAAAAAGAAATATTCTTTTGCATTTGCTGACAACCGACCGCCACCGCCTACAATTGAAGTGAACAAGCTTAATAAAATGGCGAACGCTTTTTTTCAAGATGGTTTTGACCAACTCGATAGGGCAATTTTGGAAGAACTCCAAGTGAACGGTCGTATTAGCGTCGCCGACCTCGCCCGAAAAATACACCTATCGCCGCCGGCGGTGTACCAACGCATCAAGCGTTTGGAGCGCGCAGGGGTCATCCAACAGTATGTGGCGCTGGTAGACCGCGAGGCGGTGGGATATGACTTGTTATGTTTTATTCGCATCAGCGTGCAACCGCACACCGACGCTTTGATGCAAGCGTTCCAGCAGGCGGTAGCGGGCTTGCCGCAGGTGTTAGAGTGTTATCGGACGGCTGGCAGTTACGATATTCTGCTCAAGGTGGTTGTCCCGAATCATCGTCAGCTCGACCAATTCATCCGTGACCATTTGATGAGCCTAACAGGGGTGGAGCGCATCGAGACCAGCCTTGTGCTAAATGAGATGAAATATACAACGGCTTACCAGTTGAAATAGTAAAAAGGGTTTATTTTGAAAGAGTGCTTGTCCTATGTATGTTGGCGATTATCTTGGCCGTAGGGCTTTATACACCCCAGATGCGTTAGCGGTCGTGGATGCGGGCAAAATGCCGCATCGCGCCTTCACCTATAGCGAACTGAATAACCGCGCGAACCGCCTCGCGAATTGGTTGCGCCATGGCGCCGGGGTGGAAAAAGGCGATAGGGTGGCCATCCTCGCCCATAATGGGGTGGAATTTTTAGATGCTTTTTTCGCCTGCGGCAAGTTGGGCGCGATTTTATCGCCCTTTAACTGGCGCTTGCACTGGCGCGAGTTGGTAGAACTCATCCACAAAACGACCCCGCGCGTGCTCATCTTTTCTGAAGAATTCGCCTCCGTCGTTCAACAAATCGCCACGGTAGAAACCTCTATCGCCCATTATGTGCATATCGAGGGCAAGAGCGTTGCGGGTAGCCGCTCTTACGAAAAAACGTTGGCCGATTCTGTGTTGTTGCCGGTGACGACCGAAGGGGTGCACGAAGAAGACATCGCCTGCTTCATCTTCACTGGCGGGACGACGGGCATGCCCAAAGCGGCCCAAATTAGCCACCGCATGATCGCATGGAACACGCTAAATACCATCATTCATGATTTACAACATGGCGATGTCACGGTCAACACATTCCCTCTGTTCCATACAGGCGGCTTGTTGGTCTATACAACGCCGCTCATCATCCTTGGCGGGACGGTTATTTTGACACGAAAGTTTGATGCGGAGCAGGTGTTATCCTTGTTAGAAGAATATGCGGCGACCGTGTATGCCGGCGTGCCGACCACTTACCAGATGATGACTTCCGCGCCCAATTGGGCCACAGCCGACCTGAGCAATTTACGTTTTTGCACGAGCGGCGGCGCACCCTTGCCTATCCCCTTAGTGGAAAAATTTCAAAAAGAGAAAGGGGTGCAATTCAAACAGGGCTTCGGCATGTCCGAATTTGGCCCCGGTGTTTTCGCCCTCGCGCCAGAGGATGCTATCCGTAAAGCGGGGAGCATCGGCCGCCCCAACTTTTTTGTGGATGCGCGCATTGTGGATGAGCATAACCAGCCAGTCGCGCCGGGAGAGGTCGGCGAGTTGGTCTTACGCGGACCTTCGATGTGTTCGGGTTATTTCAATGACCCAGAGGCCAACGCTAGCGTTGTGGATGAGGGCGGGTGGTTCCATACGGGCGATTTGGCCGTGATGGATGAGCAATGTTATTTCCGCATTGTGGACCGCAAAAAAGATATGTTCATCAGCGGGGGCGAAAATATTTACCCCACCGAAATAGAGCAGGTGTTGTACAAGCATCCATCCGTGGAGCTATGCGCGGTGGTGGGCGTGCCCGATGAACGTTGGGGAGAAGTGGGCAAAGCGTTCATCGTCCTTAAGCCCGATGTGCAGGTGACGGAAGAAGAACTGTTCTCGCACATGCAACATTATTTGGCGGGTTATAAAGTCCCCAAGATGATTGAATTTCGCGATAGCTTGCCCATTTCGGCCGCGGGCAAAATACTCAAACGCTCGCTGGTCGAAGCAGATGCCAGCGAGGCAGAGCTTTAACATGGTGCAATACGAAGCGTTTTTTCGCTTCTGAAGCAATAAAACCTATTTGATAGAACTTAGGAGAGGGAAATATGCATAAAAGATTTTTAGTCCTTTTGCTCCTGATAGCGCTTTTATTAGGCGTCGGGGGCAGTGTTTTTTCTCAGGAAGGCGAGCCGTTGAAAATCGGCCTGATGGTAGACCAATCCGGCCCGCTGACCATTTATGGCATCGAACTAGAGAATGGCTTTAAGCTCGGTTTGTTCTACGCCGCCGGTGTGGACCCGACCGAATATGAAAGCATTGATGAGGCGCTGGCCGCGGTCACTATCGCCGGGCGCCCGGTAGAAGTGATTGTGCGCGATAATGCCAGCAATGCCGATACAGCCGCCAGCCAAGCGCGCGAATTGGTGGAACAAGAGGGTGTGGAATTGTTGGTTGGCGCGCCTAGCTCTGGTGTGATGACGGGCGTGCAACAAGTCGCGCTGGATTCCGACGTGTTGGTATTCGCCGCGCCGGCCGCCTCGCCCGTGATTACTGGCGCGAATTTCAACGTGAACACGTTCCGCATTTGCCGCAATACTTTCCAAGATTTTCTCGCTTTTGCGCCTTATGCCACCAGCGAATTGGGCACGGACTTCGTGATTTTAGCCATTGATAACGATTTCGGGCGTGGTTCTGCCGCGGCCGCTGGGGTTTTGGCCGCCGCAGGCATCAACTTCGTCTCCGAGCCGATTTACGCGCCCCTAGAGACCACCGATTTCACGCCCTATTTGCAACAGGTGTTGGATTCTGGCGCGGATGCTGTTTTGCCCATTTGGGCGGGCGATGGCACGGTGACCCTATTCCAACAAATGGCGGAATTGGGAGTTCAAGAACAAATGGCTGTGGTCTCTGCTTTCAACTCTAACGATATTGTCGCCGTCAGCGACCCCAGCACCATCGGCAATATCTCGTGGATTGTGTATCATTACTCCTTCCCCGATAATGAGATTAACGATTGGCTGGTGGAAAAGCACCAAGCGGTTTATGGCGACTGGCCGGATCTGTTCACGGAATGCAGTTTTGCCACCGCCCAAGCGATTGTCCAAGCGGTGACCGAGACAGAAGGCGATACCTTGCCAGATGCGCTCATCCCTGTTTTAGAGGGCATGGTGTTTGAAGGGCCGAAGGGCACTTACGCCATCCGCCCATCCGACCACCAAGCGTTAGTGCCGATGTATATTGCGCGGCTGGATAACCTCGATGACCCTGAGCAGAAATTCTTTGAATTGTTGGCAGAAGTCCCCGCTGAACAAATTGTCCCGCCGGTGCTCTTGCCAGAGAATTTTGCCGACCGCCTCGCTTTGGACGAAGGCTTCTTAGAGAGCTTGACAGGCGAATAAAGACCCTGTTGAAAGAGCCGAAGATGGGCGCGCTTTGCAAGTTGCGCCCATCTTAAAAACACTAAAATAGTTTGTTTAGCGATGTTTTATGGCACAGATGACCATTCTTTTAGAAGCGATACAATTACGCAAAGCATTTGGCGGCTTGATAGCCGTAGATGATGTTAGCATCCAGATTCGCCAAGGGACGACACATTCGATAATCGGGCCCAATGGCGCGGGCAAGACGACTTTTTTCAACCTATTGACAGGTAAATACAAGCCAACCCATGGGCGCGTGATTTTTAAGGGCGAGGACATCACCAATTTACCCGTCTATCGTCGCGTTCATATTGGGATTGGACGCTCTTTCCAAATCACCAACATCTTCTCTAACCTGACGGTATTAGAAAATGTGCGTTTGGCGGCGCAAGCGCTCAGTCGCGATAGTTTCCGTTTTTGGCGCACGGCCCAATCGTTCGAGTCTTATATCCATAAAGCGTTGGAAGTGCTCGGCTGGGTGGGGCTATCGGATATGATTCATGCGCCGGCTTCGGTATTGCCACACGGCGGCAAGCGTAAGTTGGAACTGGCGATTTTGCTAGCCGCCGACCCGCAATTGCTCCTATTGGACGAGCCGACGGCCGGCATGGCGTCTGAACAGGTGCCAGAATTGATGCAAACTATCGAAAGGATACGCGCCGAGAGCGGCAAGACCATTGTGATGGTTGAACATAATATGAATGTGGTGATGAACGTCTCTGATATTATCACTGTGATGCATATGGGGCGGGTGTTGGCGGAAGGCGCGCCCGCGCAGATTGCGGCTAACCCCATCGTGCAGAGCGTTTATCTGGGCGAATTGTACGACTTGCCCAAGGAGAATGGCTGATGAGCGCTAGCGTCCTGCAAGTGCAAGACATCCATACTTTCATCGGTCAATTTCATATTCTGGAAGGCGTCAATTTTGAGGTGCCTTTGGGTAGTATCACGGTGTTGTTGGGGCGCAACGGCGCGGGTAAGACGACGACCCTCAAGAGCATTATGGGCATCACGCCGCCATCTAGAGGCAATATCATATTCGAGGGACAGTCATTATTGGGCAAACGCCCTTTTACCATCGCACAGCTGGGCATTGGTTATGTGCCAGAGCATCGCGCCATCTTCAAAGATTTAACCGTGCGCGAAAATTTGCAAATTTCCGAACGGCGGCGCGGCGATTTAGACCGCAAACTCGATTTTATCTTCGACCTTTTCCCCGACCTCAAACGGCTTTATCACTTGCCGGGGGGCAATTTATCGGGCGGGCAACAGCAGATGTTGGCCGTGGCGCGGGCGCTCGTGCCAGATAATCGCCTCCTGCTGATAGATGAGCCAAGCGAGGGGTTGGCGCCGGTCATCATCGAACAGTTGATGCATGCGATTCGTAAATTGGCCGCGCAAAGTACCGTGTTGTTGGTAGAGCAGAATTTTCGGATGGCTAGCCGCCTCGCCGACCGTTACGTCATCATAGACGATGGACATAGCGCGGTGGCCGGCGCCATGGCCGATTTGGCACAAGATAATGATTTAGTCCAAAGATATTTGGGGGTCGCGTAGCTATATGGCGACAACAAGCGTAAAAACAGACCCAAAGCGAGGCCCGATTGTCATCATTGTGGGGACTATTGGTATTTTGCTGGCGATTGGCTTCATATCGTCTAATGGCAACTTGGGCACTTTTGGTATCACGGTGGTATCGGGATTATTCCAAGGGATGCTCTTATTTTTGGTGGCGTCGGGCTTGTCTATCATCTTTGGGTTGATGGATGTGCTGACGTTGGCGCAAGGCGCGTTTTTTATGGTTGGCGCATATGTCGCTTATGACATCCAACACGCTGGCGGCTTTATAGATGAATTGCCCAAGTTTATTTATCGCACGGTGTGTATCGAATGGTCGGCGGCGTTCTGCAATGCGGACATGGCGGTTAGCGATGTGCATTTCGCGACGCTCATTCCAGACCCTAACCTGCGTTTTTTGGTGGCGGTGCTAGGGGCGATAGGGGTAGGGGCGGCCTTGGGCGTTTTTTTGGAGCGCGTCCTATTGCGGCCGCTGTACGCCCGCCCTATCTTCCAACTGGTGCTGACCTTTGGGGTGTCTTTGGTGATGCTGGAATTGGTAAAACTGCTGTGGACGACCACCCCCTATAGCTGGACGGCCGTTTTTGGGGTGCAACAGGGATTTTTTGAAGTGTTTGGCCAGCGTTTTAGCACTTACCGCCTGTTTGTAGTGGGGATGGGTATTTTGCTCATCATCAGCATTGCCTATTTGTTGCGGCGGTCGCGCATTGGCATCATCATCCGCGCCGGCGTGGAAGATAGCCAAATGGTGGAGGCGTTGGGCATCAATGTGCGGGCGATTTTCACCCTCGTTTTCATGCTGGGGTGCGCCGTGGCCGCGTTGGGTGGTGCGGTGGCCGCGCCTTTCTTGGGCGCTTCTATCTCGATTGGCTCCACCTTTTTGTTACAAGCTATCGCCGTCGTCGTCTTGGGGGGCATGGGCAGTTACGAGGGCACAGCGGCGGGTAGCGTGATGGTGGGATTGGCTATCGCCGTGGCCCAACAGGCGGCCATCGGCACGCCTTATGCCTTTTTGCCCAGCATCACCCCGATGCTCTTGCTCATCCTTGTTTTGTTAGTGCGCCCTAGCGGCTTATTCGGAAGCACGAGGTAACAGGCTCATGATGCAACCACAACTACGGCGACTCTTTGCAGATTGGCTACCGTTAGCCGTTCTGCTATTTTTGGTCATTTTCCCGCATCTCATCGGTTGGATGACAGAATCTAGCCCCTTCGGCGTGCCCCGCGGCGACCGCATGATTATGCGCGGGGAATCTGTCCGTTGGCAGTCGGTGATGATAGAAATTTTCATCCTGAGCATCCTCGCCATGAGCTATAACCTGATGTTTGGTTTTACGGGGGTCTTATCTTTCGGCCATGCGCTGTTCTTTGGGCTGGGCGGTTATATCGTCGGTATGATGTTGGAATTCACACAGATGGAAACGGGCGTGGCGTTGGTGGTTGGTTTCGTCGTCGCTATGGTCGTCTGCGGGCTTTTGGGATTGTTCATCGGTGTGGTGTCGTTGCGTTTGCGGGGCGTCTATTTCGCTATTTTTACGTTGGCGATTGCGGAGATGGTCTTTATTTTCTTCGGCCGCTTTGAGCTAACGCGCGCCGAGGCGGGCTTTCCCATCAGCACCCTGCCCACATGGCTAGACCCTACGCAAAGTCGTTTGAATTTTTATTATCTTTCGCTGATGGCGGTCGCCTTTGTGTTCTTTTTCATCCGCCGTTTGGTCAATTCCCCGACAGGGGCGGTATTCAAGGCGATACGCGAGAACGAGGACCGCGCCCAAGCCATCGGCTATAATACGCTGAACTATAAGCTCTTTTCTATCTTCGTCGCTGGCATCATGGCGGCGTTTGCCGGTATTTTGCAGGTTCTGCTCAATAAAAAGGTCGGCCCAGAGGTGTTGTCCATCACCTACACAGTAGACCCGCTGTTGATGACGATTATCGGCGGCATCGGTACTTTTGTCGGGCCGCTCATCGGGGCGGTGGGGTTGCACTTGATGGACATCGTCTTAAGAGAAGCGACCTTCACCCTCGGTAGCGCCGTGGTGAAAATTGCCGATATATGGGGCTTGTTGTTGGGCGGTATTTTCATCGCTGTGGTCATCATCTTTCCCCAAGGGGTGATGGGGACATGGGCGCGTTTGAGGGGGCGTTTGTTTCGCCCCAAGCCGATAGCCACCCCCGCGGACGTATCGGAGGCAAGCCCCGCGACCAACGCTTAGAGCGCTTCAAACTGGTTGGTGAGCGGGTTTTTGCGCGTTTTATGGTGCGGGAAGATGCGCCCGCTCATGGCGATATAAACCCCCGCGGGCAATAGCTGGACGGCCGCTAACGCCAAGCCCACATTGAGCGCCGCGTCGCTGTGCTTGAAGGCGGCTGGTTGCATCGCGCCCGTTAGGACAATCGTTTTGTTGCCGATAGCGGCCAACGCTTGGGCGGTTTGGGTCATGGTGTCCGTGCCATGCGTGATGATGATTTTGTCTTCTGCCGCGCGGGCGACGCGCTCGTAGATGAAAGCGCGGTCTTCGGCGGTGATGTCGAGGCTATCTTTTTGCAAAAGCGGCGTGATGACGAAGCTCACATTCACGTTCGCATCGCGCAGGATGTCCGCAATTTGGGGCGGCCCAACGATGAAATCACTCTCTTGTGTGGAGTAGTATTTATCAATCGAGCCGCCGCTGGTGAAGATGTGAATATCGGCCATAACCCGCCCTCAGCCTTGGGCTAAAATATCGAGATAATGGATGATAGTTTCTATGCCGCGATAATAATTGGGCAAATAAAATTTTTCGTTAGGCGCGTGCAGATTATCATCTGGCAGGCCCAAGCCCATCATCACAATAGCCGCGCCTAAAGTATGTTGGATGTCGTGGGTGAAAGGCAAAGACCCCCCGCCGCGCATGAACAGCGTGGGCGCGTTGAACACAGCGCGGTAAGCGTGTGTCGCCGCTTGTATGGCCGGGTGCTGATAATCGGTCAGCACGGGATAAGCGTACCCCAGATTTTCGATGGTGACGTGCACCGTGTCGGGCGCGAGGGCGCGCACGAAGGCTTCCAAGCGTTGGAAGATGAATAAGGGGTCTTGTTTGGGGACGAGGCGCATACTCACTTTGGCTTTTGCAGTGGACGGTATGACCGATTTTCGCCCTGGGGCTGTATATCCGCCCGGCATACCGCAAATTTCTAGGGTGGGGCGGATAGAGATGCGTTCTGCGCTGGTGTAGCCCATCTCGCCAGCGACCGCTTTAACGCCTGTGGCGGCCATGAGCGCTTCGTCCGTGACGATGCCGTTATGGAGCAAGGCGCGTTCCTCGGCGCTGATTTCGTCCACGGCGTCGTAAAAGTTGGGGATGTGGATGCGGCGCGTTTGGCCATCTTGGAGCTGTGCGAGTATGCGGACGAGGACGTTAAACGGGTTATCTACGCCGCCACCATACGTGCCGGAATGCAAATCGGTAGCTGGCCCGCGCACGGTGATTTCTGCATAAAGATGCCCGCGCACCGAGTACATCATCATGGGGGTATTCGGGCCCATCATGGGGTGGTCTACAATGAGGGCCGCATCAGCGTGCAACTTATCGCGGTTGTCGCGCACGAAATTGGGCAGGCTAGGGCTGGCGATTTCTTCCTCGCCTTCGATGAGCACCTTGATATTGATAGGGCATTGCCCGCCGCTCTGTAAATACGCTTCGATAGCTTTTAAGGCGGCGAGGAATTGCCCCTTGTCGTCGCTAGCGCCGCGCGCATAGACGTTATCGCCCTGTATAGTCGGCTCGAAAGGGGGCGATGTCCACGCTTCTAGTGGGTCGGGCGGTTGCACGTCGTAATGGCCGTAAATGAGCAGGGTGAAAGCATCTGGGCCGGCCTGTAACCACTCGCCATAAACGAGCGGGTACATCGCGGTTGGGATGATTTCCACCGCGTCTAGCCCGATGCGCCGTAGATAATCAGCCACCCATTGGGCCGCCCTGTCGATGTCGGCGCTATGTTCGGGCAAGGTGCTGATGCTAGGGATACGCAACAAGTCGAGCAAATCGCGCAGATGCGCTTGTTGGTTTTGCCGTGCATATTCCAGGGCGGCTGTTATCATCGCTCAAAAGCCTTTTGTCATCGTGGCGCGTTGTTCATTCTACGATCCACGGCATCCCCGTGACGGCCATACTGCGTTGCACGGGGTCGGTTTGTACGTTGATGATGCTCGGTTTGCCAGAGGCTACAGCGCGGTCGAGTGCGGCGGCTAAATCTTCTGGGCGGGTGACAAATTCGCCATGCCCGCCTAGGGCGATGGCCATTTGGTCATAGCGCGTCAGGCCTAATTCAGAGGCGATAATACCCTCCTCGCCGAAGCGTCGCCGCTGTCCATCGCGGATTTCGCCCCAACCTTGGTCATTGGCGATGACGACAATGATAGGGATATTGTGGCGCACCGCGGTATCGAATTCCATAGCGCACAAGCCAAAAGAGCCGTCGCCCATCAACGCCACGACGACCCGTTGGGGGTGCGCCAATTTGGCGGCGATGGCATAGGGCACGCCCACGCCAAGATGCCCGGTGATGCCTACCCACATCACCCCTTGCGGCGACCGCGCTTCTAGTTCTTGCAAGGCGAAAGCGGCGATGTAACCGCCATCTACGACCGTGATACTATCAGGCGATAGCCACGCTTTGAGCGCTCGCGAAAGTTGGATGGAGTGCATAGGGCGGTCTGGCGGGCGGCTGGCAATTTCATAATTGGTGTAGTTTTGCTCCTGCATATAGGCCACCACGCCTTTAGCGCGGGCTTGCCATTCTTTGCTGATAGCCCAGCGATAATCGCCCAGCTGATTGAGCAATTGTTGCAAGAAGGCTTTGGCGTCGGCGACGATGCCCAAGTCTATAGGGCGCGTTTTGCCGATAACTTCCGCCTCAATATCCACATGAATGACTTTGCACCCTTCTGGGAACAGGGGCGCGCGCCCGTAGCCGATAGTCCATTCAAGGCGAGTGCCGATGACCATATAGACATCGCCGCCGGAGGCGCTAGCGGGCATCATCCCCAAAGCGAGCGGATGGTCTTCTGGGATATAGCCGCGCGATAGATTGCGGGTGAAAACAGGGATGCCAGTAGCTTCTACGAATTGCCGTAACTCTTGGCCCGCATCTGACCAGAAAATGCCGCTCCCCACGACGAGGATAGGGCGCTCTGCGCTACTGAGGAGTTCTAGGGCGCGCTGGACATCTTGGGGGGCGGCGTGGGGTCGGGCCGCCGTGCGGTAGTTTTGGGGGATGGGGGCTTCGGCTTCTTCCACCGTGCCGCGCAGGAGTTCTAGCGGGAAGTCGAGGAAGACGGGGCCGGGGCGGCCGGTTGTAGCGTAACGGATGGCGGCGGCCACGTATTCGGGGATGCGTTTTATATCAAAGCAGGTGCGTTGCCACTTGGTGATAGGCCGCACGATTTCCAATTGGTCAATGGCTTGCATTACGCCGATGTCGCGCCCTTGCAAAGAGCCTTGTGCGGTGAGCACGAGGATGGGCACTTGCGATTCGTAGGCGACTTGAATACCACCGAAAGCGTTCACCAATCCCGGCGCGGCGTCTACAGTGACCACGCCCAATTGCCCGGTGAAGCGCGCCCAGCCATCAGCCATGTGCGCGGCCTGCTGTTCGTGGCGCACATCAATAGGGCGGATGCCCGCTTTGCGGCAAGCGTTGACGATTTCGTAATTGTGGCCGCCCACAATGGTGAAGATATGGGTCACGCCCGCGTGTTGCAACATTTTGATGACTAAATCACCGCCATTTACGAGTGCCAAAGTATCTACTCCTTCATTTATTTAGAGAGATTATCACGGATGAGCTGGATGAATGCTTCGTCGGGCATTTGCCGCCGCAGGGCCAATAGCCCTGTGCGCTCTGGCTGGCCGACAGCGTGGCGTAGCGGCGGTTGGGGCATGTTGGCAATTTCTAAGATGGCGTGGGCTACCATCTCTGGGGGGTTGGCGCGCTCAAGGTTGGCTTTGGTGGATGGCAGGGCGGCGGCAATGAGCGGATAGTAGGCGCTATCGGGGCGGATATTTTTTTCCGCTTGGGCGATGGCTTCGGTCGGCATGGCTGTAGCGAACATGCCGCAGGGTTCGATGACTGTCACTTTGATGCCAAACGCCAACACTTCGTGAGATAAGGCTTCAGAAAAGCCTTCGACGGCGTGTTTGGTGGCGCAATAGGCGGTAGAAAAGGGCTGGCCGTAAATGCCGCTATCTGACGACAGGTTGATGATATGCCCGCCGCCTTGGGCGCGCATGATGGGCAAAACGGCCTGTGTGAGGGCCATCATGCCGAGGATGTTCACCTCGAACAAGAGGCGGTTGAGCGCGAGGGGCATTTCTTCAAAGGGGCCGCCCCAGCCCAGACCCGCGTTATTCACCAGCACATCCACCCGACCGAAGCGCTCCATCGTTTGGGCCACTGCTTGGCGTATATCGCTTTCGGAGGTGACATCGAGTTGTAAGCGAATAAGGCGCTCGGGGTGAGGCGCGTTGAGGCGCGCGAGCATTTCGGGGGTTTTATCGGTTGCGGCGATGCGTTCGCCTTGGTCTAGCAGGTGTTGCGCTAAAACGGCCCCAAAACCTGTGGCGCAACCAGTGATAAGCCATACTCTATCCGACATCGTCAACTCCTGAATGTGTAAACCTTAGTGGCGCGCTTGCCCGACGATAAGCCCCGCCAAATTTTCCAGCGCTTTGACGAGGGCATGGTTGCCTTCGCCGCCTAGGCCTTGGGCTTGCAGGGTGCGATAAAGATTGAAAACCAAACTCGTGCCAATTGCGGGGACGCCCATTTGGTCGGCGGCCTCTAGCACGAGGCGTAAGTCTTTTTGTTGCAAGTCAATTGTGAAGCCCGGCCGCCAATCGCGGAGGATGGCTTGGGTGCCGCGATTGCTGAGCATCCAACTGCCCGCCGCGCCGCCGGCGACGGCCGCGATGGTCTTATCGAGATCTAACCCGCCAGCTTGGGCGAAGACCAGCGCCTCGCTGACGGCTAGCATATTGATGACGACTAAAATTTGGTTGACCAGTTTGACCATTTGCCCCGCGCCTTGGGGGCCGACATGCGTAATGGTCTTGCCCATCGCTTGAAAGACGGGTAACGCGCGTTGGAATTGGGCTTCGTCGCCGCCGACCATGATGCTCAGGGTGCCTTTGGCCGCGCCCTCGCTACCGCCGCTGATAGGGGCGTCGAGCATGTGAACGCCCTTTTGGGCCAAGCGGTCGGCGATGTGGCGCGTGGCTTGGGGGCTAATCGTGCTCATATCAATCACAAGGGCGTCGGCGGCGATGCCATGGATGACGCCATTTTCACCTAAGATGACCGCTTCGACATCGGGCGTGTCGCTCACGCAAGTGATGATGATGTCGCTGTGGGCGGCCACATCGGACGGATGGGCGGCGGCGGTAGCGCCCAATGCGGTGAATTCGTCCATCTTTTGTGTCGTGCGATTCCAGACCGTCAAGCTGAATCCGCCCTTGATGAGGTTGTGGGCCATGCCGCGCCCCATGATGCCTAACCCGATGAAACCAATCCGTTCTTTCATGATGTTTTTGGAACCCTCTTTTTTATAGGTAGCTGAAGCATTCTGCACAGATAATCTACCAAGAAATGCTTAAAAGCTTCCAGTTGTTCGGGGTCGGTCGGGTCTGCTTGGGTGATGCCGCTGACAAAATAGCCATGTAGCATCCATGTGAAACTGCGCTGGAACAGTTCCATATTCAAATCACTCAAATCAACCGTTCCCATCTCGTGGGCGCGGCGCAATAAACGGGTAGACATCTCGTAGAGCGGGATAGAAAATTTAGCCTCGTAGTTTTCGAGCAGGGCGCTATCTTTTTCCAACCAACGGCGGACGTACAGGCGCGGGATTTCGGGATAGCTGACGCTGAGCTGGATGAGGGCGCTAATCATCCATTCGATTTGGTCGCGCAGGGCGTCGGGGTCGGCGAGTGTGGCATCGTCCACATCTTCGACAAAGCCGGCGATGAGCGCTTCTTCTTTCTGGAAAGCGCGTTGGAAGACGAGATGATAAAGATTTTGCTTACTCCCCACGTGATAATTCACCGTGGCGATGTTCAAGTCTACGGCGGCGGCGATTTCGCGCGTGGAGACGCCATGATACCCGTGTTCGGCGAAGAGTTTGGTGGCGGCTTGGATGATGCGCTCGAAGCTATCGTTAGCTTGTTCTTTGCGTGATTTTGTGCTCATTTGCTTTATCCATCAAGCGATTGATTGATTATGTGATAATAGCATAAGGTCACGCGCGCCGTCAACTTAAAGCAGGATGGAGACGAATTTGGTTTCAAGGTATTCATGCAGTCCTTCTTGCCCCATCTCCCGACCAAAGCCGCTCTGTTTCATCCCGCCGAAGGGGGCTTCTGCAGTGGCCGGCACCATATCGTTAACACCGATGATGCCGAAGCGCAGTCCTTCGTAGGCGCGTATCGCGGTGCTCATGTCGCGCGTCATGATGTAGCCGGCCAGCCCATAGGGGGTGCTGTTGGCCAAGGCGATGCCTTCTTCTAGCGTGTCGAAAGCGCTAATGGCCATGACCGGTCCGAAGACCTCCTCGCAACTCACTTTCATTGCGCTGGTGACGTCGGTGAGGATAGTAGGTAGGAAGAAATACCCTTTTTCTAGATGTTGAGGGCGCTGGCCGCCGATGACCAGCGTTGCGCCTTGGGCGATGGCATCGTTGACGAATAGCTCCACCTTATCGCGGCCCGCGCGGGTGACCAAGGGCCCTAGTTGGATATGCGGTTCTAGGCCATTCCCGACGTTCAAACGCGCTACAGACGCTTTGCTGGCCTCGATAAAGTCTTCTAATAAGGGGCGCTGGACATAGAAGCGCGCGGGAGATACACAAACTTGGCCGTTGTTGCGGAATTTAGAGGCAACGGCTTTGTTCGCGGCATCTTCTACATCTACATCAGCGAAGACCAGCACGGGCGCGCTCCCGCCCAGCTCTAGGGATAGGCGTTTGATGTGGTCGGCCGCGCCGCGCATCAGGATTTGCCCCACCCGTTGCGACCCCGTGAAGCAAACTTTGTCCACGAGCGGATGTTGTAGAAGCGCTTGGCCCATCGCGTCGGGTTCGCCATTGATGAGGTTGACGACGCCTTGGGGGATGCCCGCTTCGGCCATGATATTCATTAAGGCCATCGCGCTGAGGGGGGTGAGTTCGCTAGGACGCCCGACGATAGTACAGCCGGCCGCCAAAGCCGCCGACCAATAACGAGCCAATAGATACGCTGGAAAGTTCCATGCGGTGATAGTGCCGACCACGCCCACCGGACTATGGGTGACGATGAGGCGTTTGCCGCTATTGCGAGAAGGTATAGTCCTGCCGTAGGCGCGTTTGCCTTCCTCAGCGAACCAGTCGAACAAGGCGGCGCTAGCTAACCATTCAGCGCGCGTCTCCGCTAAGGGTTTGCCGCATTCTTGCGTCATGATGGGCGCTAATTCGTCTACCCGTTCTGTGATGATTGCGGCGATACGCCTTAAGATAGCCCCGCGTTCATAGGGGGTTTTGCCGCTCCACATCGGCAAGGCGCGGTGGGCCGCTTGGATGGCCGCTTCGGCATCTTCTGCGCCGCCGAACGGCACGGTCTGCACTACCGCTTCTGTAGCCGGGTTGACTACGTCCCACGTAGCGCCATTTTGGGCGTCGCGCCAAACGCCATCAATGTACATTTGATACTGCATAGGCGTATCTCCTCATCATTTGTGCGGGTCTAGCCATTCGCGTAGTCCCTCGCTCATCAAGTTAAACCCTAATATCACCAAAAAAATAGCCAAGCCGGGGAAAGTGGCCAGCCACCAGTAGAAAAATTTTGCTTGCCCTTCTGCTATCATCGCGCCCCATTCGGGCGTGGGAGGGGTGATGCCTAACCCAAAGAAACTGAGCGCAGAGACCAACAGAAGGATGCCGCCAATGTCTAGTGCCGCTTTGATGATGAGCGGCGTCCATGCGTTCGGTAGGACATGCCGCAAAAGAATGCGCCATTCGGGCGCGCCATAAGCCCGCGCCGCCACCACGTAATCTTGAGCGCGGATGACCAACACTTGGGCGCGCATCAGCCGCGCATATTCGGGCCATAAGACGAAACACGCGGCAATGAGCATATTGTTGAGGCTAGGCCCCAAGATAGAGGCGATGGCTAAGGCCAAGACGAGGCCGGGGAAGGCTAACGTGACATCGGCGAGGCGCATGATGAGGCCGCCCAAAAAACCGCCGAAAAAGCCGGCCATCGCCCCTAACAGACTGCCGACGACGAAAACCGTAATCACAACGAAAATGGCCGAAGGCAAAGAGACGCGCGCCCCATAAATGACGCGACTGAAGACATCGCGCCCTAATTCATCTGTTCCGAAGAGATGTTCCGCTGAGGGCGCTTTTAAGCGCTGGCCGAGGTCTTGGGCGAAAGGGTCATGCGTGGCCACGAGCGGGGCAAAGGGGATGAGCGCCAAAAAGAAGCTGATGAGCGCCATGCCCAACACCAAAGCGCGATAACGCCGCACCCACCATTGGCGCTTTTGATGTCCTACTTGTATAGGAGCTATGACGTGGACCGAAGCTTGGATTATATCACTCATGGCTACGCACTCGCGGGTCTAAAAGTCCGTAGAGGATGTCCACTAATAAATTGGTGAGGATGTAAGCGGTGGCTACAAGCAGTGTGCCGCCTTGTATGGCGGGGTAATCGAGCTTGATAGACGATTCGACAAGGTATTTGCCCAAGCCCGGCCAGTCAAAGATGGTCTCGGTCATCACCGCGCCGCCCATCAAGCTGGCGAACGTCAATCCGATGACGGTCACCAGCGGCAGTAACACATTGCGTAGCCCATGCCGCAAGACAACGGCGCGCTCTGTAAGCCCCTTGCTACGCGCGGTGCGGATGTAATCTTTACGCATTTCTTCGATGATTGCCGCCCGCGTGAGCCGCAAAATGACCGCTAAAGTGTATCCCCCCAGTACGATAGTCGGCAAGACGAGGTGTGATAGCGCCGTGCGAAAAGCGACGAAGTCACCAGCCAATAACGTGTCTATCAGGATGAAGCCGGTTTGAGATGGCGGGGCGGCCATGCGGGCGGGCAAGCGCCCCGGGGGGGCGGCAATGCCCAAGGTGTACCAGAAAACCGTTAAGAAGATGAGTCCAATCCAAAAGGGCGGTAAAGAGGCGTTGACCAAAGAGATGAACCACCAAAAACGGTCGAACAGACTGCCGCGCCAGATGCCCGCGATTAAGCCAACGGGAATGCCGATGCCGGTAGCGAAGAGCAAGGCGCAGACAGCCAGTTCTAGGGTGGCCGGCAGACGTTGGGCGATGTCTTGGCCTACCGGGTTACGGGTCACAAACGAGGTGCCCAAATCGCCGCGCAGGATGTTGACCACATAGCGCAGATACTGTTCTGGCAGGGGGCGGTCGAGCGCCCATTTTTCGGTCGCTTCGATGACGGCGTTAGGATTTTTGAAGCCGACGTCGGGGATGATAACCGCTAAGGGGTCTACCTGTATGAGATTGTAGAGCGTGAACAGCACTAAAGTGATGCCTAAAAGCATCGGCAAGGTCAATAGTAAGCGCCGTAGCACATAATGTGATAAGTTCATAGCGGTTTCCATGCGGGGTCGGCGCACTGCGATAGCGCGCCGACCATAAGACCTTATTTGCTCAATTGGGCGTAGTCAATCAGCTCAATGGGATGGAAAGTATAACCGGATACCGCCGTCGAGACAGCATCAATCGTTTGTGGCTGGTAGAGCACGCTATAAATAGCTTCGTTGCTGAGCACTTGTTGGAAGCCGATAACGGCTAGTTCGCGTTGTTCGGGCGGGGCAAATAGCGTAGCAAAGGCCGCTTCTGCTAAGGCGGGGTTCGCCAACCGAATATAAGCGGCGATATTTTGGAAATCGGGCACAGCGAATAGCACGGTCCAGTTGGTGGGGTCGAAGAAATCCGCCGAGAACGTGGTGACGAAGGCGCTGTACTCGCCCGCATTACGCCCAGAGGTGAATACACTGGGGGCGTCTATTTGTGGAGTAACCGTGATGCCCACTTCGGCCAAATCGGCCACGAGCTTGGCCGCGAGGATTTCTGAAGACAGGCCGCCCAACGGCCGCGCGGGCAAGTGCAAGGTGAGTTCAAAGCCATCGCCATAACCCGCCTCTGCCAGCAGGGCGCGCGCCGCTTCGAGATTGCGCTCGTAACGGAAGGGGAGTGAACCTTCTGAACCGAGGATGCCCAACGGCACTACACCAGCGGGACGAATCGCTAGGCCGCCCATCAAGCTATCTACGATGCCATCGTAATCAATGGCTTGCGTAATCGCTTGGCGCACTTTGGCGTCTACCAGCGGCGACCCTTCAAAGCTATCGCTGGGGGACAGGGCGAGATAGACAATTTGCAGGGTCTGCCCCGCTTCTAGGGATAGGTTGGGGTTGCTACGGATTTGCTCGGTGAGGTCTTTATCTAGATTTTGTGCGATGTCCACTTCGCCGCGCTCGACGAGTTGTAGGGCGGTGGTGGAGTCGCTCACTTGGCGTAAGATGATGCCGCTGATAGCTGGTTTTTCGCCCCAATAATTTTCATTACGGGTGAGCCTGACCTCGCTATCGGGCGTCCATCCGCTGATGACAAAAGGCCCCGACCCCGCCGAATTTTGATTCAACCACTCCCCGGCGGTATCTGCCGATGGATCTAGCGAACCGCCGTTGGCCATCACCAGTTGGCTATCGAGGACGCTAAAAGAGGGTAAGGCCGTCAGCACATCGAAGAAGGGGATGGGGAGCGGGAAGACAGCATCCGAAAGCTTTACTTCTAGCGTGTAATCATCTACAGCGACGACATCGCCGACAAATAGATTAAATACTTGCGCTGGCTCGTTCTGGAAATTTTGCACCCGTTTCCAAGAGAAGACCACGTCCGCGGCTGTAAAGGGGTTGCCAGAGGCAAATGTGACGTCTTCGCGAAGCTTGAACGTCCATGTAAAGCCATCTTCAGATACGGTGTGGCTTTCTGCGAGATTGGGGATGAGCGGTTGGCTGGGGTCGGCGGGCAATTCGTATAGGCGCTCGTAAGCGATGTAGAACAGGGCGAGATTGGTAGAGGAGCCATTTTGCGCCGGGTCTATGGATTGTAAATCGCTGATGTTGGTGGCGACGACGATAACATCATCTTGTGCGTTGCCGACCCCAGCGCCGATAGCGAAAAGTGCGAACAAGAAGACGAACATCAAAACAGATCTTTTTTTCATTTTTTTTCGGTCTCCTAAATCTATTTCACGGAGCAAAAAGCTGGTTGTGTGGCTTGAGCTAGAGGGCACCTCCTTAAAAAAAGACTAGACGCTTTTTCATCAATCAAGCGATGGATGGAATAATCATAATCGGTTTAGTGATGGCTTGTCAAGCCATTGGGGGAGAGGGTGTGCAAATGAAATTTTGCCTTACCGCTGGCGGATTTTGCTATCTTGCGGGATAAGCTGGACGCCTGCCGTCAGCGGTCAGCTGGCGCCGGACGCCGTGGGCAGAGGCGACATATTCAGCCAACGGATGAGGTAAGCCCAAATGACCAACGGCAAGAGCGCCACTAGCCCGGTCCATAGGGCGATTTGCCCGATATGGTCGCGGCCGAAGACATCCACCAGCCCGCCATGAACCAACGTGCTCACCACCGTGACCAGCTGGAAGCCGGCGAAATCGAGGGCGAACACACGCCCCAGATAGGCGTTTGGCGTGGTTTTTTGGATGAGCACCGTGCTATAAGTCCAGTTGCAAGAGCCACCCACCGCGCGCACGAAGATACCCGCCGCCACCAGCGCGAAGCTCGTCGCCTGCCCCAATATCAGCCACCCGACGGCGGTTGCGCCGAAGCCGAGTAAGATAAGCCAGCGCAAGCGCCCTACGCTCCCATCATTGATGGCGTTGAGCACGAGCGGACCTAAGAGAGCGCCCACGCCAAAAACGCTATACAGTATCCCTAAGGATAATTCGCCATTATTGCCGATGATGAAGATTTGGGTAGCGAAGATGGTCATCAGCGTATCTACATTGCCGATGTGGGTACCAATCTTCACAAATAATGCCGAAGCGATAGACGACGATTGCCGAACGAAGCGCAACCCGCTGATGAAATTGGTGTGTTCGCGCGCGGAGGCGGTTTTGGGCGCGGGACGATAATCAATCGTGGCGATGAGCGCGGCGGCGATGGCGAACGTGGCCGCGTCGGCCAATAAGGCGGCAGAATTGCCGAATTGCGCCGCGAAAACCCCACCCGCTACAGCCCCCACCGCCAACATCACCGACCACGTCACGCTAACGAGGGTGTTGGCCGCGACGAGCAAGTGCGTATCCACCAGCGCGGGGATGATGGCGGATTGGCCGGGTTCAAAAATGGCGGATAAGGTGAATTGGGCGATAGTGATAATGTAAATCCAGATGAGTTTATCGGGGGTATCTACCAATAAAAACAAGGGCACGACGAAAGCGCGTAAAAGATTGCTCCAGATGAGCAAGCGTTTGCGGTCGTAGCGGTCTATCAGCACGCCGGCCAAGGGGCTGACCAGCAAAGGCGGCAGGAAGCGAGCCATCAGAAAAGCGCTGATAGCCAGACCCGAACCGCCGCTGTAAAGCGATACCAAAGCCGATAGCACCACTGTATTGAACCAATCGCCCATGAGGCTGATGACTTGAGCTAACCACAGCCGACTAAATGCGGGATAATTCCACAGTAATTCAATGTATGTTTTCATAGAGTTAAACCTATTAGTAAGAGTAAAGCCTGCTCGCTTGACACAAGCGCGGTCGGTACGTATGATTAACAACTTATACTATAGCGTAGCAAAAAATCGCTATCGGGTTTGGGTTTCATCTTAATATATCGCGGTATCCTTGGCATCCTTGGTGTTATAGGGGGGATTTTGTCTGAATTATTCAAAGTAGTCATTCTGGGTGTTGTTGAGGGCATAACAGAATTTTTGCCCATTTCTTCTACAGGCCATCTCATCGTAGCGGCCTCTCTCCTCGATTTATCGCCGAATTTGCGCGGCACATTTGAGATTTTCATCCAGTTAGGCGCGGTGGTGGCGGTCATTTGGTTTTATCGCCGCGATTTGTGGGGACAAATCCGCACGGTGCGCCGAGATGCCCATGTGCAAAGCTTGTGGCTGAATATTATCATCGCATCTATCCCGGCGGCAATTGTCGGCTTTTTGCTCCGCGATTTTATCAAAGTGCGTTTATTTTCGCCGCTGGTGGTGGCTGTGGCGCTCATCTTGGGGGGCATCGCCTTTATCTTATTGGAGCGCCCGCGCTCTACCGCGCCGCAAACCGACAGACTAGAAGGGATAAGTTTGGGGCAGGCTTTTCGTATTGGTATAACGCAAATGTTAGCGCTCATCCCCGGCGTATCGCGTTCAGGAGCGTCTATCCTTGGCGGGATGTGTTTTGGGTTAAATCGCGAGACGGCGACGCGCTTTTCATTCTATTTGGCTATACCGGTTTTAGGGGGCGCTACGCTGGCCGAATTCGTCCTATTTTTGTTGGAAGGCCAACTCACACTAGATTTGTTGGTGTATCTATTGGTGGGGGCTACCGTTTCTGGCGTGGTGGCGGCGCTGGCTATTACGTGGTTGCTACGTTATGTATCGCGCCATAATTTCGTCGCTTTTGGTTATTATCGTATTGTAGCTGGGGGCGTTATTTTAGCTTTGGTGGCTATCGGCTTTTTGTAAGCATAACTCAATTTTGGTGTAGGATTCTTATCATAAAATAGAGTTATAAGCTTTAGTAGCTGATATGGTATGTCTCAAGAAGTAAGAGCGCTTATTTTTTCATCGCCCCATCATAACGTCTTCGCCGAGCGCGCCCGCCGCTTGATGCAACTTTCCGCGGGCCATATCGCTAGCGCTGTAGAAAACCTCCGCCTAATAGAAATCCAACGGCGCCACACCGAACCGCTAAAAAGTTTTGCCCAAGCGCACCACTGGCGTTATAGCGAACAGGGCACACCGTCTTATATCCTCACAGCCACTATTTCAATCCCGACGCATTCGCAGGAGATTAAAGCATGACTAAAATTTTAATCATCGAGGACGCTACCGACTTACGTAACGATGTCATCGAGATGCTAGCCTTAGAAGGATACGAAGCGTTGGGCGCAGAAAATGGTCGCGTTGGGTTGGTGGTGGCCAAGCAAGAGCACCCTGATTTAATTATTTGCGATATTATGATGCCGGAACTGGATGGTTATGGCGTTTTAGAAGCTCTGCGGGAAGACCCGCGCACGGCGACCATCCCCTTCATTTTTCTGACCGCCAAAACAGACCGCTTTGATATGCGCCATGGCATGGTTTTAGGGGCGGATGATTATTTGACCAAGCCATTTCTCGTCAATGAACTGCTCGATAGTATCCGTGCACAGTTAGATAAGCGCCTGATTTTTAAGCAACGGGCAGAAGAAAAATTAGCCCAACTGCGCGAGAATATCATGAGCGCTTTGCCCCATGAATTGCGGACCCCGCTCAATACCATCATCGGCTTTTCAGAGATGTTGATGTCGGAATGCCAACGCCTGAAGCCCGACCAAATCGCGGATTGGTCGCAACATATCCACGGGGCCGCTTTGCGCCTGTATCGCCTTGTGGAAAATCACATTTTTTATGCCCGCGTAGAATCGATTGCCCGCGCTCCCGAAGAGTTGGCGCGCTTCCGCCGAGCGAATACCGAAAATGCGGCGGCTACGGTGGCTATCTACGCCAATCGTCGGGCAAACCAGCTAGGGCGCGCCGATGATATTATCATCGAGACCGCCGCTAGCGGCATTGTGCCGTTATCGGATAGCGATTTAGGGAAGATTGTTGAGGAATTGGTGGATAACGCCTTTAAGTTCTGCGATGATGAACACAGCAAGGTGACTGTGCGCGCGACCAGCGACGCCGAACACTTCACCCTTGTGGTACAGGATGACGGACGCGGGATGCAACCCGAACAGGTGAACGCCATCGGTGCTTTTATGCAATTCGACCGCTTTTTGTACGAGCAACAAGGTTCTGGGTTAGGATTGGCGATTATCCAACGCCTCGTCAGTTTGGTGGGAGGGCAACTGACTTTTGATACCGAGTTGGGACGGGGGACGACCGTCTACGTGCGCTTGCCACTCATTCAACAAATATCACCCGCGTGAATAGAGTTTGTCGTAATGCGCCAAAAGACAGTATAATACGCGGTGTGGGTCCAACGGGTTGTAAATAAGGAGTGGCTTGGATGGTGAAAATAGCTTCTCGATGGCGTGTGATGGGAATGTGTATCGCGTTGTCGCTATTGGCTAGCGGTTGCTTCCAAGGGATGACAGAGAATAACATACCCTCGCCGCAACCACTGGATTTGCCCACGGCCACACCAACAGCGACCCCGTCGCCAACCTTCGAGCCATCGCCGGCGCCGACGCAAGATGCATTCGCCCAAAGTTTCGTTACCCAAGAGCCGCCATCGCCCACACTCGACCCGCTATTGTTCGCCCCGTCGGGTAGTGAGACGACGGGACAAGCTGGCTCCTCAGATGATTTTTCTTTACGTGCGACGCAATTCGTGTTGCAGGCCACCCAAACCGTGGAGGCCGCTAGCACCGCTACTGCCTTGGCCTTGGGTATCGGCTTCACGCCGACGCCGACCCCCACTTTGCAATCGGATGTCGCTGTGCCGACCCTGCCCGGCTCCGATTGTATTCATGAGGTGCGGGCTGGGGAAAACCTTTTCCGCATTTCCCAACGTTATGGGGTCACTGTGACGACTTTGGCCCAGACCAATGGCATCGCCTTGACGAATGATGCCGCTAGCGGCGTCATCGCTATTTTGACGATTGGCCAGCGTTTGACGATACCCCAATGCGGGACGACCGGCGCTGTTCCGCCGGCAACGTCCACACCGCCGGGGAGCACCGCAACCACAGCGACCGACCCGACGACTGGGGCTATTGTCACGAACCCGAATCCACCGGTCAGTAGCGGCCGAGTGCATACGGTGCGCGAGGGCGAGACCCTGTTTGAGATTGCTTTATTATATGGCGTCACTGTGGATGATTTGGTCGCTCTAAATAACTTGACGAATCCAGCGGTTATCATCATGGGCCAACAAATCGTCATCCCGGCGACAACGCCCTAAGTAGCGGTAGGGGGAACGATGGAAGAAACCATAGTGGGGACGGCGAAAATTTACGATGGGCGCGTCGTCAAGTTAGCCGTCCACGACGTGCGTTTGCCCAATGACCGCCTGAGCAGGCGTGAAGTGGTGCATCATACGGGGGCAGTTGCTATTGTCGTCCTCGACGAAAAGCGCCATGTCCTGCTTGTGAGGCAATTTCGCCTGCCGGCGGGCAAAATTTTATACGAGATTCCGGCCGGCACCTTAAAACCCCAAGAAGACCCTGTCGAATGCGCCCGCCGCGAATTGCAGGAGGAGACGGGGTATAAACCCCTTAACTTAGAAGCTTTGGGGGGTATTTATCCCGCGCCGGGGTATACTACCGAGTTCATCTATCTGTACTATGCCACGCAGATAGAATCATCGTCCTTGCCGATGGATGATGATGAATTTGTTGAATCAGAATGGCTTCCCCTAGAGGATGCGCTCGCCATGATTGAAAAAGGTGACATCAGCGATGCTAAGACGGTGGCGGGTTTGTTGCGGGTGGCGCGCCGCTTGGGCTTGTAGGCGAATGAGCATCGCTCGAAGCGCCTTCGTGATGCGTTCCGCTACGGAACGCCCTTGTCTGTGTTCCTCTCATCGTGATATAATCTCCTTCTGTTTCGTCCACCCCAAACAAGCACAAGGATGGTTAAATCGTGAACGAATTGATGAACGCTCTGGTTGCGGAGGACCGCGGGCATCCGCAAATTGAACCCGGCGATACTGTAAAAGTGCATGTCCGTATTGTCGAAGGCGATAAAGAACGTATCCAAGTTTTTCAAGGGATTGTTATTCGCTTGCGCGGCGGCGGCAACGAGGCGAACTTCACCGTTCGTCGTATCGCTAGCCACGGTGTAGGCGTGGAACGTACCTTTTTGCTCCGTAGCCCGCGTATCGAAAAAATCGAAATTGCCCGCCGCGCTAAAGTGCGCCGCGCCCAACTCTATTATCTGCGTTCGCGTTCTGGTAAATCGGCACGGTTGAAGGAACGACGCGCTTAAGATGATAGATAAGCCGCTCATTGGCATCACCGCATACCCCATGATATGGCCAGAAACGGGCTGGCCTTATGATGCCTCTTATGCGGGTAATGCTCGCGCTATCGAGCGCGCTGGCGGCTTGCCTATCCTCATCCCCGCGCATCTTAGCGATGATACCTTGCGCGTCATTTATGAGCGTGTGGATGCGGTTTTATTGCCCGGCGGCGGAGATGTTGACCCCAAGCACTATGGCGCACAGCCCCACCCCACTACCGCCCACATCAACGCCCTGCGCGACCGCACCGAATTGGCTTTGGCGCGCTGGGCGGTGGCGGAAGATAGGCCTATCTTGGGGATTTGCCGCGGCCATCAATTGCTGAACGTGGCCATGGGGGGTACGCTCATCCAAGATATTAGCTCCCAAACCCATACCCACCTAAAGCACGATACCCCGTTCACAACCCCGCGCTCTGCTATCATCCACGATGTGCATATCGCCCCTGATAGCCGTTTGGCCCAAATTATTGGGGACACCAAGATACCGGTCAACAGCATTCATCATCAAGCGGTAGATGTGGTCGCGCCATCCGCTAGGGTGGTGGCCCAATCCGCGGATGGCATCGTCGAGGCGTTAGAACTGCCACAGAAGACCTTCGCCCTCAGCGTGCAATGGCACCCTGAAGATATGGAGAACGAAGCCATGCACCGCTTGTTCACCGCTTTTGTGGAAGCCGCCCGTCAATCCGCGCGCTTGCGCCAAAAGCTATAACCCCTTTGGAGAGGGGCCATGGCCCAACATATCCTCATCACGGGCGATGATTGCGGTTTGTCGGAGGGTATCAACCGCGCGACCGCTGACTTGCACGAACGGGGCCTATTGCATTCCGCCAGTATCATGACCAATTTTGCGGCTACCCCCCATGCTTTCGAGAGCTTAGGGCATTACGAGCAATTAGAATTGGGCGTTCATCTCAACCTCAGCGATGGTTACCCTATCATCCCGTTAGGGGGCAATACGCCGCTGACTGCGGCAGATGGGCGTTTTCATGACCGCCCCACGATGTGGTGGCGCGCGCTGTGGCCGCCAAAAGGGTATCTGGAGCTGGTCGAAGATGAGTTGCGCGCGCAGATACTTCGTTTTGTGGATTACGGCCGCCGTCCTGTTCATCTAACAACGCATCTGCAATTCCACATCGTCCCAACCCTGCGCGAGATTGTGCTAAGGCTTGCGCGTGAATTTGACGTGCCCTATGTGCGGGCTTATTCGCTCCGCGCCGCTATTGCGCCACATCATCGCCTGTTGCGCCGTTTATCGCGCGCGCGGGGCTTTTCTCAGGCGACCTGTTCGGATTACATCATCGGCATCAAATGGTGGTTGGGGCGCAATCCGGGGGAGTTGGTTTCGGCGCTGTATCGGTTGCGCGGCTCTATCGAGATTATCGTTCATCCCAGCTTGCCACAGGATGATAGTTTTCCCGAACGGGTGCGCTATCGCCCGCATGAGCGTTATTTAGAGATGGATTATCTAGAGACCGTGTACCGCTTGTGGCAATCGCTCAGGCATTAGCTTCTGCCGCCGCTATTTTCATCTCGCGCGTGGCGCGTTTTTTGTCTTCTTCCGTGCCCAGCACTAACCCCGAACCTTTGGGTGGGGTGAGTGGTAGCTCGATATAAAAGACGCTACCCGGAAAGGTCTGCATGTTATGTCCGGGACTTTCTGCCCAGATTTTGCCGCCGTGCCCCTCGATAATGCCGCGCGCGATAGTCAGCCCTAGTCCGGGTCCAGCCCCCATGAATTTATAAGTTCCCGTAGAGTGTAAAGAGGGGTCGTAGCCGCGATAGAATTTATCGAATATGAATTCGATATGTTCGGGCGCGATGCCTACGCCGCTATCGCGTATTTCAAAGCGGATGACATCGCTATTGGGTTCGTCGCGTGGGATTAAAGCGGCGGATACGTCAATTTGTCCTTCATCGGGTGTGAATTTGATAGCGTTGACGATGACATTACGGAACGCTTGCACGAGACGCTGTAAATCGCCATAAAAAGTAGGCAATCCGCGTAGCCCCCGCGCGGTGAAAGCGATGCGCCGACGGAAGATAGCGTCTGTCAGCGGCTCAATCGCTAGCTTGACGATGGTTTCTGGCGAGGTCTCGATGAAGTGCAAATCCATCGCGTTCACGTCTAGCTGGCTGACATCGAGCATGGCGGAGATGAGTTCTTCGATGCGTTCGGTGGCTTTACGCAAATTGGCCGTCATCTCGCGGGTTTGGTCGGGGTCGAGCAAGCCTTGTTCATTGAGCGATTCGAGGATGTCGGTATAGCCGCGGATTTGGGCTAGCGGGGTGCGGAGTTCGTGGCTAGCAATGGTGATGAAGTCCGTTTTCACGCTGTCGAGCTTTTCTAGCTCTTGTTTGGCTTGGGCTAGCCCTTGGTTGAGCGAGCGCATACTAGTATTGAGATGCTGTAAATCGTCAATGAGGCGGGCATTGCGTAAGGCGATGCCGACTTGCTGGGCGAGGGCGTATAAGATGTTGAGGTCGTCGCTATTGAAGATAGAGCCATCGCGCTTAGGGCCGCAAGCCATAATCCCGATGAGGCTTTTTTCGAGCGTGATAGGGGCATAAGCGCGCATATTTAACTGGGCGACTAAAGCTTCTTCTTCGGCATCTAGGGGGGTATCCGCATCGAGTTCGAGGTCAGATTGCAGGAGCGGGCGTTGTTGTACGGCCAAAGCTTCGTAGATAGCGCCGAATTTAGGCAAAAAGGCGCGCGTGTTCCCCTCCGGTGGCTTCATGATGAGTAACTCAACCGCATCTGGGCGGCGCCCTGTATCGTTGATGAGGATGAGCGCCGCGCTCTGCACGCGCAACAGACGGCTGAGATGGGTGGTGCCTTGTTCGGCCACCTCTTCTAAAGTGGTCGCTTGGGAGATAATTTGGCTATATTCGCGCAGGATAGCGACTAAATTAGGACGAAAACGCGCGATGAGCGCATTGGTGACAGCGCTCAAAACCTGTTCGATGGGGGTATAGAATAGCGCAGTGACCAAGGCGATAAGCCCCAAAATCGCTATGGTCGCTTGGGTGTTGCTGAGGCGTATCTCTTGGCCGATGTAAAGCGCGATGAAAATAGCTACGCTGGCGACAAGGGCCAAAATCAGCGCCCGTAAGCCGAAGATGATACCAATTCTTAGGTCGAGGATGCGTTTTTCAATGGTGGTATAGACCGTCATAATCACGCTACTGACTATCATCAACAATCCCGGCAAGATCAGAAAAGGGGTTGCGCTGGCGCTAAGCAGACATCCGCCATAACACAGAAAAGTGATGATGAGCCAAAACAGCGTACGGTTAGTGAGTTCGGCATTGTTGGCTTGGGCGATGGTGTACAGGTGGACGAAAGATAAGTAAGCGCCCGTGATGATGAGCCCGGTCAAAGCGGCGATTTGGTTGGTGGTCAACGTCCCGCCGCTGATAGGGTGGGTATCGCCGATGGTGGCAACCAACACAATCACCCAACCGAGGCAGAAGATGAGCCACAATTGGATAAGGCGCTGTTTAGAATGCGCTTCACTTAAAGGGTTTAATCCAAGGGCGGCGATGAATAGCGCGTTGCCCGCCCAAATGAGGCCCGATGAACCGAGAATGCCCGAAAGCGTCAGGTTGGCGGTGATGAGATGTAATATCAACAAAATGATAGCGACCAGCAACACGGGCAGTAGACGCCTCACTTGCCGAGTATTATAGCGAAAGCGGGCGTAAGCACCCACTAAAATGAGCAAGAAGATACCACTTGTCGCAAATAGATTGACCAGCGCGGCCACGAAACATCCTCACTATTTGAGAATATAGTATGTGCCTTTTTTAGACCCGACCTTGAGCAGAATTCCCTTTTCGACCATATCTGCCAAATCGAGGCGCAGGGTTTCGGCGCTGACACCTTGGCATAAAGACCGATACTCGCGGTTGGTGATAGAGCCGTTTTCGCGGATATATTGCAAAGCGCGGGCTTGGCGATGATTGGTATTTCGCATCCATTCCGGCGGTTTAGGTTTTTCGCGCGCGTTGAAGAGCGCCACCGCGAAGCTATACGGGCGCGCGTCGAAGGTGGGGGGCTTATGGCCCGCTTGTTCCATCACTTCTATCATGCGGTCTATGCCCAAGCCTAATTCTTCGATGTAGCCCCACTGGAACATGCCGCCGACGATGCGCGGGTTGCGGCTGAAATGTTCCTCTTTGATGTTTTCTACTGTGATGAAGCCGGGCAACCCCCCCGGCGAGATGACCTCTAGGCGGTCGGAGAACATGCGAATTTCGATACGCCGCCCGCGCAGGCGATAATCGCGGTGACAAATGGCGTTGACGATGGCTTCGCGCACGGCGAATTGTGGATATTCAAACGTTTCTTCGCGCTCTAGGCCTTTGACTACGGCGCTGACGGCCATTTCGCTCCAAATGAGATTCCAAGCGGCCTCGACGAGTCGGGGTAGGGGGCCGGTGAGTTCCTCGCGACGGGAATAACCCGCCAAGCCGCTTTCTCCGCGGGGGGTTGTGCCCACAAATTTAGCGAAAACCACGCTACTTTGCGGCAACCAGTGTTGCGGGTATTCGCTGAATAACAAGATGCCGCTGACCGTGGGTTTGCCCTCTGGGGTGATAGCGCCAATTTCGACCAATAGGTCATCAATTTTGCCATTATAGGGGCGTTTGGTGCGTTCGGCGCGTTTGGCTAGATATTCTTCTAGCATCTTACGGCTGAAATCATCTTTGGTGGCGCCGGGGACAATTTCAGATTCAAATTCGCCGGTATTTTTAGCGCTCACGAGGCGGAAAATTTCTTGCCCGCCCAAAGGGCGATTGATAGCGCCGCTACGGATGAGGACGCGCCCATCAGACATGGCGTGTAGCTCTACACTGCGCGGGATGCGTAAGGTATAGACAACGGCCATTTTGCTCTGGACGGGGCTATCGCTGAATTCGGCAGACTCCTCATCGGGTTGGATGTGCATTTCCTCCCATTTACCGATGGACACAGGGGGATTGTACAGTTCATCAGCTTCTTGGAGCGCTTTATCCATCTGCTCGCCCGTTAGTTTGGCGCCGGAGGGCGTGCCATCCTCTGATAAGCCGATGATGATAGTGCCGCCTTCGGTATTGGCGAAGGCCACCAAAGTTTCGGCAATCGCCTTGGGATCTGGCTCTTGCAAGAAAGCGATGCGCGCGCTGGGGCCTGCTTTAATCAATTCATCCGTTAACATAGGCATCTGTACTGGTTAAATGTGTATCACCATTTTAGCACAGTCTAATTATTCATATTTGCCGCCAGATAGCAACTTGCGCCGCTGATTTCCCGTGTCATAATCAAAGTGTCTCGATTTTAACAGAGGAGTACGCTGGTGTGGCAAGCGAACCTTTGCGCGATTTAATTTGTTCTACGCTGGCATTTTATGAGCGATTCGGCGTTCGTCCCCAGCGCGATAACGCCGTGCGCGTCTTTGAGGAGGAAGTGCGCGAATTCATCGAAGCGACCAGCGGCGACGATAAAGCCCACATCGCCGAAGAAGCCGCCGATGTCTTTGTGACGGTCGTTGGTTTGTGCGAAGCGGTCGGGGTGGATAGCGAGCAACTCATCCGACAGATTTACGCGGTCATCGCCAAAAATGACGCTAAAACCCACGAAACCCACGTATACCATAACGGCAAAATACGTCGCCGCCTGCCGTCATCATGAAAGTAAAACGCCTGCTCAATTTATTGGGCGACCACTTGCACGCCTTGCCCTTGTTGGTCTTGTACTTGACGGACGGTTGTAATAGCCGTTGCGCGACATGCGATATTTGGAAGAACCCCCGCCGCAATATGCCGTGGTCATTGGTGGAAGCGTTGGCCGTCCAGATCAAACCGTTACAAGTGCGTTGGGTTTTGCTGAGCGGTGGAGAAGCGATGCAACATCCTCACTGGCCACAGATTGCCGAACGCCTGCGTCGCGAAGGGGCGCAGATAATGTTGTTAACTAACGGGCTTTTATTACGTAAGCAGGCCGATGATGTGATTCGTCATATAGACGAAGTCATCGTCAGTCTGGACGGGGGCACGCCGCAGACTTATGCGGCCATCCGCGGGGTAGATGGTTTTGACCTGATTTTAGAGGGCATTCATCGTTTGCGGCAGGCGGGTATCCCCGTGACGACCCGTACGACGGTGCAACGGGCTAATTTTCGGGAAATCCCGCTCATCATTGAGGCGGCTTTGGGGGTAGACGTCAACCGAATTAGTTTTTTATCGGTGGATGTGGCGAATCCTATCGCTTTTGGCAAGCGCTTTGGCGATGAGGCATGGTTAATACCTCAGGAGCATCAACCGCCGACAGAAGCGTTACGGTCGGAAGATGTGGCGGAGTTATCGCGCATCATAGATGATGTTTCTATCCGATTTAAGAGCGCTTTTGAGCGCGGGCAAATAGCGGAAACGCCGCAGAAACTGCGCCGAATACTCGTCCAATACTTTCAGGCGCTCATTGGCGAGGGGGATTTTCCCGCTCCCCCGTGTAACGCGCCGCATTTCAGCACAGTGGTTGAGGTGGATGGCACTTTGCGACCATGTTACTTTTTGCCCGCTTATGGTCGTTTATCGCCGTCGGGCGCGCCATTGCCGAGCGCCATCAACGGGCTAGCCGCTAAACAACTCCGCCGCGATTATCAACAAGGCAAACGGGGCGAATGCGCGCGGTGTGTATGCCCGCTCTATAAAAACGCCCGCGCTTTGTGGGATATGTGATAATGATTGTGATCTGGATAGCTTTTATCATCGCCTTTGCCGCTTTAGTCCGCACGTTGTTCATTTTGGCGGGGTGGTATAAAGACCCTATCTTAAGAAGTTTTGAAGCGTATCAACCTGAGGAGATGATTTTTTGCCCCTTGTTGGATTTTTTGTTCGCTATAGGGGCGTGTTTTTTGTTGGGGGCAATCGTCTTGCTCAATTTGGCTCATTTAACGGTCATCATCTTGCTGTTTGTTTTGCCGCTCATCAGCTTATATCCTAATCTGTTGCAATGGGCTTATGACCATCCGCTCATCTTTTTTAGCTTGCCGTTGTGGTATCGGGAATTGCGCGACCGCACGAACCGCGAGGAGCGGCGCAAAATCGCTTTTATGTGGTTGCATTTGCCGCGCCGTTTGCGATTGCACTATAGCATCCACCAATATGCTTTCGCCCAATGGATAGATCTGGTGTTGATGTCTATTGTGCGCTGATAGGTGTAAAGGGAGCGAGTGAATGCGATCAGGGCATCGGTTGGCGATGTGGTTAGCGCAATTGGGGCGCGCTTTGGGCGTGGTCGCGGGGTTGTTGTGTATGCTGTGCGGGGTAGCGCTCGCCTTGACGATGCTGGGCGCTCCATTGGGCGCGGCGCTATTTATGTTGGGTTTTGCTTTAGTGGCGCGCAGGCTGTTTTGATGAACCGTTGGTTGCGTCGCCCGCGCTATTTGCCGAGCCGGCAGGCTTATCGCCAATGGGCCGCTTTTTATCCCCCTCGCGCCCATAATGCGCTGATGCGTCTAGAAGAAACGGCTATGTTGGCGCTGTTGTCGGATGTGGATGGCCAGCGTATCCTCGATTTAGGGAGCGGCACCGGCCGTTACGGGCATATCCTGCTGGCTAGGGGCGCGCGCGTGGTCGTGGGGGTGGATAACAGCCCCGAAATGTTAGGTCATAACGCGCTAACGCGGCGTGTCCTCGCCACGGCAGAGGCTTTGCCATTTCGGGCATCTTCTTTTGATGGCATCGTGTGCGCTTTGGCATTGGGGCATTTGCCGCGTTTGGATAAATCCTTTGGAGAGATGGCGCGCCTCTTAAAAGCAGGTGGTTGGGCTTTAGTGAGCGATTTTCACCCTTTTCAAGCTTTGGCTGGCGCTAAAAGGACTTTTGAAGCGGCAGGACGGCAATACGTTGTAGAGCATTACGCGCATTTATATGCGGATTATCAGCGCGCGGCGACTGCGGCAGGCTTGCGAATCATCACCATTCTAGAGCCAACCTTGCCCGAAAAAGGCGCACTTCCAATTGTTTTAGCGCTCAGCTTGCGACGCGATTAAGCGGATTTGCGGAAGAATAGGGCATACACGCCCAATAGCAAACCAATGAACGCCGGCGGGATGCACAACGCCACGAATAAGCGCTGACTATTGGGGACTTCGGCATTTCCCATCCCCCAAAATAGCGCTAGAAATAAGCCGATGCCTAGCAGGGCTAGTATGCCCCCGGCGATTAAAGCCCGCGTGAGCGTTTTTGAGCTATTTTGCATGATTGCCTTCTTCGTATAACGAGAAACCCGCAGTCTACCCGCGGGTTTGCATCTTTGAGCTAGGAGACCTTTAACCAACTCGAACATCGCAATGGTCTGAATAGCTCCGATTATATCCACTCTATGATGTTTACTCAACGCGCAAAACGCACACGTTTCACAAATTCGGGCGCAAGTTTAGCTGTTCGGCGATGGATGCGAGCTTCACCCTCGTGATGTGCCAACTGAAAATCGCTGAAAAATCGCACAAACCGTTCATGACTGCCTGTGGAGACATGAACGGCATGTAGGGTTGAGAGAAGTTGGCGTTGGGCTTACCGTATTGGTACGTAGCGCATGCTGATGACCCCGCCTTTGAAGGACTTGGACTCTATCAGTGACAGGCGGCGCCTTATCTCTAGATTGTTGAACAAGGGTGTACCACGTCCCAGAATGATAGGGTTGACGTATATACCGTATTCGTCTATCAGGTCAAGTTTCATGAAGGTTCGCGCTAGCGTCGGGCTACCTATCAACCACATATCTTTACCGGGCTGTGCTTTCAACGTTGCTATCTCGGCTACAATATCCGTGCCGATGACGACCGTCCCATCCCATTCAACGTTGATCGGCGAACGGGTGACAACTACTTTGGTGGCGGTTTCCAGCCAGACGGCATGGCGGCGGTCAGCCGGGTCGCTGTCGGGGTTGGATAGCACAGTTGGCCAGTAGCTGGCCATCATGTCATAGGTGACACGCCCGTAAATGGCGGTGTCGGTAGTGGTGTGCAGTCGGGCAATATCAGCCGACACTTCATCGTTGTAATTAATCCAGTCTATCCCCCCGTTAGAATCGGAAACCAGCCCGTCAAGCGAGACGTGCATGAGAAAAATGATTTTACGCATGTGGGTTCATCACTCCCTGTGTGCATTGATTGATGAATCCCAGCTTAACGGAAAATGCGCGCATAGTCTTGAATAAAATGGACAATCAGTCCCTATTTACGCGCACAATTTCGCCCGGTGTCTGACCGATGAATCGCTTCAGCGAGCGCGTCAGATGGGGCTGATCGGCGTAACCCAGATTGTAGGCTACGTCCAGAATAGGGGTGCCCTTTCTCAGCAATTCTGCCGCCCGTAGCGCACGGTCAATCTGCGTAATCTGCTTAGGCGTTAATCCTGTGGACTGGAGGAAGCGGCGGCGCACAGTGCGCGGAGACAAATCATGCGGTTGGTCGTTTAGCACAGCGCTGACCAACGTATCGTGCTGTAACACCTCATGGCGCACCAAACGCGATACGAATACCTCGACATCATCAAAGTGCGGAAATTCCCAGTTCATGCCGTGTAGCCAGAATGTGCCGCGCGACGCCGCAGGCAGAACTATATCCGTATCGAGAAAGCGTTGCACGGGGATGACGGGTAAAAACGTCCCTACCTTGAAGCGGATGACGCAGAACTCTGTGTCCTCTGTTTCCAGCTTGGCCTTGGCCCGTGTAAGCGGCCCCTCGAACCGCACCGTGACCTTGTCACCTTTGCGCTGGAGGAATAAATCCCATTCAGCGGCGGCGGGGCATATCGGCGTGTAGGTGCCGATGGTGTGGCCGCGCCATATCCCTTGAATATAAGGCGAGTCGGAAGTACGCCCTTCAAAAAATGAGTTCATGACCCCCTCGTCGTTCGGTTTGGTTTTTTCTGGGCACGCTGTGCCTTCCCTAGCGTAGTAGATCGCCTATGTAACACCGCCTAAACCTATCAGCGGATGTAAGCGCCCTAGGGCACCCACTGGGGATTGATACCAGCCGCTACTTGTACGGTGGTTTGGCCATCCCACACACAAATTTGCCAGAAACCGCAATTGAACGCTAAACGCCCATCGGTGTTCCATGTTGGGTTGTACCCTATGCCAAGGTCGGTCTGCACGCCATCTTGCCATACATGCAGTTTAAGGCCGTTGTAATCCCTCACAGAAAAGGCTAACGCACCGTTATCACTTAACGCAAACGGGGAGGCATAATCGGTCTCTCCCACAAATGTGAACGTTTGCCCCTCCCAAAGATAGATAGCTGGATCATAGTCACCGCTAAACGCGCGCGTGATTTTAAGGGCTAGTCGTCCATCATTACTCCAAGCCATATCCCCGTGCAAACGCCCAATGTCAGGCAGTTCAGTGGCGGTTAATACGCCATCGCACCACAGATACAAATTAGAAAACTGAATAACATTGCCCCTCGAACCAAATGTCAAGCAACCATCAGCGCGCCAAGCGATACCATCGGTAAAATAACCTTCGGCGGCAGTGGTGAGCGTTTGCCCATCCCATACGTAGACATCACGTCTGCTACCGCCACCTTGGAATGCCAGCCGACCATCGGTGTGCCACACAGGTTCATAGGGATATGTTGGCGGTATGATCAACGCATCGGCGGTGATATTGGTGAGCGTCTCGCCATCCCACACATATAGCCCGCGGCGCTCACCCCTATCAGAGCTGAATGCTAAGCGACCATCAGCGCTCCAGACAGGGTTAACCCCGTCTCCCAGATCTGTCATCAAGCCCTGCTCCCACACAAAAAGGTTGTAGGTCGTGTTTCCTCCGGGGTTAAGAGCAGGGTACGCCAAGCGACCATCAGCGCTGACAGCAATTGGCACAGGTCGTGAGCCATTCGCACTGCGGTGGGTTAACAGGGTTTCGCGCTTGCCGGTAGCCAAATCATGCAACACAAGGCTAGTGGTGGCTGTATTTGTATCGGCTACTGCATACACCAGCACGCCGCCCCCTTGTGCGCTAAGGGTAGCACTGTCGCCCAATGCTAAGCACATCATCAGCAACAAAATATAGCCAAATTTATTGAACATGGGTTTTTGCTTCTTGGTCTATTTCGCCTATTTCCTTTCATCATAGCACAGCTTGGGCAGATACTGCCTCACAGGCCTACTACGCTCCCTTCAGTAGACTGGTCCACTGGCAATCTCGCCCGCTTTGGTCTGCCCATGCCGCAAGCTGACTCTGCTATACGTAAAGGGGGGAAAACAAGAGATGACTAGGAAGGTTTGAAATGGATTCAAGTAAGCTGAGGGACTTGGACTCGAACCAAGAACGACAGGGCCAGAACCTGCTGTTTTGCCGATTAAACTATCCCTCATTGTGTCTTTTAACATAGCAGGAATGCGGCCCAATTACAAGCCTTTTTTAACCTGCTAAGCTGGCGATGCATAGTTGAATGCGCCGCAGAGATTCCGCTTTCCCCAAAATTTCCATGGTCTCGAAGGTGGGGGTGGAGATGGCTTGCCCCGTGACGGCCACGCGCAAGATGCCAAACATTTGGCTATTGTTCAGGCCCAATTCTCCGCCTAGCGCCAACATCGCTGAGTGCAGATTTTCAGTCGTGAAAGGGTCTATCTCGGCCAAGCGTTGGGCCGATTGTTCAAGGGCCTTGCGCGTGCTATCGGCATCCATCTTTTTCGGGATGAGGATATGAGCCGACGGAGGGACAAAATCATCAGGCTTGCGGAAGAAAAAGCCCGCCAAATCGGTCACTTCAGATAGCGTTTTGATGCGCGTTTGAACCAGCGGCGCGACTTTTAACAGGCGCTCTTCGTCTACCACGAGTCCCGCGGCCTCTAAGAAGGGGCGTAGACGCAGGGCGAGCGCCGATGGCGTGAGTTTTTCGCGGATGTAGACGCCATTCAGCCAGTCGAGTTTGTCGGTGGGGAAGGCGCTATTGGCTGGGTTGATGCCGCTCAAATCGAAGCGTTCGATAGCTTCTGCCATGGTAAAAACCTCGCGTTCATCGCCAAAATTCCAGCCGATATTGGCCAGAAAGTTGTTGAGCGCTTCTGGCAGATAGCCCGCTTTTATGTAATCGTGAACCATCACAGGGATGATATTGCCTTTTTGGTCGCGGGGGGGATTGCGCTTGCTGATTTTGCCTTTGCCATTGGGGTTCAGCAGGACGGGCAGATGGGCGAAGATGGGCATTTGCCAGCCGAAAGCGCGCCAAATTTGGGTGTGTAGTGGGTAAGAGGGAAGCCATTCATTGGCCCGCAAGACGTGGGAAATCGCCATCAAGTGGTCGTCAACGACGACGGCTAGATGATAAGTGGGGAAGCCGTCCGATTTTAGCAAGACAGCATCTTGGAGGGTGCTGTTATCGAAAGTCACTTCGCCACGGATAGCGTCTTGGGCGATGGTTTGGCCATCAAGGGGCATCGCAAAACGGATGACGTATTTCTCCCCCTGAGCGATGCGTTCTTGGATTTGCTCTTGGGTCAAGTAGCGACAATGGCGGTCATAACCCGGCGGTTCTTTACGCGCTTGTTTTTCTTTGTTGACGCGCTCCAACCGTTCGGGCGTGCAAAAACATTTGTAGGCTTTGCCATTTTCAACTAGCCAATGCGCCCATGTTTGGTAATGGTCGAGGCGCTCGGACTGGACGTAGGGGCCATAATCGCCGCCCACTTCGGGGCCTTCGTCCCAGTGCAGTTCCGCCCAGCGGAGCGCTTCTAGCAGGGTTTGCAAGGCGGAAGGGTCAAAGCGTTTCTGGTCGGTATCTTCAATCCGTAGGATGAATTGGCCGCCATAATGCTTGGCTAAAAGCCAATTGAATAGAGCGGTGCGTAAGCCGCCGATATGTAAAGAGCCGGTGGGGCTGGGTGCAAAACGAGTCCGCACGCGGGGCGGGGTGGTCGGTGTCACACAACTTCTCCCATCATGAAAACGCTAGTCCGCTTATTGTAATGATGTTTAAAGGGCGTGTGAACCGCCAATCTCATTGGGTGATGCGGCGGCGACGAATGATGACGCTCTGCACGAGTCCGATACCAATCATGATGAACAGTAAAGAAGTGCCCCCGGAGCTGATGAAAGGCAGTGTTAGCCCCGTGACGGGCAAGAGCGCTAAATTCATGCCGATAGCCACAATCGTTTGGAAAAAGATGAGTGCCGCCACGCCGTAACATATCATACTGCCGAAAGGGTCTTGGGCGAGGCTGGCGGCACGCAATATTCGCATGAGCGCCAAACTCAGCAGGCCCAAAACGGCCACACAGCCCACCATCCCAAATTCTTCCGCAATGACGCTGAAGATAAAATCGGTGTGGCGCACGCGCAAAAAGCGGCCGGTGTTCTGTGTGCCGGAAGCATAGCCCTTGCCGACGATGCCGCCGGAACCAACGCTGATGAGCGATTGGTCAATGTTGAAGAAAGCGTCTGGGTCGCTTTGGGGATTGAGGAAAGTGGTAATGCGCGAGCGTTGATAATCTTCTAGGCGGGTGTAAGCAAACGGGGTGATGGCGATGAACACGACCAAAAAGATGAGGATATGGCGCAAACGCAGTCCCGCGGACCAGATAATCGCCGTCCACAAGACCATGTAGACAATGGCTGTCCCTAAGTTAGGTTGGATGAGGACTAGCCCCACGGGCAAGGCCATATGGACGAGAGAGCGAATGACGGTCGTGATGCGGTCTAGGTGTATGTAAGATTGCGACAAGTGATAAGATAGCGTGATGATGACGATGATTTTACCGATTTCCGAAGGTTGGATGCGGATACCGAGGTTCAACCAACGGCGAGCGCCCCCGTCGCCTTCCACCCCGAAGAAAAAGACCAGCAAGAGCAAAATAATCATCAAGATGTATAACCAGGTATGCAAGCCTGCCCATAAACGGTAGTCAATCGCCGCGAAGATGAACATAGCGATGACCCCCGCGATGGCGAAGGTGATTTGGTCTGGGACGCGGCGTATTAAGTCAGGGTCAATCGCATCTTGTGTGGCGCTACGAATCATCAAGATGCCAAAGATAATCAGGATGAGGACAGTGCCGAAGAGAATGTAGTCGAAACGTTGCCAAAATTGACCAGTTGTCTGCATAAAGATGATGAAATACAACTACCATAAACCGATAGATGGGTCATTATAGCCCTTATGATGCGCTTGTATAGGGCTGTATTTAAGCCTCTGTTTTAGGTGTATTATCGGCTGATTTATCCTTATCTTCTGGGTTATCATCTTTGGGGGATGTGGTTTCGGTCGCATCTTTGGCGGCAGTGATGGCGGATTCGGCAGAGTCTTTCGCGGGGGCGACGGCGGCTGTTTTGGGCGCTTCTTTGGTCACTGGGCTATCATCGTCTTCATCAATGGGTAATGAGAGGCGTCGATCTTGGATAAAGGGGAATTCGGCGACGATTTTACTATTACGGTCGCGTTGCTCTAGGGCTATATCAACTCTATCTTTGTCCACCGCCACATATTTAGAAATGACGGCCAGAATCTCTTCCTTCATCTCTTTGAGGCGTTCGGGTGGCAGATTAATACGGTCGTGGACTAAGACGAACTGGAGACGGTCTTTAGCGGTGGAACTCGTGCCCTTATTGGCCGAGCCGCGCCCTAACATTCTATCGAAGAAACTGGCCATAATCGCTTACCCCTTACCGTGCGGGTTGCACGTCTAATTGCTGATGATTGTTATGCTAGCGCTTTAGGTATTTTGCCCACTGAATAGACGGACGATGCGTTGGAAGAAACCATTGGGAACGTCGAGTTCCATGAAGGGCACATTTTCTCCTAGCAGGCGCCGCGCGATATTGCGGAAGGCGATGCCCGCTTTGGAGTTTTCGTTCAAAGTGACCGGTACGCCGCTATTAGAAGCGGGGATGACATTTTCATCTTCTGGCACAATGCCAATGATTTTGATAGCGAGTATGTCGGTGACATCATCCGCGGAGAGCATTTCGCCTTTGCGGACCATTTCGATATTCAGGCGGTTTAAGATGAGTTTACCGGGGCCCTTATTCTCGGCCTCTAGTAAGCCGATGATGCGGTCGGCATCGCGGACGGCGGAGACTTCGGGATTGGTGACGATGAGCACTTCATCGGCGGGCGCGACGGCATTACGGAAGCCGCGTTCGATGCCTGCGGGAGAATCTATAAGGATGAAGTCGAATTCATCGCGTAACTGATTGACGACGTTGACCATATCAGAAGGGCTGAGCGCGTTTTTATCACGGGTTTGGGCCGCGGGTATCATATACAATTCTGGGAATTGTTTATGACGAATCATCGCTTGGCGGATGCGGCAACGTTCTTCGACGATGTCTATAATGTCGTAGACGATGCGATTTTCTAGCCCCATGACGACATCGAGATTGCGTAAGCCGATGTCAGCGTCAATCAGAACGACTTTTTTATTCAAACGCGCTAACGATACGCCTAAATTCGCGGTCGTCGTGGTTTTGCCGACGCCGCCTTTACCGGATGTGATGGTTACGACCCGCGCCCCCATAACGATTTGTGTCCTTTCTTTACCCATTCCATGCTTCGACAACGATTTGTTGGTCGCGCACATAGGCCACCTCGGGCCGCGATTTACGGCGGTTGTCGGGTGGTGACGTAACAATATAATGAGCTAAACGTAACTGCGTGGGGTTCATATCCAGCGCGCAGACCACTGCTGTCTCGTCCCCGTTTGAACCGGCATGGACTGTTCCCCGAAGCTTGCCCCAGACGATAATATCGCCTGCGGCGATGATTTTAGCCCCCGGATTAACATCCCCGAACACGACCACATGCCCATCGCTATGTACCGTTTTGCCAGAGCGTAAGGTACGCCGTATCAGCACGCCATAAGTGCCGCTTTCTTCGGCATCATGCGGGGTATAATCGTTCGATTTGCGCCCCGGCACAGGCGAAGCGGAGGTCGTACGCAAATCGAGCGCTTGGGCGGCATCTAGGGTGGTATCGCTATTGCTGAGGACAGTGGATAAGACCATCCCGCGCCGCTCTAGAAGCGCTTTCAAAGACATGAGTTCGTGTTTACGCACAGGACGTTCGCCGACATCCACCAAAATACGCGCCCCAGCGAAAAAAGATTGTTGTTTATCAATCTTTGTGGCTAGTTCAGCGGTAATGGCGTTCCACTCTTCTGTGGGGCTTAATGTGATGAGGATACCATCCTTTAAGCCTTTGATGCCTACTTTATCTTCGGTCATGCGCTTCGTACCTGCCCGATTCTGTTGCTTAGAGCGCCTTGTGCATCTCTAATCATCTATAACTATACGCTAATTTATTCGCATCGCAAGTTTGTAACACAGACTCATTTTCCAGACCACACATTGGCGATGAATAGCGCGATGGGCAACAAGTAATATAACGCAACGGCTATCCAGCGTACACCCGATGTTTTGAAGGTTTTGCTCAGCCATTGGGTGATGGTGAAGATAGCATAGGTCATCCAGATGACTTGGATGATGAATAGCGGCAAGAGCAAAATCTCGCGGTTACGCCCAATATAAACGAGTCCGAAAAAAGCGTAAGCCGCGTAACCTATCATGGTCATGATGCCCAACTGAGGATACCAGCGGGCGAGGCGAGAAATGCCTAAGACGCCCAAAACGACCCCAATAAACGAAAATTGCCCCATGACCAAATTCACTAAATCCACCCAGCGCGCCCCGTCGCGCCAATAGCTGAGATTGAGCAGGGGGAGCGGGGCGTTCACATAATCCAAGAAGAAACCGCGCGCCCCAATCAATACCCCTATCGCCAGAGCAATGACGTACCATATCGGCAGATGCGTATTAGAAAGCCACAAACTGAGGAAGATGGCCGGGGCGAGCAGGGTAAGAAGCGGGTCATTGAGCAAGCCAATGATGAAGAGGAGCAAAATTCCCAACGTATGGTACGGTCGCGCGGGTTGAGGGGGCGCATCGTCGGGGCGGGGATTGGTCATCAAGAGCATACTGGTTAACAAAGACATGAGCCATGCGGTGACAAGGCTGGTCAAACGTAGGCTACGCGGGGTGCCTACTTGGCTCCAGAACAACAAGACAAAGACGATGACCCCAGCGCCCAAGCCAATGTAAGGTCGGCGAGATGCAAGGGCGATGATGGGGGTGATGAGCGCCGCCAGCAAAACGGCGATGACAATCGTTGCTGGTCCGGCGTCACCACCCCCGGTCTGGAACCAAAACGCCGCGCTAAACGCCAAGGTCAGCCCACCGGCTAAGGACAAAGCCGCTCCCATCTGCCTTAGCGCGAGCGTCAAACCGATAATGACCAAAGCGAGGCCAGACGCCCGCACGATGGGGGTTTCTCCAAAAAAGATGAACGCCACCCACGCGCAAGCGCCCGCGGTGAGGGCGGGTAACCATTGATGCGCGAGTTGTTTTTGCGCTTGTGTCAGCTCGAACAAACCATATCCTTAGCGATTATCATTAGCAAGAGCGGTGCGTCCTTCGCGTTCACTCTTGAGTCGGAAATAAGCTTCCATCGTTTTTGCGACAATGGGCAAGGCTACGCGCGAACCTTCGCCTCCGTTATAGACAAAAGCGATGATGATAATTTCGGGGTTTTCGTAGGGCGCGTAAGCCGTGAACCACGCATGAGAGGGCCATTGCCCCGGCACGCATAGGCCCAGCGGTTGGGCGATATTGTCGCAATACTCGGCCGTACCTGTTTTACCTGCAACGGCGATGTTGGGCAAGTTTTCTTGGGCGGCGCGGGCCGTGCCGCCTTCGATGGTGACGGCGGCGCGCATGCCTTCTTCGACAATCGTAATATTGTTGGTGCTGACGAAGGCCGGCTGGTAGTTTTCGTTAAAGCGGATGGGCTGGCAAACCTGCCCATTGAAGACATAGTTCAACGGCGTATGCACCCGATATTGGCGAATATCGGCTATGAAGGGGTCTTTGCTGACATTAACGGTATTGCGATAGCCGTCTGGGTCGCAACGGAGCGGGTCATGGTAAGGGCTATCTGGCTCGCAGATACAAGCGAGGCTGGCGGGCCCTTTCATAATCATATCTTCCAGCAATAGTAATACGAGGGGTTCGCTACTGGGCCAGTTGTCAATATTGATAGTCCGCATGACATGAGGCGAGAAGGGATTGATGATATTGCCCGATTCGTCCAAAAATTCGCGGATGAGGGTTGGTTGGTAGAGTGTGCCGCCATTCGCCAAAGCGGCCACCGAGGCGATTAGTTGTAGGGGCGTCACTAGCACGTATCCCTGCCCGAAAGCGGCGTTATAAGTATCGCCCGTAGACCAGCTTTCGCCGAGGTTGCGGCGCTTCCAATCGCGGTCGGGCATCCGCCCCGCGACTTCAAAGGGCAGTTCCACCCCCAATTCACTACCGATGCCCATCGCGGTAGCATAGCGGAACAAATCATCAATGCCCAAGCCGCCGGGTTTGAGCACTTGCGGGCTGATATTGGCGTTGCCACCCCCAATCTGATAGAAATAGACATCGCAACTATAGGCGATACCTTCAATCATGTTCACTTGGCCGTGGCCGTTGTCTAGCCAGCAGACGAACCGTTGGGAGGCCGCCGGGTCGTTCGGGGCATAACGATTTTCGATGATGAGGCTACCGCCGTCAAAAAGTTCCGTGCGCGGGTCTACTACGTTTTCTTCTAACACGCCGGCGGCGGTGATGACCTTCCAGACCGAACCCGGCGGATAAAGCCCCTTAATCGCATTGTTGAATAGCGGGCGTTGGGGGTCGGCTTCCAGTTGGAGATAATATTGGCCATCAATGGCCCGCGCAAAGCGGCTGTTATCGTAGGTTGGGTAGCTGACCATAGCCAGAATCTCCCCTGTTTGGGGGTTCATGGCGATGACGACGCCGGATTGGGTGACGATGCGTTGCGCTTCTGTATTGACCAGCGTAATTTGGTCTATGAGCGCTTGTTCGGCGGCGCGTTGCAAATCTACATCAATGGTCAAGCGCACATTTTGCCCGGCGATAGGCTCGATGCGTTGGATGAGATTGGTCTCCTCGCCGGCGACGTCCACTTCGCGCAGGATAGCGCCGCGTTGCCCGGCGAGCCTATCTTCTAGGAAGCGTTCAATACCCTCATAGCCGATACGGTCGAAGGCGGGATTATAGCCTTGCTCGCGTAGCTCCGCCGCCTCCTCGGCGGGGATGGGGCCCATGTAACCGACAATATGGGCGGTCAAGGCACCTGTGGGATATTCGCGGACGCCAACCACTTCAATATCTACGCCGGGCAGGAAAAAGCTTTCCTCTTTAATTTGCATAGCCGCTTCTTGGGGCACATCTTGGGCGATGATGACCGGTCGGAAAGGGGCGATACCTTCGCCTTCGCTCACCAGTTCTTCGATACTGCGGATGTTGCGCCCCGAAGCGAGCGCGATTTCTCGTGTGGGGGGCACGCCCACGAGGGCGGAGAGGCGATTGTAAATGGCTAATACCTCTTCCTCGTTGGTGGGGAGTTCCGCCGGGATAATCGTCACGTTAAAAGCGGGCACGTTGAAGGCTAAGCGTTGGTTATAGCGGTCGAAGATGGCGCCGCGGTCTGCTGGTATCGGCAGGCGGCTAAGGCGATTTTCATTCGCCCGCGCTAGGAAATCGTCATAGCGCACGACTTGTAGCTCGTAAAGCCGTATACCTAAGATGAGGAAACCCCCAAAAATGACCGCTTGGAAGAAGACAAGCCGCCAACCTTGGAAAGGGTGAAGTCGGGTGTTCATAATGAGGCCTTTACCACTCACTAAACCATTGGATTCCGAACCAAACGAACCTGGATAAACCGCACCAAACCGTAGACCGGTAACAATAAAAGGAGATTATAGAGGAGGGTGGGCATAAGAACATAGCGAATTGAACTCAATAAATCCGGCCTGAGGCCAATGAGCACGAATAGCAACACCGAGACGCTGTATTTCGCTAGAGTACTGAACATCCCTAAAATGATTATCGCCAAAGGATTGAGGCTGTAGAGTTGTTGGCCGATGGTGTGGGCGCTATAGCTGATGACGATGAGCGTTAAAGAGGATGTTCCGAGCGGCGTTAACGATAACAAATCTTGCAATAAACCGCCGATGAAAGCCCATGTTAACCCTTCTTCTAGGCGCGCGCGGAAGGACCAACTGAGCACCAGCAATAAAACGAGGTCGGGTTGTCCGTCGGCGATACGTAATTGTGGGATGAGCGTAGATTGCAAGGCGGCGGCCAAAGCCAGCACAGGCAGACTGAGATAATAACCCATCGTCTAGGGCGCTTCCTCAAACACGCTTATATCTACTGGTTGAAAATTGGTGATGACGAGGACCGTTTCTAAAGTGCTGAAGTCAATCAGGCTACGGACTTCTGCTTCTTGGAACAGTTCCGCTTCAAAACTGCGCGTGCCGGTCACTTGGCCGATGACGAGGTCAGCGGGCAGATTGCCGCCTAAGCCCGATGTGATGACGAGGTCGCCCTCGGCGATTTCTGCGCCGAGGGGGATAAACGTTAAGCGCATGTTGCCGGTGGGCAATCCGATAATCGTTCCGACGGCGCGCGAGGTTTGCAAGCGGGCGCTGATGGCGCTATTTTCGTCCGTCACCAGTTGGACGCGGGCCGCATTGGCGCTGACATTGATGATGCGCCCCACTAACCCCAATTGGGTGACGACCGGCATACCCACCGCGAGGCCGTCGCGCGTGCCGCGGTTGATGACGATAACCCGTAGGGCGCTTTGTTGGTCTATGTAGATGACATCAGCGGCGAGGAATTCTTGGTTATCTACGCTAGATGTGTATTGGAGCAAGCCCGATAGGCGTTGGTAATCGCTGGCCACTTCTCGCAGTTCGATAACTTCGGCATTTTGGAGCGCGAGTTGCTCCTCTAAATCGGCGATGCGTTCTTGGAGGATTTGAATATCGCTAAAATCGTCGAGAAATTGATTGGTGGTCAGCGCAATGCGGTTGAAAAAACCTGTCACCAGATGGAGCGGTTGGGCAATCAAATCTTCCAAAGGCGTTAGAACACCCAGCGCACTGGTGATGATGAGCACGATACACACCAACACGAGCGCGATGAGAAGGGAGGGACGGGTATTACGGCCGCCACGACGCATAGAACAGACCTATTCGCTATGGGATTGAACCGCTAAGGGGGATTAGTGGCGTGTACTGCCGCGCTCTGGCCCGACGAGTAGCCGCCGCAGATTGTTATAATCTTCTAAGACGCGGCCCGCGCCACGGGCAACACAAGTCATCGAATCTTCGGCGACCCACGCGCGGATATTGACTTCGTGCGAGATGCGCTCTGCCATTCCTTTTAGTTGTCCGCCGCCCCCAGCGATACAAATACCACTTTCCATTAAATCGGCGACGAGTTCTGGCGGTGTATCATCTAACGCATCTTTGATGGTGTCAATGATGATATTGACAGAACCATTAATCGCTTCTCGGATTTCGATAGAGGATATTTCGACGGCATCGGGCAAGCCAGTGACTAAATTGCGCCCCTTGACGACCCGCGTTTGCTCTTGGGGGAGGGGAAAAGCGGAGCCAATTTCGGTTTTGATGGTTTCGGCGGTGCGTTCCCCGATGAGTAAATTATGCTTGACGCGCATATAGCGCACGATGTCTTCGTCCATTTCGTCGCCAGCCACGCGGATAGAACGGCTGATGACGATACCCCCTAAGGAGAACAAAGCGACTTCGGTTGTACCGCCGCCAATATCCACAATCATACTGCCGCGCGTTTCTAAGACAGGCAAGCCCGCGCCGATGGCCGCGGCCACCGGTTCTTCGATGAGGTGGGCTTCGCGGGCGCCGGCGAGGATGGTTGCATCTATCACCGCGCGCTTTTCTACTTCTGTGACGCCGCTAGGGATGCCCACGACCACGCGCGGCCGCGGGATGGGCACCCATGTTTGCTCATGCGCTTTTTTGATGAGATAGTTCAGCATGGCCGCGGTCACTTCAAATTCGCTGATGACGCCATCGCGCAGAGGGCGAACGACCAATATATCTTTAGGGTTTTTGTTCCACATCTCTTTAGCGCGCGCGCCGACTTCTATAGGGGTTCGGCTACGTTTTTCTAGGGCGACGAATGACGGCTCGTTGATAACAATCCCTTTGCCGCGTACACTAACAAGCGTATATGCTGTGCCAAGGTCTATACCAATGTCGAGCGAGAATAAGCCAAAGAGAAAATCTAAAGGACTAAGCACAAGGGTAAACTCCCATTTGGATGAGACCAGCGCAGAATTATAGCATAATTTGAGATTTCAAGAATATAAAGTATGGATTGTAGCAAGGGAATGCTAACGATTTTATCGCAATTATTACGAGATTACGCGCTTTCCGACCAAAAAATCATCGTGGCTGTCTCTGGCGGCGCGGACTCTTTGGCATTGCTACACGCTTTGTATCACTTACACCCGTCGCACGCTTTTTCCTTACACGTGGCTACGCTCGACCACGGTTTGCGCGGGAGCGCGGGGGCCGCAGACGCTGATGCTGTGGTGGAACTGGCGCGCGCGTGGGGCTTGGGGGTGACGCGCGGCGTGGCCGATGTTTACACAGCGCTTTACGATGGCGAAGGGATAGAAGCCGCCGCGCGACGTATCCGTTACGCTTTTTTGGCGCAGGTAGCCCGCGAGCAGAAAGCGCGCTACATCGCCGTTGGGCATCATGCTGATGACCAAGCGGAAACCATCTTATGGCACATCATCCGCGGTAGCGGGCTAAAAGGGTTGGGGGGGATGCGCGTTCAGTCAACGCTCCCCAATCATCCCGACCTCGTCTTATTGCGCCCGTTATTATCCTTCACCCGACAGCAAATTGAAGCATACTGCCGCGAGCAAGGGTTATCGCCACGCGAGGACGCGACGAACCGCCAACTAGACTACACCCGCAATGCGATTCGCTGGCGCATTTTGCCCCTTTTACGCGCCATGAATCCGCAGATTCACCGTACATTGGGGCATTTGGGAGAAGCAACCGCCATAGATTGGGATTTCATAGACCACCAAGCTACGGAACAGCTCGCGCCCTATTGGGAGAAAGGGCCTGAACAACGGTTGCGCTTTCCTATCGCCCGTTATCGGGGGCTTCATGCGGCCTTAAAGCGCCGCTTGGTGCAAATGGCCTTGGCCGCTTTGAGCGGCACAACGTCTGATGTGTCATTCGCTCAAATTCGGGCGGCGGTGGATTGCGCTGATAAGGGCGTGGTGGGCAAGTGGTCGCCACTGGGGCGCGGTTGGCGGCTGAGGGTAGCGTATGAGCATCTGGTTTTCGAGCCATCAGCCGATGGGGTAGTCCCTGAGCATGATTTTTGTAGCTTGACGCCCGGCCAAGTGGTGGGCGTGAATGCGCGCGGGCTTACGCATATCCCTAACGCCGATTGGCGCTTGCATATCGCCAGCGAGCCACCAGCAAGCTATCAAGCGCGCATGGCCTTGCCGCCGAATGTGCGCTTGTCTTTACGCACGTGGCGCGCGGGCGACCGTTTCGCTCCGCTGGGGATGGGCGGACGGCGGCGCAAATTGCAAGATTGGTTTGTAGATAACAAAGTGCCGCGTCCATGGCGCGCTTACATCCCGCTTTTGTTGGCCGATGAGGAGATTATCGCTATCGTGTATGGCGCGGTATGGACGATTAGCGAGCGCGTTCGTTCTCCCCATGCCGATAACCCGACAGTGTATTTACAAATCTTGCGATAGGCTTGAAAACAGTTATCAAATTCATACTTTATTTAGCTAAACCGCCTCTGTAAGGGTTGCGAAAATGGTTCAATTCAACTATGATTGAGAAAAAATAAGGGAATGCTAAAGTCGGGCGGATAAATATGAATAATCCTCTTTCTAATCACAACGATACGGCCCATGTATTGGTTGTAGATGATGAAGGGCCAAATCGTTATTCTGTGAGCAAAACCCTTCAGCGTGTTGGCTATGTTGTGGCCGAAGCGGCCAGCGGCGAAGAAGCGCTTGAGGTGATGAAAACACAAGTCTTTGATGTCGTTTTAACGGATATTCGTATGCCCGGTCTGGATGGTGTAGAGCTGTTGCGCCGCATTAAGGAAGAAGCGCCCGATGCTATCGTCATCTTGATGACCGGCTACGCGAGCCTCGGCACGGCTGTAGAGGCTCTGCGGTTGGGCGCTCACGACTATTTGATTAAGCCTAGCTCCAGCCAAGACATTCGCCAGAGCGTGGCCCGTGGTGTGGAACGGGCGCGCAATTTGGCGCGGCGTCGCAAATTGTTAGAGACTATTAAGAAAGATGTTTTTGAGCTGACCCGTGCCGATGCCGATGCTATCCGCGCCGGCTTTGATAGTGGCTTGGGCGGCGATATAGATAGTTTGCGGTATCAAGACCGCATGGCGGACGCGCCGCCGGGGAACACCATGCAATTGGGCCCGCTGACGGTTTATCCGGGACGTTATCAAATATCGGTGGGCGATAAGCCCATTGATTTAACCCCAACCGAGTTTGACTTGTTGTTGTATTTGGCGGCGCATCGCGGGCGTGTTGTGCCCTGCCATGAACTCGTGCGCGAAGTGCGCGGTTATGCCGTGGACGAAGCCGAAGCCCGCGAAGTCATACGCCCTCACGTCAGCAACTTGCGCCGCAAGCTGAAAGATGCGGGGCGCGACGCCGACCTCATCGTCAATGTGCGCGGCATAGGCTATCGCCTGAGCGAACGCGCCAACACCTAATTATCACTTACGCCTTTAACGCAGATTTGCTATCATGAGCCTCGGTAGATGGAGGCTCTTTTCATTGGCGATGTCTGGGTGATGTCATTGATACGATGTGTGTTGTTGGCGCTGGGGATTGTTGTATCGTTATCGTGGTCTTTGGCCCAAACGGCTTGTGGAACGACAAGCGGGGAGGTCGAGCGTAATACCTATTATAGCGCTGTGCTCGGCGAGACCATGATATATTCGATTTATTTGCCCCCTTGTTATCCCACCGCTGATTATACCTACCCGACCTTGTACTTGTTTCATGGCTCTAATGACGATGACCAGCAATGGGCGCGGCTCGGTTTGTTGGAAGAACTCGATGCGGGCATTCAGGCGGGGCGCTACCCGCCGCTCGTGGTGGTCATGCCCTTTGGCGATTGGATAGCGAACGAAGCGCGCTTCGATGGGTTCGGCTGGGCTGATGTCGTCGAGCGCGATTTATTCCCGCATATCGAAGCGACGTATCACGTGGCGACAGATGCGCCCCGCCGCGCGATTGGTGGTATTTCCCGCGGGGGGTTTTGGGCGTATGCGATTGCCTTGCGGAATGCCAACCGCTTTGGAAAAGTGGGGGGGCATAGCGCTTTTTTGGAGGCGGTTGGCGTCACGCCTGATTATGACCCTTATCAGCTCATCCGCCAGCTAGACCCTACAACGCCTATACAATTTTGGCTCGACCGCGGCGCGGATGATTATTCTGCGCCGACCATGGATGCGATGCCCCCCTTGATGGCTTCGCTAGGATTGCGCCACCAATACACCGTATACGATAGCGGCCAACACAACAACGCTTATTGGTCGGCGCATGTGGCGGATTATCTGCGATTTTATACAGAGGGTTGGGCGTCTTCGCCAACGCCTACGCGCATTCTGCCGTCTAGCGCCCTGTTCGTGACGGCGACACCAGCTGATACACGTGATACACGCGGCTTAGCGCTATTTGTCCCGTCGGTGCCTTTTATTCATTTACGCACGACAATCCCCCGCGATTCCCTAAAAGCGCTTGTTAACGGGGAAAACGACCCCGAATTGCTCTTGAGCGCAGAGACAGCGCGCATGCTTGTAGCGCATGGCGCGCGTTTGCATCCCGCTATCCGCGTCGTCGCCGAAGCGGAGCTATACAATCGCTTGGTGGCCGATAGGCGCTTGTATACCATTTTGCCTTTTGATGCTTTGACGCCGCGTTATCGCTTGTTATGGATGGATGATGTCCCGATTGTGGACCAACTGGGCGATTATCCATTGGCGTTTGCATCTACAAATCCCAATTTTCGCCCCGAACGGTTGACCCGCATCACGCTATCGGGCGTGACGGCATTGACCCGCCAAACGCGCGACGTATTGGATGCTAAAGGGGTCGCGTGGGCAGTGGAGGGAATTTACCCTTATGTGAGCCGAAGCGACTTTTTCCACACCAGCAATGAGGTTTCTTTTCATCCGTCCTGCCCGTCTGCTGTACCGATGATGCTAGGTGGCCCAACGAGTTTTTGTTCGCTTCCATCGCATTTTTCGCTGTTCAGCGACTTGGGCGTAGACATCGTGGAACTGACGGGAAACCACAACAACGATTACGGTTATGAAGCGTATACGGAAACGTTGAATTTTTTTGACACAGCGGGCATTAGGGCCGTGGGCGGGGGCGCGGATGTCGCTTCGGCTCGGCGGCCGCTTTTATTAGAGCATCATGACAATCACCTTGCTTTAGTGGCTTGTAACGCTGTAGGACCATATTATGCCTTAGCGAACGACGCCCCCGACTTGTTGGGCGGGGTACGCCCCGGCGCGGCGGCTTGTGCGGGTGGATGGTTGGAAGCGCTGTTGCCCACTTTATCCGCGGATAATGATATAGTGATTTTATTGATACAGCACCAAGAGTATGAGGATTACATCCCTAGCCCAGATCAACGCGCTGATTTTCGTCGCTATGCCGATTTGGGGGCGGATGTGGTCATCGGCACGGCCCCGCATAAGCCGCAAATCGCGGAGTTTTATGGCGATAAACCCGCCTTTTTGCATTATGGTTTGGGCAACTTGTTTTTTGACCAGCCATTTTGGGGCAATATGCGCTTTTTAATGGACACACTTTACATCTATGAGGGGCGCTTTGTGACTTTAGAGTTGTTCCCCGGCATCATCGAAGATTTGGCGCGGCCGCGCTTGATGACGGCGCAAGAGCGGGAGAACTTCTTGTTTTTTCTGTTGATGGAGCAGGGAAATCGCGCGCGATGAGAGGGCTGATAAGTCTTTTGTTTTGCTTAGGCATGGTTTTAAGGGTTGACGCTCAAGACCAACGTATCGAAGCGCGACTATCCCAGATGCGTTTAGAGCAGAAAGTTGCCCAGATGTTCATCGTCAGCCTCTTTGGCGATGGGCTAACACGTGCAGAGCGCGATTTTTTGCAGACATGGCAACCGGGCGGCGTCGTCTTGCTAGAGAAGAATGTGGGCGACCCAAGGCAGACGACCGAAGTCACAAATGCCCTACAACGCGCGTTAACCGAGATGGGCGCAGTGCCGTTGTTGATAGCCATAGACCAAGAAGGCGGTCTCATCGCCCATTTGCGCGATGGTTTCACCGAATGGCCCGTGCCTATGTTATTAACAGCGACGGGCGATAGCGAGCTGGCCTATGATGTGGGGATGGCGCAAGCGGTAGAATTGCGGGCGGTGGGCGTGAATATGAACCTAGCGCCCGTAGCGGACTTGAACACGAATCCCAATAATCCCATCATCGGACGCCGCGCCTACGGCAGTTATCCGCAACAGGTAGCTCCCATCATTAGCGCGCTCATCCGTGGGTTGCAAGATGGGGGCGTGCTAGCGACCGCCAAACATTTTCCCGGTCATGGCGATACCCGCGAAGATTCGCATCTGGAGTTGCCAACGCTGTTTTATGGACGAGAAGCCTTGTTCGGGCGCGAGCTAATCCCTTTTATCGCGGCTATAGAAGCGGCTAGCGGGGCTATCATGGTGGGGCATATCGCCTTCCCTGAGCTTGAGCCATCGGGAGAGGTTCTCCCATCATCGCTATCAGCGACGATTGTAGGGGGCTTATTGCGTCAAGAATTGGGTTATGACGGCTTAATCGTCACCGATGCGCTCGATATGGATGCTATTGATACCCGTTATCGTCCGGAGCGCGCGGCCCTAATGGCGGTGGAAGCGGGCCATGACCTCATCATCCTTGGCGCGCACGCGGGGCCGGAGATGCAAATACGCGCCATGCAAGGGGTGGTGGCGGCTGTAGAAGATGGTAGCATTGATGAGGCGCGCATTGATGCATCTGTGCGCCGTATCTTGCGAGCCAAAGCGCGTTTGGGCTTGCTGGATGATTGGCGACCGCTCGACCCGATGACGGCTAGCGCGCGAGTGAATACGGAGCAACATACGCAACTGGTGGCGACTTTATTCCGTAAAGGCGTTACAATGGTATGGGACGAGGGGGCCTATATCCCCTTAGCTGAAGGTGCTCAGGCGGTCATCGTTTATCCATCAACGCGCCCATTCATACGCGAGGCTTGCGCGCAAACGGGAATTAACGCTACCTACATAGGGGTATCGGCGTCGCCGACGGCGGAAGAAGTGCAATGGGCGCAGGAAGCGATGCGGCGCGCTGATGTGGGATTTGTCTTCACCCTCAACGCAGATACGAATAGGGCACAGCAAGATTTAGTGCGGGCTTTACCCGCGCAGAAAGTGGTCGTCATTGCTTTATGGTCGCCTTATGATGGCTTATATTTCCCCGATATTGCGGGTTATGTGGTCACCTATAGCCCTATTCCGCCTTCGGCTATGGTGGCGTGCGAGGTTATTGGGGGCGCTATAAAGGCGATAGGTCAATTGTCGGTGGCGCTAGAAAGCCCCTAAAAGTTGGGTGCTTGTCTCACCCGCGTTTTCAGGTTAACTTATTTAAGGATGCGTTCAGCTTAGGAAAATCGCTCTATGGGAACGTTGAACCCGGATTTGTTATCAAAAGATTTAGATGATGTCTTAAACGACGCTAGCGCGCTCAAAAAAGAGTATCGCAAACCGACCATCACTCCAGAGGTGGTCTTGTTAGCGTTGTTGCGCCGCCCCAATACCGCCGCTATGCGCCTTTTGCAGGCCTTCGAGAGCGCGCGCGGGGTTGACCTAAGGGAATTAGATAGGCAGGTGCATTTGGCCGTGCAAAGCCGCACGGATACCAACGGCAATTTAGATTTCATCGCCCATGGCGACCAAAAAGTGCCGCTGAGCAAACAGACTATCATCCTGCTAGATGATGCGCTGAGCGTGGCGAATTCCATGCATGAAGTTCGCATAGATACCGACCATGTCTTGACGGTACTATCGGAAAGTTCTATCAGCACGAGCGGTTTATTGCGCCGTGTGGGCATTACCCCCAAAGCGATTCAAGACCTCGTCAGCGATTCGAGCCAAGTACTACCCGTGAAGCGCTCCAGCGGGACAACCCAAGATTTCGTGGCGATGTCCAAACGGGGCAATATGCGCGCGGTTTATTTCCGCCAAGACTTGTTGAGGGAAATTATCAACATTCTCTCCCAAGCCATGAATCGCCATGTTATCCTCGTGGGGCCGGATGGCGTGGGCAAACGCACCCTAGCTTATAGCTTGGCGTTGTTGATGTCTGAGGGCAAAGGTCCGAGCGGGTTAGGGGCTTTGGTGCAGATAGACGAGACGGCCTTACTCGACAATGACCAGCAAGCGGTGCGTAGCGGTATCAGCAAAGCGCATAATGGTATTCTATTCATCCCGCATCTACATCGCTTCTTCGGCGGCCCTGTAAAAGCCGAGTTCACCAAGTCTACGCCTATCATCCAAAAAGCGTTTTTAGACGATAACCCGGTCATCATCGCGACAACGACCGAGCAAGAATATAACCAACGTTTGGCCGGTGTCAGCGCTATCACCGAAAATAGCCAAATTGTGCGCGTGCCAGAGCCTTCTGTAGAAGAAACTATTGAGATTCTCAAAATCATTCGCCCGCACATCGAAGCGGACTATAACTTAAAAGTCGAAGAAAAGTCGTTGGAGATTGCGGCCAATCTGGCCAGCCGTTATATGACGGCTAACCCCTTGCCTCGTAGCGCGGAGCATCTGCTACACCGCACCGCCGCCATGGTCAACATGAGCCAGCAGACCCATTTAGCGTATCGCCCCGACATCAAAAATGATGAAAATACGCTGGACGTGGAAGATGTGACACTCGTTGCCAGCCAAATGACCGGCGTTCCTGTCAATAAATTGGGCGAGGACGAACGCATGCGCTATGCCCAAATGGTGGAGCACCTTAAAGAGCGCATCATTGGTCAGGATGAAGCCGTCATTCTGACGAGTCGGGCCATCAAAACGGCGCGCGTTGGCTTAAAAGACCCGCGGCGGCCCATTGGCGCGTTTCTCTTTTTGGGGCCAACAGGCGTAGGCAAGACGGAATTGGCCAAAGCGCTAGCCGATTTTATGTTCGGTAGCGAAGACGCGATGTTGCCTTTGGATATGAGCGAATATAAAGACGAAAGTAGCATCAACCGCTTGATTGGTTCACCTGTGGGTTATGTGGGGAGCGAAGAAGGCGGCCAACTCACGGAGCGCGTCCGCAACCAGCCCTATATCATCGTCTTATTCGACGAGGTGGAAAAGGCGCATCCGCGCATCATGGATGTGTTGTTGCAGGTGATTGAGGAAGGGCGCTTGACCGATGGCCGCGGCAATGTCGCTCGTTTTAGCGAAGCGGTTATCATCCTCACGAGCAATATCGGTTCTGAACATTTGGCCGTGCCCGTCATCACCGATGAAATCCGCGAACAGGTGATGGAGGAGGTGCGCGACTTCATGCGTCCGGAATTCATCAACCGTCTGGATGAGGTCATCATGTTCAACGCCTTATCCGAAGAAAATTTGGCCGATATTATGCGCTTGTTGCTCAATAAAGAGAATAAGATGGCGGCGAATCGCGGATTGTCGCTCAACTTCACCGAAGCCGCCATTAAATATCTCCTATCGCTGAACGATGAGCCAGAATATGGAGCGCGCCCCTTGCGGCGCATCATCCGCCGCCATGTGCGCGAGCCACTGGCAGACTTTTTGCTGAAAGCGAATCCGCCCGCCGGTACAGAGATTCGTATCTCCACGAGCCGCAAGAAGTCAGAAGGGTTGAAGTTTGCGGCGATTATAGAGGGCAAAGAGGTAGTCATCGAATAGTAAGTATGCGACGCTTTATCTCTTATTGCTTCAGCGCGATTTGCTTTGTGGGAGGGTGTTTAGTGGCCTTCCCGCGGCTATCGGACCGCATTTGGTTAGTGCAAATGGTATTCAAAGAGGCCGGATGGATGCCTATTTCGGCCGGTTTATTCAGTTTGCTGTTGTGGCCGTGGTCATTTGCCCAAACCGTGTTCACCGTTGCAGGTATCTATTTGGCTAGCGGTCCCTATCGCAAAGTTCGCACGGCGAGACAAGCTATCGCCGGCGCTATGGCGCCTTTCGCGTTGCGTAAAACATACCTTAAGCGCCCTATCGCGCGCGTTGAATACGATGTGGTTTACCGTAGGACATCTGCGCGTCCCCTAAAGCTTGATATTTACACGCCACAGATGGAAGTAGGGGAGCGCTTACCCGCGGTCATCGTCGTTCATGGCGGCAGTTGGGAGCTAGGCGATAAGGGGGATGCTTTTGGGCATCAGCGGCAATTGGCGCAACAGGGGTTTATTGTCTTTGATATTCAATATCGCTTCTCGCACGAGGCTGTGTGGCCCGCCCAACTGGAAGATGTCCGCGCGGCTATACGATGGGTGAAACAGCGCGCAGAGCATTATAACGCTGACCCTGAGCGAGTCGCCTTGCTAGGGCGTTCTGCGGGCGGTCATTTAGCGCTACAAGCGGCCTATCGCGCTACAGGCGAGGCGGAAGATACGCGCGTGGCGGCGGTTGTCGCCTATTATCCCCCGGTGGATTTCCGGCTATGGCGACCAGACGCAAATTCTGTTTTGGCCAAGCTAATCGGCGGCTTGCAGGCGGATAACCCACCGGCCTATGCCGATGCCAGCGTGACTAGCCATCTGCACGCGGACGTGCCGCCCACTCTGCTCATCCACGGCTTGCAAGATGGGCTAGTGCCTGTGGCTCATAGTCATCTTTTGCACAATCGTTTAGTGGAGCTAGGGCGGCCGCAGGCGTTATTAACCCTCCCGTGGGCAGAGCATGGTTTTGATTTTGTGCTCCACGGGTTGGGGCGAAGGCTGGTTGAACCGGCCCTCTACGACTTCTTGCACTTTCATTTGGGATGAGCTGGGATGAGCGCGCATTGACGGCCTTTCGGCGGCGCGATAACATTCTATAAACAACTATGCCGAGTCCTTTATGTCTGATAATGCCACAATGAGCAAGCGCCCTGTCCCCGCGCGTCCGCGTTTGGGTTGGCTCGCTTGGGAAGCCACCTTAGGTTACATGAGCGCTTATCATAGCCCTGATGCCACGCTCAAGTTGGAGGCAGTGTACAATCGGGCGATGAGCTGGAAGGCCTCGGTCGTGTGGGGCGCGCACCATGAAGCGGTCGAGGGCAAGGAGACGATAGGTATAGCCCTAGGCGCTTTATGGGAGATAGTGAATGCCCACCACATCATTTTTCATGCTCCAGAAATGGCTGTTAAAAGTCCGTCAGGGTATGGGCCCGATGAATGGTTAGATAACCGCTTTGAGCAAGCATTAAAGCGTCTTATCTATGTTAGCGGGGCGTTGTTCGAGGATTGGTCGCTGATATTTGTCTACCGACCCATAGAAAGGGCGGATATACGCACGCAGTCGCGCTTGATCGCCTTAGCTGATAAGGTGGGGGTTGGGGGCAACGGGCCGACTTTGTTTGATGCTTGTGTTTCGTTATATCATAATGCCGCGCCCATTTTTGCGCGGTATCGTAAGGGCGAATTTATCCAAAAAGGAGATGATGATGAGCCAGCTTGATACCTCTATTTTTCGGAAGTATGACATTCGCGGCAAAGTGGTTGGCCCAAATCCGCAAATCACGCCCGACGTGGCGCGTTTGGTGGGTAAAGCGTTGGGGACGTATTTACCGCAACAATTCAGCACCGAGCGCGTCTTTGTCGGGAGCGATAACCGCCAGACATCACCCGCTTTGCGCGCCGCGCTCATCGAAGGCTTGCTTTCTACGGGTATGGCGGTGACGGATATTGGCGAGGTCTTGACCCCTACGGTCTACTTCGCCTGCGCCAGTTATGGCGATAAGGGCGGCGGGGTGATGATTACCGGCAGTCACCTGACCACCGATTTCAACGGTATCAAGATGGCTTATGGCCGCTTGGCGTTGGCAGACCAGCAAATCCAAGATTTGTTGAACATCATCCAAAGCGGCGACTTCAAGACGGGGCAAGGGCCCCTTGATGAAGATAAGGACATGATTCATAAGCACATGTCCACTATCGCCAGCAAAGTGACCATGAAGCGCAAGCTAAAGGTCGTGCTAGACGCTGGCAATGGCCTATCGGGGACGTATGTACCGCCTGTTTTGGAAAAGTTGGGCCTAGAAGTGCATTGTTTATTCTGCGAACCAGACGGCACTTTCCCTAACCATTTGCCCAACCCCGAAGACCCAGAGATGACCAAAGATTTAGAGGCAAAAGTGGTTGAAATTGGGGCGGATTTGGGCTTGGCTTTTGATGGCGATTCGGACCGATGCGGTTTTATTGATAATCACGGGCATCATATCGCGGCGGACCGCTTGTTGGCTTTGCTAGCGCGCGATTTATTGACGCGGCATCCCAATGCCCCCATCGTTTTTGACGTCAAAGCGTCGCAGGCTTTGCCCGACGAAATCAAGCGTTACGGCGGCCAACCTGTTATGTGGAAAGCCGGCCATAGCTTGATGAAACAAAAGATGAACGCCATCGGTTCGCCTTTGGGTGGCGAAGTGAGCGGGCACATCTTCATTGGGGAGGCGTATTTTGGCTTTGACGATGCGCCGCTGGTGGCTTTGAAAGCGCTGGAGATTTTTTCTGCTTCTGATAAGACGGTCGCTGAAATTTTTGATGAGATACCCAAATTGGTAGCAACGCCAGAAATCATCCTCTCGGCGCCAGATAACATCAAATTCAATATCATTGACGACATTACAGCGACGTTGCAGAAGAATTATGAGGTGGTCACGGTGGATGGGGCGCGCGCGTTATTCCCCAACGGGTGGGGTTTGGTGCGCGCCAGCAATACCCAGCCGGCCATCACCCTACGCTTTGAAGCCTACACTCGCGAGCAAATCGTAGAGTATATGCGCTTGTTCAAAGCGGAGTTGGATAAACATCCCGAAATTGACCAAACCAAATTTGAACAACAAATCGCCGCGTTTAGCCAGTAGATAAAGGTAAAAGGGCGCGAGAGCGCCCCCAACAGATGACTGACCATTTCAAACATATTTACGCCACCCAAGCCGAAGCGTATGACCGCATGGTATCGCGCGAGGATATGCACGGCAATATCTTCTCCGCATTGGGCGAGATTGTGCCGTTATCGGGCCGTACAGTAGTTGAATTTGGCGCTGGTACAGGCCGTTTGACACGCCTATTAGCGGTGATGGCCGCCCGCATCTATGCCTTTGACGAATCGTTCGTTATGCTTAGGCGGGCGGCAGAAACCCTCACGCTAACGGGTATGACCAACTGGCGCTTGGGGGTCGCTGATAATCGCGCGTTGCCCGTAGCCTCTGGCGTGGCGGATGTGGCTATTGAAGGTTGGAGTTTTGGGCACACCGTGGGCTGGTGGCCGGCAGATTGGCGGGCACAGGTTGGGCATATGATAGGGGAGATGCGCCGTGTGTTGCGTCCGGGCGGCATCGCCATTCTATTAGAGACGATGGGCACCGGCAACAAAAAACCCGAAGCGCCCACCGATGGATTGCGCGAATTGTACCAGTGGTGGCAGGCGGAATACAGCTTTCAATATCGTTGGATACGCACAGATTATCAATTCGCGTCTGTGCAAGAAGCGGATGAATTAACCCGCTTTTTCTTCGGCGATGCGCTCGCCGACCGCATTCAGGAGGAGCGGCTGACTATCTTGCCGGAATGCACGGGGGTATGGTGGCGGGCTTTTTGATTAGGGCGCGCTGATTAGCTCTGTATAGAGCGTTTTTAAGGCGTGGACTGTATGCCCAATGGTGAAGCGCGATAAAACCAATGCCTGCGCGGTTTTCCCCCATTGCGCGCGGTGGGTTTCGTCGGCTAGCAGGGTTGTAATGCCCCGCGCTAGCGCCACGGGGTCTTGGGTGGGCGTCACTAGCCCTAACTCTGGGTAGTCGGGTAAAAAACCAACATCAGTACTGATGGTGGGCAGGCCGCAGGCGGCCGCCTCTAGCGTCACCATCCCTTGCCCTTCATGCAGAGACGTTAAGATGTGTAAGCGCGCTTGGCTATAATGTTCCGCTAAACGCAAATGGTGAACTTTACCTAAAAATCGCACCCGATGTTCTATGCCTAAGGCGCGGGCGAGTGTTTCTAGGCGCGGTTGTAGCGGCCCTTCCCCAATGATGTCTAGTGTCGTTTTGGGCGATAGCGCTATCGCTTCCAACAGGGTTTTTTGGTCTTTGACGCCGACCAACGAACCCACATGGATGAGATGGTTGGCGCGTTTTGACGCGAATACAGGGTGGAATACCCCTTCATTGATTCCTAAAGGGATGCGGACAAGACGGCGGGGCTTGTAGCCACAGAGCGCGACGCGCTTTTCCGTATAATGGCATGCCGCAATGACAGCGCTTGCCCCATTCAACGCTTGCCCCACTATCCAACGCCCGAAGGCGCTATTCTGTGCGCCATAGGCGATTTGCGGTAAGCGAGCGAGTTCACCGCCCGCGATAGAAACCACGCTCGGCACGCTCAAGAGGCGGCCCGCCCACGCCGCAACAAGTCCGGTTTCGTCGGCCCACATGGCATGCAAGATGTGAAAGGGCTGTTGCTGATGCAACTGGCGCAACAGGCGGAGCGCGTTCCACCACAGCTTTAGACGGCTGTATCCGCGCGCCCAAGCGCCCGCCCCTAAGGGATAGACGGGGATACCATAGATGCTATAGGGCCGTTTTGTGTGAGGATAGCGAAGCGCAACCACCCGCACAGAGGCTACTTGATGGAGCGCGCGGGCCAGATGTTGATAAATCGGTATGGCCCAATCCTGTTCGTTGGCGCTGAAGCCGGGCAGGAGGATGCCAATATTCATGAGCCTATCCGAAAAAAGGTGTAATTGCCGTGGCGGCTAAAGGGGCGCATACCATGTGCGATGAGCCAATCATACACCTGTTCGAGTTCGCGGCCGGCCCATTGATGGCGAATTTGCCAAACATTCACGATGACGAAGGCTTCGTTTAAGGGAGCTAACTTGGCTTTTAAGGTGTGTGGCGTTTCGTAATAGAGTTCATAGACGATGAATTCGCTGTCATGCGCTAGAGCTAAAGTGAGTCCTGATGTGAACACAGGTGCGCCCGCAGGCAATATCTGCTCCGCCCATGCTACCGCGCTTTGGTCGCGTAGTTGCGTCGCGATGAACGCTTGGGTAGCGCTGAGCGCGGTTTGCCCGTTGGCCACAATGCCGATGATGAGCGTTCCGCTGATAATAGCCCATAATGGGCGGATAGTTGCGATGCGCGAACCGATGGCATGATGCCCCACACCCACTAGACAGGCTACCGCCGTGAAACAGAGCAAAGGAAAGCGGATATTTTGGTAAGGGATGCCCATTAAAAAGAGCGCTGGCAAGATAGCCCAATAAGTGATGATGCGGTGTCGGAGTGGCGCGGGTTGGGTCACGAGCCGAGCGATGCCGATAATCAATAGCGGCGTCAGCAGTGGGTTGAGGTAAGGGGCATCGTAAAATACGCGCCCATAAAAGCTAAAGTTGGTCTGTTCATAGCGAAAAGTGCCGTCTACATTGCTGAATTGGTTGCGAAAGATATTCTCCAAAGACCATCCCGTCACCCATTCATGGTTGAGCGTCGGATAGGGGTTGTGTAGGCTGAACAGCGCCTGCGGCAAAAAGACCAACCCCGCGCAGACCACAGCGCTGAAAAACGTCGGTCGGGGTATAGATTTACGCTGGGCGATGATGGTTAGTAGCCACGCCGGCCATAGGATGAGGCATAGCCAACGGGTGATGCTAGCGATGGCCAATAGCGCCGCCGAGGCGATAAGCCAATGGCGTCGCTCTGTTTCGAGCGCGACCCACAAGCTGAAGATGCTCGCTGTCGCCCAAAATAGCGCGGGAATATCCGCCATGATGACGACGCTTGATTGTAGCGCTTGCCCGCAGGTTGTCATCACCAACCCGCTGATGAGCGCGCTCCGACGGTCGTTTGTCAGACGATGGGTTAGCCCATAAGTTAAGGGAGCGAGGGCCGAACCTAGCGCAATGTTGATGAGCAAACCTACGGTCCAATCTGAGCCGCTTAGCGTGTACCCGAATGCGAGCAAAAGGGGATAACCTAGAGGCCAGAAAAATGCCCCCAAAGCGCCCTCACCCCTCCAAAAGGCGAGGATGTCTTGGGCGAAGATGTCGTAAGCATAGGCATCTTGCCCGTACAGACCAGTAAATCCCGTCCCCATTAAGGTGATGGCCCGCAGGGCGATATTGGCCGCGAGCAAGCCTAATCCGATGTATAAATCGGGGCGCGTTTGGACGGCGCGAACCCAAATATGGCCAAAGCGAAGGTATCGGCTAGCAGTTGGGCGATGGCGGCCCCATAACCGCCGAATTGGGGAATCATCCATACGGTTAGCGCCAATTGAACGCATACACTGACGATAGTGACATAGTTAGCATAGCTTTCTCGCCCTAAAGCATACCAATAAAGTGTATATCCTGCCCGCAATAAGCTAGGGAGAAGACCTAGCGCTAATGGGGGCAACAGGCGGGCGCTATCCGCAAAGGCGGGGCCAAAAGACCCTATCACCAGCGGCGTACCAGCCAGCATCAGGGCTGTCATCGCTAATAATGCGTAGAGCAGGAGCGCGTATTGTAACTTTCGGTGGGCGCGCTGAAGCGCTTTGGCGTCTAGCGCCAGAGACGCCAGCCATGGGAAAGCCGCCCCAAAGAGCGCGTTGGGCAGTATGCGGCCCGCTTCCGTCAAGCGCCAGACCGCCCCGTATAAAGCCACCTCGTTCACGCTCGCCAATTGCTCTAGGGCGATGAAAGGCAAGCGCGTTTGTATGGCCGCCAATAGCCCGGCCAGCGCAAAAGGCGCGGCGGCGCGCAGTAGCGGCGGCATAGAGATGGCGGAGGCCCCCGCTATGGGTTGGGGATGATGGCGATAGATGCCCCACGCCGCCAACAATTGCCCCAACGAAGTCAGCGTATTGATGATAACGATAGCGAAAATGTCCGCCCCGTACCATAAAGCAACGCCTGTGAGCGCAACCTGAGCGCTCAGCATGCCTAAATTGAGCCACGCGATGGGCCACATGCGTTGTTGCGCGCGCAAAATGGCGGTGAAAGCGCCGAAAAAAGGACTGATGAACAGAAGCGGGAGCGATAAACGGATAGCCAATGCCACATCTTGTGAGCGGTTGATATGCGGCGCGACAAGATAAATGAGCGTGACCAAAAAGAGGATTGGCCACCCGCGCGCGCGCAGGGACTGCGTTAAATAAGCGTGAGCATGGCTAGGTTGGCGCGCTACATCGCGGGTGATGAGCGTGCCGATGCCAAAATCTGCCAATAATACGAACGGGGCTAACCAAGCGAGCGCGGCGGTATAAATCCCAAAACCCGCTTGCCCAAGCCCGCGTCCAATCATGGCGGATAATGCGAAAGCCAGTAGCGCGCTCAGCCCATTGCTGATGAGCAACGCCGCCGTGTTCGACCTCAGACGTGGCAGGCCTTTCATAGGCGGGAGGCCGTCAATTTAGCTCTAGAAGCCACATATTTTTATCTGCCGCATTGTGGAAGACGATACGCCGCCCATCCGCAGACACTTCCCAATCGCCGTTCATGATGGTGAATGGGAGCGTATCCGTCGTGGTCAAGATGCGCGCTTCGCCGCTGGGCACATGGTAGTAAGCCAGCTGGTGTAAGTCGCTATCGGGATTGTATGGGATGTAGTAGAGACTTTCGGCATCTCGCCAGCGCCACGGGCCGAACCAATCCGCTTTTTGGGCTGTTGCGCCGAGTGTGGTTTCGATGAAATAAACGCCATTGAGCGACCTATCGCTTTGGGCGGTTTGGTAAAAGCCGAGCCGTCCCCCGCCGGGGGCGACGCTGACGCCTCGGATAGAATCCCAAGCCCCCAGCGTGAACGCCCCGCCGCTCGAAACGTCAATGATAGATAAGGTCGTGGTGAGCGCTTGGCGCTGGCTGATGAGAATGCGCTCTGCATCTAGCCACACGGCGCTAGCGCCGGGTTGATTGTGAATCTCTTGGGGATTGTTGCCGAAAATGTCGCTTATGTAGATGCGGGTTGGCGGGGCGCTTTGGCCGGGCGTGCTAGCCCCGCTACGATTAATCCATAAAAGGCGGGTGTTATCAGGATTGATAGCGGGCACCGCCCCATTCGTATTCACAGTCCATGTTTGGTTATCAGCGCTACGGCGTAGGGTGATGATGCCATTGGCGGCATAAATTTGATGTGTGCCGTCGGGCGAGGTTAAGACCGGGGGCGCCGAGCCGAGCAGATTTATCGGCCCGCCTAAAGCGGCTGACCATGTGAAGATGGCGGCGAGTTGGCCATCTTGCCCATCAATGACGTAGAGCTGGTCTGGGTCTATGGGCGACCACCATTTGCGCCAGCAACAGCTATCATAACCGATGCGTCGCAAGTCCCACTGCCCATTTTGCGGCAGTGGCGTAAACGGACGGAACAGCGGCGGATTATCGGGCATACGCAGGGCGTTAGGTAGCGGCCATGCGAAGGTATATTGATTTAATCGCGCGCCCCCAAACGCTACGTCGGGTTGTTCGTCTATGGTCAGCCAGCGGCGCGAATGTTGTAAATCTTGCTGAAATAAGGGGTAACTGTAGCCGCCGATGAGCGCGAGGCTGTGCCAATGCGCGTTGATGTAGGCGACGGGGTTATAAGCGGTGCGATAGTTGAGGGCGCGCACTTCCAGATGCAGATGCGGGCGCGAATCGCAAGTGATGTCGGGGTCGCCGGATAGCGCGATAGGTTGTCCTGCTGTCACCCATTGCCCTTCCACTAGCGGCGGCCGTTCCAGAAGGTGGCCATATAGGGTGATGACGCCTAAAGTATCGTGGCGGATGAGCAAGTTATGCGGGCCAGAGCCGAAGCTCAAGTTATCTACAAATGCCACCACGCCATCGCCCGCGGCCACCAGTTGAGTGCCGCACGGCATCGGGAAATCTAGCCCGAAGTGTAAACCTTGCCCGGCGCTATACCACTGTGACCCAAAATTAAAAGCGCCTACTGTATTGCCGTAAGCCTGTCCCAATAACCATGTAGAGGGCCCCGGCGGTTCTGCCATAGGCAGAATGAGGCTTTTAAGGTTATTTTGGGCTTTCGTTGGCGCAATGGCTAGGCTCATCCCTAAAATGATAATCCACCAATGGTAGCGCATTCGCCAAATCCTAAGTGAACACACGCTTAGCGATATGTTGCCATATTAAGCCAACGATGATGAGGACGCAACCGCTAATCCAGATGGGGGGTTCTACCCATATAGCTAGAAATGAGCAAGCGGCCAGCCCTAGATAAGCGATGCTCCGCGGGAATAGGCGCGCTTGTGGCGGAAGTTGCAAAGCGGCAAGGTTGGTGATAGCGTAGTAGACCAACACGGTGAAGGCGCTAAAAGACCAAGTCGCGCGGACATTCCCTATGAGCACCAAAAGGGAGATGCCTACCCCTACCGCGATGACGGCGGGTACGGGGGTTGTGCCCGCTTGGTTGAGCTTGGCGAAGATGGGCGGCGCGTCTTTTCTGCGGCCCATCGCTAATAACACGCGCGATAAACCCAAAATGAGATTGAGCAAAACGCTGAGCATGGCGGTCATCGCGCCAAGGCTGATGAGCGGCGTGATGAGCGGATTATCAAAAGCGCGGGCCGCTGTTTCTAGGGGGGCGCGTTGGTCGCTGATGCTTTGTTCTAGCGCCACTGCGCCGATATTGCCGACGCTGACAAAAGCCACTAAAACATAAATGCCCATGATGGCCCATAGAGCGCCGATAATCGCTCTGGGGATGGTGCGGCGCGGTTCTTTTACTTCCTCCCCTAGTGTGGCGATGCGGCCATAGCCGGTATAGGCAACGAACATGAGCGCGGTCGCTTGTAAAAAGTTGCTCAACGGGCCGCTTCCTCCATCGTCAAAAAAAGGGGTGAAGCGGCTTAGCTCCACTGTGGGAAGGCCGGCAACTACAAAAAGCGCGAGCGCAACGAGTGTGATAGAGACAATGATGGTATTGGCGGTATTGGAACGGCGGATGCCACCTAGCACAATTAGCGTCATAAAGCCGACTGTCGCGAGGGCGAGGGGGATATACCAGCGGCCATCAAAGCCGATGGCGCTTTGCATGTAAGCCGCAAAGCCTAAGGCCGCCGTCGCCGCAGAGGCGCTCTTGGCCATTAAAAAGGTCCAGCCGGCCGTAAACCCCCATGCGGGGTTGAGATAGCGATAGCCATATTCATAAGTGCCGCCGCTAACGGGATGATTAGCCGCTAGCTGGGCGCTATTTAGCCCGTTGAAGGTCGCTACTATGGCGGCGATGGCGATAGCCAACACGACAGAAGGGCCGCTGATGCCGGCGGCAATGCCTATGCTGACGAAAACGCCCGTGCCGATGATAGAACCTAGCCCCATGAAGACAGCGCCGAATAACCTGATGTCGCGTCGCAGGGTGGTTGGCTGTGCGGCTGGTTCTAGCAATTAACGCAACTCCTTGATGAGAGACTCAATTAGCGGCGTTGGCGATGACGACTAAGCGGTCTACGTAGAAACTGGTATCGGGTATCAGAGAGGGAATATCGCAAGTGATGAGCGTCAGACGGCTGGAATCGGACGGATAGACAACGCTCAAATCATCATAGCGCACGCTTTTAATCTCCGCCACGATATAACGGCGCTCTGTATCGCCATTTTGGATGATGATTTCGTCGCCGACGGCCACATTATAAAGCCCAGCGAAGATGCCCGGCCGTCCATCGGGATATTGGGAGTGCCCGCCAAGGACAACGTTACCGTTGTTATTGACCCATGCCGTCCCTTCTAGGTGGCCGACGCGCTTTTCCCATGGGTCTATCGCCCAACTGACGCCGTCTAGGTAAAATGTCGTGATGGGCGAGTAGATGTTGGACTTAGGGATGATGAGCATAGGGCCGGCGGCCGCGGCAAAACGCGGAGACGATTCATTGGGGATTGCGTTGTCCGCGCTATTGTTCGTGGTGATAGGTTGTTCCCGCCTGACGACCGGTTTTGCCGCTTGGATGAGCGCCTCTAAGGTTTCGGCGCGGGTATCCCAAAAGCGTATCATGCCATCTGTCCCCACCGAAGCGATAGAAAGCCCTTGAGGATGGGCGGCAAGGTGGGTTAAGGGGATGCGTTGGGGGGTGTCTAATAACGTTAATTCGCGCCCTTTTTGGATAGCGCCGACGATGTCCCAGAAGCGAATAGTGCCATCTAGGCTAGCGGAAATAACCATAGTGGAATCCGCTGTAACCGTTAATCCCATGATGGGCGCTAGATGCCCTTGTAAGACCTCGGATTCGATGCGTTCGCCTGTATGGGCGCGCCGAACATCCCATAAGCGTATTGTGCCGTCTAGGCTACCGGATACTAATTGTGCGCCATCAGCCAAATAGGCGAGCGTGGTCACGGGGGAAGTGTGACCGTTGAGCGGTGTAAGCCAAACACCATCAAGTTCAAAGATGCCCCATAACCAGATGTCGCCCGTCTCGCCTGCGGTGGCCAGCGTCGCGCCATCGGGGCTGAAAGCGATGTCCCAAACCGGCCCGCCGTAGTTATCGAGTTCGGCGACGAGCCGTCTTGTCGCCACATGCTCAATACGAATGCGCCCGCTACGGCTACCAGAGGCGAGCAGGGTATCATCAGGGGTGAAGGCAAGGCTCGTGACATTATCGGTATGTCCGTATAGAATAGCGCGTTGTTCCCCTGTTTGCGCGTCCCATAGGATGATGCGGTTATCTCTGCTGGCCGAAGCGAGTATATCGCCCGCATGGTTGAAGATGACGCGCGTCACCCAATCCGTATGGCCGCTCAGGGTCATCAGGGGGGCATTCGTCGTGGTGTCCCATAGCCGCACGAGATTATCGCGCCCGCCGCTGGCCACGCGCGCCCCGTCTGGGCTGAAGGCGATAGTATCCAGCGGGACATTATCCGCCGATAAGAGCGCGACTTCGCTTATCGAAGATTGGCTATGGGCCGGTGGGGAGAGGAAGCTGAGCGTCCAAAGGAGACACGCAATCGCAAAGTGACGCATACGAGACCCGTACTCTGGTGTAGATATGCATTATCTTATCTTCAAATGGAGGGGCTGGCAAATCGTCTTCGCGGATGATGCGCGACAAAGGCCTAGCGCACGAGGCGTTTATGCTATAGTTAAGGCGCTGATTATAGAGGAGGCAACGATGATGCGCGTTGGTATTATGGGGGGTGGGCAACTGGCGCAGATGATGACGCAGGCGGCTATCTCTTTAGGGATAGAGACGGCTATCTTTGAGCGAACCCCGGATACGCCCGCATCGCGCTTGACGCATCATCAATTCGTGGGCGATTGGGCGGACGAGGCGTTACTCAGCCGCTTTGTCGCGGTGTGCGATATGATCACCCTAGAGAGCGAATTTGTAGATGCGGCGGTGCTCACCCGTATTGAACAGATGGGCAAACCGCTTTTCCCCACCGCGCGCACGGTGGCGCTCGTTCAAGATAAGCTCGTCCAAAAAGAGACCATGCAATCTGTCGGGATTCCGCTTCCGCCATTTTGCGCGGTAGAAAGCATCGCGCAGGTGGAAGCCCTAGGGAGCGAGTGGGGGTATCCATTGGTGCTAAAGGCGCGGCGCGACGGTTACGATGGTTACGGCAACGCTACTATACCCACGCCTGATGATATTCAAGCCGCTTGGGAGCGGTTGGGGGGCGATACAGGGCGGCTGTTGTTGGCAGAAGCCTTTGTGCCTTTTGCCTATGAACTGGCCGTGATGGTCGTTCGTGGGCGGGATGGGACGGCGCGCGCCTACCCCGTGGTAGAAACCGTGCAACAGAATCATATTTGTCATGTGGTGCGCGCGCCAGCAACGGTCATCACACGCCAACAGTCCTTGCAAGCGACTTCGTTGGCATTGGCGGCTGTGCAGGCTATAGATGGCATTGGCGTATTTGGCGTGGAACTGTTTTTGCTCCATGATGGCGCCATTTGGTTTAATGAGATTGCGCCGCGCCCGCATAATTCGGGCCACTACACCATCGAAGCGTGCTTAACATCGCAATTTGAGAACCATTTGCGCGCAATATTGGGATGGCCGTTGGGCGATACGCAGTTAGTCGCGCCGTACGCGGTGATGGTCAACGTCTTGGGGCAACGCAACGGGCCTGCGCGTGGCGATGCGCCCCGAAAAGCGTTGACGTTGGGTAACGCGCATGTGCATATCTATGGCAAGCGGGAATCGCGCATTGGGCGCAAGATGGGCCATGTAACGGTGCTGGGCGGTGATATGCGGACGGCCGAAGACCAAGCGCGCCGCGCCGTAGAGTTGATTGAATTGTGAGGAGCGCAGATGACTAGCTTAGTTGGCATTATCATGGGTAGCCAAAGCGATTGGCCGACGATGGCCCTCGCCGCTGAAATATGCGAGGCGTTTAGCGTGCCTTATGAAGCGCGCGTGGTATCTGCTCATCGTACGCCAATGGATATGGCCCAATATGCCCAGACCGCCCATACGCGCGGCCTGCGGGTGATTATCGCCGGGGCGGGGGGCGCGGCGCATTTGCCCGGCATGGTGGCGGCTTACACGGTATTACCTGTCATCGGTGTGCCTGTCCCTAGCAAAGCGCTGAACGGATTGGATTCTTTGCTTTCGATTGTGCAGATGCCGAACGGTGTTCCTGTAGCGACGGTGGCCATCGGCGCGGGCAAGAATGCCGGGCTGTTGGCCGTGCAAATCTTGGCGCTGACAGATGCGCGGCTACACGAGCAATTAATCGCCTACCGCGCACAGGTAGCGGAGGAAGTGCGCGCCCAAACGCTGAAGTTGGAGCGCCCTTGATGCCATCTGCTAAGCGTGTCTTGCGGTTTTGGAAGCCCTACGCGGTATTGACACAATTCACCGATTCACAAGGGCGCGCCACACTCGCCGATTATATCCCCGTAAAAGGGGTGTATGCCGTTGGTAGATTGGATTATGATAGCGAAGGCTTGCTTTTGCTCACGGATGATAATTGGCTGAAGCATCGCCTGACAGACCCGCGCTATGGCCATCCGCGCACCTATTGGGTTCAAGTGGAGCGCGTGCCTGACGAAGACGCCCTAAGACAATTACGCGAAGGGGTGATCATCCAAGGCGAGCGCACCCGTCCCGCCAGAGCGCAATTGTTGCCGACAACGCCCCCCTTGCCCGAACGCACGGTCCCTATCCGCTATCGTAAAAATGTCCCTACCGCGTGGCTAGACCTGACGATTACTGAAGGTCGCAATCGTCAAGTGCGGCGCATGACAGCCGCGGTGGGGTATCCAACCTTGCGATTGGTGCGCTGGGCTATCGGCCCTATCACCTTAGAGGGGTTGCGACCGGGACAATGGCAATGGTTGACGGTCGACGAAGCGAAAAGCTTATATGCGGCCCTGCGAGCTAAAGGCTAAGTTTCCGCCCTCGACGCCCTAGATAAGCTATCGCTGGTGTTGGAATCGGCTACTTTTTGAAATTCAATCCAATAATGGTCGGCGAAGTTGGCTAGCCAGCGGCCGCGCGCTAAACCCTTCTCCAAGGCGAATAGCCCCTTGAGCAAGCGGGGGCGACGCTCGACGATGGCGTAAATATCGCTGGGCGGCAGGAATAACCCCAACGGCATGATAAAAATGGGTTGGAAGTGCGGTCTGAAGGCGGTGATGAGGCGGCGGACGTGTGGGTAATAGATGCTGGCTGTGTCGCTTTGGGCATTTGGCTGAAAATCGGCGCGCCCTTTTAAGCGGCGTCCCGCGGTTTTGAAGTCGCCGTGCAGACCATGCCAAGCGATTTCCCACAGGCAGTAACGCGCCATCACCCCCAAACCGACGACGGCTTTAGGGCGCAGGCGCAGGGCCAGCCATTGGGCTAGGCGCGGCCAATCGCCAATACAATTGATAGCGCCAAAATTGGAAAAAGCGCCATCAAAAGCGGGTTCGGGCGAGAGCATAGCAAAATCTGTCGGCAAATCGGCTAAGTCGAGTTGTAGAAAAGCCACTTGGGGATTATTTTTCAATTTGCTTTGGGCGATGGCCAACATCTTGTCGCTGGCGTCGGTAGCGAGGACGTGGACGCCGCTATGGGCCAAAGCTTGGGCATCTTCGCCCGTGCCACAGCCCAGCTCCAAAACGCGCGCGCCACGTCCCCAATGACGGCGCAAACGGTGTTGGACGCGCTGGCGCAGGTGCGCGGCGATAGGGGAGCGCGTAAATTGGGCGTCGTAATCGTCCGCGAGGGTATCGAAAAGCGTTTGCGAGGGCGGCATTTTATCCTCCTATGACGGCCCGCGAAGTAAAAGATGACAAATAGCACCATAGCCACGCGCTCGGTCATGATACGCTAGAGGTGAACGTCCATGTTGGTATTAGAAAGGTGGCCATCATGACGACGCTACGCGAACCAGTACTCACATTAGAGGGCGTGAACAGCATACTCTATCTTTACGAAGACCGCCTCGTCGCGCATTTCAAAGGTCTGGCTTCTGGCATTTTGCCCTTCATTCCGCTCAAAGACCGCGTCATCCCACTAGATAGTATCGAAGATGTGAAGTTTTACGCCAACCGCTTTTTAATCAACGGGCTTATCAAGGTTGTGGTGGAAGATAGCGATAATCTCTGGTTTGTCTATAGCGGCAGACGATACGCCGAGGCGAAAGCCTTCGTCTCTCGCTTGAGAGATTTCAAAGCCCGCCGCGCGATGTCCCCACCACCCGATAAAGCGCTCGCCCAAGGGTGAGACGGGCTGTAGCCACAAGAAGCGCCTGTTGATTACGCAGGCGCTTTGTCGCTCGTTAAGCTCGGCGCGATAGGTTGGCCCTGTTTTTCGCGTTCGTGTTGGGTGAACCGTGCGCCCCATCGGCCAATTTGAACATTCGCCCATAACTTCACTCGCCGCCGCCACGACACGCCGCCGTTGAGCCGCGCGCGATGTAAAGCGACCTCGTTCACCATCCAGCGGGTGGCGAAGCGATAAAAACGTTTGCTATAACGCCCCGCCACGGTCAAATCGCGGTCAGCGTTCTGTTCCCATGTGCTATCGCTGAGGATGCGCGCTTCGACTTCGGCATAATAGGGCGTGCCTTTGATGGGATAAGCAACCGTCGTCAAGAAAATATCGGGGTTGCAGATTTTAAGATGTTCGATAGTTTCTTGGATGTCGGCTAGCGTTTCGCCGTCGTACCCCAACATGATGAACATGCCGGTTTGGATGCCATATTTTTGTAAGAGATGGGTTTTTTCTTGCACATCTTTCACTTGAACTTTGCGTTGCATGGCGTCTAGCACCTTTTGGCTACCGCTTTCCGAACCATTCCACAGGCGGTAACAACCCATCTCCGCTAGTTTTTGGACTACTGCTTCATTCAAGCGGTCTGCGCGGGAGATGCATTCAAAAGGGATGCGAACGCCGCGCTTTTCCAACTCTTGCGCGTATTGGAAGAACCAACGGAAGTTGATAGTGAAGACATCGTCTGCATACCAAATCAAATCGGGATGGTAGCGCTCTTTAATCCACAATAGCTCCTCGGCGGCATCTTGCGGCGTGCGTCGGCGATGGGTATGGCCGAAGATGCTATGGCTACACCATGTGCACGTATAAGGGCAACCGCGGGCGTGGATGACAGAGAGCGAACTCATGCCGTGATGTTGCTTCCAAACACGCAGATAGATTTCTATATCAATGGCTTCGCGGTCTGGCCATGGATGGGCGCTCAGGTCAGGGATGAGGGGGCGCGGGGGCGTGTGGATAGGGTGGCCGTCGTCGTCTAGGTAAGAGATGCCCGCGATGTTATTCAGCTGATTCATGCCACAGCGGGCCAAATGCGGGAGCAAGACTTCTAGGGTGAATTCGCCTTCGCCATGGACGATAATATCCGCCCCATAGCGCAAATAGGCTTCGGCATAATGGGGCGCATCCGGGCCGCCCAAGATGAGGGTGATGGGAAATTGTTTGCAAAAGCGCACCATGGCTAAGACGTGGCGTTTGGTCATCATATTGGTGTAAATGCCGACTACGGGCGGGTGCTCGCGACGGATGAGCGCCTCAAAGTCGGACATGGTTTGGAATGTGGAGTCGAAGACACCGACCGCAAAGCCCCTTGATTTGAGATAGGACGAGATATAGAGGATGCCCAAAGGTGGGTAAGGTTTCATGATACGTTGTTCGTGCGGGTCTTCGTTCAAAAAATAGCTGTGGGCGAGCAAAATATCCATGAGCGCTAATCCATAGATGCTAAGGTGCGTTCAAAAATGGCGGTGATGAGCAAATCTTGAGGATTTGTGGAATCGTGCGGATGTCGGATGATGGCGCTGAGCGAGTAGCCGCGTTCAGCAAAGCCGCTTAGCTCCTTTTCTAAGGTTTTATCCGCGATTTCTACCCTTTTCATGGCGTTCACTAGCTCTTGTGGATTGGTGGGGTGGCGTCGTTGCTCTGCCATGGTGGCGGCCGCTTCAAAAAAATTCGCTAAAAACAAGGTACGCACAGCTAATTCTTTTTTAGGCATTTTATCACCCTTTGGAAGAAATTAATGTAATAAGACATTCGAGATGCGCGTTGGCTCGTGGGGCAATTGGGCGAGCGCGTCCAATTGGCGGGTGGCGCGGTCTAGGGTCAGGCGATGATATATCATAGAAGCGGCTTGGCGCAGATGCTTCGGGCGTAGTTTATGGGGGCGAAGGAGCAGGTTTTTGAGTTCCTGCCACGATTTGCGAGAGCGGTAATCTTTGTGAACAACGGTGTGTAGCTGGCGGTAGAATTCCGTGCGAAAAGGGCCACGGTACAACATGGCGAGGTCTTCGCTATCGTACCAATTGGCTTTTTCGCCTAGCTCATGGCGTACGGCCTCGTAAAACGTGGTGCCCGGCAAGGGATAACTCACGCTGATACCTATATCATCGGGCATTAAATCGCGCACCATCTTCAAAGTGCGTTCGATGTCCTCGCGCGTTTCTCCCGGATAACCGAATTGCAAAAAGAAGGCGACTTGGATGCCGTGCGCGTGCATTTTACGGGTTGCTTCATAGATTTGCTCAACCGTCGTGCCTTTTTCCATAGCATTGAGAATTTTTTGGCTACCGCTTTCAGCGCCTACCCAGACGATTTTAGCGCCAGCCCTAGCTAAGGCGGGAATGGTGTTGCCGCGCAGGAGCAAATCCACGCGGTTTAAGCTCTTGAACGGGATATGTACGCCGACTTCGTCGAGCAATTCTGCGAATTCTTCTATCCAGCGGTCTTGAATGCCCATGATGTCGTCCATAAACCAGATGTGGTCAGGGTTGAAGTGTTCTTTAAGCCACGCCATCTCCGCGACAACATTTTGTGGACTACGGACGTTATACTTTTGCCCCCAGATAGGTTTAGCGCACCAATTGCAATGAAAAGGGCAACCGCGGGTGGTGACGAGGTTCATGCTGTAGTAGCCGTGGTGCTTTTGCCACAAGCGACGGTAACGGTCTCTATCCACCAAATCCCAAGCGGGGAAAGGCAAGTCATCCAGCCGCTTGATGACCGGCCGCGGCGGTGTTTTGACCAGTTGCCCTTGGTGAAAATAGGCCAAGCTTTGGATGCGATATAAATCAGCCTCGGAGGGTTCGCGCGAGCGTTCTAAAAGGCGGATAAGCTCGCCGAGGGTTTCTTCGCCTTCGCCCAATAGGACATAGTGAGCGCCCTTATGAAGATAAAGGTCGGGATGGTCGGTCATGTCTGCGCCGCAAACGATGATAGTACAGGCGTGCTTCTTCGCATAGTCAATCATCTCAAATGCCGCTTGGCGCATACGTATCAGCGACATCTTACTTAAGTAGTTAAAATTATCTTCAAAGATCACCGCATAGCGCGGGCGGTAACGCGCTAGGGCGGCTTCCCATTCCGCGGTAGATTCCGCCAACATCGCATCGAACAAAGCCACCTGATAGCCTTGTGCGCGCATATAGGCGGCGGCATATAACGTACCCAATGGGGGATAGGCTTGCATCGCGCGCCATAACTTGGTATCAAAGCGCAGATAATACGATTGTCCAAATAAAATAGCTGTCATATCAAAGCCTTAACCGAAAAATATCAAAATGCTTTTTGCCCTGCGGGGTCCCCAGCAACTCTAGCCCCGCTTCTCTTAAACGGCATGTAATTATACGTCGCGCTAGCCCGCTATAGATTGCCTTATCCACACCATCGAGGCGCGCGGGAAGCGTTTCTACCCACGGGAAGCGCGCCATCAAATCGGGGTTGCCAATTTGCGGCACACCATCACGGATGACAAGGGCGATGTCGGCGCGGCGCAAAGCCCGAAATGGTCTTATGATTGTAGCGTCTAAGATAATCATATCGCCATCAGCGTAAAGCGCTGTAGCAGGAAGTCGCGGCGCGCAATCACGCGTGATGTTTTCTAAGCTTTGCCATTGTGGGAACTGGGCACTCATGCAAGCCATCTCATCCAAAAGGTCACCGTCCGCCGTCAAACGAGAATCGCTCCCTAAGAAAAAATGGTCACGCATTTTATGAATATCGGACACGGTTTGCCCCAAAAGATAAAGGTTGGTGGTGGGGCATAGGACAAAGCGCACACCATGATGAATAGCATCCTCTACATCTGCGGGCGTCATGCCAACCGCATGAACCAGTACCGTATTCGGCCCAACACAACCCAGATGGCGCAGGCGCTCATATTCGCCAACAGCGACCGCATCCGTGCCTTCCGCTAGATGGATAAACCAAGGGGAATCCGCAGGGGTTTTAAGATAAGAGGCGCGTACTTCTTCGGCTGTGCTAAAATGGAGCGAGTGCGCCCAACCATACCGCCTGAGGACGCGCACCGGAAAATCAGGGCGAAATAGGGCTTTATGCGGCGGCCCATGGTGAAAAACGGTCAGCGCGCCGCACAACAAATTCTTTAAGCCACCGATGAATAGCCTATCCGACAGCGGATAACGCCGTAACGTATGGAAAGGCTCGTCATTCAGGCGCGCGTTGACATCTTCTCCCCATTCATGGGCATTAGGATATGTCTGGCGGTATTTGGTGCGCGGATAATGGTTTAGCTCTAAATGGTCGTGGGCGTTGACCCAAGCGGGGAAGACAGCGTAGCCGCTTATATCTACGCACGAGGCCTCTTGTCGCGGGGGGCCTACGCGCAAATCTTGGCGGATTAATGCGCGGCCATCCCATACGAGGCCGTTCTTGAAGCAAAAAGCCCGCTTCATATGGACCACAAGCGGACGCCAAAGGCCGCTTGGCTTTCTATCGGGATATTTTCGCGGCCAGAGAAATGCTCCGCCATCGCTTGCCGAATAGCGGCCAGCGCTTCGGCGTGGTCGCTATCGTTCATCCTCCATAACGACGACATGGAGCGGTTTTCTATCAGCTCAAGATACTGTTGCGGGCTGATGGCCGTTGTGAAAGGCATATCTTGCTCTGGGGCTACAGGCGACCATCCGGCATCCGCTAAAAATCCCTCTATTTTATTCCACCGGCTGGCATCGGGTTGTTTAGCTTGCCACGCATCCACCAACACTTGCACGGCGTCGCGCATGGCTTTATTGCGACAGTGAATGAGCTTGCCGCCGCGCTTGAGGACCCGCGCTAGCTCCTTCAGCACACGCACAGGGTCTGCTACGAGGTGGAACACGTGGACGACGACGATTGCATCAAAAGTATTGGAGGGGAAGGGCAAATGGTGTGCGTCTGCTTGGGCGAGATGAATAGATTCCTTTTGTTGCTTTTCGCGCAGTTTAGCCATCATCTGCCTAGAAATATCCACGCCGACGATATGACGCACATAAGGCGCTAAAGGTAGAGCGATACGGCCGGTGCCCACCCCAATTTCGAGGATTTGGTGGCTAATATCGAGTTGGGCGACCTGTTGGATGAAACCCGCCACTTGACGGTCTACACCATCAGGGAAGCCGCGGGTAGCATCATAAAAGTGACTGGCTCGGTCGAAGTTAACGGATGAAGGCATTGGCGCACGCTTTTAGCTTGTGTACGGAATGGCTATTATCCGTCATTATACGCCATCGCGGCGAGCGAGCGCATTAGAAAAATTTGATGACAATATCGCTGATAATATTGGCGGCATCCTCTGTTCGCTGTACAGCTTTGTGCATATGCCTATAGATTTCGCGCAGTTTGAGCATGTTCACGACCGATTTAAGGTCTGCGGGATTTTTGAATAGCTGGGCGAGCGCTTCGGCATACAAGCTTTCCATACGGTTTTCTATAGCTTTAGCCCGCACCGCATGAGAATCGGCGACGTTGGGGTGATGTTCGAGCCTTTGGATAGCTAACTCAATCTCCTCAGCGCTGTTGTGTAGCATTTCGGCCATGGTGACCAGGTAATCGTTGGGTTCAACATTCAACAAGTCCATCTCTTGGACAGTGGCATAAGCGAAATCGAGAATATCATCAATCGCGCGCGATAAAGCGTAGAGGTCTTCGCGGTCAATGGGGGTGATGAAGGTGCGGTTGAGTTCGTCAATCATGATGCGGCGTACTTCGTCAGCTTCTTTTTCGAGTTGTCGCACCAAGGCGGCGTTCTTTTTATTGGGTTTTTTCATGTAACTATGGAGCGCTTCCGTTCCACGCAAAACTACTTCAGTTTGTTCATGTAACCGCACGATGAAGCGATTAGGGCGGCGTTGAAATAAGGATTGGAAACGTTGCTTGGTTTTGCTGATGAATTTTAGTTTATCCAAGATACACCTTCTAAGAATTTGTAAGCGATAGCCGCGCAAACAATCGAAAAAGGAATCGTCAAAATCCAGCCGGTCAAGATATTTTGTGTCGTTGTCCAACGCACTTTTTGGATGCGGTCGGCGCTACCGGCCCCAATAATCGTAGATGTCACTACCTGTGTGCCACTGACCGGGCCGCCTAAAACAGCGGCGCAGAGCATGATAGCCCCAGAGGCGAGTTGCGCCCCAAGCCCGTGAATGGGCCGTATCTTATAGAAGCGCCCCCCCAGGGTTTTGATGACCCGCCAACCGCCGATGAGTGTACCTAGGCTAATGGTCAGCGCGCTAAGAGCGATAACCCAGTCAGAGATAGCGAAGCGCTGGCTATAACCCGTCGCGACGAGGCCCAGAATGAACAAAGCCATGATTTTTTGCCCGTCATTCGCGCCGAAAGAGATGCCCATCAAAATAGCGGCGCAAAGCTGAACGCGGTTGAACCAACGATTGATGCGCGGGGTGGCAGAAGCGCTTAGAAAATAGATGAGCCGCACTAACCAGTACGACAACACCAACCCTAAAAGAGGAGAGATAAATAAGGCGAGCAAAATTTTAACGAGGGACGGCGTATGGATGAATGCGGCGCCGTAGCTGGCCAAGATAGCGCCGACTAAACCGCCGAAAAGCGCTTGAGAGACGCTAGATGGGATGCCAAGCCATAGCGTAATGGCGCTCCAAACGATAGCCCCTATTAAAGCGGCCATCACCACGGTAGGGGTTGCCGCTTGCGGTGTGATGAGGTCGGATACCGTTTGGGCGACGGCCGCGCCGAGTAAAAAAGGGCCCAGACCAATGCTTACAGATGCTAATAAAAGCGCCATTTTAGGCCCCAGCGCCCGCGATGATATAACCGTCGCCATGACACTTGCCGAACTATGCATGCCATTGAGGAAACCATACCCTATGGTCAGCCCCCAAATGAGCGCAAGCGTTAACAATTCCATAAAGAAACGCTCTAAAGTTAAATTTTATTTAACAATACATTAAATATATATCAAATTCAAGAGACATCTCTTAAATAAACAAGCCATCTATGCAGATGGCTTGACGTGTGAGTATTGATGTGGGATGAAGGCTAATCTATGTCCATGTTCAATGTGGGGACGCTTTTAACGGCGTCTTCGCCCAATTTATCGCGCAGTTTCTTACGCAGTTTGGGCGTTTCTTCCGCCCATTTGGCGCGGAGCTGTTCTTTGCTAGCGCGGTAGCCATCGCCCGCATGGGCGAGCATGCCTTTGGCTACAGAGGGCGCACTCGTGATAATGCGGATAGTGCTATGAGCGCCGCAAGCTGGGCAAGCGGGTTCGGCATCGTCAAAACCATGGCGCGCCGAAAAGCGATGTTCACAAGTCGGGCATTTGTAGTCGTATAGGGGCATGGGTTGTTACCTCCTGTGGTGCGCTACCTCCCCATTATACAACGGAGTTCATTAAAATTTAGGTTAAGCGCACCCGCGGATTGAGCAAGGCGTAGAGCAAATCCGCTATGAGATTGGCTAGGGCGAAAGCAATAACAGTGATGAGCGTAGTCGCTTGCAAGACGGGCAGGTTCTTTTGCTTGACCGCCTCCACCAACAGAGAGCCTAGCCCCGGATAGGTGAAGACATTTTCGATGACCACCAACCCGCCGATGAGCCAACCAAAGCTAATGGCGATAACGGTTATCGTGGGTAAAAGGGCGTTCCGTAGAACGTGCTTGAAGATGATGCGACGCGGGCTAAGCCCTTTGAGCGCGGCTGTCTGTACATAAGGCTTTTTTAGCTCGTCAATCATGCCTGCGCGCGTCATCCGTGTCACGTAGCCGACCAGCACGAAGCTAGCCGTCAGGGACGGCAAGGTCAGTATGCTCAGCCAATCGCTTAAGGTGTAGCTTGGCGATACTAAGGATGTGGTTTTGAACCAACCTAAGCCCAATGCAAAGATATTGACCAAGACAATCCCCGTTACAAACTCTGGCAATCCCACAACGGAGAGCGAGAAGATAGAAATAGCGCTGTCTGTCCATGTGTTCTCACGCAGGGCGGCGATGACGCCGAGGACGATAGAGAGCGGAATGGCGATGATGAGGGTGAGGGCGGCGAGGCGCAATGAATTTCCCAATCGGTCGAGCACGAGCGGGCGTACTTGGGGGTTGCCAGCGGCGAAAGATACCCCCCAATCTCCCGTGAGGAAGCCGCCTAACCAATTGAGATACTGTTGGTGAATAGGGGCGTTTAGCCCGAATTGTTCGCGGAAGGCGGCAATGACTTCTGGAGAAGCTTCTCGCCCTTTGATAAGTTTGGCAATGTCACCGGGGAGCAATTGGGTGAGGGCGAAGATGATAATAGATGTCACCAAGACGGTGATGATGAGCAGAAATAAACGTCGGGTGATGTACCGAGCCATGACATTATCCCCCTTTTGCCGTTTGCAACAGCACTAAATCCGCTATGGGGATATGGCAACGGATACGGTGACCGTCTCCAACATCGCGCATGGGTGGGGCTTCTTGCTCGCAAATCGGCCCTAGTTTGCGCGGGCATCGGGTGTGGAAAGGGCATCCGCTGGGTTTGTTGCGTGGGCTGGGGACTTCGCCATCAAGATGTATGCGTTTTTGCTGGCGGCCGGGGTCTGGATTGGGGATGGATGAGACGAGCGCTTCGGTATAGGGGTGGGAGGGCGCGTTGTAGACCTGTTCGGCCGTGCCTTCCTCCACAATTTCGCCCAGATACATAACCACAATCCAATCTGCTAAATAGGCGATAACCTCTAGGTCGTGGGAGATAAAGAGGTATGATGCCCCTTCTTGGGCGCGCAGGTCCTTCAATAGATTGAGGATGACCGCCTGCACCGATACATCTAGGGATGATGTTGGCTCGTCAGCGATGATGAGGGCGGGTTGCGCGGCGAAGGCCCGCGCGATGGCGACCCGTTGTTTTTCGCCCCCGCTGAGCTGGTTAGGATAACGATGGTAATAATCTTCAGTCAGGCCCACCGCGTCTAACAACTGGTAGATGCGGGCGCGCATATCTGCCTTAGTCATTTTACCGCCGCTCAGACGTTGAAGGGTGCGCGTAATCGCTTGCCCCACCGTCTGATAAGGATTGAGGGCATCATGCGGGTTTTGAAAGACCATGCGGAGATTTCGCAACGCCTCTGGGGTGCGCTTCGCCAAAGTATTGGCGATAGGAACTTCGCATAGTTCGATTTCGCCGCTATCGGCCGGGTCTAGCCCGACAATCGCTCTGGCGAGCGTGGTTTTGCCGCTCCCGCTTTCGCCAACCAGCCCTAAGGTAGAACGCGCATTGATTTTGAATGAGACGTCATCTACAGCGACGACCGTATCCGATTGCCGCATCAGCAAGCGGTTTAGGAGCGTATCGCTCCCAAATTGTTTGGACAAATGCCGCACATTAAGCACTAAACCCGCTCTAGGCGGCGCGTTAATCGCCTTGCCTTGGGGCTTGTTGGTGGGCGCAAGCTCGCCCGCGGCGATTTCTCGCCAGCGCCAACACCGCACAGCGCGCCCTTCGCCAATAGCTTCTAGCGGCGGTTTGTCGCTGTGGCATTGGGGTATCGCTACAGGGCAACGATTGGCGAAGACGCAGGCCGTCGGGCGTTCTGCCAACGAGGGCGCATGCCCGCCGATGGTGGAAAGCCGCGTCTCTGTGCCATTGGTTTTGCTGGGCAGGCTAGCCAATAGCCCGATAGTGTACGGGTGGAGCGGTCGGCGATACAAATCGAGCACGGGGCCGCTTTCCATCACCTCGCCACCGTAGAGGACGGTGGCGCTATCGCAAAGTTGGGCTACCGTCCCTAAATCGTGGGAGACATAGAGCGCGGCCGCCTCTTCCCTCTGGATGAGTTCGCGGAATAGGTCGAGGATGACCGCTTGGGTGGTGACGTCGAGGGCTGTTGTCGGCTCGTCGAGGATGAGCAAGTGCGGGTCTGTGCTTAGCGCCATCGCAATCATCACCCGTTGTTGCATGCCCCCGCTGAGTTGGTGGGGGTAGCGCCTTACGATGCTTTCGGGGTCGGCGATTTTGACGTCCCCCAACATTTGAATAGCTTGTTCGCGCGCGTGGCGCTTGCTCAGCCCCTTGTGTAGTTGGGTGAGTTCTATCATTTGCTCGCCGATGGTTAAGGAAGGGTTGAGCGCGGCGAGGGGATTTTGTGGCACAAAACCCATCTTACCGCCCCAAATTCGGCGCAATTTTTCGATGGGTTGACCGACCAAATCTTCGCCGTCGAATAAAATGCGCCCGCGGGCGATGCGTGCATTGGGCGATAAATAGCGCATTAGCGCCATGCCGATAGTGGATTTTCCGCTCCCACTTTCCCCTACTAACCCGTGTATTTCTAAGGGGCTGATGGCGATTGAAATATCTTGGATAGCCTTTAACCACGCGCCTTGAATGCGATATTCGACGGTGAGATTTTCAGCTTGGATGATGGCGGGATGCGTCATAGGCGGCCCTCCTCATAACGCAAGATGCGCCGCAATCCATCGGATAGCAAATTGACGCCGATGATGAGCGAAGCGATGGCCAACACGGGATACCAAAGCGCCCATGGCGCCACTGAATAATCAATGCGCGCGTCTAAAACCATACGTCCCCATTCCGGAGATGGGGGTTGGAAGCCTAACCCCAAAAAGCCTAACGAGGCCACCAAAAAGATGGCGTAGGAAAAGCGCAACGAGGCTTCTACCACCAAAGCCGGCAGTACCGAAGGCAAGATTTCGCGAAATAAGATATAGGCTGTGGTTTCGCCGCGCAATTTAGCAATTTCTACATAGCCGACGCTACGGACGTTCAGCGTGGCGCTCCGTATAACACGTGTGACGATGGGGGTATAAAGCAATAGAATGACGATGATAAGGCTGATGCTTTCTGCCCCGAAAAGTTGGACAAAGAAGCCACCACTATCTTTAAGCATGGGTACAATAGTGGTCAGCATCACCAAGGCGAGCACCAAAGCCGGTATGGCCAGCAAGCTATCCATCGTTCGGGAGATGATTTCATCTATCCAGCCGCCGAAGTAGCCGATTGCCAACCCTAGAATAGCCCCAACGGTGACCGATAAGAGGGTGGCGATGCTCGATAAGCCGATTGTTTCGCGAGCGCCCCATAAAATGCGGCTAAATACATCCCGTCCGAGGCTATCCGTCCCCATAAGATGAGCTGGGGACGGCGGGGCATTTTTGAGGGCAAGACAACGGCTATTGCCGCCGCTAGTGGTTACGCAGTTGTTGGCGTCGCGGACGATTTCGTCGAAATCGTAGGGCGATACGGCGGGGCCCAGCAGAGCCATCATCAGGTAAAAAATCGCGATGAGCAATCCTAAAAAAGTGGCGGGTTGCCTGATGAGTTGTTTAATGAGATGTTGAATTCCCCGTTCATGCGATGATGAGGAGGGATATGGAGTCCCGCTTGGGGACTCCATAGGCGGCGCTGATTGGGTCATGGCTTATTGATTAATGGTCACAAATCGAAGGTCTGTGCGGCCCGGGAAGGGGTTAATCTCCAGCCCTTGGATGTTATCGCGGGTGACACCGATGATAGAGCCGAAATAGGGGATGAGGATGGGGCCTTCTTGGGCGAAAATTTCGCTAATTTGGGCGTAGATGGCCTTGCGGGCATCAATATCGGCGGTGGCTGCCGCTTGAGCTGTCAGCGCGTCAATTTGCGGGTTCGACCAGTGGCTTTCGTTGTAAATACCGCCGGAAATATACGCTTCTTGCAAGTAAGCTTGTGGCGTTTCCCGATGCCCCCAGCCGGTCAAACCAAGCTCGACTTCTAGCCATTCGCCGGGGTCGCCAGCATAGTAGACGCCACCTTCGCGTACGAGAATTTCAACATAGATACATCCTTGTTCCCATTGTTGTTGTAGCGCTGTGGCGAGTTCAGGGTAATTGAAAGCATCCACGACGTAGAAGGTGAGTTCAAGGCGCGGGTTGCCGTTTTCGTCGGTATAGCCGGCCTCGCCGATGAGTTCGCAAGCGCGCTCTGGGCTATATTCGGGGCCTTCAACAGGGGTGAAGAAGGGGCCATAAGCGGGGCCGATGGGGTCATTATTGCCGACCGCGCCTAGGCCATTTTCAACATCGAGGTTGAGTAATTCGCGGTCGGTGGCGTGCTTGAGGGCTTGGCGCACCCGTACATCTTCGCCAGCGAAGCCCTCATCGGCGCGCAAGCGGATGACGGGGTGGCGATTGGTCGGTTGCTCGATGACGGTTACGCCCTCCTCCGCTTCAAAAGTCCCAATTTGGTTGATGGGCAACTTGAAGATGAAATCCACCGTGCCGCTACGGAAGGCGTCAATTTGGCCTAAGGTATCGGGGATGAAGATAAGCTCAATTTGGTCTACGCCGGGCGCGCCTTCTAGCCAGTAATTTTCATTTTTGCTGAAGACGGCGCGCTCACCCGCGCGATATTCGGTCAGGATGAAAGCTCCAGTCCCGTTGAAGTTGGCGTAGGGATTCGCGCCGCTCTCGTCGAGTTGGTTAGGATTGGTCGTGCCATCTTTGAGGATGAGCGCAAAGCGCGAAGCCACGCCAAATAGGAAATCGGCGTTAGGGGCGGGCAAAACGAAGACGACGCTATGGTCATCTACAGCGTTGACGGTGAAATCGCTACCGAGTAGACCGGTCGCAGGCGAGCTAATCTCTTTGAGTCGGTTGAATGTGAAGACGACATCGGCCGCGGTGAATGGCGAACCATCGTGAAAGGTGACGCCTTGGCGCAGATTGAAGGTATACACCAACCCGTTTTCGCTGACGGTCCAGCCCGTCGCCAAATTGGGGACGAGTTCGCCCGCGGCGTTGATGTCCACGAGATAATCATAAATCAAGCGATTAAAAAGAGTTTCCGGGTCGTTCGACCCCGTGGCAGGGTCGAGATCTACCGGGGCTTCGGTGCCTACGCGGAACACAGTGGGTTCTTGAGCGGAGACGCTCGCTAGGCTTGTAAGTAGTATAATGAGCACCACACTTCCTAAAATGGCGATGTGGCGCCGTGATAAGGCTGTTCGCATATGTCCTCCGAGCATGTCAAACAAGATAGATGGCATGTCCCTATAACGGTGACATAGGGTCACTATGACATTTGTTCGGATGTGATTCTGTAATCTGCCTTACATTTAAGGGCATTAAAATCCCCAAATCTCGAAAATCTAATGAAATTCTATGATACTTTAGCGCTTTAAGCGCTGGCATCGTTTGCCTCTGAGCTTTTAAGCTCTAGCAGAACTTCATCTTGAGCGACAGAATCCCCCACTTTATAGCGGATGGTTTCCACCACGCCGCGATAAGGGGCTTGGATGCGGTGCTCCATTTTCATCGCTTCGATGATGAGCAGGACGGCGCCTTTTTCCACCTCTTGCCCGGATTCAACCATGATTTTGATGACTTGGCCGGGCATGGGCGCGCGCAACGACCCTTCGCTTAAGGCGCGTTCCCCCACCGTGGGAAGGGGGGAAAGCCATTTGAGTTGTACAGCGCCATGCGGTCCGTGGATCCAAAATTGGTCTTCTGCACAGGCGACCGTCAACGTTTGGCGGTGTCCGTCTACGCTTAGCATGATTTGGTTGGCCTCTTGATGATGGATGATGAGATGATGCGTCCTATTATCAACGACGATTTCGTAGCTCATGGGCTGGCGTAGCGGTGTCAGCAAGATATGATGCTGGCTTCCTTCGACCACGAAACGATGTTGGATAGGTCGGTTGGGATTGTTGCGCCAATGTCCTTTGCCCAGTTGTTTGGTCAGGGCCGCTGCCGCCAAAACGCTAGCCGATACGGTCGTCTCTTTAATCAGCAATTCGGGGTGTTCATCAATGAAGCGCGTCGTCAGTCGTCCTGCCAAGTGGTCTGGGTGGGTGATGACGCGCCTGAGAAAAGCGATATTGTTACGCAATCCCAGCAGTTGCAGTTCTCCTAGGGCGTAATCTAATTTGCGTATCGCTTCTGCGCGGGTTTCTCCCCACGTGATGACCTTGGCTATCATCGGGTCATAATAGGTGGTGATGACATCGCCGCTACGCACCCCGGTATCCACCCGCGCCCCTTGTGGCGCGCGCCAATGATGGATAGCGCCGATGGCCGGCAAAAAGCCATTATAGGGGTCTTCTGCGTAAACGCGCACTTCGATAGCGTGGCCTCTCGGTTCAGGGTTCAGGGTTGGCAGAGGGTGGCCTTCCGCCACGAGAATTTGCCAGCGGACGAGATCTATCCCAAAGATGGCCTCTGTCACGGGATGCTCCACTTGTAAGCGGGTGTTCATCTCCATGAAGTAGAATTGCCCAGCGCCGTCTACCAAAAATTCGACCGTGCCGGCGTTGGTATAACCGATTTGTCGCCCTACGCTGACAGCGGCTTGGAGCATCTGTTGGCGCAAGGTTTCGTCTAAGGCGGTAGAGGGGGCTTCCTCCACGATTTTTTGATGCCGCCGTTGGATAGTGCATTCGCGTTCGCCAAGCGCGATGATATGGCCGTGGGTATCGCCGATAATTTGCACCTCGACATGCCGCGGCTGGCTGACCACTCGTTCTAGCATGAGGGTATCATCGCCGAAGGCTTGCTTAGCTTCGCGGCGGGCGGCGTGCAGGGCATCTAACAAAGCATCCGCTTCGTCAACTTGCCGCATCCCTTTACCGCCGCCGCCGGCCGTGGCTTTGACCATAATCGGGAAGCCAATCGTCGCGGCGGCGGTGATGAAGGCATCGTCAGATTGGTCATCGCCCATGTAACCGGGCACGAGAGGTATACCTTCCAACAGTTGTTTGGCGGTCTTTTTATCCCCCATGGCTTGGATAGCCGCTGGAGAGGGGCCAATGAAGATGAGGTCGTTATCTATGATGGCTTGGGCGAAATCGGCATTCTCTGCCAAAAAGCCAAACCCCGGATGGATGGCGTCTGCTCCGCTCCGTTTGGCCGCGGAGATGATGGCGTCTATGCGTAAGTAGCTTTCTGAAGGGGTATTGCCGCCAATGTGGATGGCTTCATCGGCCATTTCGACCTGAAGGGCTTGGGCGTCGGCATCAGAGTAGACCGCGACGGTGGCGATGCCCATATCGCGGCAGGTGCGGATGATGCGGCAAGCGATTTCGCCGCGATTGGCGATGAGGATTTTACGAATCATGAGCTGACCTTTCCCGTCCATGCCGCGGGCCGCTTTTGGGCGAAGGCTAGCATACCTTCTTGTCCTTCGGGGCTACGGCGTAACGTATCAAGCAGGTTGGCGCGGTAATCTACCGTGTCATCGAGCGGCGCATCTAAGACGGTGAAAATGAGCGCTTTAATGGCCGCGATGGCGTTGGGGCCGCATTGTTGAATGTCTTCCAGCAGGGCGCGCAATCCATCGTCTAAGGCTTCGGGAGGATAGGCGTAAGCGACTAGCCCGTATGCTTGAGCTTGGCGACCGTCGAAGCGCCGTCCGGTGAGCATCAATTCGCGGGCGCGGGTTAGGCCAACGCGCTGGATGACGAAGGGGGAGATGAAAGCGGGCGCAATGCCCAAGCGCACCTCTGGCAGGCCGAATTGGGCGGTTTCGCTCGCGATGGCAATATCGGATACGCAGGCGAGACCAAAGCCGCCGCCGAGCGCCGCGCCCTCTATTTTAGCGATGACCACTTGCGCCGCTTCGTTGCAGGCGCGCAACATCGTATCTAGATTGCCGCCGCTATCTTTGGCAGGAATTTGGTTCATCAGGGCGTCGCGCATCTCTTTAACGTCGCCGCCCGCGCAAAAAGTGCCGCCCGCGCCGCTGAGCACGATAGCGCGCACATCGCGGTTATCACGTAGGCCGGTGAATATCTGCGTTAGTTCTTCCACCATCTTAAAATTCATGGCGTTTTTGACTTGCGGGCGATTCAAGGTCACATAGGCGACAAAATCTTCTACCCTAAAATCAAGCGTCTCTAGGTTTTGAAAAAGTTCCATGTATGAATACCTTCGTTGTGGTTGTGGCTTAATCCCATTCCATATACAACAGCGCGCCAGCTAACGATTTGCCGAGCGCGTCAATGCGCGTGGAGCGCGTGCCGCCGCCATCTAGGGCGTCGTAACAGACGAAGTTGAGCGCTTCGATATTATCTAGCTCGTAGCGCACGACTTTTCCTTGAACGAGGTCGCCGAGATGGGCTTTGACCCGCTCGGCCGTCAATTTTGCTTTAATCTCTTGGTAGTCGGCGGGCGTGCGGGCGATGACGCTAATATTGGCGATGTTGCCTTTGTCGCCTTCGCGCCCATAGGCGAGGTCGTAAAGTCTTTTCACCATGATGGCGCTTCCTCTATTCCACTAGGAGATAGTCAATCTTTGGTTGGATGTGCTCTCTGCGGATGAGCGTAGGCCATAGCCCGACGATGGGGCTAGGCTCTGCCCCAATCGTGGCGCCGCTGATAGCCATACCGGCCGGGCCGCTGAGTCCGTTATTCATGAGTTTACGCACCGCTTGCTTGAGCGTGTTGGGGTCTGCCGCATGGAAGACGACGCGCACGATGAGTTCCATAGGGTCGTCTGGCAGGGGGGCGACAGAGCCATATAAGCTATTGTGACCCAAAAAGCTATAAGAGATGCGCGTGATGGGGAGTCCTTGCCATGTTTCCTCCATCATCGCTTTCATTTGTTCAAACTTGCGCCAGCAATCGGGCCAGCCAATGGTATAAATTAGCTCGCGGGAATAGCCTTCTAATCGGTTGAGATTCAACTTCAGTTTGTCGGGGCGTGGTTTGCCCGTCACATTGGTGACGCGCACGCGGTCTTCGCCATCGGGGGCGAGTTGTAGCGTGGTGAAGTTGGCGACGACATCGGGGGTGATGTAGTTGGCGGGGTCGTGGACTTCGTATAGCAATTGCTCTTTGACCGTCTCCACCGTGACACAGCCGTTCGTATCGGGCGTTTTGGTCAGTACGAAACTGCCGTCTGCTTCCACTTGGGCGATAGGATAACCGAGATTATGCATCTCGCGCCCATTGAGGCGCTGGATGAGCGCAAGGCTATTGCCGCCGACGACTTGGCCGGTGCATTCCAGCAAGTGACCAGCGACAATGCCGGAGGCGAGTTTGTCCCAGTCATCCCACGTCCAGCCATAATGGGCGATGAGCGGCGCGAGGTAAAGGCAGGGGTCGGCCACGCGGCCGGTGATGATGATGTCTGCGCCTATCTTCAGCGCTTCTACGATGGGTTCTGCCCCCAAATAGGCATTGCCAGTGACCCACAACTGATTAGGCGTTTCCGCCAATTTTTCGCCCGTATCGAGGTTGGCGAGTTCTTCCCCCGCTTCTTGCAATTGTCCGAGGCGTTCGAGCAAATTATCGCCCGTGATAACGGCTATTTTAAGCCCTTTTAACCCCATTTGGGCGGCGATGTCGCGCACTTTTTCGCCCGCGCCATGCGGATTTAATCCGCCGCCGTTGGTGATGAGCGGGATTTTACGCTTGAATGCTTCGGGCAGGATTTTGCTAGCGATAATTTCGATGTCGAAGGTATAACCGCGTTTAGGGTCTTTCATGCGGTCTTTTTGTAAGATAGCGAGTGTGAGTTCTGCTAGCGCCTCGAAGCAGACGACATCCACATGTTCGCCTAAAATCATAGGTAAGGCGCTGAGCACGTTATCTCCGTAAAACCCTTCTGCTGAACCAATTCGATAAGTCATACACACTCCAAAACCATGAATGATGACGCCTAATTCCAAATGAGGTTGGCGCTATCGTAGCCATCTAGTAAAGAGGAAATAAAAGGCGATAATTTAGAGAATTTCTTGGCCGCCTCGCTGGTGAGGGGTGTTTGGGTCATCCCTAGCAAAAGATAGGCCGACCCCGAACGAAAAGGCGTGCCGATGCCCACAATCGAACGGATATGATGATGTTGGATGAAATCGGCGCTAGGGACGGCGGGGCTGTTAGCGGCGTCTGGGATGTGAAACGTGTGCATCAGCAAGGAAGCGCGAATGAGCAGAGTGCCTGTGCCGTCGTCAGCCAATTCTTCGCCGGCCACGCCGGGGCGGATGTGCAACTGGCTGAAGGCTTCGCGGGCCATGGGGTGCATGGTCGCCCCTGCCGTGATGAGTTGCCAATCGGGCGCTTCTAGGCGATTGCCCCAGTGGCTTTCTTCGCTCGCGCAACCCGCCAGCGCTAGCCAAAAACCTTCGTTATAGGACCGCACGAAAGGGTGCGCGTTCGGCGGTAGGTCGTTTTGGCGACACAAACGATAAATCCATACGAAAAGGAACGTTGGGCGCTGATTGGGTTCTCGGAAATCGGCATGGATAGCGACAGCAATAGCCTGCGCCGCATCTTCAAAAGAGCGGTGCCCTTCACGATGCTGATTCAACAGGCGTCGCCCATAACTGACCACATTAATCATCGGTACGGTCGCTAGAGTTATCATCACACACGCTCGCCATTCTGATAAAATCCGCGCTTGGGATTGTAGCTGATTTATGGGGACAAGCTATGGTTTGTCCCCATTTTGTAATGTTTATTTTAACGCGGATTCATATTTTCTAATTTGGCGATAATGCCCAACATAATTTCATCCGCCCCGCCGCCGATACTGGTCAAGCGCGAGTCGCGGTAATAACGGGAGATGGGCGTTTCCTCCATATAACCCATGCCGCCATAAAATTGGATGCAGGTATCGGCCACTTGGCGGGCGAGCCGCCCAGCCTTGAGTTTGCACATGGAAGCGATGCGCGTCACTTGGTTTTTATCGGCGTTGGCTTCGATAAGCCCGGCGCAGTAATAGTTCAGTTGTTTGGCCGCCTCAATTTCGGTGAGCAATTCGCCCAATTTGAATTGAATCCATTGGTTAGCGATGAGCGGTTTGCCAAAAGCGATACGCTCTTGGGTGTAGCGGATAGTATCGCGGACCGCTTTTTCTGCCCCGCTGACCGCGCCGATGGCCCCTACAAGGCGCTCTACTTGGAATTGCTCCATTTGGTAATAGAAGCCTAGCCCTTCTTCGCCGATGCGATTAGCGACAGGCACGCGCATATCTTCAAAGGTCAGCACGGCTGTATCGCTAGACCAGTTGCCCAGCTTGTTCAGTTTGCGGCTGACGTTGAAGCCGGGGGTATTGGTGGGCACGATGAGTAGCGACATGCCATGATAATCTTCTCCCTCTTGTGTACGGGTCAGAAGGCAGATCCAATCGGCTTGCGTGCCGTTGGTGATATACATTTTACTACCGTTGACGATGTAATCATCGCCATCTCGATAGGCGCGGGTTTTGATGCGGGCGACATCTGAACCCGCGTCGGGTTCGGTGACGGCTATCGAACCGACCATATCGCCCTTGATGGCCGGCTCTAGATATTTTTTCTTCAATTCGTGCGAGCCGTGCATCGCCAATGCTGGGGTGCACATATCCGTTTGTACCGCGATGGCCATTGGCACGCCGCCGATGTTGGCTTTGCCTAGTTCTTCGTGCAGGGCGACCGTGAACCAGATGTCGGCATTAGCCCCGCCATATTCTTCGGGGTAATTCAGCCCCAAGAAGCCCAAATCGCCCATTTTTTTGAACAACGTGTGCAGTGGGGCCGCGCCTTCCGCTTCCCATTCCTCGGCGTAGGGGTTGATTTCTTTTTCGACGAAGTTTCGCACGGCTTTACGGAACATCTCGTGTTCAGGTGTGAAGGGGTTATAGGTGTTGGTTGAATTGGCTGTCGCAACCATGGTTATCCTCCTAAAATTAAGGTGCTATCGAAGCTGTTCTAAAATATGCGGTAGTAGCGTTTCAGCGACTGTTAAATTGCCCTCCTCTGTGATATGCACTAAATCGTGGAATATAGGGCGCTCATCCTTTGCGAACAAATCGCTGAGGATGAGGATATTGTTTTGATTTTGGCTAGCGACGCGCTGGCGCAAGTAGGCGTCGGCTTCACGGTACAACTGGGAGAAGCCGGGGCTTTCGTCCTCGATGCGCTGGCGGATGGCCGCTTCATCGCCGCTCAAGCTTTCTTTGAAGATGAGCGACGGTTGCCAGACGAAAAGCACCTTGACCTGATATTCATCTGCGAGGGCTTGTATCATCCGCGCATTCGCTAACCAGCGATTGACGATGGTTTGGGCTGTCGCATCTTTGGGGCCGACCAGCGACCAATCAAAGCGGGCGATGTCGCCATCGGGCAAGCGGAAGACGGGTTGGCCGGCGCGCAGTAGACGGCCGGCTTCGGCGTCGCTGATGCGGTTGTTTTCGCGATAGGGGATGCCGCTGGTATCTTGTAAATAAGCCGAATAGAGGTCATTGAAGCCGTTGTAGAAGACGGCGACATCGGGGATGTTATCGTTCGCTAATTGGAATTGAAAAAGTAACATCTCTTGTGTGCTGACATAGCCGGTTTGCCCGTAATTTTCGACATATTGCGGCTGGCCGCTATCTGCTAAAAGCCGCGCGATATGCCCGGCAATGGTGTAAGGGTCGCGCGCGCCTTCGCCCCACATGGTTGAACCGCCGAAGAAGTAGAGCCGCTCTGCTGGTGCGCCCTCCGCGATATCCGCGATATAAGAGGGCGTATAGCGCAAGCCATTGTCCATTACGTGGATGTAAGCGCCATCAAATGGTTCTACGGTCCAATAGAGATAGGGCAACCATTGTACGCGGGTCTGGGCTTGCTCGGCCCAAAATTGTTGGGGTGTTGGCGCTTGGCCATCATCCAAAAAGGTTAGGGGGCGGTTATCTAGACTGCCTCTTAAGCGCGCTTCGATGCCAGAGCGCGCTACCAGTTGGTACGTGAGAAAATACACCCCACCCAAGAGCGAGAGCGCCGTTATCCCGATGCCTAAAGCCGCCCAGAACGGTTGGGTGCGCCCGAACCAAGCGAGGATGCCGCGCCAATGGACGGTCGCGATAATGCCAACCCATAATATAGACCACCACACCATTAAAAATTTGAGCGGTCCGGTGATAGTGGGGGCGATGGCTGGCGTGATGAAAAAAACGAACAAGTTAATTTCTAGCGCCAATAAGCCCAGTCCGAGGGCGACCCACCGATTCGCGACGAGGGCGACCCACCGTTCCACCGTGGGCAACAACTGATGCGGGTCTGTATGGAAAAGCCACAAGCATATCCGCGCCATCAGGAGGGTTAATAGAGCGAACGCGACGATGACGGCCTGCCGTATCTGGCTAAAACGGTCATCGCTTGGGATGGGCGAGAGCGCGAGGGCGAGCCATGTTAAAATCATCGGTAAGAGCGCTAACAGCGCGAAACCAAAAGCGCTCCGCGCCAAAATATGGGCGGGGGGTTCTTGTGGCGGGGGTATCGTTTGGCGATTTTCCATAAATCACCGTCGCGGTGTTTTGGTGTAGCGTGCGAGAGCTGACAACGGGTTTACATCCTGAAGTTACCGTATTTGGGCGGTCCTTTTTGTACCCAATCATCATTGTAAGATAGGGCTAGCCCGATGGTGAGCGCTTGGCGTGTTTCGCGCGGGTCAATGAGTCCGTCGTCCCAGATGCGCGCTGTGCCGTAATAGGGGTCGCTTTCTTCTTCAAATTTGTATTTGACCATGAACTTCATTTGTTCAATTTGCTCTTTGTCAGGTTCTACGCCGGCGCGGCGTGCGGCCTGTTCTTGGATGATACCAAGCACCCCCGCCGCTTGTTCCGCGCCCATGACGGCCGTTCGGCTGGTGGGCCATGCGAAAATGAGGCGGGGGTCGTAGGGACGGCCACACATCGCATAGTAGCCGGCCCCGTAGGCGCCGCCGATGAGGATAGTGAATTGGGGGACGTTGCTATTGGCTACAGCGTTGATCATCTGGCTACCATGTTTGATGATACCGCCTGTTTCGGCTTTTTCGCCCACCATAAAGCCGGTGATATTTTGCAAGTAGATGATGGGCGTGCGGCTATGGTTACACAGTTGGATGAATTGTGTTGCTTTGTTGGCGCTATCGCTGAATAGAACGCCGTTGTTGGCGATGATGCCCACGGGAAAGCCGTTGATATAGGCATTACCACAGACCAGGGTATTGCCATAGTCTGGCTTGAACTCCATAAAGCGCGAGCCATCCACGATGCGCGCGATGATTTCACGCATATCTAGCGGCTTGCGGATGGTGTCTATGGGCACAATACCTAGCAATTCTTCGGGGTCGTAGAGGGGCGCTTCGGGTTCGCGCAGGCGGGCGTCTATATGTTTCCTGCGGTTGAGGGTGGCGGCGATTTCGCGCGCGATGCGGATAGCGTCGGCGTCATCTTCCGCCAGATAATCGGCGAGACCGGAGATGCGTCCGTGCATATCGGCGCCGCCTAAAGTTTCTTCGTCGGTTTCTTCGCCTGTGGCCATCTTGACTAAGGGCGGCCCACCCAGAAAGGCGAAAGCTTGTTTGCGGACGAATACCGTATAATCGCTCATGCCCGGTATATAAGCGCCGCCCGCCGTGCTGTTGCCAAAAACCACTGAAATTTGTGGCACACCCATACCGCTGAGCTTGGCTTGATTGGCGAAACCGCGGCCGCCGGGGACGAAAATTTCTGCTTGGTGTGGCAAATTCGCGCCGCCGCTCTCCACCAGATTAATCATCGGGACTTTGTTGGTCATCGCGATTTCTTGGGCGCGGAGCGATTTGGCTAAGGACATCGGGTAAGTTGTGCCGCCTTTGATGGCGGGGTTGTTCACCGTGATGATGAATTCTGTCCCCGCGACGACGCCAATGCCCGTGATGAGGCCTGCCCCCGGCGTTTCGTCGTTGTACATGTTATAAGCGGCGAGCGTGGATAGTTCGAGGAAGGGGGTATCGGGGTCTAGCAGGAGTTCGAGGCGTTCACGCGCGGGGATTTTGCCGCGTTCAATCATGCGTTGGTTGCCTTTTTCGCCCGCTTTGCGAACCGCTTCTTGGCGTTCCTGCAGGGTTTTAACGAGCTGGCAATTGTGTTCATATTGGGCTTTGAAGTCATCGCTTTGGGTGTTAATTTTCGACTGTATAACAGGCATGGACAAACTCGCTATATGGATTTTCGTAAAATTATCTAATCATCATTTGATTAATGCCCATATCATAGCGCCCCATGAAAGAGTTGGCAACATTTAAGCGCTGGTCAAGCCGATAAAACTACGTAAAAACGCCCTGACTTGTGGTGAATTTTTATTGCAATTTAGCCCAGATTTAACTATTCTGTTAAGGTTAAACTATTTTATAAGCACAGGGGTTATCCCATGTTGTTCACCAGCTATATCCGTCGCGAAGAACGAGAAGAAGCAGACCGTCAACTGCCACGATTGATGTTCGAGGGGCTGTTGTTGGGCGGTACCGGCTTGGGCGTCTTGGCGCTCATTTTTGAGATAGCGGCGGATGCTTTTAGCGTAGCGGCCTATCAAACCTTGTTAGCCATCCACGGGGCGGGCGGTTATCATCAAATAGCGATTGTCGCCTTCATCATTCTATCGGCGATGCTCTTTTTGGGGATTGTGCCGGCCTACAAAGCGGGGGCTTATCTGCGCCCTACTGCGGGGGGGAGCGGCCCGCTGATTGAATCTATCGGTCCGCATCGGGCGCGTTGGCTATCGTGGATAGGCACAAGCCTTTTCTTTATGGATGCCATTCTGACGATTATTATCAGCTCCATTTCTGCGGCTGATGTGTTGATGTTGCTATTCCCGGAGTGGGCGGCGTATCGCATTTTGCTGGCGGAATGCTTCGCCTTTTTCATCATGGCGGTTTTGGTCGCGATTGGCCCTAAACGCGCTGTGCCGCTCTTTTTGTTAGGTGGGGGCGCTTTCACCATTTTTACGATATTGGCGCTATCTATCACTGGGGGTAGCGCTTTGGCGAATCCTCAATGGGCTTTCATGACCGATGGCATCGTCCATCGTCTACAAGAATCGGGTGTAGTGACGCATATTGAGCAAGCCAGCCAAGATATTTCCACGCTGAGCATGGGAACGGTTTTGCAGTTGTTATTGCGCTCGATGAGTAGCGCGATGTTGGGTTTTTCGGGTTATGAGGTTATACCCGCTAGCGGGAAGCATGCGGCTCGCCCTAAGTGGAAAGTCATTAATACGGCGTTGACTTTAGCCGCTATTTTTTTAATCGTCATGGGCACGATTCAATTATGGGTTGCTCAGCAGTGGCGCATCCCCGCGACAGAAGGCTATAGCACGCTTTTGATTGAGTACGAAATTGTGGCCGCACAGACGTTTGGCCGCGGGGTGGAAGCAGAGGCGATTTCGCCGACGGCGCGCGATTTTGAATTAGCTGAAGCTATCCATCAACAGCGTTTGGCGGAAGAAGCCCAATCCGAATTGGGCTTAGGGAATCCGTCGAAAACGGGCGATGCGAACGAATCGATAGCCCAGATTGCCAACTCCATTGCCTTTGCGCGCGCTATCGAGAATGCCTTGGTCGGCACAGACGGCCAAACCCTATTGACGGTGGCCGCTTTGTTGCTGGCTATCATTTTGTTATTGGCGCAGGGTGGCGGCTATGTCGGCGGGGCGGCGGTAGCGGCTAATGCGGCGCGTTTGGGGCGTTTGCCGCACTTCTTCCGCGATGACCGCATCGGCGTTGCTGTGATTTGGGGCTTCGCCGCTATCTTCATCCCTATTGTTAGAGAAGTTGTGGTCGTAGAAGCGTATTATGCCTTTGGATTCGTCAGCGCGTTCATCATCACTAGCATTGCTGTTTCGTTTGTCCGCCGCGATGTTTTGGAAGACCATGGCATCGCACATGGTTCGGCAGAGGCGCGTTCGCTCCGTTTTGCGGGGTGGCGGGGCTTATTCGCCAGCTCAGCGATGGGGTTAATTTTGGTGACGCAAAAGACGGACGCTTTGGGCGCGATTGCATTTTTTGGCGTGATATTGACGGTGTTCCAGTTCTATATCGCGCGGGGCGGGCTTACCCTCGCCACTGAAAAGCTTGAATCCGTCCCGTTGGTTCCGGGCGCACCCGTCAACGAATTTGATAGCGGCTTCCAGCGAGCGAAAGAGGAGGCGCGCCAGCGGGGCATCGCCGACCTTGTCAACCACCTCATCGAGACGCGGGCTTTGGTCAAGTTCAACGTAGAACCGTTTCGTATCCAGCAACTGGTTAGCTATACCCATAATGTGAAGCCTGAATATTTTGAACAATCGCACAATCACGAAAAATTCCCAGAGCCTAGCCCTGACTTAGAAGCGGTATATGAAGCCGCTTTTAACCAGCGGGACGAACTGCTGGCGACGATTGAATATTATTCTCATTATGGCATTTTCACCTTCATTGAGAAGTATTATCACAATTGGGTGAATTATGAGCATGGGCGCGACCCGCTCACGGTGCAACGGGCGATGATTAGCATCTTATTCCCGTTGTCTGATACGGATAAAATCTGCGCCGAATTCAGCCAGTATCAATGGGTGACGCAACCAGAACCTATCTGGCAATTTGCCCGTGAACGGTATCGCTGGGCTAAAGACCAATGGCCCAATCTGAGCGATAAAATCACCACGATTTGGGTATTACAAGAGTTTGGTCTTATATCGCATGACATTGATATTGAGATGATTATCTCGGTCAGTAGCGCGCGCAATGAGTTGCGTAAAGTGGAAATTCACACCCACGGGCCAGAAGAAGCGCCACCCCCGCCCGCGGAGCTGGAACAAGCTTCAGAAGCGAACCCTTCGGAGGAGGATAAATTGCCTGAGGATTGACAACCCTTTCAAGGGTCTTTATTATGATGTATAGAAATGACAAAGTACTGACCGTATGTTTAACCCTTTCCCCAAGCGTTTGAATGGTACACAGCGGAAATATTGGTTTTATCTCTGCTGTGTGGATATTAAAAATAACCATTCTCCCCCCTCTGTATAGAACATTTTTACCGAGATTTAGCTTGGTGTATAGCTGTCATGGCATCCCATGATGGTTAGCCTGTTTTGTGTTTTCACTCGTCTCTATCAGAGGATAAAACTCATCTATGAACATTCGACGTATACTCATTGGCGAGCCTTTGGCCACAGACCAAGCGGTGCATCAGCGTTTGAGCAAGAAGAAAGCGCTCGCCGTCTTCTCCTCAGACGCTTTGTCCTCTAGCGCTTATGCGACCGAAGCGATTTTGTTAGTGCTCATCACTGCCGGGGCGGGCGCCTTGGGCTTATCTTGGTGGATAGCGGTTGGCATCGCCGTTCTATTGGCTATCGTTGCGTTTTCTTACTTCCAGACGATTCATGCTTATCCCAATGGGGGCGGCGCTTATATCGTCTCTAAGGATAATTTAGGCGTGCGTCCGGGTTTAATCGCCGCGGCGGCGCTCCTCATTGATTATATTCTGACGGTGGCGGTGAGTGTATCGGCCGGCGTGGCGAACTTGGCATCCGCTTTTCCTGAATTACAACCCTATCGGGTAGATATTGCCATTGGGATTGTCGTTTTCATCACAATTATCAATTTGCGCGGGGTCAAGGAGAGCGGCACCTTTTTCTCGATACCCACCTACGCTTTCATCATCGGCGTGATGGGCATGATTGGCGTCGGGTTGTTGCAGGTGGCAACGGGTCAAGTGTCGCCCGCCCAACATGCAGAGGCGCTAGAGCATACGACGACGGCCACGAGCGGTTTAACCCTGTTCCTTATTCTGCGGGCCTTCGCCGCGGGGTGCACCGCTTTAACGGGCGTGGAAGCGATTTCTAATGGGATACCCGCTTTCAAAAAGCCGGAAAGCGTGAACGCGGGCAAGACGCTCATCATCATGGTGGCGATTTTATCCACGCTATTTTTGGGCATCACCTTCTTGGCTAACCATTTCCCGGTTGTGGTCGGCCACGAGGGCACGCCAACGGTATTATCTCAGTTGAACGCCGCCGTATTCGGTCAGGGGACGATATTCTTTTATTATCTGCAATTCGCCACCCTGTTCATCTTGTCTTTAGCGGCGAATACCGCCTTCGCCGATTTTCCGCGTTTGGCATCTTTAATTGCCCGCGACCGCTATTTGCCGCGCCAACTCACCAACTTGGGCGATAGGTTGGTTTTCAGCAATGGCATCATCACTCTGGCGGTGGTCGCTAGTGTGTTGATTGTGCTTTTCAACGCCCAAGAACACAATCTGCTACCTTTGTATGCGGTAGGGGTGTTCATCAGCTTCACGTTATCCCAATCGGGTATGGTGGTGCACTGGCTCAAGGAGAAGCGGCACCCGCATTTTAAGCCGACCAAGACATGGTATTTCCATATTGCCGTCAACGGTTTTGGGGCGTGCTGTACTTTTGTGGTGATGCTCATCTTGATGGTGACCAAATTTGCCGAAGGCGCTTGGATTGTCATCATGGCGATTCCCGCTTTGATGGCTGTATTCGTTAAAATTCATCGCCATTATGAATGTGTGGCGGAGTCGTTGACCTTAGACGGGATCAAGCCTGGCCCCATCTACGATAACCACCCCGACCGTAGCGAGGTGCCCACTGTCGTTTTGATGAATAGCTTGAATCGCTCGTCTCTGCAGGCTTTGGAATGCGCTATGCGGATGTCTAAAAATGTGCGTGTTTGCGCTATCGAAGTGGAGCCGGCCGCGACCGAACGCCTAAAATCCCTGTGGGATAAATGGTCTTTACACCATATCCCGCTTGATATTGTGGAATCGCCTTACCGCGAGATAGGCCGTCCGCTGATTGAATATTTGCACCATGTAGACGCGACAAACTCCGATGAATTGCCCACAATGGTGGTATTGCCGGAATTTGTGGTGTCTAAATGGTGGGAAAAATTGCTCCACAACCAAACGAGCGCGGCTATCCGTAACGCCCTTTATTTAGACCAATGTAAGCGGGGACGGGGGCGCCCGATTATCGAAGTGCCTTACCGTATCGGCGAGGAACTGTACCAGCCCGTGAAGGTATACCCCAAAGAACAAACCGCACCCGTTTCTGCGGATAATCCCTCCACTATGCCCCCTGCCCTCTTTTAGCGCATCGAAAATGGGCGGGATGGGTTTCTATCCCGCCCCCTTGGGTTGCTCATAGGGACAAGCCACCTTATAATCAGAAAATAGTAACGGCAAGTGTGGAGGTTTGGCCATGAGCTTTGGTGATTTATCGGCGCGGATGAAACAGGCCCGAGCGAAAAAAGATGCGGAAAAAGAGGGTAGCGCCAAACCCTTCGATCATGGCGAATCGTATCGCTTGCGTGCTAAGATGTTAGGCGTCCTCATCCGCGATGCGCGCTTGAACGCGGCTCGCACGCTGGAAGATTGCGCCCGTTTATTGCGCGTCCAACCGCATGTGATAGAAAGCTGGGAATATGGCGATGATGTGCCTAGTTTGCCCCAATTAGAGCTATTGGCTTATTATCTCGATGTCCCGGTCAGCCACTTTTGGGGACAAAATACGCTGGAAAAAGAACGCGAAGTGGCGCTAGACGTACAACAACAATATCTGACCCTGCGCCAACGGATGATTGGGGCGCTCTTGCGCCAAGCTCGTGAGGCGGCCGGATTATCTATCGAGCAAGTGGCCGAGCAAACGTTCATCGCCGCCGACCGTCTCGCCGCCTATGAACTGGGCGAGATTGGCGCGCCGATGCACGAGTTAAGCGCTATCGCTAACGCCCTCAACCAGCGTATGAATTATTTTCTCGAATCGAGTAGCCAAATCGGCGATTTATTGGCTATCCGCGAGGAGTGGAAAAAGTTCACCGACCTTGACCCCGACATCCGCGAGTTCGCCGCCAACCCTAGCCATGTGGGTTTCATCAAAATTGCGATGATGTTCAGCAAAATGCCAACCGAACAACTGCGCGATATTGCCGAAGGCATGTTGGAAATTACCATGTAACCCGACAATCTCTTTATGTTTTCGGCTAAAAGTGTCCTCTATACTAGAACTGTAGGCATATAGGATAGCTAGAAAAGGAGTGACGCGCCGTTGGTTGGTGGCGCAGACGATATGAGCAAAGCCCAAGAACTACAAGAACGCGGTGTGCAATTGATGAAACAACGGGATTATGAGGCGGCGGCCAAATTATTCCAACAGGCGCACGAAGCCTTTCTGGAAGAAAATAAAGCCGATATGGCGGCGGAGATGCAGGTGAATATCGGCCTTGTCCATCGCGCTTTGGGCGAGAATCAACAAGCTTTAGACCTGATGCAACAGGCGCTCCGCACCTTCCAAGAGCTAAACGACGCCAAGCGCTCGGCAATTGTGCTAGGGAATTTGGGCGGGGTTTACGCCGCACTCGGCGACCGTGAACAAGCGCATAATGCCTATCGCCAAGCGGCTGATATTTTTGATGAACTGGGCGAAAAAGAGATGTACGGCCAAACGCTTTTGGCGATTGGCGATTTGCAGGTGCGCGAAGGCAAGCTCACAGTGGGTGCCGCCACCTATCAGGTAGGGTTAGAAAATATTGGCAATTTATCTGCCTCGCAAAAGGTGATAAGATTCTTGTCTGGTATTGTTAATCGGTTTAGCAATCGCGCTGGCTCTTAACAGGTGGCGCGGTCGAACCGCCACTACGTTAGAGCTATGCCCAATCGCCAGCCGTTGTTCACACCCTATCGCATGATGATTAGCACAGCGCTTGCCAGTTTTTTGGCGAGCGTTTTTATGTTGACCTATAGCGGCGTTATCGAGAGCGGCGATACCATGCGCTACCTCGACGCGGTCAGTAGCGTGGTGCGCTTTGGCGATTGGCTGTACGACGAAGCGCTGAATATTAGTCCACCCTTGGATGTGGATAATCGCGCGTTTTACCCCCTAGGGCGCTATGAATTAGAAGAGACGCTCCATATTTATCTCGCATCTTTTTTGTATCGTTTGGCAGATATATTGCCGGATGTGGGCTTTGTTCATGCAGTGTGGCTGTTCAATATTTTGGTGACGGCAGTCACGGGGTGGCTTCTCTTTTTTTTGGCGCTGGCTATGGGTTGGGATGCGCGCACAGCGGCATTCGTCGTGGTGATATTTGGCTTGTGTACTATTGCGTGGCCTTATACCAAAAGTTTCTTCCGCGACCCCTTAGTTATGCCTTTTTTGGTGGCTACGACGATAGCGGCTTTACGTTGGCGACAAAGCCGCTATCGTCATTGGGCTTGGGCGCTTAGCGCTTTGTTCAGTTTTTGGGGGGCTATCCAAACCAAAAATTCAGCCTTTTTCGCCTTGCCAGCGGTATTGGTGATGATCATGCCATGGACGCAATCCGTCTTTTTACGGCGGCTGGTATGGCTTATCTTGGGTTGTATCTGTTTAGCAACTCTGCTCATGATTTATGCTCCCGCTGTATGGGATGCCCCATTTTTAGACGCTATTGGAGTGCGTACTGATTTTATCCCCGTGGCGCTACACAGTTACTTGTTGAGCGTGGGCGGGAGTTTTTGGGGCACGTCGCCGATAGCGTTATTGGCGCTACCCGCTTTTGTGCTGTGGCGGGGTCAGCAGAAGTATATTGTTTTTTTCGTCCTATTATTGATGGGATATGCATTTGGGCATGCGTTTTTTTCAGGCGTGCATTGGTTCGGCGGTTTATCTTGGCCGCCGCGTTTTTTAGTGCCCCTAGCGCCTTTTATCGCTCTCGCTGGTGCCCCTTTTTATCATCGGCTTATCTTCAAGCGTTCCCTATGGGCATTCGCTGTGTTCGCGCTCATCACGGCTTATAGCTTGTGGATACAGTTCAACGGCGTAGCGCTCAATTGGTCTTTTTACACAAAGGTTCTGCCCGCAGATTCAGGGGGGTTATCGGAATGGTTGCCGGGGTTGAATAGCATCCCCTATTTGCGCTGGGTGCTACTGCCCCAATATTGGGGGCGTTTTCCTTTTGAATTCGCCCATGCGCGCGCGGGTATTGGCGTTTGGGTGCCGGGGTACATTTTGTTAGCTTTGGGCGCGCTGGCCGTCATCGCGTGGTTGGGGCGGCGTCCGATGGGGAGACGGGTGCTATACGGCGTCGTCGCGTTGCCATTGGTTTTTCTCGGCTTCACGTATTTCAATTTGCGCGCTTTATACGCTCAGGATGTCCTATATTGGAGCGATAAGCAGGCCCTGCACGAAGCGCTAGACATCTTGCGCCAACAGGGACGGGCGGGCGATGTCGTGATACTGACAGACCCGACCTATCAGCGATTCATCGTCAACTATAATGACCTCGACGGCATCCGTTTTATTGTCTTGCCTTTGCAACCCGGCGAGCGCCCCAGCGAAAAACAACCCCCAGCTATCTTGACCGCCAATAACGAAAAAGCCCTAGCGCTTCGTACTGTCCCCATCATTCATGCTTTGGCAAGCCCAAGGGAGCGCATCTGGTTATTGACCAATAGCGGCCCTTTCACACCGTGGGCCAGTCGCCCTGTAGAACGGTATCTGACGCGCTACTATTACCTGATAGGCGAGCATCCTACCCCAACCACAGATGCGACGGTGCGTTTGTTGGAATATAGCACGATTTCCGCCACAGACCCTTACGCCCAGCGCGGCCCGCTGTCGGCGCATACGGCAACCTTTGGGCAGAGTATCGAACTTGTCGGATTAGATTTGCCTATGGGAACAACGTATCGCGCGGGGGATGTTTTGCCTGTGTCCTTGCTCTGGCGGGCGGTGGCCCCTGTGGAGCATGATTACATCGTCGCGTGGTTCTTGGCGGATGCCCAAAGCGGTATTCCATTGGCGCAAGGGTTTGATAGCACGCCGAGCGGCGGTTTTGCGCCGACGAGTGGATGGCGGCCGGGCGCCCCCGTATGGGATAACCGCGCGCTGGTCATCCCGCAAGACGCCCCAGACGGTAGCTATCGGCTGTGGGTAGTGCTGTATCGTTTGGGAGAAGGCGGCGAAATCGAACGCTTGATTGTTGATGGTGAGCAAGTCTTAGAAGATACCATACTCGTTTTGCCCCTAGAAATTGTGGTTCGCTCCTCGTAAGACGATTAGCAATTTGCAATTTAACCGCTTTATTCCATAAATTGCGAAATTGGTATGGAACAGAACGCGGATTGGCCTTAAGATTAGCCTTGGGGATATATCTATCCATCGTAGGGAATCACATGGCCTCTGAATTTGTTGTTCAATCCGCGCATCGTAGCAATCGTAATGGGCCGGGGCGTTTTATCTTCTCTAACATCATTCGTCACCCCATCACGGCTATCATGTTGATGATAGGCGCTTTTAGCAATGCGGCTTTGGCCGCGGCGGTGCCCGTTTTCACGGGGATTGCTTTTGATGCGCTCCTCAACCGCGATGTAGAACCAAACGCGATGGAGACTACCGCGCTGATGGTCTTGGCGATTATTGGTTCTTCTGCTTTACGCGCTGTTTTGCAATTCATGCGGAACTTCGCCGCGGAATCGTATTCCCAACGCATTGAACGTGACGTGCGCGATGAATTGTACGCCAGCCTATTGGGCAAGAGCATGACCTTTCATGATATGCAACCGGTGGGGGAAATTATGGCGCGCGTCACTAACGATGTGCGCGAATTGAATTTTTTTATGAATCCGGGAATTAATTTGCTCATCGGCTCGGCGATGTTTTTAGTGGTGCCGGTGTTGGCGGCCCCGCTCATCTACCCTGAACTCATCTTAACGCCGTTGCTGTTCGTCATTGCGCATCTCTTCATCCAAATACAGTTTGTGCGCGAATTGCACCCCATCGCAGAGCAGGCGCGGGCCAGTTTTGGGCGGATGAACGCCCGTCTGGCCGAAGCGCTCGATGGCCTACAAATTGTGAAGGGCACAGCACAAGAAGAAGCGGAAATCGCCCGTGTCGCCCAACTAACGGATGTCGTGCGCGACTATAGCATCCGCCAAGGCGAAGTCGAGGGGCGCTATTTATCTTATTTGGCTTTGGGGTTGGCTTTCCCCATCGGTTTGTTGCATGCGGCCAGTTTATATGAAGCGGGACGTATTCAATTAGGCGATATTATCGGTTTTATGGGGCTTATTTTCCAATTTGGCTTTCCCGTCTTCACATCGGTTTTTTCGCTCTCGCGCATTGCTTCGGGTTATGCTAGCGCGGAACGTATCCTGAACATCATCAACGCGCAAACGGGCCTTGACCGCAACCCAAACGGTTATGACCAAGAGATACGCGGCGCGATACGTTTTGAATCGGTGCATTTTCGCTACCAAAAGGGGGATAAAGAAGTCTTGCGCGATATATCCTTCAGCATTCAGCCGGGCCAGACGGTGGCTATCGTGGGGCAGACGGGGGCCGGCAAGACCACCATCATCAAACTCATCAACCGTATTTATGATGCGGACGGGGGGCGCGTATTGGTGGATGATGTGGACGTGCGCGATTGGAGCTTAGAGGCGTTGCGGTCGCAGATTAGCATCATCGAGCAAGACATCTTTCTATTCAGCCGCAGTATTGCCGACAATATCGCTTTCGGCAAACCAGAAGCCACCCGCGAGGCCATCATCGAGGCGGCCCAAAAAGCCCAAGCCGACGAATTCATCCGCTCCTTCCCCCAAGGGTATGATACGATTGTGGGGCAACGGGGCGTAACCCTGAGCGGGGGGCAACGGCAACGTATCGCCCTCGCGCGCGCTTTTTTGACAAACCCGCCTATCCTCATCCTCGATGATAGCACCAGCGCCATTGATAGCGCCACAGAAGACCGCATTCAGCGGGCTATCTGGGCCGCGGCCGAAGGGCGCACAACGATTATCATCACGCATCGGCTCTCCCAAATCCGTTGGGCGGACCATATCATCGTCTTGAGAAATGGGGCTATCGCCGCTCAGGGGACGCATCAAGATTTATTGCGCGATTCTGAAGCCTATCGTCGTATCTTCGCGCGTTACGAAACAGCCGAAGCGCATACGCCGTCGCTAGCTACCGCAGAAGGGAATGATTAACCATGTTCGCTGGCCTCGATGCCGATAAATACGACCGTCAATATAGCGACAAATACTTGATGCGGCGCATCGCCAGTTATTTTAGCGGTTTTCGCCGTCAATTGTGGCTCATCATCGCGGGGTTCACTATCGTGGCGGTGGTCGCCTCTTTGCGGACCGTCTTTCTGGCGGATGCGGTCAACGCCCTAGAAAACCGAGTAGATACGTTGTTGCTATTGGTGGCGGCGCTGTTCATTGGGGCGCTGGTCGAGTATGTCGCGAATGGGTTGCGCCGTCGTCTGCTCGCCCGTGTTATCAGCGAGATTGTGGCGCAGATGCGTAAGGACGCTTTTTCTGCCGCTGTGCATCGCGACCTCGCCTTTTACGATACGCACAAGACGGGCAAAATCGTTAGCCGTATCACCAGCGACACGCAAGAGTTCGGGGATGTGATGTTGGTGACTAGCGACGTCATCAGCCAACTTATCTCTATCGGTATGTTGTTTTTTGTGCTGTTATACCAATCGGTCACATTGACGCTCGTTTTGTTGGCCACTATCCCGATGGTGGTTATCTCGGCGCTATCTTTCCGTAGCTTGGCGCGCAAAGCCACACGCCAAAGCTCGCGGGCGATGGCGGTTGTGAATGATAACATCCAAGAGACCGTTACGGGCATTAGCGTCGCTAAAAATTTCCGCAAAGAAGCCATGATTTATGACGAGTTTAACGCTGTTAATCGTCTGGCTTTTCGTATTAATATGCAACGGGGCGTGGTTTTGGCGCTCGTTTTCCCCGTTTTGAACTTGCTAGCGGGCTTCGCCATCGGTTTTATTGTCTATGTTGGCGCGCAATTGGTAGTGAGTGGGGCGGTTACCTTGGGAGCTTGGTACTTATTCATTCAAGGGATTGACCGCTTTTGGTTTCCCTTCATCAATTTATCGGCGTTTTGGAGCCAGTTCCAGCAAGGGCTGAGTGCGACCGAGCGCGTCTTTGCGCTCATTGATGCCGATAATACCATCGTGCAAATTGCCGATCATCCCGCCCCGCCGCTGAAAGGTCATATCGAATTTCATAATGTCACTTTCGCTTATGGGGATGGCGAATCTGTCTTGAAAAATTTCCATCTGAACATCGCTCCCGGCGAGAGCGTGGCTTTTGTGGGGCATACGGGCGCGGGCAAAAGCACTATCGCCAAACTCATCACGCGCTTTTACGAGTTCCAAAGCGGGCAAATTTTGGTAGATGGTCAAGACATCCGCGGCTTTAATCTGCAATCTTACCGTCGCCAATTGGGGATAGTTCCGCAACAGCCCTTTTTGTTCAGCGGAACGATTATGGAGAATGTGCGCTATGCCCGCCCCGACGCTAGCGATGGCGAGATTGAAACGCTAGCGATGAGTATAGGGGGGGCGAATGGCTAGAAACCTTACCCGATGGTTTGATGAGCCATGTTGGGGAGCGCGGCGGCCGCCTGAGCATGGGGCAACGCCAATTGGTGAGCTTGTTGCGTGTGCTGGTGCAAAAGCCGGCCATTTTCATCCTTGATGAAGCGACTGCTAGCATTGACCCTTTTACAGAATTGCAAATTCAGCAAGCCCTAGAGATGATTTTGGCGCAATCCACCTCTATTTTAATCGCGCATCGCCTGAGCACCGTCCGTAGCGCCGACCGTATCGTCGTCCTACGCGAGGGGGAAATTATCGAGGAGGGTAATCATGACGCTCTCATGCGCCAAGGGGGGCATTATGCGGAATTGTACGATACATATTTCCGCCATCAGTCCCTATCTTATGTGGAGAGCGCAAAAGCCGTCTTTGCGCGGGCGGGCGATTAGCTGGCAGGAATGATGAACCTTCAAAAGCATCATTCCGTAGGATAGAGATAGCGAACGACGACGAGTGACGACAACGAAGCGAACGATGACATGCGGCGGTTTATAACATTCCTACTCTTTATGATGAGCGCGTGTAATGCGTCGCCCATGACGTTTGATGATTTGCCACAAGGCTCTGTGGAGCGCGGCGCGGAATGGTTCGCCCAATCGGTTAATGGCGCGCCATCATGTGTTTCTTGCCACAGTTTGGATGGCGTGGTGCTAGTTGGCCCCAGCCTACAGGGATACGGGCGCGTGGCCGGGGAGCGCGTAGAAGGGCTTTCCGCCGAGGATTATACCTATAGTAGCATTGTGCGGCCGGCGGAGCATCTGGTTTCTGGCTTCAGTAACGTGATGTATAATCAGTATGAAAGGAAGTTATCCGCCCAACAAATCGCGGATATAATAGCCTATTTGTTGTCTTTGACGTATTAAGAGGGAAGTTATGGATATTTTGCTGGTTAGTTTACGCCTAATCCATATCGTTGCTGGTGTGGTGTGGTTTGGTTTGGGCGTGGCACAGGTATTCGTCCTCGCTCCTGCGACCCGTTCGACAGGGGTAAGTGGGTATCGCTTTTTGAAGGGTGTCTTCAACACAACCCCGCTGGCGACCGCATTTGGCATCACAGCCCTACTGACCACTTTAGCCGGCTTAGCCCTGTATATTTTCGCAAATTCCGCGAGCCATTTTTCGGGTTTGGGCAACGCTGTTTTGGGCGTGGGCGCTTTGGCGGGATTAGGGGCTTTTGGACATGGAGCAATGGCAACAGGGCGCTATACGGGCGAATTCGCTAAAACGCTCAACGAGCAGTTGCCCGATGGTGATAAGCCCTTGGCGGATAGCGCTTTAGCCGCTATTCAAACCAGCTTCGATAAGCTGGTCACACATTCGCGCATTAGCTTTTGGTTGATGTTGGTCGCTTTGTTGTGCATGGGGCTGGCGCGCTATCTGTGAAGTTTGGGCGTATCTGCAACCTATCTCTATTATTTTATCGTATAGTTAATCAGGGGCGTTCATAGCCCCTGATTTTAGTATTTATCATAAACCCGATAGCGAGGATGATATGCGCGCCCAATTCCAATCTGTTTGGGAACGTTTAGCCCCGGCGGCCAATCGTTGGCTCGGCGTCGTCATTTTAGGGATAGCGTACACCATACAGCGCTTAGCCCGATGGGTCTGGCGCGTGGTTGTGTGGGTGCAAGAAGCGCAATTCCCGCTTTCTGCGTCGCAGGCTATTATCCTCTTTTTCGCGTTGTTCGCTACGGCATATGCTTTTGCCACGCCCCCTTATGAAGCGGCTTACGAACATCAGCAGGTGGCGCTCATCATCAACCAACAAAATAGCGGGGCGGTTGCGGATGATGTTGGGTATCCGCCGCCGCTCTATTATACGTTGGCCAACGCCATCGCCGCCCCTACGGGGCTAAATATGGCGGGAGAGGTAGGCGTGATGAATCCATACGTTCAAGTTGGCGCGCCGAACGCCTTCGGCAATAAAAACCTGCTGGTTTGGCCGCAGGATGTATCCCCTTTTAATGACCAGACCACGGCGATTTTAGTATTGCGGTTTTTGAATATCGCCTTTTCGGTGGCAAGTTTGGCGCTCATTGGCGCGGTGGCGCGCATCCTCTATCCTCAACGCCCGGTGGTGGCCCTGTTGGCAATGGCACTGACCGCTTTTAATCCCATGTTTTTGTTCATGAGCGCCTCAGTCGGGTATCTGAGCTTGGCCCTGTTGCTCAGTAGTGTTGTCATCTATGGCGCGCTAAAGCTGTTGCGCGATGGCTTTAGCCCGATATGGATTTCTATACCCCTCCTCGCGTTCGCCCTATCTGGCTTGACTTATAGCGGGGCTTTGGCCCTTGCCCCGATGTTGTTGCTGGCTGGTCTGTGGGTGGCGCGGCGAGAGAAACAAGCGGCTGGGTTGATGTTATGGCTTGTCGGTATGGGCGCGGCTTTTGCTGTTATCCTCTGGGGGAATGCGGGTAGTATACAGACCTACAGCGACCCAATGGCTTGGTTCGTAGGGCAACTATTCCCCCGCGCGCAGGCAGAGCCGATAGTGGCGGGTGGTTTCTGGCAAGCGTTTCAGATGTTCCGCGTGAGCTATTGGGGCTTGTTCGGTTTATCTAATATCGCTATGGATTTTTCCTTCTATGCTTTAATGGATATTTTAACCTTGTTGAGCGTGGTAGGGCTGGCGCTTCACATTTTGCAACTGGTGGCGATTCGCGATTTTTCTTTCGCCCGTTACGAGCTGGCTTATATGCTTCATCTGGTCCTCGTGGTTGTGGCGGTGGGCGGGTTGGCTGTTGCGGGGATGCTTCGCATCGCGTCGTTTGAGGGCTGGTTTCTGTTCCCGTATTTAGCGGTATTCAGCCCTCTATTAGCGATAGGCTTGGTAGAATTCATCTGGTGGCTGGTGTTTTTCATCCGTCCGATGGATGATTTGCAGGTGACAGATTTAGAAGTTGTCCCCAGAAAAACGCTCTTTAATGCGGTTTTATGGCCGGCGCGCTTTTTAGGGCTTGTGGCGGCGCTCATCCCTTTTTTGACGCTCGCCCCTCAATACCGGCCGCCCTCGGCTTTAGCCGACTTGCCGCAGAGCGCTACGCCTGTGAATATGACTTACGATAATATCACGCTGGTGGGTTATGAATCGGATGACCGCCGTTATCAACCTGATACCGCTATACCGATTACATTGTACTGGCGGGTTGAAGGGCCTACGGAAGCGAACCTTAGCCTATCCCTGACGTTGAAAGACCCCTTTGATGGCGTGATAGGCGCTTTAATAACCTATCCGGGGGCGGGGCGTTTGCTGACGAGCGAATGGGAAGCGGGGGCAATCTATCCAGATTACTATGAGATTGCCATCTATCCAACGGCGAGCGGGCGCTATCCTATCCGCTTGCAAGTGGATTGGTTGGGGGCGGACGGCGCGCTTATTCCACCGCAAATCAGCGCGGAGCCTTCCCAGACGAGCGCCCTTTTGCCCGTCGGCGCTTTGGTATCGAACCGTCCGGCCTTGTCGCTGAACGAGCGCTCGGTTTTAGAGTCGCCTGTAGATTTTGGCGGCGCGATAAGCTTGCTCGATTTCGTCTATCGGGACGGTCAGCTCAGCCTTTTATGGGAGACCATAACAGGGGCCCCAACAAAGGACTATATCGCTTTCGCTTGGGTGGAAGATGTGAATGGGCGGGTGCTCGCACAGTCGGATGTGGCGCCGCTGTTGCCCACGCGCTATTGGCGCTGGGGCGAGCGCTTCATCACCGAGCATACGCTCTCCTTCAATGAACCGTATGACCCGTTCCGCTTCACCATTCATGTGGGTTGGCGCGATGCTGAAGAGGAGCGTTTGGATTTGGGCGACCTGTACCCTAATGACGCCTTCCCACTGCCGCCCATCACGTTCCCGACATCGGAGGCGACGCCCGAAGCGACAGCCGAGCAAAACTAAAACCATCAGCTGAGGGGTATATCCACCCATTGCCCGGCTGGGTTGCCCAACGCATCTACGATATTCGCGCTGAAATATTGCCCCTCGTCTTTGCCTGTGCCGAGGGTGTACAAGCTCAGGCGTAGGGTTTGGGCATCGTCGGGTATATCCATCTCTGCCCATGTGATGAGCCTGTCGCCCGCGCACCAATGACGCCCGTACCAGAAAAGCGCGTCATATTGCGCGATGCGCTCGCCCGCCGAATTCAAAAACTGGGCGCTGTATTGATACTGTATGTTAGGATTGCGTGACGGTAAGCGCCACTCCAGCGTTAAGCGGTCTTCGGTTAAGGCATATCCTACGATTTCCACCCCGCTTTCCCAACGAGCAGGGGAGATGTAGGCGATAGCTTCGCGCGACCACTGGGGCGCGGACGGATGGCGGATGAGGCGATAGGGTTCTGCGCCCGCGCGCGTCGGCCACGATGTGCCCTCTGCGGTCTTATAAAAGCGTTGCAAGTATCCGTCGGGCGCATCCGGAGCTTCTAACACGGCGAAAGGCCCGCTGGGCAAGACAGCGTACCCCTCTTTGATAGTCCTCACACAATGGGCGCTATCGTACAGAAGCACAGGCCAAACAGCTGATTCGTGATGGTGCAACCACCACATCCCATGGCTGATGACGACGACATCGGCATCTGAGGATAATTCCGCGCGGATGGCTTCTAGGTAATGTAGAGGCGTGGTGAAGCCGGGATAGGGGATTTCCGTACGGTTGACAAAGTTGAGTGCCGCGCGCCAGCTCAGGGCTTGCGAAAGTCCGATGATGGCTAGCGAGCTATACAGCCCCCAGCGCCCATTGGGTGGCAAGCCAGAGGCGATGGCATCCGCGCCGATGGCTAGCGCTAATAATCCTCCCGGTATGCTCGCGATGAAATAATGAGGATAAATGGACGTCCATTGGGGCGTAAAAGCGATGAATGGTAGCAGATACCATAAGGCCAAGAGCCAGAACCGCGTGCGTTGCCCGTCGCGCCATAACGCTGCAAAACCGATGATGATAAACGCTACGGCGATAATCCCAGCGGGGCGTATGACGGGTAGGGTGTTGGCTAAATTCGTGGCGTCGGCGGGGGCTAGCCATGTTTCAATCCCTAGGCCGCTCATCAAATAGAGGTTATAGAGCCACGTTTGCCCGCTGAAGGTTAAGCCGCTACGCGCTTCTGAACGTTGGGCGGCGGCCACAATGCGATTAGGGTCTTGGGTTAGGGTTTGATGTAGGCCGACCGCATACGGCGCTAAAACCAATGCGGTTAGCGCGATGCTCAGCGCCACGCGCCGCCATAACAGCGCGCGCCGCCCGAACCATAGTAGCGCGAGGTACAACGGCAGTAAAAACCAAGCGGCAAAATGGATTTGCATAGCGAATACCCATATTGGCAGGCAAAGGACTTGCGCCCACAGCCTCCGCTTTTGTTTGTCGTCGCGCCGCGCCTCCCAAAATCCGTACAAGCCCAACAGCAAGGCGAGCAAGAAGAAAGGGGTATGGTAATCTTGCGCCCAAATTTTGCGGCTGTATAAGATCGCCCACGGGTTCAAGGCGTAGGCCAAGGCGGCGATGACCGCCACGCGCCGCCCAAAATAGCGGTGGGCGATGAGCCATAACAAAGCCACCCCTAGAACATTGAGCGCCATGATAAACGCAATCGCTACCATCGGGTGGCTGGATAGCGCAAAAGGGATGGCCATAACGTAAACGCTGGCCGGCGGGTTGGGGATGCCCACCGAGGATAAAATCCCGGTCGTTGGGATGATGCCCCCGCGGGACATCTCTAGCGCTAGCGTGCTGAGCATGGCGTCATCGTGGAAGAATTCGACCACTCCCGCTTGGGCAAAGCGCATCAGCGCCGCAATGAGGGCAACAATGCCTAGGATGAGATAGTCTCGCCGTTGGATGGGGTTGGTTGTTATCATGGCTCATCTGTCATTCATAGGATAGGTCATTCAGTTTAGATAGCGCGATGGAAACTGTCTAGCGTGCATCTTTGACTGCGATTGGGCATAATGGAGACGTTATGGATAACTAGCGAGGATGACCCATGTCAGAGACGATGCGCGCTCTTGTTCTGAAGCACTATCGCCCCGATGCGTTCGATATATCCCTAGAGCGTATAGCTGTGCCACAGCCCCAAGCGGGTGAAGTGTTGGTGAGAATCAGCGCTTCGCCTATCAACCCGTCGGACTTATCGTTCATGCAGGGCCTTTATGGCATCCGCCGCCCGTTACCCACTGTGCCCGGTTTCGAGGCGAGCGGCGTTATCGTCGCTGTGGGCGAAGGTATCCCCGCCGAACAGTGGTTGAATAAGCGCGTCGCCTGCTTTGCCGGGGATGCCAACGGCACTTGGGCGGAATATATGGTCACTAAGCTGAGCAACTGCCTTATCGTGCCCGCAGATGTAGATGATGCGCGCGCGGCCACCGCTCTTGTGAACCCTTTGACCGCTTGGGCTTTGCTGGACATCGCCCGCGGCGCTCATTCGCTCGCTATCGTCCAGACGGCGGCGGCTAGCGCTTTAGGGCAAATGCTCATCCGAACGGCGCGACGGCAAGGGTTGGTCACGATTAATATCGTTCGGCGCGAGGAACAAGCCGAATTGTTGCGGTCGTTGGGCGCAGATGTGGCGCTCAACAGCGCGTCGCCGCATTTCAAAGAGGCGTTGCGCGATGCCTGCCAAAATTATCAGCCCACTTTGGCTTATGACGCTATCGGCGGGGCGATGACCGATACGCTTTTGCGGGCGATGCCGCGGGGAAGCCGTGTTCTGGTCTATGGCGGTTTGGCCGGTGAACCGTGCCGCATCGGTGTTGACCAACTCATCTTCCGTAACCAGCGTGTAGAAGGCTTTTGGCTGACCTACTGGATGCGCGATAATGCCTCCCGCGTGCCGCAAGCTTGGGCGGATGTTATGGCGGGGGCTGATGGGGATTACTATAGCGAAATTCGGTCGCACTATGGGCTGGCCGATTGGGAAGCGGCTTTAGCAGATTACACCGCGCAAATGACGGGAGGCAAGGTCCTATTTACCCCGTAACTGAAAGAGGAGGTTATCAATGAAAGAGCAAGTGATTATCATCACGGGCGCATCTTCTGGTATCGGTCATGCTTTGGCCAGCGCCTTAGGGCAAAAGGGGGCGAAGCTGGTTTTGGCCGCGCGGGACGAGGAGCGGCTGAAGGCTTTGGCCGCCAACTTGCCCGATGCTATCGTCGTCCCAACTGATGTCACCGACCCGCAAGCGTGCCGCGCTTTGGTAGAACGCGCCGTGGAGCATTACGGGCGGATAGATGCGCTGGTCAATAATGCGGGCATTTCCATGACCGTTTATTTCGACCAAATAAAGGATTTATCGTTATTTCATAAAATCATGGATGTTAATTATTTTGGTAGTGTCTATTGCACCTATTATGCGCTCCCGCATCTTAAAGCGTCGCGCGGGCTGATTGTGGCCGTCTCCAGCGTCACAGGCAAAACCGGTGTGCCCACGCGCACGGCCTACGCCGCCAGCAAACACGCCATGCAGGGGTTTTTCGATAGTTTGCGGATTGAATTGCTGGGCACAGGGGTAGATGTTTTGGTGGTCAGCCCCGGTTATGTGCAATCAGAGGTACGCATTCGTGCGCTAGGCGCCGACGCCCAACCGCTAGGGCATAGCCATATCGAAGAAGCGCACGCGATGACCGCCGAAGCTTGCGCGAATATCATCGTAGAGGCGATGGAGCGGCGCGCGCGCGATGTTATCATCGCCAGTTGGCGCATTAAATTGGGGCCATGGCTGAAGTTGCTCGCGCCGCAACTACTGGATAAGATGGCGTTACGGGCGGTGCAATCGGGCCGTTCATGATGAAAAAGGGGGCGATGCGCCCCCCTCAATTTTTAAGCCTCTAGCTCGATGGCCATTGCCACCGCTTCTCCGCCGCCTAGACACAGGGCGGCTACGCCACGTTTTAGCCCGCGGTCTTGGAGGGCATGAATGAGCGTGACGAGGACGCGAGCGCCGCTAGCGCCTAAGGGATGCCCTAAGGCGATGGCACCGCCATGAACATTAATTTTTTCAAGCGGGATAGGGTGTCCCTCGCGCTCCAGCCCGCGCATATCCGCGAGCACTTGCGCGGCGAAAGCCTCGTTGAATTCGTACAGGTCTACATCGCTGGCCGACCAACCGGCCTTAGCCAGAGCGAGCGGCACGGCTTTGACGGGCGCGTAGAATATCCACGCAGGTTCTAGCGCAGCGTGGGCATAGCTGACGATACGCGCGATAGGGGTATGCCCTTTTTTCTCGGCATATTCGCGGCTCGCGACGACGACGGCGGCTGCGCCATCGTTCATGCCGGGGGCGTTGCCAGCGGTGACGCTACCCTCTTTTTCAAAAGCGGGCGGCAATTTGGCGAGCGCCTCTAGGGTGGTATCGCGGCGGATGGGTTCGTCGCTATCAATCACGGTATCGCCTTTGCGCCCTTTAATGACCACGGGGGCGATTTCCCGCGTGAATTTACCTTCATCTGTCGCTTTGGCGGCGAGTTCGTGGCTACGCAAGGCGAAGGCGTCCATCTCATCGCGGGTGACTTCTAATTGTTTGGCGATGAATTCGGCGGCATTGCCCATCGCCCAATCGCAGAACGTACACCAGAGGCCGTCTACTTGCAGGGCATCGCGCAGTTTAATTTCGCCGTACTTATTACCCATGCGGATAGCATCGTTGAGATAGGGCGCGCGGCTCATGCTCTCTGTCCCGCCTGCGGCGTATAGGTCGCCGTCCTCGGCTTTGATGGCGCTAGCGGCTATCATGATGGCTTTTAAGCCGCTCCCGCAGACTTTGTTCACTGTGATGCCGCCGACGGTATCGGGCACGCCCGCGCCGATGCTGATTTGTCGGGGCAAAGCTTGGCCGGTGCCCGCGCTAACCACATTGCCAACGATGAATTCGCGGATGTCGGCTTTGTCTATGCCACTGCGTTCAATCGCCGCGCCAAAAGCGACCTTGCCCAATTCAGCGGCGTTGAGAGGGGCTAAAGCGCCCAAGAAGCGCCCCTGAGGCGTGCGCGCCGCGCCCAAAATGACCGCTTCGCGCGCGTGCTTACCATTGCTTGTCATATGTCTATCCTTTTTGGTCTATTGTTTGCCAAATCTCTTTCAAATCTCGCCAACTGTCATCTAGTGTGCTGGGGATGACCCGCGTTTCGCCGATGGTGCTCATGAAGTTGGCATCGCCAGGCCAGCGTGGCACAACGTGGAAATGATAATGCGCCGCGATGCCCGCGCCGGCCGCTTCTCCTAAATTAGCGCCCAGATTAAAGGCGGGCGGGTTGTATAACTTGCGTAAGGCGGCTAGCGCGTGGTTGGTGGTGAGCATCAGGTCGGTGAGCGCTTCTGCCGTTAAGTCTTCGGGAGAGTGGACATGTTGGTAAGGGACTATCATTAGGTGACCACTGTTGTAGGGATAGCGGTTCAGCGTCACATAAACATGTTGAGAACGCGCCACAATATGTTCTAGTGCTTCGTCGCTTTCGGGGGCGAATTTCTTACAGAAGATGCAACCCTCTAGCGGCTTTTTATCGCCGCTCACATATTTCATACGCCATGGTGTCCATAGATGCTTCATAAAAAGAGCCAAAGGAATTTATGCCTTTTGACTAGAGATTATAGAGTTCACGGCTATGTGTCGCAAGGCAACGTGTGTGAAGCTTGGTTGTTTTTTAGTACACTGGTAAATATTATCGTTCGTTATAAGGATGTCTATGCTTCGATATGGCTTGCTTTTCTGGTTTGTGCTGGTAGTATGCGGATTCGCTCATGGTCAAGAGCCATCTGTCGCGCCTTCGCCCGATTATGAAGGCACGCGCGAGGCCCTTTTGGCGCGCGCCACACAAGATGCCGCCCGCTTACAGGCGCAATCGGCAGATGATATATACGCGCTGACGGCTACACAACTGATTATTGAGGCGACGCAAACGATTGACCCCACTTATACGGGCGTTTCGCAGGCTGTGGATGAGCCAACTCCCGATTTAACATCTGTCATTTTATTTGTGTTAGGGCTTGCTATAGGCGCTGGCGGGGTGTGGGCTATCATAAGCGGACGGCGTAAACGTAAAAAGTAGGAGTGTCTTTATAAGATGGCTTTGACAGTGGAGCAATTACAGCAAACGTTAGCGGGGCGTCCTTTTCGCTTTTACGAATCGGTGGGGAGCACTAATGATATAGCCATCGCTTGGTTGCGCCAAGATGGCCCAACGGGCGCTGTGGTCATTGCGGATGAGCAGACACAAGGGCGCGGCCGCTTGCAACGCGCATGGCAGACCCCACCCCATAGCGCGGTGGCCATGAGCGTTCTCTTGCATCCGCCTGCTCCGCAATTGCCATTGGTGATGATGTTGGGCGGGTGGGCAGTGGCCAAAGCGCTAGACAATTGGGGCGTGGCGGATGTCGCCATCAAATGGCCGAACGATGTACAGATTGCCGCTAAAAAAGTATGCGGGGTCTTGCCGGAAGTGGTGTGGGAGGGCAACCGTTTGTTGGGCGTTGTGTTGGGGATTGGCATTAATGTTAGGGTAGATTTTAAGGGCACGCCCTTAGCCGATACGGCCATCAGCTTAGAGAGCGTCCTCAGCCGTCCCATCGAACGCGCGCAACTCATCCGCGATGTATTAGCGCAGGTGGATAGTGGCTACAATACCCTAATTTATGCGCCACAACAGTTAGTCAATGGCTGGCGAGCACGTTTGACCATGATAGGCAAAGATGCCGAAATTCGGTTAGGCGATGGACAAAGGATAGCTGGCCGAGTGGTCGCTGTAGATGACGAAGGGGCTTTGCAATTGCAACGCGCCGATGGTGTTATCCAGCGGGTTTTGTTTGGTGACGTCAGTGATGTATAGGGATGATTATGGGTGGTATTCGCTTAGATTGGGAAGTGGAATCGGACCGCGTCAAGTTTGAGGAATATGAAGATGCTTCGCTAGCGCTGATGCGCCGCTTGCGGTTATTGCGCTTGGTCGCGGTATTGGCGGTTATAATAGGCATCATCGCCCTGATAATTGCCTATGGGGCGTATCGCTTAGAGCAATATAACGGGGCGATTGAACAGGCCTTGCGTGATACGGTTGAATCTGAAGTGGCGGCTTTGCGGATTGGCGACCGCCAAATTTTCATTGACTTGCAACGGAGCGCTACCGACGATTGGTTCCGCGCGCAAAGCGCCACCTACGAGCAATACCAAACCTTGAAGCAAACAACCGATATTCAACTCACGGGTCATATCATCGAGGTGGCGATTGATGAGCCGCGGGCGCGCGTCCATGTGGAAGAAATCATCGCGGGCGTGCCTTATGTCCGCATTTGGTATTATTGGCTTTATGAAGATGGTTGGCATCATGTGCCGCCTGATTATACCTATTGGGGAGAACCCGCCACGCGCCAACAGGCGAATTTCGCCATCCGTTATTCAGGGGTGGATAGCGCCTTTGCGAGCGCTTTTGAGGATAAATTGGCCCGTTGGCTAGAGGCATCATGCGCCGCTCTGGTGTGCGACCCATTGCCTTTTATCACAGTGGACATTCGCCCAGAACAAGGGGCGATGCGCTGGTTAGAGGGGGATAATTGGCATTTGGTCGTGCCGTCGCCCTATGTGGGGGGGGCGCGGGCGGATATGCCCTTCAATACCAATTTGCAATTGGAAGCCGCCGCCCTGCTCGCCGACCGCATGTTGACGCATGTGATGGGCGGCATGCAACCATTGTATCCCGCCGACGCTTATTTTTTGCGCTCGGCTATGGCGTCGTGGCTTGTAGGACGTTTTGTGGAAATCAGCACCCAGTCCTTTTTAATCGAGAGCCTCGTCACTTATTATGGCGATGCGGCATTGGGGCGCTTGGCCCAAAATCTAACCCCCGCTAGCCAAATAGACATCTTAAGCGGGATCATAGGCGTTCCTTTGTCCGCCGCCAATTTAGATTGGCGCGATTTTTTGACGTGGCGGCTCATGGTTGAAGACGACCTCATCGCCCGCCGCGATGAAGCGAATTGGTTAAATTTGTATCATCTGCGCGATGATGCCGCCCGTTTGACCGCTTATGGCCGTTATAGCGCGCCGTTGAACCCCGAACCCAAGCAAGTTATATCTGTGCAAAGCCAGACGGCCGCAGATGGAACGCCGCAATTATTGGCGACGGTGCAAGTTGGCGAAGGCGGCGCTACCCGCAATGAGATGGTGGTCTTTTCGCTAGTGGATGGGGTATGGAAGCGTTCCAGCTAACCTATTGATGTCGCTTTCGTGCTAAAATACGAAAAACAATACAGAAAGGATACGCTTTATGTTAGGGGATCTCCGTAGAGCGGCAGAAGAAGGCGAAATAGAAGAGATAGATGATAGTGACGATTTTCCGATAGATATTGACTTCGGCGAAGGGGACGATGAGAGAGCCGCCGGTGATGGCCGCTGGCTAGGCATGACCGCTGGCGAGCGCGCCTTGTTATCCCTTTTCTTGTTCATGAATGTCACCGTTTTGGGCTTGGCTTTACTGGTGGTGACAGGACGATTGCAGTTTTAACGCTTAGTGGGGGCATTTTATACCCCCACTAGCTATAGTTCGCTTGCGCTTACTCCGGTCTGAGCGTTAGGGTGCTGACCGCCGCCTCGCGCACTTGCTCATCTGTCCACAACATCGGTTTATATTCAATATTGCGCCACAGGTCTACCATGTCGTTGTAGTGTTCGCTGAAGGGATGCCCGCTTTGGCCGGTTGTGTGGATAGTCATACTTTTACTGAGGTCGTTTAAGTCTACGACCATCCGCATAGATGGCACGGAGCGCAAGGAGAAATCGCCTTCGACGATATTGCCCCAGCCGGTGGCATTCACGATAGAAGAACCGCCGCTCGTGGGGACTGGCCCGCGATTAACGATGTCCTCAATAAGGCTGATGCCGCTAAGCCCTAGCGGATTGCTGATGAAAGTGGCTGTGTGCAGGTCGCCCCATTTCCATTGGTCGCGGTTGTTGCCCAAACGCGCTACTGTGGCATCGTAACCTTCTATAAAAGCGCGCGTGAGGATGTCGTCGCGGCTTTCGGTTTCGTCGGTGTTGGCGTCGTCCCACCAAGGATGCTCTGGCGTTTGAACGAGCAAAGCCGTAGCCCACATATTGGTACTATTGCCGCTTGGGGTGTCTAAATCGCCTAATTGGTCTTCGTACAGAATCAGCATCAGGCGCGCCCAAACGTTGGCGAAAAGCGCCGCTTGGGGGCTATCCATGTGCATCTGATAGTCCCATTCCAGTAGCCAATCGCGGGCGCTGTTGCGTTCTTCGCTCCCCATATCTAGCGATTCAAAATAGGGCAGAATCTCTGGCGCAACGCCGATGTAGTTATCCCCATGGATAGCGCGGAAGGAATCGAAGTTGTGTTTGTCGGTCGCCAGCAATAAATCTACGATGCGTTGCCCGCGATAGCCGTAATCCCAATAGTAGCTAAAGATATAATGGCTATCTTCGCCGAATTGGTCAGCGAGCGCCTCTTTTAGCGTCTCGTAGTAACCAAAGGGGACGAGCGCTTGGTTAGCGGTGGCGATGAAGCCGCGTTCCGGATTATAGACGCTCGGCAGGTTATCGAAAGGCACGTACCCGTGCCAATCGTAGCGGTCGGTAGAGCCATCTACCGGCAATAGCCCGCTGTGGCCGGCGGCGCGGATGGGGACGTTGCTAGGCGTTTGATAGCCGATGTTGCCCTCGATGTCGGCATATATCATGTTTTGGGCCGGGGTATCCCATAGACGGGCGGCATCGCGGAAATCTTCCCAATTGGCGGCGGCGTTGAGCTTAAAGACGGCTTCTATGAGGGTGCTGCGCTCTTGTAGGGCGGTCCAACGGAGGGCGCGCGGATTGTCGTTATTGAAGCCGCTCAGCGTCCCGTCTTCTTGAACGAAGTTATCGTTCATGATGGGGCCGAGATGCGTTTCTCTAACGGGTAGGATTAGGGTTTCGTCGCTATCCCCAAAGCGAATGATTTCTTCGTGTAGGGTCATATCGCGCCATTCGCCATTCCATTCATATTGGAGCTCGTTATCTGGATTGACTTTGATGAGGTAATAATCTTGGGTATCCCAACCCACATTCGTAAATCCCCAAGCAATGTTGGCGTTATGGCCGATGATGACCGCGGGCGAAGGCGCGAAGGTAAACCCGACCACGTCAAAGGGGCATTCTTCGCTGATGGGGCGACAGTGAAGCCCAATTTCGTACCAGATGGAAGGCATGCCAATACCTAGATGAGGGTCATTGGCTAGCAGGGGCATTCCCGTTTCGCTCTTTTCGCCGTTTACAACCCAGCTATTACTCCCAATGCCGCTATCGCGCAGGGAGAGGGCGGCCGTGGCGGGGTCTAGGGGGTCTATATCCGCTGTTTCAGCTTCAGCGCAAAGCGGGATTTCCGACGGGGTGGGGCTGGCGGTATCTAGCCCTATATCTTCGGGTTGGATGATTGTAGTCTTTTCACCGAATGGGTATGCAGGCAGGTAACTATTGAGCAATTGGGCGTCTAGTTCGGCGCACATTTCCGCCAATTGGATTTCTTCGCCAGAGTTGCCGCTCAAGTCCCATGACATGACTTTAGTCCAGACAAGGGTATCTACGGGCGTCCATGGCTCGATAGGGATAGTGACACCGCTGACAGGCAAGGCTAAGATATTGTATTCAAAGGCGAGCGCGCTTGCGGGACGGCTCGTAATGTAAGCGTTGACGCCATCGGAGAAAGCTTGCAGATAAGCGACTATTTCGGGATTTATCGTTTCGAGGTCTTTTTCTGCCGCGCGTTGCCAGCCCGCTTTACGTATGAAGATGTCTGTTCCCATCACCGCGTTGCTCTGGCCAGTGAGTTCTTGGATAGAGCCGCGGCCCGTATGGCGGGAGAATTCCATCTGCCACCAGCGGTCTTGGGCTTGGGTATAGCCTTGGGCGAAGAATAAATCGTAAGGGTTGCTGGCATAAATGTGGGGTACGCCCCATTCATCCCGTAGGATTTCTACGGTATCTTGCAAGCCGGCAACGGTTATTGTGCCGCTGTGTTGTGGTAATGGGCCGCGCGTCCAACTGTTGTAGACGACGGCGCCAAGCCCCACCAACAAGATGATGAGGACGAGTAAACCAAGAAAGATATTTCGGAGCAGTTTCATTTCAAACTCTTTTCTACAAGGTTATTTAAATAGAGGTTTAATTTCCCTCTGGTGATTGTTGTACCCCATTTGCCCAAACCCGACAAGAGATTATGGACCGGGCAGAACGCTGTTTTCGGTCTGGATGCTCGCGATGTAGCGGTTGGCTAAAGAAACATAGGGGTCTTGTAGTGGGGCAAGTTGTAAGTAACGCTCGAAGTCGGCGCGGGCGGCATCGCGGTCGGCGCGGGTATAGAACAGGACACCCCGCGCGAAATAAGGGCGCGCGCAGGTTGAACATAGTCTGATAGCGCGATTGTAATCGTCCATCGCTTCATCCCACTCATAAGTGAGCATGTGAATATCGCCGCGAATGGCGTAGAGTTCGGGGTGATTGGTCAGGAAGGAGAGCGCTTGGTTTATATCCGTGCGCGCGGCGTCGTAGTCAAAAGCTAAGGCGTAGAGTTGGGCGCGGCGCGCGTACAAAAGAGCGAGATTTTTTGATGAATAGGTAAGGGGCAATCGTTGGAAATAGCTATCTAGCGATGAAAAGGCGGAGTCTGTCTGTCCGCTTTGCAGGTAAGCCCACGCTAGATGAATTATCGCTGTATCTGCTAGCAGGGGGTCTGTAGGGTGTTGTAGCGCTCGCTCCAGATATAGGATAGCCTGTTCATAATCGCCATCCAACAAGGCGCAATCCCCCCGAAAGAGATGGTAACCCCTATCGCCGATTTGGCGCGGGTTGGCATCTGGCGGCGGCGCATTTTCGATGAGGTCGCATCGCCCGCTGTAGTAGCCAATCGCTAAGGCGATGGCGCTAGGGGCTGATTGCGCGTTGATAGCAATATTGTATAAGTCAGGCGTAGCTAAAATAGGTGATAGCTGTTTCAATCGCCACTCCATGCGGCGGCTTTCGTCATGGTCGGGGACGAGTTGGGCTTGTTTACCCTGAATATATAGCCTGAAGGATAGCGCTACGGCTCTGCAATTCCCGATTTGCAAGAATAGGCCTTGGTTGGCCAATTGCTTTTGGAGGGTTTGCGCGAGCAATTGCGCTTCTGCTTGTGTAAAATAGGTGGGAGATGTGGCGAACAATTCGCTAGGCCAAAGATAGCTTATACACACGGTCGCGCTATCTTGGCCGAGTGGCGCATATAAAAGCTGTGTGGCGAATATCAATAGCGCAAAAGGCATGCTCATCATCAACCGTGACAATCGTTTACTTATCCCAACGAATTTGGGATAAAAAAGGGTCTATTTGGGATAAGTCGGGCTTGAACTCGCTTTCCCAAGCTTCTTGTGGTATAATTATCTAACAAAATCGGTACGGGAACACCCCTTGGTTCAGTTCAAAGGTTCAGTTCAAAACATCTATGCCCCCTTGTGCGCTGACCGCGCGCGATAGAGAGAAGACATTCGCAAGATAGGAAAGGAGATTCGGCGCTGATTATCAGCGCTCATGAATTATGGACAATATCGGTTCGGTTCGCTCTATCAACATCAACGAAGAGATGCGAGGCAGTTATCTCGATTATGCGATGAGCGTAATTGTGGCGCGCGCCCTGCCCGATGCGCGCGATGGTTTGAAGCCGGTTCATCGTCGTATCCTATATGCGATGTACGATATGGGGTTGCGGTCGAATGCCCCTTATAAAAAGAGCGCGCGGCTCGTCGGCGAAGTGTTGGGTAAATATCATCCGCATGGCGACCAAGCCGTCTATGATGCGATGGTGCGTATGGCGCAACCTTTTTCCTTGCGCTATCCGCTGATAGATGGGCAAGGGAATTTCGGTAGCGTTGATGGCGATGGCGCGGCGGCGATGCGCTATACCGAAGCGCGCATGGCGACTATTGCCGAAGAATTGTTGGTTGACATCAACATGAATACGGTGGATTTCACCGATAATTACGATGGCACGCAACTTGAACCTACTGTATTGCCCGCGCGCTTGCCTAATCTATTGCTGAATGGCGCAAGCGGCATCGCTGTGGGCATGGCTACCAATATCCCGCCGCATAATCTTCGCGAATTGGCCGCCGCCATCACCTACATGATTGATAATTACGACCGTGTCGAAGATATTACGGTTGATGAGCTAATGGAATTTGTGAAAGGCCCCGATTTTCCCACCGGGGCTTCTATCATCGCGAATAACGAGTTAAAAGAGGCCTACGCCACGGGCCGCGGTCGGGTGGTCATCCGCGCGACCGCCACGATAGAGGAAGATAAAAACGAACAGTTACGCATTGTCTTCACCGATATTCCTTATCAGGTGAGCAAAGCGGCCATCATTGAACGCATTGTGGCGCTCGCCCGCGATGGGCGCTTGGATATGGTGCGCGATTTACGCGACGAAAGCGACCGCGACGGTTTGCGTTTGGTGGTCGAACTCAAACGCGGCGCGCAACCTAGAACAGTGCTCAATCAGCTCTATAAATATAGTCAATTGCAGAGCAACTACGGTATTCAGCTATTGGCTTTGGTCAAAGGGGAACCGCGAAATCTGAAGAGTCCAGCGCCTCATGGGACGGTTGATGATGTTCCTCTGGAACCGCGAAACCTGAGCTTGCGCCGCGCTCTGCAGATTTATATTGAGCACCGCTGCGAGGTTATCAAGCGGCGCGCGGAATTTGAGCTAGATAAATTGCGGGCGCGTAAGCATATCTTAGAAGGGTTGTTGAAGGCGGTATCTAATATTGACCTCATCATCCAGACGATTCGCGCTTCGGCAGACGTGGACACAGCCCGCGCTCAATTGCAAGTCCGCTTTGAGCTGACCGAAGCCCAAGCCAACGCCATCCTTGAAATGCAGTTGCGCCGTTTAGCGGCTTTGGAGCGCCAAAAACTTGAACAAGAATATGAGGAGGTTTTGGCGCGTATTGCTCATCTAGAAGATTTGCTCAGCTCTCCCTATAAAATCTTGCAGGTGGTGCGCGAGGACATCAACCAGCTGGCGGAGAAATTCGGGGACGAGCGGCGAAGCCAAATTATCTATGGCAACGCTGAGTTCGATGAATCGGAATTGGTCCGCAAGGAGGCGGTACTCATCTCTTTGACGCGCAAAGGGTATGTGAAGCGCGTGCCGGCCACGGCCTACCGCGCCCAAAGGCGTGGGGGGAAAGGGGTTATAGGCATCTCTATGAACGATGAAGATATGCCTGCAGAGCTTTTTTACTCCAATAGCCTTGATACCCTTTTGTTCTTCACCGACAAGGGCAAAGTTTATTCTGAAAAGACCTACCGTCTGACGGAGGGGAGCCGCGCGGGCAAAGGTTCTAATATCCGTTCGGTGTTGAATTTGAATGATAGCGAGCGTATTACGGCGGTCTTGCCAGTGCAAAATTTTGACCAAGAAGAAGCTTACTTCGTCATGGCGACGAAACAAGGGCGCATCAAGCGCATGCCCCTACATAAATTCGCCGATGTGCGCCCCAGCGGCATCATCGCTATACATTTGCACGAAGGCGATACCCTCAACTGGGTGAAGCAGACGACAGGCGACCAGTATATCGTCATCGTCACAGAGCAGGGGCAGAGCATTTGCTTTCACGAAGAGGAAGTGCGCGTGATGGGGCGGACAGCGGCCGGTGTGAACGCCATCAAGCTATTGGGAGATGATAAAGTGGCGGGGATGGATGTCATCCGCGAAGACAGCACGCATATCTTAGTGGTCACCGCGTACGGTTATGGCAAGCGCACCGCCATAGAAGATTATTCGATACAGGGGCGTTATGGTATCGGCGCGCGGACTTTGGCGCGCAATAATCGGACGGGTCCCTTGGTGGCCACACGATGCATCAACGAGCGCGACGGCATCATGTTGATGACCCGTAATGGCATCGTGCTTCGTACATCGCTCAATGAAATTCGCGAGACGGGGCGCAGTACCCAAGGCGTGAGTTTGATGGATGTGAACGAGGATGACCAAGTCGTCAGCGTGGCGATTTTGCCGGGCGCTAACGCCGAGAGCGAAGAAATGATGCTGTCACTGGACCAAAACGGGGCTTTATCATCCGACGATGGCGCGACAGCATAACCTTTATTGCGCGCGGATGCGATAAGACAAAAAAAAACAGGCAGATACTTTATGAATCTGCCTGTTTTGATTTTCAGAGGGGTGTCAGCTGTGCGGATTATTCTTCATCCTCATCATCAGCTTTGCCGCGCGCGATGACTTCCGGTTCAGCCGATACATCTGCCAACGCTTCTTCGGCTTCTTCCGCAGAGCGGGCCGCGGCCGATTGGACGACGCGAACGATGAGTTCTTCGGGGTCGTTGAGGATGGTGACGTCTTCACCTAGCTTTAAGTCGCCCACAGAGATAGAAGCGCCAATTTCAGTTAATTGGCTGAGGTCAATATCCACACTTTGGATGAGTTTGCTGGCGAGAACTTCGATGCTCAAGGAGGTGGCGCCGGTGATGAGTAGCCCTTTGCGCGCGGCCACAACCGGGCTTTGTCCGTGCAGATGGACGGGGACTTCCGTGCGGATTTTGGCGTTCAGGTCTACCGCTAAGAAATCCACATGCAGAATGTCGCCGCGGATGGGGTTACGTTGGACTTCGCGCGCTAAGACAGCGTAGGTATTTTGCCCATCTACGTTCACATCAATCAAGTTGGTGCCGCCGGCCTTCATCAAGGCGATTTGCAAAGGGCGATACGGGATTTGGATATTGATGGGCGCTGTGTGCGGCCCGTAGATAGTGGCTGGCACCATTCCTGAACGGCGTAACTGTTTAACTTTTTTGCCCACAACGCCACGGGCTTGCGCTTCAATCACATAATCGGCCACGTCTAAAAACTCCTACAAACTTGTTGGAAAAGCCCTTTGGCAGGGCGAAATGATGGCGAAAGTGCCAGCATTTTAATGGCTATTGGTGGCGTAGTCAATCCTCATCAGGCAATGAATAAAGCCCACTGTAGTGGGCTTGGTGAAGCGGGTAACGGGACTCGAACCCGTGACATTTTGCTTGGGAAGCAAACGCTCTACCAACTGAGCTACACCCGCATTTATGCGAATTATAGGATGCTCGGCGGTGTGTGTCAAGCGGCGTCTTGATGTTATCTGCACGGTATTTTATCAATTCAAGACATCACTTTAACGGCGGTCGTGCTATGCTATAATACGCGCCCTATGCACAGAGGAAGGTATGTTTAGCCTTGTCAAGGCGTATTAAAATTGGTTTGATAGGCTTAGCGGCCAGCTTATTGGCGATTCGTTTCATCGTCGCGCAGATTGACCCTGAGCAATTCGGGTCTGCCTTAGCGCAAGCTCAATATCGTTATGTGTTGCCTTGTATGTTGCTATTGATGATGGGTCTTGTGACGCGGGCTTGGCGGTGGCGCGCTCTGTTGGGCGGGTCAGTGTCGTGGTATCGCGCTTTTAGCATGATGAATGTCGCCTATTTGGTCAATGGTATCTTGCCATTACGCTTAGGCGAACTGGCGCGCATTTATTTAACCAGTCGCCTCAATCCGCCGATAGCGCCCTTCTATTCGGCTAGCACTATCCTCATCGAACGGTTGTTGGATTTGTTGGCGGTGGTGTTGTTGGTGGCTTTTGCGCTGGTTTCTGGCCCCGTGCCAGATGTGTTGCGGGCGACGGGCTTGGCTTCGGGCGTGATGGCCTTGTTCGGGGTTGGTGTATTGGCCCTGCTAGCGGGTTACCGAGCGCGGGTATTAGGCGCTATACGGGGTTATTGGCCCGCGTTTCGCGATAGCCGCTTGGATAAATGGCTGGAGCAATTCCTCGATGGTCTACAAGCGCTCGCCAATGGCCGCGTTTTATTGGCGGCTTTGGTGTGGACGGCGGCGAGCTGGACTTTATCGGTCGTGGCTGGTTATGTGTTGATGTTCGCTTTTTTCCCTAGTGGCGATTGGTCGGCGACAGCCTTATATATCGCCGCCGCCGCTTTCGCTATCGCTGTGCCAGCGGTGCCGGGCAACATTGGGACGTATGAAGCTTCTATTCTGTTGGCTTTGGGGGCGCTAGGTTATGAACAAGGGGCGACGACAGTAGCCTTTGCCATCATGGTACACGCCGTGAATGTGGGGGTGCATGTAGCTACGGGAATCGTCGGTTTTATCCAAGAGGGGATTTCGCTAGAGCAGTTATCGCGGGGTGTTCGGCAAATCCAAAGGAAGGCGACAGGGTAAATTTATGGCGGGAACGCCTGCAAAACACCGCAAATTGAAAATACTCATTTGCTTGCTTTACTATTTTCCGCATCGCACAGGTTTAACGATGCACGTTCAGCGGGTGGCCGAAGCGCTCGTTCAACGCGGGCATGATGTCACAGTGCTGACAGCGCGTTATCATCCATCTTTGCCGCGCGATACGGTGATGCATAATGGCGTGCGCGTCATCCGTCTATGGGCCCCGATTCACATTAGCCGCGGGATGATTATGCCCGCTTATTTGTGGGCGCCATATTTGCTGATGCGCCAACACGACGTGGTCAGCGTGCATACCCCTATTATGGAATCCGCCATCCTCGCTTTGTCGTCGTTTTTGTCCGGGCGCGATATTGTCATCACGCATCATGGCGACCTCATTTTGCCGCCCACTTTAATGAATCGCTTCATCCAAGGGTTGATGTACGTTATGTATCGGGTTATGGCGAAGCGCGCCAAGCGACTTATCGCCTATAGCAGGGATTATGCGGAGAATTCGTATTATCTGCGCCCTTTTTTAGACAAAACATCCGTCATCTATCCCCCGATTCAAACACCGCGCCCGCGTCCGGAGCGAGTGCAAGCGTTGCGGGCGCAATGGGCACACGAAGGCGGGCCTATCATCGGCTATTCGGGGCGTTTTGTCCAAGAGAAGCGCCCCGATTTGGCGATTCGCGCGTTGGAGGTGGTGAACCAAACGTACCCTAATGCGCGCCTCGTCTTCGCTGGTGAGTATGACATCCCCTATGAAGATACTTGGCGGCAACAACAACCCCTTGTACGGCAGTATCAAGACCAGTTGCGATTCTTGGGTTTGTTGACCGACCCGCAAGATTTGGCGGATTTTTACGCCGCTTGCGACGTGGTCGTATTGCCCAGCGATACCGAGTGCTTCGCCCTTGTGCAGGTGGAAGCGATGTTATGCGGTACGCCGGTCGTGATGACCGATATTCCCGGCGGCCGCGTCCCGGTCACGGTGACGGGCATGGGTAAGTTGGCGGAAGCGGGCAATTGGCGCGCTATAGGCGAGGCTATCGTAGATGTTATCGCGCATCGTGCAGATTATGTGCGCCCGCGGGATTATATCGAAGCGTGTTTTTCGTTCGACGAAACCATCAATCGTTACGAGGCCATTTTCCAGACGGTAGCAGGAGATGCCCATGGTTGATGCTCAAATTATCGCCCACATGACCCGCAACGAAGCGGATATGGCTTTCAAAAAGCGGGTGGCTACTATCTTTGAGTGGGTGAATCCCCAAGACCATCATATCATCCTCGATTTCCCTTGTGGCCGCGGCTTTTACCTCAACATGTTGCGTTATACCAGCCGTTGCCGATTGGTTGGCGCAGATTTGGATTGGGAAGTCATCCAAAAAGCGCGGGCGAATGTCGGCCATCTGCCCGATGTCGCGCTCCACTGCGCCAATATTTACGCCATGCCTTACCCCGACAACACTTTTGATGCGGTCATTTTGTCGGAGGTGTTGGAGCATGTAGACGACGACGTGGCGGCATTGCGAGAAGCGTATCGGGTATTGAAGCCGGGCGGGGTTGTGGCTATCACGGTGCCGCATCAAAACTACCCTTTTTGGTGGGACCCTATCAATAAAACGTTAGAAACGGTCTTCGGCACGCATATCCAAACGGGGCCCTTTGCGGGCATTTGGGCGAACCATGTGCGCCTCTACACACCTGAGCAATTGCGCTCTGCCGCCCTCACCGCTGATTTTATCGTGGAGGCGGAGCGTTCCTTCACGCATTATTGTTTCCCGTTCATCCATAATTTAGTGTATGGTTTGGGCAAGCCCTTATTGGAATCCAACCGCTTGCCCAAGCAGATGGCCCAAGCCGCTAACCGCCTCACCTTTGACCAGAATGACGGTAGCCTGTTGAATCCAATTAATTTAGGATTGAAGGTGTTGAATTTTTTCGACCGAAAAAATGGGTTAGATGAACCCGCGCACCGTTCAACGGTGAACTTGGCACTAAAGGGACGCAAACCCCATGGCTGATTTTGAACACACTTTCCAATCCTCAACCCGTTCAGAGCCGCCCGCGCCCGCGGATGATGTCCGTGCGCTCGACGATTTAACGCTGGCTGAATTGGCCGGGCTGTTATGGCGCGCCCCCCGACAAACCCTAAAGGCTCTGCACCGCTTGTTGGTGGATGGAGTCGCTATAACACCCCTCCCGATAGCGATTGAGGAAGCGCCGCAAGCAGACGTCGTTGTATCCGATGAGGCGATAGCGGAAAAACTGCCGACAGACGCCGAGCCGTCGGGCGTGGGCGCTGTTCTCCAGAATCTGCGCTTGCGCTTATTATTGTATATTTGCGCTTTTGGCGTCGCCTTGTGGGGCAATAGCATATTGGCGAATCAGGCTAATCGTACCAGCCTTGACGGTCTCGCGTTTGGCAGTTGGTTTTTGTTAGGCGCGTTTTTGTTGTGGTTGGGTGCAGATCTGCTCACCCATCGCCAAGCGATTGTGGCATGGTGGCAAGGCGCGGGGCGCTTTGGACAATTGCGCTGGCTCGCGCGTTTAGTGCCGCTCTTTTTAATCTTGAATGGCTTACGCATCCTCGCTTTATCATCTACCGCGCCCCTAGAGGCCGTAATCGCTCTAGTAGGTATCGGTTTGCAATCTATCGTATTGGGGATAGGGGTATGGGTTGTGCTGGAAATAGGGGCGATGCTGGTTCTTCGCGCTTATGTGGCTAACCCTTCCGCTTTCCCGCAAGACTTCATCCATATTTCCCCCCGCACAACCGATACGAGACCAACGCGCACCCCGCCAACCGCCGCTCTGACGGGACGCTTCGCGATGGTCAGCTTGGCGGCGTTGCTCACTTACCACACGTACACGGGCACGGGGGGGAATGTTTTTCAATCGTGGGCTTTCTATAGCTGGTTGGCTAGTATTGCGCTGTGGTCGTATGCCTTTGCGCCTCTGCACTGGCGGCCTATGGCGAGCTTGCAAGGCTGGTGGGCGCGTTTGCGGGGTTGGCGTTTCCGTAATCAGCTGGTGGTATGGGGTATTTTTGCGCTGATTTTCGCCTTGGCGGCTTATTTCCGTTTCGATGACATCGGCCGCCTGCCGCCAGAAATGACGAGCGACCACTTAGAGAAATTGTTCGATTCGTATCGTGTGGCGAATGGCGCGCGCGACATCTTTTTTTCTAACAATGGCGGGCGCGAGCCATTCCAAATGTACGCCATGGCCTTTTTAGCGCAATTCCCCGGCTTCGATATTAACTTTAGTAGCTTGAAGTTGTTGGCCATCATCGAAAGCTTGTTGACTCTGCCGATTTTGGTATGGATGGGGCGCGAAGTTATCGGCAGTAGAAATCCGCGCTTGGGGATGATTGTAGGTTTGGCGTTGGCGGCTTTGGTGGCAGTGAGCTATTGGCATGTGGCTATCACGCGCTTATCGCTCCGCATTGTGTTAACGCCATTGGTGACCGCTTTGCTCATCATCTACCTGACGCGCGCCCTGCGCCGCAACCAACGCGCCGATTTTATCAAAGCGGGGTTGGTCTTGGGTTTCGGTTTGTATACCTATCAGGCCGTGCGGATGCTCCCGATGGTCGTTGTCATTGGCGTGGGCATCGCCATTTTACTGGCCCACGACTGGCGGGAGCGCGGGCGTTATGCGCTGAATCTGTTGGTGTTGGCTTTCATCGCCTTCATTGTGTTTGTCCCTATGTTCCATTATTCCGTAGATTATCCCGATGATTTTTGGCGGCGCACGTCGGGGCGTTTGCTGGGCGACGCCATCTTAGAAGATAGACTAGAGGATGGCACTATTGTTTATCGTCAGGCGACCTTGCAAGAGCGCGTGGACGCTTTCGTGCAGAATATCCCTATCCTGACGTATAACATCCGCAACGCTTTGCTCATGTTCAACTGGAAAGGGGATGTTGCATGGATTAATGGCGCGCCCAATTACCCAACAATGGACCCATTCAGCGGCGCGCTATTGATTGTCGGCTTGGCCGCGTGGCTGGTTTGGCTCATTCGCTATCGCGATGCGGCAGATATTTTGATGCCCATCGCCCTATTTGTGATGCTGATGCCGTCTGCGCTATCTATCGCTTATCCCATCGAAAATCCCAGCCATACCCGCACCAGCGGCGCATTAGCGATGGCCTATTTGCTAGCGGCGTTTCCCATGGCTTTGATTGTGGACAAGCTTTTGGAGGTCATCCAATCGCGCCCACGTTATATAGCTGTCGGGCTTTTCTGTGGGATTATTATCTTGGGCGCTTATACAGCCAATCGTTACGTCTACTTCAACCCGCATCGAGAGGCGTACTTGAATGCTTCTTTGCCGCATAGCGAAGCCGGGGCGATATTAAAAGGCTTTGCCTTGAGCGGGGGGAGTTATGGCAATGCGTTTGTATTGGCTTATCCCTATTGGTGGGATTATCGTATTGTCGGGTTGGAGGCGGGCTTGTTCGATTGGCCGAACGGCGTTAAAGACCCCGATGGCGATAATTTCCCCGCTTTGCCAGCCGATACCTTGCCCACCTTGCTGAAAGATAATTATTGGCGGAGCGATGCTTATCGCTTTGACCCAGAACGCGGCTTGTTATTCTTCCTCAACCGCGCCGATACCGCCCAGCTCGAACGTTTGCAAAGTTTGTTCCCGCAAGGGTGGGTGGCGTTACATCGTAGTTATCAACCAAATGAAGATTTTGTGTTGTTCAACGTCCCCGCTTTGGGCTTGGCGGGGTTCGAGGCATTTTTAGCCCAGCACGATATTGATTTATACGCGGGCAGGTGAGGAATATACTATGGCGAAGTGTATATTCGCTGTAATGCCCCGCCTCTAAGAAACTGAATTCGATTGCATGATGACCAGAGAAGATAGCCTTGCTGTGAGTGAACAAATGACGAACGTACGAGGATGGCGGCGCTACAGTTGGGTCATTTTATTGTGTTTGATTATCCTAGTCGGCGCTTATTTTCGTTTTGTGGGGCTGAATTGGGATGATTTTGCTTATCTGCACCCCGACGAACGCTTTTTAACGCTCAATCTATTGCCCAACGTGGGCGGCACGAATCAGTTCACGCGCGATGACTTGCAATTTCCGCCGCAAGCATTGCTAGCGCGCGTCGGGGAAACGCGCGTTCAGGGTCGGGTAGATGTGGAACAGAACCCGAATTTGCGCGTTGGCTTTGTAATAGACACGATGAGCGAACAGGCGGCGCAGTGGTGGTTGGGCGATAGCGGACGCCTTCAAGGTTATGCGACTGCCGATGAGTTGGTGCGCGCGTTGGTCAGCGGACAGATGGATGTAGGCATACTGGGCGCAGGAGAGGCCACGCTCTATTCAGGTAGCTTGCGACAGGCGGATTTATTTAACTCCGAGGAGTTACAGCAATTCAACTGTCTACGGCGTTACCCTGATAGCGGTGGTATAGGCGGTTATTTTGACGCCCAATGTTCGCCGCTTAACCCGCATAATTCTGCGAATGGCTTTTACGCTTATGGCACGCTACCCCTGTTCATGGCGCATTTCGCTAGCCAGTTCGTGCAAACGGTAGCCCCCGACCAATTTCAAACTGGCGCGCTCGTGTGGCGTTTTTTGTCGGCCGTTTTCGACATCGGCTCTATCATCCTCGTCTTTCTCGTTGGCTCGCGCCTGCATCATCGTTATGTGGGGTTGTTGGCGGCCATTTTGTACGCGGCGGCCCCTTTGGCTATCCAAAAGGCCCACTACGGCACGGTGAACGCCATCACCGCATTTTTTGTGATGTTGGGCATCTATTTTGCCGTGAGAGCGCAGGAGAAAGGCGGTTGGTGGTCCTATTTGGGCTTTGGCATCGCCTGTGGGGCGGCGTTGTCGGGACGCATTAACACCGCGCCGCTAGCGGGTTTAATTGTGCTTGCGGCGTTGGTCTATAGCGCGCCCGCGTTGGATGCTTCGTTGCCGTGGCTAGAACGCCGCCGTTTTCTACTGCAGGCGATAATCGGCCTGTTGTTGGCTGGCTTCGCTACTATCGTCACGTTCCGCATTTTGAACCCCTATGCTTTTACAGGGCCGGGATTTTTGGGCCTAAGCCCTAATCCGCGTTGGTTAGCGGATGCCGCCGCCGCAAGCTACGGCGTGAGCGGCGCGCAAGATAGCCCGCCCAATTGGCAATGGATGGGACGCCCTTCTTATGTGTATCCCTTGAAAGATATGCTCTTATGGGGTATGGGCATCGCTTTTGGGGGTATCGCTTGGGTAGGATGGGTGTGGTCGGGCTATCGTTTAGCCCGCGGACGCCTTTACGCGACGCGCAATCTACTTCTTTTTGTGTGGGTGTTGGTCTATTTTGGGTGGTTAGGGCGCTTATGGGTGATGACCATGCGTTACTATCTGCCTATTTATGGCGCTTTGGCCGTACTCGCCGCGTGGGCCTTGGCCGAATGGGCCCGTTTGGCGCGCCAACGCGGCGAAGATGTCGTCTCTGTGCGGGTTCTGCTCGTGCTATTCGGGGCGTTGTTGGCCGCTATCGGTATCGAAAGATGGCTGAGTGGCGTCTTCGAGATGGGCATTATTGCGCTATCTGTGGGGTTGTTGTTGGGTATCAGCGCTTTATTCCCCCGCTTTTATGGCAAGCGCGCGCAGGTCTTGGCCGCTTTTGTCGTACTATTTACGGTGGTTTGGGCTATCATGTTCACCCATATCTACCGCCAACAAGTCACGCGGGTACAGGCTAGCCGTTGGGCTTGGGAACAGATTCCAGGGGATTTTTACGCGCGTATTGAGGGCGCGCCGCCACAGACGCCGTTAGTCAATATCGCCATTCGCAACCGAAGCGCCGATTCTGCCGGCAACGCACAAGAATTATTCGCCTTTTCCACCAGTTATGCGGAAGGCGTCCCTGAATTCGCTGAATTCATCGCCCCCGCTGATGGCATCATTAGCGCCTTGAATGCCCCTTATTTAGGGGACCCGCTCGATGATGACGGGCTGGAGAGCTTATATATCTCTATTTCAGATGCGTTAGAAGGAGAGCCATTAGCAACAGCCACCCTGACCGTGGACTTCGTTCGCAATGAACACGTGCTGGGTCGTCCCTATGAAATTCCACTCAGCCAACCCATTATGTTAAAGGCGGGGCAAAGATATTTCTTCAAGGTAGAGGCGCTAGCGGGTGGCGGCCCCATCATCGGCGGCGGCGCTATTGTATTGACTGAAGGCGATTGGGACGACCGTCTGACGACGATTAAGATTTGCGATTTACCCCATGGGTTGACCACGAACGATAGCCCGCCATCGGGCTTGGTGGCGGCGCGCGATTGTATCGGGCGCGAGTCGCGCTATGGCTTGGTCAATTCCTATGATATGTATATGTCTTTGGACGTAGATTCGGTGTTAAAGCGCGATACCATTTTGGAGGCGCTGAACAACGGCGATTATCTGGCCATCACCAGCAACCGCTTTTATGATACGCTCACGCGCAATCCTATGCGCTGGCCCATGTCCACGCGCTATTACGAAGCCCTTTTCAAGGGCGAATTGGGGTATGACCTCGTCGCCGTCTTTGATGAGACGTATGAATGGGGACCTTTGCGCGTTTCTGACCAGCACTTGCCGACTTATCAATCTCCATCGTGGTTGAACGAATTCGAGGCCGACGAGGCATTCCACGTGTACGACCACCCGGCCGTATTCATCTTCCAAAAGCGCGCGGATTATTCTTCCGAAGCGGCGCGTTACATTTTGGAGAGCGTGCCGATTAGCCGACCAGAAGAAATTATAGAGCCGTCACAACTTGTCGGCGTCGTTTTCTGGTCTTCCCTAGATGCGGCGCGCGCGCCAACCTTTTTGCAACTGACGTCTTCGGCATGGGCGCTTCAACAAGCTGGCGGCACGTGGTCGGAGCGCTTCTTCAGCCAGAGCCTAGCCAACACGAACCAACTTGTCGGCGTCGTGATGTGGTGGTCGGCGCTGATGCTTTTTGGCTGGGTGGCTTGGCCCATCCTCTTCACGCTCTTTCCGAGTTTGTCGGATAGGGGATACGGTTTCGCCAAATTCGCTGGTTTGTTATTGGTGGGGTGGCTGTTGTGGGTACCATCCAGCGCGCAAATAGCGGTTTGGTCGCAAGCGGGGGTGTTGGGCGCGCTGGCCATATTGGGAGTGGTCAGTTACCTGTTGGTGCGGCGGAGCGCGGGGCGCTTTGGCGCGTATATCCGTGAACATTGGCGTCAATTGGCGTGGATAGAGGCGATTACGTTCGTCCTATTCTTGTTGTTTATTTTCGTCCGCCTGACAAACCCGGATTTGTGGCACTATGCCAAAGGCGGAGAAAAGCCGATGGATTTTGCATATTTCAACGCGGTGTTACGAAGTACAGTTTTCCCGCCTTATGACCCTTGGTACGCGGGCGGTTACATCAACTATTATTACTTTGGCTTTGTGCTCGTCGGTTCGCCAGTGTTGCTTTTGGGGCTAGTGCCCTCCTTCGCGTATAACCTCATCATCCCTACGCTATTCGCTATAACGGGGATTGGGGCCTTTTCGGTCGCTTACAATATTGTGAGCGCATGGCGAGAGCGCACCTCTTTTGTGTCTACAGAAGAAGACCCCCCAACGCGACATTTGGGTAATCCGTGGGTGGCCGGGGTGGCGGCGCTCTTGCTGTGTGTCGTCTTCGGGAATTTGGATACGGTGCGGGTCATCGGCAATGGCATTGCCCAACTTGGGGGGTATCAGCCGCCTTTGGGCATAGAAGATTATCTGCGCCAACAGATGCTAGAAGCCGTCGGGCGCGAACTAACCCCGCAAGAGGAATATGACCTCATCAATCGCGTTAATGCCAATCTACTCAGCGACCGCATCGCCTACGAAGTGCATCATAGCTTGTCGCTGGTGAGCGGCTTAGCGCAAGGGCTGGGGAAGATGTTTTCTGGTCAACCCCTGCCCATCGGGAGCGACCGTTGGTATTGGGGGCCTTCGCGCGTTTTGGCGGAGACGCCGGGTGTAGGGGGCAATGCGATTACAGAGATGCCCTATTTCACCTTCTTATATGGCGATTTGCACGCCCATATGATTAATCTACCCGTTTTGTTGTTCGTCGTCGCCTTTTTGTGGAACGAGTTTCTGCTGGTCGGGCGCGATGAACGCGGGTTAGCGGGGCGCTTTTTCGCGTTGGCGCTGGGCGCGCTGGCTGTTGGCATCATCCGCGCGACCAACACATGGGATTGGCCTAGCTTTTTGCTACTTTCTGTGGCGGCGTTGTCCTTTTATTGGTGGCTTCGGTGGAAAGAGACCATCCGCCCGCTGGACGGGTTAACGCCGTGGCTGCTGGTCGTCGGTGGGTTGTTGCTCATTTTCATTGTGCTCAATAGCTTAGTGGGTCAATACACCCTTCAGGCGCAGTCCGATTTATTAACGCGCGTTTTGGGTGTGGGGCGCATTTTCGCCTTGCTATTGGCTGTGGCTTTGGCGGGTTGGATTGCTGTTCGTTGGATTTTTACGCGCTGGTCTTTATTGAATTATTTGTTGACCGTGGTCGGATTTGTGGTGTTGAGCTTTGCGGTCGTCATCCCCTATACGACGTGGTATGCCGCCACTTACAACAGCGTTCGGCTGTGGGATGGGGGCAAGTCGCCGTTGTGGGCCTACTTCGACATTCACGGATTGTTCCTGTTTTTGCTGGTTTCGTTATTGCTGTGGGAGACCGCGCGCTGGGCGCGCACGGTCTATGTGGGGCAATTGCGCGGGCGCGCTTGGGCTGTATATGGCGTGTTGGGTGTTTTGGGCGTCGTGTTCGTTGGGGCTATTGTCGCGGCGATGCTCAATTATCAGGTGGCTTTGATTGTCGTGCCGCTGGTCGTCTGGATTGCCGCGCTGTTCTTCCGCCCCGGCCAATCTGTGCCCATGCGTTTTGTGTTGGCCTTGGTGGCTTATGCCCTCGCTTTGACTTTAGGCGTAGAAGTGATTGTCGTGGATGGCGATATTGGGCGGCAGAATACGGTCTTCAAATTTTATTTGCAAGCGTGGGTCTTGTTCAGCGTGGTTGGCGGGGCGGCCTTCGCATGGGTGTTACAAAGCTCGGAAACATGGACCAATCGCTTGCGCGGGGTGTGGCTGACGCCGCTCATGATTTTGAGCATCGTTGCCGCGCTATATCCCTTCATGGCCACTCGTGGGCGCGCGGCCGACCGCCAAGCGCCCGCCACTCCTCTGACGCTCGACGGGCTGGCATATATGCAATATGCCACCTATAGCTTGTTCGATTATCCCGCGAGTATTGAGATGAAAGATGATTATGAACTCATCCGTTGGATGCAGGAGCACATCAAAGGCACGCCGGTGATTATCGAAGGGCGAAGCATCGTCAGCGAATACCGTTACAACGGCCGTATCGCCATTAACACCGGGCTACCCTCTGTTTTGGGGTGGAATTTCCACCAACGCCAACAGAGAACTTTTAACCCCATGCCGAGTTTAGTAGAGCAGAGGGAGAAAAATATCAAATACTTCTATTCCTCTGCCGATATTCCACAATCGGCCCTCATATTGCATCATTACGGGGTGCGTTATGTTGTCGCTGGTGTGTATGAACATATCGTCGCCACGCCCGAAGCGCTGGCCAAATTAGAGACAATGGCGCAGGAGGGCATCTTAAAGCTAGTTTATGAAGATGATGATAGCCCCGCCAAATTGTACGAGGTCAACCCGACTCAGCTGGGTGTTTACTTGCGCGACTGGTTGAATGAACGCGCTCAGGTCGGAGTAACACAATGATATTGGATTGGTTATCGCGCGAATTTGGGGTTGTATTGAGTTGGTGGTTGTTAGCCACTTTGGCGGGCGCGGCCGTGTTACCGCTGTGCTTTCGTTTGTTATCTGCCCTGCCCGATAGAGGATATATATTCGCTCGTGGGGTGGGCCTGTTGCTCATCAGCGCTTTGTACTGGCTGTTGGCATCTTTGGGGTTCATCAAAAATCAAAACGGTAGCGCGGTATTGGTGTGGGCTGTGGTATGGGTGGTGTCTTTGGCGCTCGCTGTGCGCGGCCCTCGTTGGTCACTGCGCGATTGGTGGCGCGCGAATAAGGGCGCTATCCTTTTAGCTGAGGGCTTATTCTTCGTTTTGTTGTGCGCTTGGGCTTTGGTGCGCGCCCAACAGAATAGCTTAGTCGGCACAGAAAAGCCCATGGAACTGGCTTTCATGAGCGCCATTATGCGGAGCGATACCTTCCCGCCTAATGACCCGTGGATGGCGGGTTACGCTATCAGCTATTATTATTTAGGTTATGTGCAAACGGCCCTCCTCGCTATGCTCAGCCAGATTCCGAGCACAGTAGCCTTCAATATGACGAGCGCGCTATTGTTCGCTTTGACGGGTTTGATGAGCTTTGGGGTCGGTTATAATCTGGTCAAATCTGCCCAAGGTAGTCCAGAGTCCACAGCAAAACCTATTGCCGCCGGTTTGCTGGCGCTATTCTTCGTCGTCTGGATGGGCAATTGGCAAACGCCCATCATCGAGATTCCGTTTCAAGCGCGGGCGCTCCCGCAAGATTACTTTGAATTTTGGGCGACGCAAGAGCGTTCTTATCTTGGCGATAGTTACGTCCAAGGCGACGGTCGCCTGTTCATTGACATAGACAATTGGCCTAGTTGGTGGTGGTTCCGCGCGAGCCGCGTATTGCAAGACATTCAGCTAGATGGTTCTTTGCCGCCGACATGGTATGCCCAACCGATTGATGAATTCCCGCAATTCAGTTTCTTATTGGCAGATAATCATCCCCACGTGTTGGCTTTGCCCTATGCTGTGATGATGATAGGGTTGGCGCTGAATATCCTTTTGTCGCGCCGCGACCCAACCCCCGCGGAGACGGCGCTTTATGGTTTATGCCTCGGTGGTATCTTCTTTTTGAACACGTGGGACGGCCCGATTTACTTTGCGCTGTTGTTGGGGGCGGATGGCTTGCGTCGTTTGTTGGCCTCTGATGCCGGGCGTATAAGCGGCGAAGCGTGGCTAAGTATTATCCGTTTTGCCTTCTCATTGCTTCTCTTGGCGATTGTTCCCTATTTGCCGTTTTGGCTCGGTTTTCGTTCTCAAGCGGGCGGTTTTGTGCCCAACTTGCTGTACCCTACCCAATTCCCCCATTATTTCATCATGTTTGGCCCCTTCTTGTTGTTGTTGCCGTTGTTGCTCATGGCGGAGCTAAGGCAGGCGCAGGCCGCAGGCCGTATGAATTGGCGTTGGGGATGGGGCGGGGCTTTACTGATTACTGCTGGTCTGGTTTTGGTCATGGCATTGCTGACGATTTTGGGGGCTTTTATCCCGCAATGGCAGGGCGCTATCTCTACTTTCGTCGAGCAAAACGGGGGTTGGGCGACAATCGGCCCTAAATTCTTACAACGGCGGTTCGACTATGCGTTGACGAGCCTACTATTGATACTGGCTTTGGTCGTCATCATCGGGCGTTTATTTCCGCGCGCCTCCGCCGACCGAGCATCTGGGCGGGTTACCTACACGCCATCAGTCGGTTTTGCGCTTCTGCTGGTGGCTTTGGGGGTGATGTTAACGCTAGTGCCTGAGTTCTTTTACCTGCGCGATAACTTTAGCACGCGCATCAACACTATCTTCAAATTTTACTATCAGGCTTGGGTGCTGTTCAGTATCGCTAGCGCTTACGCGGTATACGCCTTGATGACCGCGCCCAATCGCGCATGGCGCTATGTCACTATTCCCCTCCTGGCCGTAGTCATCATCTTGGGCAGTTTGTACCCTATCTTGGGGATTTATCATCGTACGCGGGTGGAAACGCAGGCATTAGCGAAATTATATTTGCCGCCGATAGACTGGGTGAACCCAACGATAGCCGTTGAAGATGGTCAAGTCGTCCGCATTGGCGAAGTACTCATCGGCGAAGGGATTGCTGGCGGGCGCACATTGACCGCTAATGAAGAGGGCGTCGTTCGTATCCGTGATGGACAGTTGTATCTACAGCCCGCTTGGACGCTCGATGGCGGGCGTTCGATGGTGACCGCTGATGATTATGCGGTCGTGATGTGCTTGGGCGATATAGTGCAGGGAGATTCCGCTGTTGTTGCCGAAGCAGTGCGCGATGCCTATAACGCATGGTATGGCCGTGTGGGCGCTTTAACAGGTATCTCTATCGTCTTGGGGTGGGAAAATCACGAGCGCCAATGGCGCGGGGCGACGTATGATGCGATTGCTGGCACGCGCCGCGCAGATATGGATGAACTCTATACGGATTTACGCTGGGATGTGGCAGAAAACATCATCCGACGCTATGGCATAGATTATATCGTCTATGGGACGACCGAGCGCTTACAGTACGGCGGCGCGGGCGAGGAAAAATTCTTAGAACATCTAGAGGTCATTTGCGAATCGGGCGATTCCCGCATCTATCGGGTGAGCCAATAGAGGATTCGTTGAAAGGGTTGATTATGGAAACGACAATGGGCGATACCCTATTATCCGACCCACAAGAAAAATCGTTGAGACTATCCGCAGAGTGGGTTGCTTATGGTATCGTCATCTTTTTGGCGTTGGTGTTGCGCCTCGCTGAACTCGATAGCGTGCCGATGAGCCAGCCCGAAGCGGAACAGGCGATGCGCGTTTATCCGCTGTTGCATGGCTCGGAAGGGGAGCAATTGCCCGATAGCCCCTTGATGTTCGCCTTGCAGGCCGTCTCTTTCACGCTGTTGGGCGTTCATGAATCGTCTTCGCGTTTGTTGACCGCTTTGGGAGGCGTATTCTTTGCGCTCACGCCTTTACTATTTCGCGCTTATTTGGGGCCCTCGCGCGTCTTTTTGTGGGTTGTGTTGTTGGCGTTTTCCCCCATTGTTTTAATGGCGTCCCGCACGAGTTCGACGACGATTTGGACACTGCTTTTTACTATGGTCGGCTTGTGGGGTCTGTGGCGCTTTCGCTTGCGCTTGGCGCGGGCGGATGCTTTGTTGGGGGCTGGTAGTTTCGCTGTGATGGTTTTTTTAAGCGGGCCGTCGGGCCCTTTAGTGGCTTTGACACTCGCTATCTCCGCCGCTATAACGTTGAGCTGGCAAACGTTGGCTATTGCCCGTGGTGACCAAGAGGAGACCAACGCGCTTGGGGAGACTTTTAAGGATTTCCCATGGCTAGCGGCTTCGGCTGTGGGCGGCGGCGTGGTGTTTGTGGCGGCCACCTTGTTCATGATGTATCCATCTGGGCTGGGTATGGTTGGGCAGTTATTAGAGACGAGCTTGGGCGGTTTCTTGAATCCGACCCCCTCCGCGCCGCCCGCTTATCCGCTTTGGGTATTGGGTTTTTATGAACCGTTTTTAATTTTGTTCGCCATCGGCGGTTATGTCTTGCGGTCGCGGCGCGGCGAGCTGAATTCAGCCGACCGCTTTTGCGCCTCGTGGGCGATAGTGGCTTTGGGCTTGGCATTGGTATATGTCGGCGGGCGCGCCGAATATGCCTTGTGGCTAGTCATCCCGCTGACCTATTGGGCGAGCTATGCCGTCGTTGATTTTTGGGTTCACGACGCTTCGACCTTCTTTTGGTTGGATGACGACTTCATCAATATGAGCGATTCGGAATATATGCGCGCTATCGCCCGTGCCAAGTGGGTAACGGCGTTGGTCGCTTTCATATTGTTGTGCATGCTATCCGTGCATTTCCAAGCGATAGGCCGCGCTTTATTGGCTTTGCCCGTGGACGTCAATTTGTGGTTCATCCTCACGGATGCGTCATTGGTTATGTTGCGTTATGCGGCTATCTGGGCTGTCATCACCATCTTATTGATGCTGATAGGCTTTTTCGTCGTCGCTGGCTTTTATGGGTCTAAAACGCCGCTTCAAGGCGCGGGTCTAGGGTTGTTCGCCTTTATGCTCATCACGGGTGTGGGGAGCGGGTGGAATGCTGTTGTCACCCATGCCAGCAACCCGCTTGAGCCGTGGCATATTGACGCTGTCTCTCCGGATGCTTACCTGCTAAGGCAGACCTTGTACGACATCGCCGAGCGCGATAGCCGCGGCGTGCCGTTGATGACGCTTTATGTTGTGGCACAGGACGCTGTTTTATCGCCTACAGGTGTTATGGGGTGGCTGTTGCGGGATTTCCCGAACGCGCGTTTTGTCAACACGCCGATTGCCGCCCAACGACAACAAATCGTTTTGACATCTGACCAACTCGTCCAGCCTAACTTAGGCGGCTCTTATGTGGGGCAGTCGTTTCATATCCGCAGTTTTTGGGATAATCGCGCCTTGTCATGGAGCAATAGCTTGGCATGGTGGACCCAAAGGCGTATTCGCAACCTTGAACAACCTAAAGAATCCGTTATCCTATGGCTTCGTCAGGATGTTTATAATGGCGTCCCGCCTAGCGAAAGGCCGTAATCCATTGAGGAAAGCTTTGTCAGAGCGTGTATATAAACGGATAAATCAATCATAGCTGGGGCAAAAATCGGATGACAGCTCGCTCAGATGCTTCATTTGATGTTCAAGCGGCGCTTCAACGTTGTCTTGAAGGTCAGCAACAAGCGTTCTCAGAATTATATGACCATTACGCGGCAGGCGTATATCGTTTGTGTTATAGCTTGTTGTTGAATCAACAAGATGCTGAAGACATCACACAAGAGACATTTGTCTACGCTTTTAAGAATCTGCGGCGCTATGACGCGCAAAAGTCGGCTTTTAAGACATGGCTATACACTATTGCCGTGAGCCGTTGCCGCAATGTTTATCGCCGTCAGCGCCCGCCTACGGTAGACATCACTCAAGTGTTGCAACGGGGGCCAACGTCCGAGACGCCGGAGGGGCAATTGGCGCGGCGCGCCGCCGAAGATGCCATCAGCGAAGCGTTAGTGACCTTATCGCCGCCTCTGCGCGAAGCGATAGTGTTACGTTATGGGCATGGGTTAACTTTTCGCGAGATTGCCGAAGTGATGGGTTGTCCCCAAAAAACGGCCGAGAGCCGCGTTCGCTTGGCGCATGAGCGCTTGCGGAATGTGTTACAACCTATCTGGCGCGGTTTATTAGAAGAATTATGGGTGTGAGCTCGTTTGAAGATGGTGAATATGTGGCATAATCTACGAGATTGGTGGCGGTTGCAATATTGTAAAGCGCGGCTTCCTGCTTATATTCATGGCGATTTACCCCCCGCGACGCGCAAGCGTATCGCGCGTTATTTGGATGCGTCCTCAGCTTGTTATGCTGAATATCAGCGCCAACGCCAACTCGCGCGCGATATAAATGCGCTGATGCATGCGCCTTCTGCACGGCATGTGCCGACTTTTGATTCGATTTGGTCGGTGGTTCAAGCGCCCGCCGATGGGGCAGTGCGTCGGGCCGAGAAGCGGCAATCGGTGAGTTACGGGTTGCTAATGGTGTTGTTGCTCATGGCTTTACTCGCGCCGATAGTATGGCGCACCGGTAGCGGCGCTTTTGTGGTGCCTTCCCAACCGTCGCCGATTGTTTTAGGACAGCGCCTCTTCTTGACGGGCACACCCGACCGCTTTATCGCCCCGTTACAAGCTGATGTGGCTTTAAGCAGTACCCAAGCGAGCGCGGAACGGTTCGCGCCGCAGTTATTGCAAAATACGCCGGAACCAGCCGGCAAATGATGTAAGCATTGATGAACCGAGGAATTATGGCGACAACAACGCATCGCGAAACCCCCGATAATGTTTTGAATCAGACCTTTTCCCGCGTTTTCACGCTCAATTGGGAGCTAGTGGCGTGGGTCGTTATTTTTGCGCTGGCCCTTTTCACCCGCTTTTACATTTTGGGCGATAGGGTGATGAGCCATGACGAGAGCCTACACACCCACTTTTCGTATAAGCTCTACGCGCAAGGGGAGTTCCGCCATACGCCGTTGATGCATGGCCCTATTCTCTTTCATATGACGGCTTTGAGTTACGCGCTGTTTGGCGCTAACGATTTCACGGCGCGTATTTATGCCGCGGCATTGGGTGTATTCATGGTGATGACGCCGCTATTATTTCGGCGTTGGTTGGGGCGTTGGGGCGCTTTGTTAGTGGGGGTTATGCTCCTCATCTCGCCTCTGTTGATGTATTACAATCGTTACATTCGCCACGATACCCCCTCGATTGTCTACGCAATTTTGATGTTCTATGCCATCCTGATGTACCTAAACGGCCCGGAAGGGGTGCGCCATAAACCGCGCTGGTTGTATTTATTATCAGCCGCTATGGTGCTGAACTTGGGTAGCAAAGAGACCGCATTTATCTATATCGCCATTTTCGGCGCTTTTATCACGCTGTATTGGTTGGTCCGCATGGCCCAGCATTTTTGGCAACTGCCCGGCCGCACCCTTTTTTATTTCACCGTGATAGGGATTTTATTGGGCGGGGTGGGCGCCTTGGGGATGTATATCATCATTGATATTATCCCCGTGATGATTGTGCCCGGCAGTGGAACGCCTTTTGCCGAACTCACGACCGTAGAGCAGAGTAGTTTTATCCTGTGGACGCTGTTAATCATCGCTTTTGTCGTCACAGTTGCTACCGCAGGGCTTTTTTGGGCCTTTCGGCATCGCCCGGAGCAGATTCGGTGGCGCGATTTGACCTTGTTGTTGGTCATCGCTTTTGCGATTGGCTTTTCGCTCCTCATCTTTGAGGAGTTCACGCATACCCAGCCAACGAGCGACCAACCCGCCGTGCCAGTCGTCCCCGGTCAGGAAGGGCAAGGGTCGCAGGTAGAAGGGCTTATCACCAATATTCGTTGGTGGCCAATGGTGTTGGTGTGGGGGGGGGCTTTTGCTATTGGTGCGGGCGTTATAGCGCTCAATAATGACGGTCGCCTAATCCGTTTGAAAGCATTTTTAGCGCAATTCCCCGAATTCGACATCCTCATGGTGATGGGCACGCTCATTTTGCCGTGGTTGACCGCGTTAATCCCCTATCTGATGCGGGCGACGCCACAGGATTATACGGCTATCGCGCAGTCGTTGCCGCAATTTTTGAACGACCTCATTTTATCGCGGCCGGATGTGAATTCTCCCCAACAAGTCGGGCAAGTGGTCTTGGGCTTTTTGGCGTGGGTGCCGATGATGACCTTGGCCATCGGTTTGGGGCTATTGTGGAATTGGCGGCAGTGGCTCGTCGCTTCGGCGATTTTTCATGCGATTTTTGCCTTTTTCTTCACGACCGTTTTCACTAACATAGATGGTTTGGCAACGGGCATGATTTATAGCCTTGGTTACTGGCTAGAGCAACAGGGCGTGCGTCGCGGTAGCCAACCCCAGTATTATTATTTGCTCATCATCTTGCCTTTTTATGAATTTTTGCCTGTGCTCGGCAGTATTAGTGGAATGTTCGCCGCGGTAACGATATTCTGGCGCCGCCGTCGCAAGCAAATCGCCATCCAGGATGAGTTATCTACACTGTATGCCAGCGGCTATCTAAAACCTAAACCGGATGATGTAGACCTTTCATCCGAACAGGGCGTTCTGGAACAGAAGCGTTTGGCGGCCATCAGTGCTGATGACGTCGTTTTGGATGCTGATTCTGTCATGACGATTGAGCGCACGTCAGAGATGAATGAGCGTGTAAGAGGCTTGCTGGCGCGGTTGGCGAAGCTATCTCAATTAGAGCAAGTGCCTTTCTGGTTATTCGTGGGATGGTGGGCCATCTTGAATTTGGTGGCATACACGTTGGCCGGGGAAAAGATGCCTTGGCTAGGCACGCATATGACCCTGCCGATGATTTTCATCACGGGTTGGTTTTTCGGTCGTATCATCGAACGGATAGATTGGGGACAGTTTCGCCGTGCGGGGTGGGTTTATGTTGTCCTCATCCCTCTATTCGTCACGGGTTTTATACAAGTGATTTTGCCTTTCATCGTCGGCCGGCCGCCATTTGCAGGTTTGGAACAAGCCCAGCTAGCGCGGACGGGCAACTGGTTAGCGGTGGTCGTGCTCAGCGGGACGGTGTTGGCTATCTTGTGGCGCTTCGTCCGTGTGACGGGTTGGGCGCACTTCCGCCACATGTTGGCTGTTGGGGTGTTCGCTCTGCTAGCGGTATTGACCTTCCGTTCTGCGTGGATGGCCTCTTTTATCAACTATGACTTGGCTACCGAATTTTTGGTATACGCCCATGCCGCGCCAGCCATCAAGACCGTGTTAGAAGATATTGAAGACTTGAGCTTGCGGATGACCGATGGCAAGGCACTTCGTTTTGCTTATGATGACCTTGTGCCATGGCCTTATAGCTGGTATTTTCGCGATTTTCCGAATGCGATTTATGTAGGCAGTAGCCCCACGCTCCAACAGTTAGAGAATACGGCGGTCGTCGTCATTGGTGATGGCAACCGCGCCAAGGTCGAGCCGCTCCTCGAAGACCGTTATTATCGCTACGATTACAATCGTCTATGGTGGCCGATGCAAGAATATTTTTATCTCACGGCCGACCGCGTCCTTAATTTCTTCGATGTATCCCCACAAAATACAACCGCGCCTCTGCTTCGCCAAGGGGTGTTAGATATTTGGTGGAATAGAGATTATACGACCTATGGACGGGCTATCAACAAAGATTTTAGCTTGGTCAATTGGCCTGTGGCGGATAGAATGCACGTCTATATCCGTAAAGATTTTGCCGCCCAGATTTGGAACTACGGCGTTGGCGGCGGGGCGGTGCCCAATGTTTTAGCGGAATTGCCGACGAATCAATGCAATACCAATTGGATGCTGTTAGAAGCTACCCGCGTCTTTGAGCAAAGCCCGCTTTCATTGGTGCGCCCCTTGGGTATAGCTGTGGCCGATAATGACCGTGTGTATGTCGCTGAGGAAAATAGCCATCGCATCTCTATCTTCACTAAAGATGGGCAGTTTATCTCTACCATTGGTCAACAGGGGAGAGATGAAACTGTGGGGGCTTTGTTCACACGGCCGAATAGCGTTGCTGTGGGCAATGATGGTAGCCTCTTTGTGGTGGATACATGGAATTATCGCATCCAGCAGTTGACCATAGGCGGAGAAGTGATTAAGCGTTGGGGGCAAGCCGGCGAATTCGGCATTAACGCGCCACAAAGCCCCTTAGATGCTTTCTGGGGCCCGCGTGACGTAGACATTGATGAGCAAAATTTGGCCTATGTGGCCGATACGGGCAATAAACGCATTCGGGTCTATGACATCAGCGGCCCTATCGCCGTGCATGTCCGCGATATTGGCACAGGCGGTAGTGGCGACGGGCAAATTGACGAGCCGAGTAGTATAGTCGTCGGCGCAGATGGTCGGGTGTACGTGGCCGATTATTGGAATCGTCGCATCTCTGTTTTCAATCGTGATGGCGCTTTTGTCGTCACCTTCCCTGTGCGGGGCTGGTATGCCGAACAGGGCAACCGCCCTTATCTGGCTTTGGACGAAGCGCGGCAGATGCTTTACGTCACCGACCCGGACGCGGGGCGTGTTTTGGTCTATAACACAGATGGCGAATGCCTAGGCTCTTTTGGACAGTTGGCCGGCGAAGTTTATAACAACGGGCAGTTCCGCCTCGTTGGCGGGATTGATGTAGATGATGAGGGCTACGTTTACATCACTGACCCATCTATCGGGCGTGTTTTGAAGTTCGAGCCCTTTCCCCAACCCCAAACGATGCCCGAAGCGCCATCCGCCGAGACGACCTTAGAAGTCGTCCCGGAAGAGGCGGAAGCCACAATAGAATTGGTGATACCGCAGACAGAGGAAGCGACCCAAGAACCCTTAGGCGATGAGTAGTTCGCCTTGACATGGTGAAAGACACCATGTTACAATTTTGATTAGTCGAAGTGTTTTTGCGAAAAGTGGGCCAACCCCACTTTTCGTTTTAATAGCATGGCCCTATCAGTGCGGTGGGGGTATAGAGTAGGATTATGGCGAACGATTTAGAAACCGCTTTTAATGAAATCGCAGAGGCGCGGGCCTTACCCCGTGAAGTCGTCATCGAAGCGCTACAATCTGCATTAGTCTCCGCCTATCGGCGCGACGCGAATGCCAGTTCCGCCCAACGTGTGGAGGCGCGCATAGACCCCAATACAGGTCGGGCGCGCATTTTCGTAGAAAAAGAGGTCGTTGATGCGATTTTCAACGATTCGACAGAAGTTACCCTAGAGACCGCGCGCTTTTATGAACCCGAAGCGCAGTTGGGCGATATGGTGATGGTACAAGTAGAAGGTTCGACCAAGCGTTTTGGCCGCATTGCCGCACAAACCGCTAAGCAAGTTATCTTGCAAAAGATACGCGAGGCCGAACGCAACGCTTTATATGATGAATTCGCCGACCGCGCGGGCGATTTAATCACGGGCACGGTCCAGAGCGTTAACGCTTCTATGGTCACTTTGAGTTTGGGGCGCGCAGAAGCTATCATGCCCCGCAATCAGCAAATCCCCGGCGAGCGTTACCGCCCGCACGAAAAACTACGGACCTATTGCCTAGAAGTGAAGCGCACCAATAGAGGGCCGCAAATTATCGTGAGCCGTAGCCACCGCAATATGTTGCGCCGCTTGCTAGAGTACGAAGTGCCCGAAATTTTCAACGGGCAGATTGAAATTAAAAGTATCGCCCGCGAAGCGGGTTACCGCTCTAAAGTGGCTGTGGCCGCGCTCCAAGACGGGATAGACCCCGTTGGCGCTTGCGTAGGCATGCGCGGCGTGCGTATCCAAAACATCGTCAAGGAACTGCACGACGAAAAAATTGATGTTATCGAATGGAAGCCCAACCACGAGCAATTTATCTCAGAAGCGCTAAAGCCGGCGCGCGTGACGGGTGTCTATCTTGAGGATGACCCCGATAGCGGACGGACGGCAGTAGTCATCGTCCCTGATGACCAACTATCGCTCGCCATCGGGCGGGAAGGCCAGAATGCGCGCCTCGCCGCCAAGCTGACGGGCTGGCGTATTGACATCAAGAGCGTGCCAGAAGCGGTTAATTGGGCGTTATCCAATTTGCATCAGCCGATGTTGGCGGAAATACGCGAACAATATGCCGATATGGTGGCCGATGTGGAGCGTGTGATAGAAAAGCGCGCCCAAAATCGCGCGGTGACCGCCGAAGAGCTGAACCTCTTGGGCAAATTTGCGGATTTGGTCGAACGCCGCCTGCTCGCCGAACGGGAGCGCTCGCGCCAGCGCCGCCGTGAGGAAATCAACGCGGTTAAAGCGACTTTGCCCGCTAACGCCTTTACCATTTCCGTGGAAGATTTAGACCTTTCTGATGAGATTATCGAAGCGTTGAAGCCGTTGGGTAATGCTGGCGAAGTGATGTTGCGCTTCCTGATAGACGAAGACCGTATCCGCCGCTTGCTCGCTGATGTAGGGGCTGATGCTTTAACGCAAGTACAAACGGCCTTGGATAAAGCGGTATTCCCCGACTTTGAGGAGCTAGGCGAACTGGACGAAGACGAAGAAGAAGCCCTGCCAGAAGCAGACGTACTATCCCCAGAGGCTGAAGAAGTGCCTTTGGCGACGGATGAGCCAGCGATGACGCCAGAACCAAGCCTTGAAGAGGCGATAGATGAACCCTTATGGGATGCTTTTGGTAACGAAGCGCTCGTGCCAACGGTAGCCGCCTCCGAGGCGCGCCCCAAAGCGGAAAAGCGCGAAGCCGTCGTAGATTTTGATGAGTATGATTATGACGACGATGAAGAAGATGAAGAAATCATCAGTCGTTCTAAGAAACATAAAAAGAAGGGGCAAAAGAAAGGGCGCCAGCTGGTCTTTGATGAGAAGACCGGCAAGATGATAGCCAAGCGGCAACGCAAAGGCAATCGCCGCGGCGGCGTTGACTGGGATGATTTTTAATGAGGTGATGGGCGTTTGGCGTTATGACACCAGCAGTTGCACGTCGTAAACACATTCCCCAACGCACATGCGTCATTTGTCGCGAAAAAGACGCAAAGCGGCAATTAACCCGCATTGTGCGCGGTCCTACAGGTATCGCCATTGATAAGAGCGGCAAAATGGCGGGGCGGGGCGCGTATCTATGCGATAATCCGCAATGCTGGTCGCGCGCCATCCGCACAGACGCTTTAGCTAAAGCCTTGCGAACGCTGTTGACCGATGAAGACCGTCAACAGCTTCTCGAAGGGCAACCGCGCTAATATGAACATTTATCTTTATCAGGAACGGTGGCGCATGATGATTGCATAAGTCCATCGTTCTGTGTGCAACTAGGAGGTGCCTATGGCACAACATAAACAAGCTATTCTCGTCCCCGACTATTTGACGGTGCGCGAATTGGCAGAACTGATGGACGCTAGCCCCATTGATGTGATGAAACGGCTCATCGCCAATGGCATCATGGCCTCGATCAACCAGCAGATTGATTTCGATACAGCGGCAATCGTCATCGCCGATATGGGGTTTGAAGCGCAGTCTGCCAGCGAGGCAAAAGAAGCCCAAGAAGCGCAAGCGCGCGCGGAAAAAACAGCCGAAAAATGGAAACGCATTTACTACGACGAAAAGGCGGAAGACATGGTCCCGCGCCCGCCTATCGTGACCATTTTGGGGCATGTAGACCACGGCAAGACCACGTTATTAGACACTATCCGTAAAACCAACGTCGCCGCCGGAGAGGCCGGAGGTATCACCCAGCATATCGGCGCTTATCAGGTAAAACATCAAGGACGGCTTATCACCTTTCTGGATACGCCCGGTCACGAAGCCTTCACGGCGATGCGGGCGCGGGGGGCGGCCGGGGCGGACATCGCCATTTTGGTGGTGGCGGCAGATGATGGCGTGATGCCGACAACCCGCGAGGCGCTCAACCATGCGCGCGCCGCCAATGTGCCTATCGTGGTGGCGATTACCAAAGTGGATAAACGCAACGCCAATGTAGACCAAGTCAAGCAACAATTAGTAGAATTGGGGCTGACCCCCGATGATTGGGATGGCGATACCTTGATGGTGCCCGTCTCTGCGCCGACAGGCCAAGGCATAGATGATTTGCTGGAGGCGCTTTTGCTGGTGGCAGATGATAACCAAATCCTAGCAAATCCTAAGGGTATCGCCCGCGGTACAGTCATCGAATCGAAGATTGAGCGCAACCGCGGGACTGTCGCCACCTTGTTGGTGATGAATGGCACGCTTCGCCGCGGCGATACTATCGTCGCTGGGGTGGCCTATGGCCGCATTAAAGCGATGTTTGACGCATCTGGCGCGGCAGTGAACGAGGCCGGCCCTTCTATGCCGGTATCGGTTTTGGGTTTGAATACGCCGCCCGAACCCGCCGAAATGTTCGAGCGCGTCAAGCACGATAAGGAGGCGCGCGCTTTGGTAGAAGGTCGTTTGAACGAGGCCGAGAGCCGCCGTGGACAGCCCGCCGCCCCCGCCTTGACCCTTGAAGATTTATTCGCACAATTCCAAGCCGGGCAAGCCAAAGAGTTCAACATCATCTTAAAGGTAGATGTGCAAGGCTCTTTGCAACCTATCGTGGATTCCATCAAAAAGCTGAGCGAAGAAAACGAACAAGGCATCGGCGTGCGGATATTGTTGGCAGACGTCGGCAACATCACAGAAAGCGATGTCATGTTAGCTAGCGCATCGCACGCGGTCATCGTCGGCTTTAATGTGAACGTGGATAACGCCGCCCGCGTTTCTGCGGATGCGCGCTCGGTCGAAATTCGCCAATACAACATCATCTACAAGCTACTAGAAGACCTTGAATTGGCCCTCAATGGTTTGTTAGAGCCAACATACGAGGCCGTCACCATTGGCGTTGCCGAAGTACGCCAGTTGTTCCGCATCGCTAAAATTGGCGTCGTGGCGGGTTGTTACATCCTAGAAGGGGAAGCCCGACGCAATGCCAAAGCGCGCGTCCGTCGTGGCGGCGACATCATCTTGCCGGAAGCGCGGGTGACATCGCTCAAGCGCTTTAATGAAGATGTGCGCGAGGTTCGCACCGGGTTTGAGTGTGGCGTCAGCCTTGATAACTTTGAAGCGTTCAAAGAGGGCGACCGTATCGAATTTTTCGAGATGCGGCGCGTCTAGAGAGGGCGTTGGCCAACCACGCCCAATAGATGAAGGAGGTGGAATGATGTCCATCAAACAAGGGCGGATGTCCGACCGTATCCGTCACATCTTGAGCGAATTACTGCTGAAAGAGGTGTCTGACCCTCGTTTACAAGGGGTGACAGTGACCGAAGTAACGCTCGATAATGAGTTGATGTTCGCCAAGATTTACGTGAATGCGCTGGGGGACGAGACCCGCAAAGAGGACGTCTTGGCCGGTCTGCGCCGCGCGAATGGTTTTTTGCGCCGCGAGGTGGGCAAACGGATTCGCTTACGGAACACCCCTGAATTGCTATTTTACTGGGACGAGACGCTTTCCCGCGGGGAGCGCTTGAATCAGATTATCGCCGATTTACACATCCCCGCTACAGAGGATACCGCGACCGATGACAATTTCACGCTGGACTGAAGCCACCCATACCATCGAAGCGGCACAAACGATTGTCATCGTCACGCACCTATCCCCCGATGGCGATGCTATTGGCTCGCTGTTGGGTTTGGCCAATGCCATGAAAGAGATGGGCAAAACGGTAGTGGCGGCCGTAGATGGCGGGGTGCCGCAATCGCTGGCCTTTTGTCCGGGGGCGGATAGCGTCGTCCCCGAACTGAAGGAGGGTCGCTTTGATGTAATGATTTCTACGGACGCTAGCGATGAACCCCGAACGGGCCATTGTGGCCAATATGCTCGGGCGCATAGCGGGCGTATTATCAATCTCGACCACCACCCCACCAATACGCTGTTTGGGGATGTTCATTTGGTTGTGCCTTCCGCCGTATCCGCGACAGAGATTGTCTATGATTGGCTAAGCCATATGTCCGGGTATACCATGAGCGCGGCCGTCGCTCAATGCCTGTTGTTAGGGTTGGTGACCGATACCTTAGGCTTCCGCACCAGTGGCGTTAGCTCGCGGACTTTGGATATTGCGCGTGACCTGATTGAAAAAGGCGCCCAGTTAGCGCAAATTATGGCCCGAACCCTAGAGAATCATTCTTATCAAGTGATACGCCTGTGGAAGCAAGCATTGCCGCGCGTCGAACTCCGCAATCAGATTGTGCACACGTGGATTGCGTATAGCGATTTTCAAGCGGTGGGCTTGAACGATGCATCGGATGGGGGGTTGGTGAGCCTGTTGAATACCGTTGCTGAAGCGGTGGTCGCTGTTGTCTTCAAAGAGACCGAGACAGGAGAGGTTGAGTTGAGTTTGCGCTCTAAGCCCGGTTACGACGTGAGCGCGGTCGCTTTCCAGTTAGGGGGGGGCGGCCACAAGCAGGCGGCGGGCGCAACTATCGCCGGCCCCATCCCAGATGCACAAGCGCGCGTGTTGCCGATGCTAGATGATGTGGTACGGCGTGGTCAATCTGCTTGATGATGGCTGATGTTCGGTTTTTTGAACATAGATAAGCCGCAAGGGGTGACGAGCCATGATGTGGTGGCGTTCATTCGGCGTTTGCTCAAAGCCCGTGGCATATCCGATAAGGTAGGGCATGGGGGCACGCTTGACCCTTTAGCGACGGGCGTTTTAGTGGTGTGTTTGGGCGCGGCAACCCGCCTGAGCGATTATGTGATGCACACAACCAAAATCTACCGCGCGGATATTCATTTGGGGGTCAGTACAGATACTTACGACGCCGAAGGGCTTATCATCGCAGAAAAGCCCCTCGGCGGCATCACCCAAACGGAGATAGAAGCCGTTTTAGCCTCTTTTGTGGGCACTTTCGACCAAATCCCGCCGATGTATAGCGCCATTAAGCAGGGCGGGCGCAAATTGTACGAGCTGGCCCGCGCTGGTCAGGTGGTCGCCCGCACGCCGCGACCGGTTACCATCCATCAACTGCATCTGGTGGCATGGTCAGCGCCTAAATTGACAATAGAAGTGGTATGCGGTGCAGGCACCTACATTCGGAGCTTGGCGCATGATATAGGCGAGGTTTTGGGTGTGGGTGGGCACTTGAGCGCTTTAAGGCGCTTGGCGAGCGGCTCTTTTCGCATTGATGATGCTGTGGCTTTAGACGCGCTGGAGGCATCCTTAGATTGGGGCGCTTATCTAAAATCGCCACTCACTCCTTTTGATGATTGGCTAAAACTAACCGTATCGGAGGAAGAAGCGCAGGCAATACGCCAAGGGCGTTATCTCGCGCGTGTTGATGCGAAGGCTGATGAGCGCGCTATCGCCATAGGCGAGGATGGTCAATTGGTGGCTATTCTGGCGAGCCTAAAAGGTCATTATTGGAAGCCGCATAAAGTATTTTTGAGATAACTTTGATACAATAGCGCTCACGCGGTAGTAGGGACGAAACGACTAATGGGTCATGTTTATCAATTATCGGATGCACAGGTATCCAGAGCTTCTATCGTCACGATAGGGGTTTTTGATGGCTTACATATTGGGCATCAGGCTTTGCTCAAGCGTTTGGTGGCCGAGGCGCGGGCGACGAATCGCGATGCGGTCGCGCTCACATTCTTTCCACATCCTGACGCCGTCCTCAAAGGATTAGAGGGGCGATATTATTTAACGACACCTCAACAACGCGCCGAGTTGATGATGTCTTTAGGGATTGATTGGGTGGTGACCCATCCGTTCAATGAATCGGTACGGCATATCCGCGCGGCCGATTTCGTAGACCAGTTATCGCGCTATTTGAAGTTGTCGGCATTGTGGGTGGGGGCAGATTTCGCCATGGGTTACAAGCGCGAAGGCGATATTCACTTTTTACAAGCCCAAGGGCGCGAAAAAGGGTTCACGGTGCACACGCTCGACCTCATCCTCAATGCAGATGAAGGCGCTGTCATCAGCAGTTCCAAAATCCGCGAGCGCATTCAAGAAGGGGCTGTAGATGGCGTGCGCGAGTGGTTAGGGCGGAGCTATTCCGTATCGGGCAAGGTGGTTAAAGGCGACCAACGCGGACGGCAATTAGGTTTCCCGACCGCGAATATCGCCGTTTGGGAAGGCTACGTCTTGCCGTCTAATGGCGTTTACGCCGGTTGGGCGCTATTGGGCGCAGAGCGCTTTATGGCTGTGACCAATATAGGCGTCCGTCCTACTTTTAGGGGCGAAAATATCACGGTAGAGGCGCACTTGCTCGATTTTGACCGCGATATTTATGGCAAAGAGCTAACCATTACCTTTGAATCGCGCTTGCGCCCTGAACAGAAGTTCGCAGGGATAGCGGATTTGAAAGCGCAAATTCACGCCGATATTGCCGCGGCGCGCGCTACCTTGATGACTTTGTATACCTCTGTAGATTAATCATCGCTTTCGACTTTATAGCCCAAGCGTTTTAGTAGGCGGGGGTCGCTTCGCCAGTTGGGTAGCACTTTTACTCGTAAGTCGAGGTGTACGGGCGTCTCTAGCAGTTCTATTAGCTCTTGGCGTGCCGCGCTACCGATAGCCTTAATCATTTGCCCACCTTTGCCGATGAGGATACCTTTTTGGGAATCGCGCTCTACATAAATGATGGCGCTGATGACAACGCGCGTTTCTTCCTCTTGGTAGCTATCTATTTCGACGGCGACCGCATGTGGGACCTCTTTTTCGGTATGCAGGATGACTTTTTCGCGGATGATTTCGCTGGCGATAAACCGCATGTTGACTTCGCTCGTTTGGTCCGCGGGGTAAAAACGTGGGCCGGTAGGCAGTAGCGATAAGAGCGCGTCGAGCAAATCCGCAATGCCAAGGCCGTTTAAGGCGCTGATGCGGTACTGGCTATGGGCTTTTACGAGGGCGTTAAACGCTTCGACATGCGCGGTGGCTTCGGCGTTGATTTTGTCTATCTTGTTGAAGACGAGCACAAGGGGCGTTTGCGGCGCTCTGTCGCCGATAGTCGCAGAGATGGCGCGGTCTTCGGGATGCGGAGGTAACGTTATATCCACTATCCATAGGATAATATCGGCATCTTGCAGGGCACGGGTGGCGACATCCACCATATATTGCCCCAAGCGATGGTGCGCTTTGTGAATACCGGGCGTATCTACGAATAAAATTTGCGCGCGCGGGGTGGTATAGATGCCTAATTGTTGCCGTCGGGTTGTTTGCGGTTTGGGGGCGACGATAGCGATTTTTTGCCCTATGATGGCGTTGATGAGGGTGGATTTGCCAACATTCGGTCGCCCGACCACGGCTACAACACCTGAACGATGGTCTTGTGGCCAATCCTCGTTAAAAATGGAATCTAAATCATTCATGTTGTTGCGCGGCCCAATCCGACAGGGTGGGATAAACGGGCAAATGAGCGCATAAGCGCTCTGGCAGATGCGCGGTATCGGCGCTGAGCAGGGCGATGGGGTTCGCTAGCGGCACGTGGGCGTTAGGGCTATCGTATACCAATACCATCACAGGTAACACGATGTCGAGCATTTTAACGGGTATCATCTCGTCTGCGCCGTCGTGCGTGTGCCCAACCACATCAGCGCGCGGGTAAAGGTTACTCTTTTTCATCAGGAAGTCCCAAGCGCTCTCGCCGCTGAACATATCGCCATAATCGAGCGCCACGAGTTCGGGCACGATAGCCCGATGGGGCTTGCCCAAATAGCGGATGCCATAACGCACAATCATCGCCCCTTGGGCGATGATGTCGGCATCGTTTGGGGCGCTTGTCGTCAGGAAAAAGCGCTCATCAAAACGGATGACATAACCTTCAAAAGGGTCATAGATGGCGGCGCGTGCGGGTATGGCGTTGGGCATGGCGTTTAGTGATGCCCTTCATCCTCTAGCGGTTGGTTGATGTCATCAAAGTGTTCAAAAGGGCGCACCGTGGCTAGCCATGCCGCAATCGCTACGACGAGCAATCCACCCCCAGTAACGAGTAACAAGCCGATAGTTTGGCTGGTTTCGGGCGTTGTGTTCGGCCCGTTAATGACACCGACCCCTAAACCAACCATGATGATAGTCATGCCTAAGCCGCCAACCATCGCTAAGCCGCGCGATATAGCCGCGTTATTCGTGGTGTTGTGTTCTCCAGACGCCACAATTGCCTTCCTTTGGTTTTGGTATGGTTCATAATGCTTAATTGTGCCTATTCCCGCGCCAAGCGTCAAGACTAGTGTTTAGGATGGGCATTTTTGAGCACATTGAACAAAGCAAAGCTTCTTTGCAGGCGCTGATTGAGGGTTTTTTAATCGTTTAATAGACGGCTTTTTCATACAACTTGCACGATTTCGATGAATACGTGATAAAAATCACATATAATTGCGTCGTCCATTCGCTGGACTCGTTGCCATAGACCTGCTAAGAGAAGCGCTTATCATTGTAAGCCAAGTAAGGAGTGTGCCGTGTACGCCAAACCTCATGTTCATAGCTCGGTCGGGTTGGATGTCGTTGGCTTAAAGGTTGCCGATGTTAAAGATGTGCATGTTCATTGGAATTTGACCACCCCTGAATTGTACGAGCATGCGATACGGAATGGGGAAGGTGAACTAACCCGTGATGGGGCGTTGCGCGTGCTGACCGGACAATATACGGGCCGTAGCCCCAAAGATAAATTCATCGTCCAGCAAGAACCTAGTGCAGAGCATATCGCTTGGGGGAGCGTGAACCAACCGATTAGCCCCAGCGTTTTTGACCATCTGCATCAGAAAGTGCTCGACCATCTGAGCCATCGCCGCCATTTGTATGTATATGATGGTTTTTGCGGCGCAGACCCCAAATATCGTTTGCCTATCCGCGTCATTAGCGCGGCGGCTTATCATGCGCTTTTCGCTTGGAATATGTTCATCCCCGCGACCGAAGCGGAATTGGCCGAGCATGACCCCCAATTCACCGTCTTGGCCGCGCCTACGCTCATCGCCCGCCCAGATGTGGATGGCACGCGCACCGGTACCTTTATCGTCATTAATTTTGAAAAAAAGATGATTCTCATCGGCGGCACGCTGTATTCCGGCGAGGTGAAAAAGGGCATCTTTTCTGTGATGAATTACTTGCTCCCCTTGCGCGGTGTGATGCCGATGCACTGTTCCGCGAACATGGGGCCCAAAGGCGATACGGCTATCTTCTTTGGGCTGAGCGGCACAGGCAAAACGACGCTGAGCGCAGACGCCACGCGCACATTAATAGGGGACGATGAACACGGTTGGAGCGACGACGGCATTTTTAACTTTGAGGGCGGTTGCTATGCTAAAACCATCCACCTTAGCCCAGAGCGCGAACCAGAGATTTATGCCACAACGAAGATGTTCGGCACGATTTTAGAAAATGTGCCGCTGATGGATGACCGCGTACCCGATTTTGACGATGCGCGCTATACAGAAAACACGCGCTGTTCATATCCCATCCATTTTATTCCTAACGCTAGCAAGACAGGTTTAGGGGGACATCCTAAAAACATCATCTTTTTGACGGCTGATGCCTTTGGTATCTTGCCGCCAATCAGCAAGTTGACCCCCGCCCAAGCGATGTATCACTTCATCAGCGGTTATACAGCCAAAGTAGCTGGGACAGAACGCGGCGTCACCGAGCCGACGGCGACCTTCAGCAATTGCTTCGGCGCGCCTTTTATGCCTTTGCCCGCCACTGTCTACGCGGAACTGTTGGAGCAAAAAATTAAGCAACACGGCGCTTCGGTGTGGTTAATTAATACTGGGTGGAATGGCACAGGCCACCGCATCCGCTTGGAATATACCCGTCGCATGGTGAATGCCGCTCTCAACGGCGAATTGGAAGGGGTCGCTTATACCGAAGAACCCTATTTTGGCTTGCATATCCCACAACAGGTGTCGGGCGTACCAACAGAATTACTGAATCCCATTCATACATGGGCAGATGGAGACGCTTATGATAGCAAAGCCCGCGCCCTCGCCGAGATGTTCAAAAAGAATATGAACGCTTGCGTGCCCGATGGAAATCTAGAGATTTTATCAGGTGGGCCTAAAGTATAAGCGCTTCCTCCGTTATAATCACGAGACGAAAGATGCGCCGCCCTGTGTGCATCCGATGATAGGTTATTAACTACAATAGAAGGAGCGATGGGCTATTATGGGTCGTCAGAAGGTTACCATTGTGGGCGCGGGTAATGTAGGCGCTACTGCCGCGCATTGGATTGCACAAAAAGAGTTAGCAGATGTGGTTTTGGTGGATATTGTAGAAGGCGCGGCTAAGGGCAAGGCTTTAGATTTGTTAGAGGCCGGCCCCGTGATGAAATTCGACATCAACATTGTCGGCTCCGGTACTTACGAAGCGACTGCCAATTCCGATGTTGTGGTCATCACCGCTGGCGTGCCGCGCAAGAAAGACCCGGTGACGGGGCAATATACGAGCCGCGATGAACTCGTCAAAATCAACCAAAAAATTGTAGGCGACGTCACTAAAGAGGTGGTCAAATATTCGCCCAACAGTATCCTTATCATCGTCTCTAATCCACTAGATGCCATGTGCCATGTGGCTTTGCACGAGAGCGGTTTTGAATCGCACCGGGTCATCGGCCAAGCGGGCGCTTTAGATACCGCGCGTTACAAGACGTTCATCGCGATGGAATTAGGCGTCAGCGTGCGCGATGTCCACGGCATCGTCTTAGGGGGGCACGGCGATACGATGGTGCCGCTCCCGCGTCATACGTCCATCGCGGGTATACCTGTGCGCGAACTCGTCTCTGAGGAGCGTTTGCAAGCCATCATCCAGCGCACCCGCGATGGCGGCGGCGAAATCGTGAGCCTATTGGGTTATAGTGGCTATTATGCGCCCTCCGCTGGGGTGGTGGAGATGGTAGAAGCTATCCTCAAAGACCAAAAACGGGTTATCCCATCGGCTGTATATCTGCGCGGTGAATATGGATACGATAATTTATTCATCGGCGTTCCCGCTGTGTTGGGCGCTAAAGGCGTGGAAAAGGTCATCGTCATGGATTTGAACGCCGAAGAAAAGGCGATGCTCGACCACAGCGCCAATGCGGTCAAATCGGTGGTAGATGTTTTGGGTTATTAAGCCCCGATGCGTGTAAGCGTGTACAATAAAAGGGTGATGTTTTCGCGTCGCCCTTTTTCATTTTAGAGGAGTAGCGGTTATGGATGCGTTAAAGATTATTGCCGCTTTTGCTTCTGTCGTGTTTGGTGTTGTCGCTATTGTGCAACCGATTCTTATCGCGCAATTTGCCGGCCTAGATGCGTCCTCCACGCGCGGCACAGCGGAGGTTCGCATCAATTGGGGCGGTTTGTTCATCGCGCTGGGTTTAGGCGCTATCGCCTTGAACACGCTTGATGCGTATCGCTTGTTCGGGATAGGCTATGCGGGCTTGGCCGTCATGCGGCTGGTAGAGGGTTTGCGCCAGCGCGCGTTATGGGATAGAGGGTTTGTGGTGACGCTCCTCTTTGAAGCCGCTTCTGCGATTATCTTTTTGCTTTGATGATGCATACGCCTGCCGACATCAACCGTTTTGTGGCGATACCGGATGGTGTCGCCATGGTCGTGACGGATATTCATGGCGATTGGGACGCTTACGAACGGTTGCGCGACCTCTTTTTGGAGCATCGCGCCCGTGGCGAGGCCCAACGATTGGTCTTATGCGGGGATTTGATTCATGGCTACGGGACGAGCGCAGAGGATGCGAGCTTGCCTATTGTCCTTGATGTCATGCGGTTACAAGCGGAACTGGGTTCAGATGCGGTTATCGTCCTGCTAGGCAACCACGAAATGCCGCATATCTATGGGGTGACGTTATCTAAAGGCGATTTGGAGTTCACCTCGCGCTTTGAACATGCTCTAAGCCAGCTCGACGCCAATCCTCAATCTGCTCAAGACCGTTCAGCGGTCCTTGCGTTTTTCATGTCGTTGCCTTTCTATGCTTATACGCCCTCTGGTGTTTTGCTCACCCATGCAGGGGCCCCTAAGGTGGTGCGCGCGCGCGCCGATGGCGAACGGTTGAGGCACTTTGACCACCGCGCCATCTTGCGCGCATTTTCTGAGCAGATTGCTGAATGGCCCCTATTAGATAGTTTGCGCCATAACCCCCAATATCTGGCCCAAGCTCGCCACTATCTGGCTATTTCGGGTGCGGAAGATTCCCGTTTTACCGATTTGCTCCGCGCCAACTTCATCAGCGAAAATAGCAAAGATTTTCAGTTTTTGTGGGATACCCTTTTCACTACGAATGAGAACGGGCATTTTTTGAGTAGTTATGCATTACAAGCGGCCGTATTTCTGCGCGTGATGTCCGCGCTGTGCGGTGTGGAGTTAAAGGCAATTGTGGCGGGGCATATCCCGGCGCGGGATGGCTATGCCCTCGTGGGGGTGAATCATTTGCGATTGGCCAGTTACGCCCATTCCCAGCCCAAACGCACGGGGCGCTATTTATTGCTGGATTGCGTCAAGCCTATATCGTCGGCTTCGGCGCTGGTCTCCTCCTTGCGCTATACTTTCCCACCTTGAAAAGAAACCCCACCGTAACAGTGGGAGTGTTGCCTTAGATTTCGACTTTTTTCTTGCGTTCATCTTCTGGCATGATAACCCACAAGATGATATAAAGCAGAAGCCCCGGCCCGCCAAAAAAGGCCATTAAAACGAAGATAAGCCGCACAACGGTGACATCAAGGTTGAAGTAATCGGCGAGTCCAGCGCAAACACCAGCGATTTGTTCATTTTGCGTTTTGCGAGTGAGCTTTTTAATATCGTTCATGGTAGATATGTCCTTTAGTGCATGATGATTCTACAGAGGATTACGCATGCGGACCGATAAAGTTGCGCTGTTTCAAGCATCTTCATCTAGATAAAGGGTATCTACCTTTTTGACCATCGCATCTAAGACGTTGTAAATGATAGGGCAGAGATGAGCGCCATCTAATAGGTCGTCTAAAACCCAGCGAAAATCAGGGGTAAATTGTGGATAGGTGCGACAGGTTTCTGGCCGGTGCGGATAGATAGAACAGAGGTTGCCTTTCAAGAAGGCGCACGGTCGGGCGCGGAATTTCCCCCATTCGTGAAATTTTACCGCCGCTTCACGGTCTACATACGTTTCGATGACGGTATCTAACGGGATGTCAAGCCCCTGCGCGAGGCTTTGGGCATCGTTCGGCGTTAAATATACGTCTAGGGAACGGCAACAATTACCGCATTGCGTGCAATCTATGGCGGAGCGAATGGGTTCGGCGATGGCATCTACCCATGCGTCTATTTGCGCGTCGTCGAGGTCGTCATCCATCGTGAGCATATAGCGCATCACTTCAAATTCATCTCGGCGTTCTTCGGCCAAGCGGGCGATTTGGTCTAAATCGAGGATGAGGCGCATTTATAGTCACGTCCTAAATGGGTAAGATATATTGAACATCATACGCTCAATCTCCTAAACGCGCGCCCACAAAATGGCGGTAACCGCGTATGAAGTCGTCTATATCGAGCGCTTTTTTACCTTCTATTTGCACCACTTGGGGTAAGTATAGCCCTTGCGCGGTGCCAATGGCGATACGCCCGTTGACTTCGCCGACGATGCCCGCGGGCAAATGGCCCGCCTGAGCTTCGCCTTGGTGGATTTTGAGTTGTTTGCCTTGCCAATAGGTATAAGTGCCCGGCCAAGGGGTTAGGGCGCGTATCAGGCAGTCTATGGCGGTCGCAGGTTGGCTCCAGTCTATGCGGCCATCTTCTTTGGTGACTTGTGGCGCGTAAGTTATCCCCTCGTTCGGTTGGGGCTGGGGTTGGATAGCGCCCTCTAGATACTGCGGCAGGGTTGCGATGAGTAATTGTGCGCCGAGTTCGGCTAGTTTGTCGTGTAAGCTTTGCCCCGTCTCTTGGGGGGCGATGGGAATTGCGCTTTGGCTGAGGATAGGCCCTGTATCTAGGCCGGCATCCATGAGCATGATGGTGATGCCGGTCTCGGCGTCGCCGTGGCGGATGGCGGCTTGGATGGGGGCGGCGCCACGCCAGCGCGGCAACAAGGAAGCATGTACGTTGATAGAGCCATAGCGGGGAAGCTCTAATACTGTTTGTGGCAAAATTTGGCCGAACGCCGCCACAACGTACAAATCGGGCACAGCGGGTTGCCACGCTTTTAGCGCCTCGATGGTCTGCGGGCGGCGGATTTTTTCCGGCTGAAAGACGGGGATATTGGCCTGTAGCGCTAAAGTTTTGACGGGCGATGCTTGTAAAATCTGTTTGCGTCCAACAGGCCGGTCAGGTTGGGTGATAACCCCGATAACTTGGTGATGTTGTATGAGGGCTTTTAGCGTGGGTATGGCGAAGTGCGGCGTGCCCATGAAGATGATGGTGGCCAAGGGTTATTCCTTATCGCTTGTAGATTATTTGCGCGCATGGTAGTATCGAAAATGCATTGTAATCAGCGATTGATAAAAAGTCTATGTTATCAAAAAGATGGGTGGTCGCTCCTCCCGCGCCTTCAAAATTGTTGGCGACTTATACCGAGAGTATACGTTCACCTTATCATAAAAAACGCATCTCTCCTGTATTGGCGCAAATTCTATACAATCGTGGTTTGCAACATCCGTCCGAGGCGCGCGATTTTTTATTCGCTAAGCCGTTCAAGTCCCTAAGATACGATCCTTTCAAGATGAAGGATATGGCTAAGGCGGTCCACCGCATCAACGATGCTGTTAAACGCCGCCAAAAGATAGCCGTCTATGGCGACTTCGACGCTGACGGCGTGACCGCTACAACACTGATGATGAAGACGTTGGGCTATATTGGGGCGGATGTCATCCCTTATATTCCGCATCGGGTGGATGAGGGCTACGGTTTGAACACCCCGGCCCTACAACAGCTGGCCCGCGATGGTATTCAGCTCGTGGTCACGGTGGATTGTGGCATTCGTTCGGTGGCGGAAGTCGTAGAAGGCAATCGCGCCGGCCTAGACATCATCATCACCGACCACCATTCTGTAGGGCCGGAATTACCCCCCGCTTACGCAGTTATCAACCCTCAGCAAGAAGATTGCGAGGGCGAGGCTTCGCTAGCGGGGGTGGGGGTGGCTTTTATGGTGGCGCGGGCGATTTTGCTCGACCGTTTACGCAATGGCGATAAACACCGCCAAGAAGAATATGGGGCATTTATCGAGAATTTGCTTGATTTGGTCGCTATTGGCACAGTCGCTGATATTATGCCGCTGAATGTCACTTTGAATCGGGTTTTGGTGCGCGACGGCTTGGCTGTTTTGAATAAAACGTCCCGTTTGGGTCTGCAAGCTCTGATGAAAGTTGCGGGCTTGCAAGCGGGCAAGCTCTCCGCTTATAGCATCGGTTTTGGCTTAGCGCCGCGCATCAATGCTGCGGGGCGTTTGGATAGCGCTATGATTGCCTATGAGCTATTGGCTTGTGAAGATAGGCAAACAGCTGAAGATTTGGCGCTCCAACTCCAAAAATTGAATACCCATCGTCAAGACTTAACCCGTAGCGCCCAAGAATTGGTGCGGGGACGGGTGAGGGAAGGCGATTTGCTCATCATCGCCAAAGACGAAAGTTTCCAGCCGGGCATCGTTGGGCTGGTTGCCGGCCGGCTGACCGAAGAATATTACCGCCCCTCTATCATCATGGAGTATGGGGCTGATGAAAGCCACGGTTCTTGTCGTAGCATTCCGCCCTTCAATATCACGCGCGCGTTGGATGAGTGCGCCGATTTGCTGATTCGTCATGGTGGCCATGCCATGGCCGCCGGTTTTGCTATCGCCAATAAAAACGTCCCCCATTTTGAAAGGCGTATGACGCAGATTGCCCATCGCGCCCTCGGCAATTTGGAATTGGTACCCACATTAGAAATTGATATGGCGCTCGAAGTCCAGCAAATTAACGAAGATTTGGAACGCGAATTGCGCTATTTAGAACCGATGGGCCACCAAAACCCGCCGCCAACCTTCGTCACCTACCAGTTACGGGTAGTGGAAAAGCGCAAGGTTGGGGGAGATGGTAATCATTTGAAGCTGAAGTTAGAAAAACCCGGTTATCCTCCTTTAGATGCTATCGCTTTCGGTTTTGGCCAGCAGTCCGACGCCTTGCCAGAGCGTGTAGATGTCGTCTATACCATCGAAATGAACGAATGGAACGGCCACCAAACTCTGCAACTGAATATCCAAGATTTGCGCCCGTCGGAAGCGCCCGCATGACGGCTATTGTGATGATTCGCTTGGCGATTGTGGGCTTGCTAGGCGCGTTGGTATTTGGCGCGCAGGCCCAAACAGCGCCCCAAAGTCGTTTTGGTGTGGTGGAAGGTTTTTGGTTTCCAGAACTGACCTGTTCGTTAGGGGTTGGGTGGGAACGCATCATCTTCGATTGGGCGCAACATCAGCCATCCGCCCCGGACGATTGGCACACGCTGAATGTAGACGACCGTTGGTTAAAAGCGGCTAGCTTATGTAATCGCGAGGTGGTCGCCTTGCTAAAACATACGCCCTCCTGGGCGACAGATGGCACGGCGGGCGTGGGCTTGCCGCGTGGGTTATCGTTGTCGCTTGATGACCCTGATAACGTTTGGGCTAATTTTGTGCGCCGCGCCGCCGCTTATTATGCTAGCCGAGGTGTCCAGCATTTCATCGTTTGGAACGAGCCAGACATCACTTCAGATACCTATGGTTATGAGTTTGAAGGCGATTTGGAGGATTATTACCAACTGCTGAAAGTGGCTTATTTGGCGGCTAAACAGGGTAACCCGTCCGCCAAGCTTGTGGTGGCCGGCACCACCTATTGGCATGACGTCAATGAAGGGCGTGCGCCGTTCATCGAGCGTTTGCTAGAGCGAATCGCCACCGACCCGACAGCATCGGATAACGATTATTACTTTGATGCCATCGCCCTACATATCTACTTCCGCACCGAAACCGTGTATGATATAACATATCGCCTACGCCAGAAGTTGGCGGAATACGGGTTATCTCATAAAGAACTGTGGATTAATGAGACGAACGCCGGTCCAACAGATGACCCGCTATGGCCTGTTGTCCGCCCCGTCTACCAAATTGATTTGCAACAGCAGGCGGATTTTCTCGTGCAGGCGGCCGCTCTGGGGTTGGCCGCTGGGGCGCAACGGATTGCCGTATACAAGCTTTATGACCAAGCGTTGCCGAGCGGTGGCGAGTCTTTCGGCATCCTCAGCCCGCTAGACGCGGCACCGCGACCGGCATATGACGCATGGCGGACCGTTGTAACACAATTCAGCGATGTAGTAGACGCGCAACATTATCGGGGTCAGACGCTGGAAGCTGTGCGTTTAGCGCATGGAGATGGGCGCGAATCTTTGGTATTGTGGGCGCGGGCAGATCAACCCGCCCGCGCGTTGGTGCGCGGCGAGATGGACAAGGCGTATCTTTCTAATGCGTCTGGCGCGATGACTATCGTCCGTCCGCGTGATGGGGGATGGCATATCGAACTCGCAGGGGCGCGTTGCAACCCTACCGATGGGTGCGCTGTTGGCGGGCCGGTGCAAATTATCACCTTGGCGCTGGCGGGCGCATCCGTGGCTGAATGGCGCGATGGCGCATGGTATGACGTACAATGGAATTCAAACAGATAGGAGCGTGGGCTTTGGCAGAAAATCGTGCATCGGGCGAGATGAAATTCTCTTACGGCGGGCAAGCGGTTATCGAGGGTGTGTTGATGCGCGGTGCTCATACAGCTGTCGTCGCGGTTCGCAACCCCAAAGGCGCTATCGTCCTTCATGAGCAACCCCTGAATAAGACGTTGTATCGCGGGCGTATCGCCAAAACACCTTTTTTGCGCGGTTTGGTGGGGCTGTGGGATGCGATTGTATTAGGCACGCGGGCGCTGATGTGGTCGGCGGATGTGGCGCTGGCCGAGGAGGAAGAGAGCGTCAACTTCAATGGCCCCATCGGCTGGATAACGATAGCGATTTCTTTAGCGATTGGTTTAGGGTTGTTCTTTGTGTTGCCCACGGCCGCGGCAACGGGTATCGGTAGTGTATTCGGGCTGACGACTCCCGCTAGCGATGGTAACTTTTTGGGTTACGAGCCATTGCCGATTGGTCCGGCCGCGCTCATCATCAACTTTATAGAGGGCTTCGTGCAATTGGGCATTTTGGTCATTTATATTGCCCTCATCGGCCGCTTAGAAGATATGCGGCGCGTTTTTCAATATCATGGCGCCGAACACAAAACCATCAACGCATATGAAGCTGGCGCCGAGTTGACCCCGGAGGTCGTCGCCCAATATCCGATTGAGCATCCGCGGTGCGGCACGGCATTCTTGCTCACGGTGGTTTTCGTCAGCGTTTTTGTGTTCTCGCTGTTGGGGCGTCCGCCTTTCATCTGGCTGATTATCTCGCGATTGGTGCTCATCCCGGTGATTGCTGGCATCGCCTACGAGGTTATCCGTTTTACGGCGCGCAATCTCGATAAACCGTGGGTGCGCTGGATGATTAAACCCAATCTCGCCTTGCAACACTTGACCACACGCCCGCCCACCTTAGACATGATAGAAGTGGCGATTGTGTCGTTCAAGCGCGTGTTGCAATCAGAAGGATTGATAGCCCCCGAAACGATGGGCGATGAACAGGCGAGCGAAGCGCTAAAACCGCAACCGGCGGAAATAGATTAATGCCGCTCAGGACGCCCTGCTTAGGCCGTCTCTCCACCGAGTTGGTCGAGCAAGGCGATGGCGTCGTCTTGGTCGGGGTGGTTATCTGCGGCGGCCACTTGTTGGAGCAATTCGACTGCTTTTGCCACTTTGCCCTCGGCTTGTTGGAGCTTGGCGTTCAAAAAGATGAGATGGACGTCTAAAGCGCGGATGAGCGCGGAGAAGCGGCTATCATCCTCGTAAATTTGGGCGGCATTTTGGGCTTCTTGTAACGCTTCCCGCACGGAGGCTATATCGTCGGCGAATAGCTGGGTATAGAGTTGGTTATAGTCGCTATCGGCGTTTAGGCGTTCGTTCACTTTAGCGCGCAAGTTGGGCAAGTCGGGGAAGGCATCTAAGATAATATCGGGATAACTTTCTAATTGGCTGAGCAAATCGTTAGCCGCCACTGCATCGCGCCATAAAATATCGCGGATTTGTCCCATCGTTTCGGTGGCATTTTGGATATAGGTTTCGTACTGGTCGGCAAGGTCGTTGAAATCGGTCAGGCGTTGGAGCAATTCATCTAAAGAGGGGTCTTTGTCGTTGTATAAGTATTGGGCGTTCGCGACGATTTGGCGCACCCGTTCCATATCTTTGTTGTTGAAGGCGGTTTCTGCTTGTATTATCGCGCCTTCTAGTTCTATCCGTAGCCCTTTGATGACGGCCTCGCGAGTGGGGGCTAGGCTGGGCGCCCATTGGTAAGTGTTATAAGCTTCCACATAGGTATTCCACGCGCCGAGCGGGTCTTCTTCCACAAGGGCGGTCGCTTGTTCGCAAAATTTTTCGGCGCGTTCCCATTGGCGAATTTCATTTTGGGCGCGGGTTTGTAGCTCGGTTATGGTTTGCTTATTGGTTGGCGTCAAGAAATTTTGGTAGCTTTCCAGCGCATCAAATGCGGCTAAAGCGCTTTGGGGTTGGTGATTTTGTAGCTGGGTGTTCGCTTGGCTGATAGCGTTTTGCGCTTGTTTTTGCGCCCATGCTGTGGCTAGCGCTAGGATGTCTTCGCGGGCGGCAGGGATGTTCAACATGCTGTGGAAATTCAAGGCGCGCCTGCCCGTAGTATCTTCTCCCAACACAAAACGGGGCACGAGCATATCGGGCGGTAAAGCGTCTAAATCGGCTAAGGCGCTGACGTAGCGTTCGTCTTGGAGGGCGCTTTTGTAGATGTTCAGCGCGCTCTGTTTGTGGGCGAGCAAGCGCTCTATTTTTTGAATGAGGATGTCTAATTCGGCGTCTTTTTGTTGGCTATTGCGCGCCGCTTGGGCGATGTCTAAAGCTTTTTGGTAGTAGTTGGACAACACAAAGGCGGGTTTTGGGGGCGCTTCGGAGCGTTCTAGTTCGTGGCCCTTAGCTAGCAATTCGTCGCAATGGGCCATCACACCGCGTATTTCTAGCGCGCGAGCTTTGCGACGGATGAAGTCTTCGATTTGTCGTTGGTAATCGTCGAGTTCGGCGCTGTCTTCGCCTTCGTTTAAGGCGGCGCGCCAATTTTTGAGGTGCGTTCGGGCGATTTCGACGTTAAAGGTCAATAATTCCCCCTGTAAGGCGTCGTTGAACCACCCCCTCGCGCGGCTGATGACCTCTGTTTTTTGCCAATCGTTCAGCAGGCGCGTCAAACGGCTGAGTTGCTCGGCGCTATTTGTGATGTCGCCGCTTTCAACGGACTGTCGCAAGATGTCTAGAAGCTCAAGGGCGCGGTCTTGATAGGAAAGCGGGACAGGTTGTGGGGTATTCATGCGTGACAACACTCCTCAGAGGAGATTAACTAACACCTCCCATTGTAACTTAGGATTGTCTGCGGATTTGCAAGAGATTTTGTAATAGTACCCATTTCCTACTCAGCTTTTGCCATCCATAACAAGCCTTTTGAGTTCGTATAGCTTGGTGAGCGCTTCGATAGGGCTAAGGGTATCTACCTCTAGAGACTGCAAAGCGTCTAGGACTGGGTGGGTGGGCGCTTCAAACAGGCTCAATTGTTGCGGTAGGTCGTCATTAGCGGCGTTTTTGGCCGCTTTGGCGGGGCTTTCATGATGATTATCAACGCTTTCAAGTTGTTTTAGCAATTCTTTCGCCCGCTCCACAACTGGGCGGGGCATGCCGGCCAAACGCGCGACATGGACGCCGTAACTTTGGTCTGCGCCGCCGGGCAAAACGCGATGCAAAAAGACGATGTCTTCGCCTTGTTCGGCTACAGCGACGTTGTAATTGCGCGCTCTGGGCAAGATGTTGGGTAGTTCGGTGAGTTCGTGGTAATGGGTGGCGAACAGGGTACGGCAGTTGAGGCGTGGGTGGTTGTGGATATATTCAATCACCGCGCGGGCGATGGCCAAGCCGTCGTAAGTGGATGTGCCCCGCCCGACTTCGTCCAAGATGAGCAAGCTCCGATGGGTGCTACCCGATAAAAGGCGCGCGGTCTCTACCATTTCGACCATGAAGGTGCTTTGCCCTGCGTGAATTTCGTCCTGAGCGCCAATCCGCGCGAAGATGCGGTCTACCAGCCCGATGATAGCTTCGTCTGCGGGCACAAAGCTACCCATTTGGGCTAGCAAAGTGATGATGGCGACTTGGCGGATGTACGTAGATTTGCCGGACATATTGGGGCCAGTGATGATATGAATGCGCGATGCGCTATCGAAGTGGGTATCGTTGGCGACATAACGCGCGCCGCTTTCCAGCATTTTTTCGACGACGGGATGCCGTCCATTGCGGATGATGAGCACGTCATCATCTACGAGCTGAGGGCGGGCATACCCTTCGCGCACCGCCACGGTAGCCAACGATAGAAAAGCGTCTAGATGGGCGATAGCGTGAGCGGTTTTCAATAGGCGCTTGCTGTATTCTGCGAGTGTGGCGCAAAGCTCTTCGTAGATGGCGCGTTCGGTCTTCAAAATCTCTTCTTCAGCGTTCAGCACGAGCGTTTCGTATTCTTTGAGTTCTGGGGTGATGTACCGTTCTGCATTGACTAACGTTTGTTTGCGGATGTAATCATCTGGTATTTTGTCTATGTGTGCGTGGGTGACTTCGATATAAAAGCCGAAGACTTTGTTAAACCCCACTTTAATAGAGGGAATGCCCGTGCGGCGGCGCTCGTGCGATTCTAAATTGGCAATCCAATCGCGGGCGTTCTGGCTCGCGGCGGTGATGTTATCTAATGCTTCGGAGTAGCCTTGACGGATGATGCCTATAGAATTGAGCGTGGCGGGTGGGTCGTCGGTGATAGCGCGCCCAATCAATTCATAGACTTCTGTGCAAGGGTCTAGGCGTTCGGCGATGGCCGATAGCGCCGTCAGGTGACCGATGAGGCGATGGATTGTTGGCAGGTTGGCCAAGCTATTTTGTAGCCCCAATAAATCGCGCGGGGTGGCTTTGCGCGCCAAGAGGCGATTGGTCAACCGTTCTATATCCGAAACTTGCTTGAGCGCGTCTCGTAGTTCGATGCGTAACGCCTCGTCGTCCACCAAAGCGGCCACAGCATCTAGGCGCGCGTTCAAACGGTTGATTTCTAGCAGGGGTTGATGAATCCAATTCCGTAGCAGGCGCGCGCCCATAGCGGTGACGGTGTAATCAATAATTTCTAGCAGACTACCTTTGGCGCGTTTGGTGCGGATGGTTTCCGTGAGTTCGAGGTTGCGACGGGTGAACGGGTCGAGCACCATAAAATTGGCGGTGGAATAAAAGCGTATCTGGCTGATTTGCGCGAGATTGCTTTTTTGGGTGGCGCGCAGATATTGGACGATGGCCCCCGCCGCGCAAACGGCGTAGGGCTTATCTTTTAGCCCGTAACCATCGAGCGAGCGGACGCGGAATTGGTCTAGCAGGGTTTGATGAGCGGTCTCATAGTCGAAGTGCCAATCGGCCAGTCGGCTGAGGTGCATGCCTTCCGGTAGGCTGACGCCCCGATTAACCCAAGCTTCTGGCAAGAGCACTTCGCGCGGATTGAGGCGAAACAGTTCTTCTAACACTAATAGGGCCGCGTTGTCGCCTTCTAGTTGTGTCGCCGCGAATTCGCCTGTGGAAATATCGGCGTAGGCGATTCCCGCTTGGCGCCATCCGCCAGCGCTATCGCCGATGGGGACGAGAGCTAATAAGTAACTCGGTTTATTATCGGCGAGCAATTCGGGTTCAATGACTGTGCCGGGCGTAAGGATGCGGGTAACAGCGCGGTCTACAATACCTTTGCCGCTGGGTTCGCTCATTTGGTCGCAGACGGCGACATGGAAGCCCTTTTCGATGAGCCGCGCGATGTAGCCTTCTGCCGCGTGGTGGGGCACCCCAGCCATTGGGACGCGCTCGCCGTCTTTGGTCATCGGGCGGCTAGTGAGCGTAAGGTCTAGCTCGCGCGAGACGATTTCGGCGTCTTCGTCGAACATCTCGTAAAAGTCGCCCATACGGAAGAATAAGATACAATCGGGATATTGTTTTTTAATATCCAGATATTGCCGCCGCAAAGGGGTGACACGCGCCATGTCTATTTATCCTATTTGTCATCTGGCATAGGGATAGGTTTTTTCTGTATCGTTATTTGTGTTATTCTAACAAGGTGCGCTCTGGGTATCAACGGGTGTATCGCATTTTTGTTCGATATTCTGTATCCTGCGGATGGAGCACAGTGTATGTCAGAAGTGATTATCGCGGTGGATTTGGGCGGCACAAAAATTCGGGCGGCCCGTCTCGATAACCGCTTGAATATTATAGAACGGCATCAGATGTTGACGCTTGCACACGAAGGGCTAGCGCCCACACTCGACCGTATCAAGCACATCATCGGACAAGTTTTGCCAACAGATGGGACGCCGATTACGGGCATTGGCATTTCGGCCCCCGGCCCGTTGAATCCGCTCACGGGTGTGGTGGTCGCGCCGCCCAACTTAGAGGGATGGCATAACGTGCCGCTGAGCGATATTTTGAACGAAGCGTTTGGTGTGCCCGTTTATGTGGGTAATGATGCCAACGTGGCGGCATTGGCGGAAGCGTTGTTGGGGGCGGCGCGCGGTTTTCGCCATGTCATCTATGTGACCGTGAGTACTGGCATCGGTAGTGGCATCATCGTAGACGGGCGTCTGTTATTGGGCGAGCAAGGCTTGGCGGCAGAAGCAGGGCATATCATCATGATAACCGAAGGCGAGCGGGTTTCGTCTCTAGAAAAAGAGGCGGCCGGTCCCGCGTTGGCGCGCCAAACGCGAGAACGCATCGCGGCGGGCGAAGCCTCGATAATTCAACAGTGGGTGAAGGGGGATTTATCTAAAATAGACGCGGTGATGGTGGGGCAGGCGGCCCAGCAAGGAGATGCGTTGGCTGTCTCGGTGGTGCAACGCGGCGGTCGGATGGTGGGTTTGGGGATTGTCTCGTTATTGCATCTTTTCAACCCTGAAGTTGTCGTGGTGGGGGGTGGGGTGGCCAATATGGGCGATATGCTCTTTGAGCCGTTACGGTCGGCGGTACAGATGCACTGTATTGATGAAGCTTACTGGCATCACTTGAAAATTGTCCCGGCTACTTTGGGGGATAATGTCAGCATCATTGGCGCGGCGTCGTTGGTGGCTACGCGCGGCGGACAAGAAGACGTTGGGGAGGTTGGGGCGGCGCTTCAAGAATTGGGCGGCGCTTGAATCATAGAACCGTAATAGAAATCTCGCTCCCTTCTTCCATGCGATAGTTGGGCATGTTACAATATCGCTATGGATAATAACCGTATGCTCATGCTTCAAGATTATCGCGTTCTACAACGCGATTTATTGCTTGAAATTGCCCGCGCCATCACCGCTCAGCTTGAACTAAGCGAGGTGTTGCGAATGGTGTTGAAGGCCTCTGTAGGTATGTTGGCCGGGCAGGTGGGGCTAATTGCCTTGCGTCATGATGCAGATGGGCGTTTTTATATACGCGCTACGAGCGCCACACCAACCGAGATTATCCCCAAGCTCAACGAGAAGTTACACGATTTGATGTCAAACGTTTCTGAGGGGACAGATAGCGATTATCTGAACCTGAAGTTGCGCGAGATGGCCATCTTGATTGACCGTAAGTTGCGCCAATCAGTGGCGATGCCGCTGGTTTTTGCCGACCAACCGCTGGGTTTGCTCATTGTGTTTCGGGCTTATCAATCGCCCGTCACGGCGGATGATGTGCAGATTTTACAGAGCTTCGCCAACCAAGCGGCTATTGCGGTGCATAACGCCCAGCTGTACGAGCGCATCGAACATGAACGCAAACGCTTGGCGGCATTGCTACAGCATAGCGGCGATGGCGTGATGATTTTGTCCCCGACGCTAACGATTTTGCGCTTTAATTCCGCATTAGAACGCATGACGGGGTGGTCAGCGCAAGATGCCATTGGGCAACATCACGACGCGGTTATTACATGGGAGCGGCGTGAACAAGGCGATTTGCACGCCAGTTTGGCCGCTGGATGGCCCAAACCGCCCGCTAATGAAGATGGTTTTGTGGACACCTTATCAGTAGAAGGTGAAATTATACGTCGCGACGGGTTGATGTTGAGTATCGGCATCACTTATGCGCCTCTGTTCGATGCGGACGGTCGTTTATTGAATATCATCGCTAATGTGCGCGACATCACCAATTTTCGTAGGGCGCAAGAGATGCAGAACGTCTTTATTTCGACGATTTCTCACGAGTTGCGAACCCCCATTGCATTGATAAAGGGTTATGCCAGCACCTTACAACGCGATGATGTGGATTGGGATAAAACAGTGGTGCGCGAGTATTTAACAATCATCGAGGAGGAAGCCGACCGCCTGACGGAGTTGGTGCAAGACTTGTTGACGGCGAGCAAAATTCAAGCTGAACGACAAGTGACCTTGAATATGGGCGATGTTCGGTTAGACTTGTTAGCAATGCGCGCGGTAGAACGGTTTGCACAGACCACAAATCATCAATTTCATTTGGATTTTCCAGAAGAATTTCCCGTCATCAACGCCGACGAAGTGCGTTTGCGCCAAGTGATTGATAATCTGGTCGGCAATGCTATCAAATATTCGCCCAACGGCAGTACAATTATGGTTGGCGGTTCTTATAACGATGCGTCCATCCAACTGTACGTCCAAGATGAGGGACCGGGCATCCCCTTAGCGGAGCAATCGCGCATTTTCGACCGATTTTACCGCGTAGACAACAATCTAAGCCGTAAGACCAAAGGCACTGGTCTGGGCTTATATTTAGCGAAGATGATTGTAGAAGCGCATCGCGGCACTATAAGCGTAGATAGCCAACCGGGGTCTGGCTCTCGGTTTACTATTACCTTGCCCCGTTGATGCACCCATAAATCGGAGGCGATTAATGACCCCTGTATCTATGACTATCCGTTGCTCGAATTGCGGGCAACCTTTCCCTACAGCTGTCCGAACAGTAGTAGACGCCGCCCAAGACCCAGAAGGTAAGTCCTTGCTGGTCACAGGGCGCTTGAATCAAGCGATTTGTCCCCATTGCAACGCGACTAACCTCATTTCCACGCCTATTTTGTATCATGATGCTAGTAAAGAGCTGTTGTTGGCGTTTGTGCCACCGCAATTAGGCATCAAACACGGCGGTGAGGAAAAAGTCGTTGGCGATTTGCTCAATGAATTGACGCGCACTTTGCCGCAGGGCAGTTTTAAGGGCTATATGCTCAATCCTAAGCGGGTGCTGACCGTACAAGGCTTGATAGACCAGATTCTGCAAGCCGACGGTATCACGCCAGAGATGTTGGAGCAACAACGCCGCCGTGTCGAACTCATTCAGAAACTATTAGAAACCCACCCCGACCAATTGCCCGCGTTAATCCAAGCGCATGATAGCCAAATTGACCGCGATTTTCTGATGACGATGATGGCGATGATCCAGCGGGTCGCGCAATCGGGACAGCGCGACTTGGCGGAACATCTGGCGGCTTTACAAAATCTCATCGTCATGCATTCTAGCTATGGCCAAGAGATTTTGCGCCAGCAACAAGAACAAGAGCATATCGTGGCGGAAGTGGCCCAACAACTGAACCAACTGGGAGAAAAGGCAACCCGCGACCAATTCCTAGAGCTGGTCTTGAGTTATCGAGATGAACCCCTTAAGCTAGAAGCCTTGGTTGGTTTGGCGCGCCCTGTGTTTGATTATCAATTTTTCCAAGAATTGAGCGCCTACATCAGCAAAGCCCCGCAACAAGAACGCGACGCGCTAGAAGCCATGCGCGACCAGCTCTTGAAAGCCACCGAAGCCATGGACAAACAGACCCAAGCGGTGATGCAAAATGCGGCCCGTTTTTTGCAGATGTTGGTGAATAGCCCAGATCCTGACGCGCTCATCCAAGAGAATATTTCGCGCATTGATGATGTGTTTATGCAGGTGTTGAGCATCAATCTACAGGAATCGGAACGGCGCGGAGATGCCCAAACAGCCGCCCGCTTGCGCGATATTTATAATCGAGTGGTGAGCATTTTACAGGCGCAAATGCAACCGGAAATGCGCTTCGCCAATCAGCTACTCAACGCCCAATCGGAAGATGAGGTGCGCCAGCTATTGCACAGCGAGGCCAAGACCTATGGCCCCACCTTATTAGAGGTGCTGGACGCGATAGGGGAGATTCTGCAATCGCAAGGGCAACAAGCGGCGCTCCAAAAGTTGGCCTTCATCCGCAAAGAGGCCAGCGCCATCCTCGCTTAAAACTGACGATTTACCTACGCCTAGAGAGCCTACACTAGACAAATGAGAGTTTTTGTGTAGGCTTTTGGCATTCGTAAGCGCAGATAGTTTATTTTATTCATGAGGAGTGAACATGACAGCTACTGCTAAAACGCATATGTACCGTATGGGAATAGGTTTATCGTTAGTGGTTTTGTTGTTAATGATGCTTTCTTTTAGTTTCGCCAGCTCGGTATCGGCGCAATCTGCCCAGCCGACGGCGACCCCGCGCGACCCCAGTTGGCTGGCTTTTTCGGCCGTGCGCGATGCCATAGAAGAAGAACGCGGCGTCAACCTTCGCACGATTCGCAAATGGGAATTTGTGCAAACGAGTTGGGAAGCGCCCAACCCTGAACGCGATGACCGCGCCACAGGCATTGATAATTGCGTGGAGGCTGTTTCTGCGGCGAATGCGCGCCGTATCTTCTTCGGCTGGACGATTTATATAACCGATTTGCGCGGCAATGTTTATGAAGGTCGTGCTAGCTTTGATTTGTCGGCAATTGTTGTGTGCGATAAGGTGACGACAGTTGTTGCCCCGGCGGCGCCATCGAATAACGCCACTGGCAATTTGCCGGCCCCGGTGGCGGGTAGCGGCGCCACAGGCGGTTTTGAACTCGGCGGCCATGTGGATGGGCTGACCAGCGACGCCATCAATCGCATGAAAGCTACGGGCATGACGTGGGTCAAAAAGCAGTTGCCCGTCAGCGCGGGTCTGGCCAAAGGCAAAGAGTTCATTGATAGCGCCAAGGCCAATGGCATGAAGATTTTGTTGGGCGTGGTGGGCGATAAGGATGCTTTGGCCACTAATTTTGATAGCTATGTGGCCAGTTATAGCGCTTTTGTCGGCGAATTGGCGGCGATGGGCGCGGATGCGATAGAAGTTTGGAACGAGCCAAACCTTGACCGCGAGTGGCCCAACGGGCAAATCAACGGCGCTAATTATGTGAAGCTGTTAGCTCCGGCCTATAACGCCATCAAATCCAAGAATCCGTCAACTATTGTCATCAGCGGCGCGCCCGCGCCAACCGGCTTTGCCGGCGCGGCGGGTTGTATTCCGGCGTTGTGCAACGATGATGTTTTCATGAAGCAGATGGCCGATGCCGGCGCGGCCCAATACATGGACTGCATTGGCTTACACTATAACGAAGGCATCGTATCGCCGGGGACGACCAGCGGCGACCCGCGCGGCGAATATCCCACGTATTACTTTGGCTCTATGCTGAATCGGGGTTATGCGCTCTTTGGCGGCAAGCCCGTTTGCTGGACAGAACTGGGTTATCTATCTGGCGAGGGGATGGGCGCGCCTATCCCGGCGAGCTTCGCATGGGCATCGAATACCACCGTAGCACAACATGCCGCGTGGTTGGCGGATGCGATTTCTCGTTCGGCGAGCAGTGGCCGTGTGCGTTTGCTCATCGTGTGGAATATCAACTTCACGCGGTGGGATAGCGACCCCATGGGGGGCTATGCTATCATTCGCCCCGATGGCACTTGCCCAGCATGCGCGGCCATAGCGCCGGTTATGGGCAAGTAATCTCCGCGTTTGGCGCGTTCGGCCGGACGAAGCGGCCGAACGCCGCTTCATTGGTCTAAACCATAAGCCTTTAGACGGTCTTGATACAAAGCTAAAATTTGCCGCCCGTGGTCGTAGAAGTGCCCCTTTACCCGATGGCTATCAATTTCTGCTGAGGAGTGGAGATGTTGTTGTCGGGCGAATTTGTCTTTTTTGCGGCTATATTCCCATTTTTCCAAAGCGTCCGCTAGCCGCCCCCATAATAGTAGCTCTCCTGCTCGCTGGAATAATCGTCCCAAGCCGTTCAAAGATTGCGCCGAGGGTATCGTATGGGCTGGCGAGTGAATATTGGGCAAATAATGTGACGCCCATAAGTTGGCTTTGAGCATCTCTTGGTGGAGTGTAGAGCCGACGATAGGCGACATTTGGGCGATTTCCCGCGCCATGAACAAATCGCGCTTATTTTGTTCGAGTTGGTCTTTCGCTAAGACATAATTGGGGCATATCCGCACCCCAAAGAGCCGTCCAACCCGCACGATGAGGATAGCGAGTCCGCGCGCTAACCAAACCCTGCCGGGTTCTGTTATGAGTAAATAATCAAAGTCATCATGTTCATCTTTGGGGTTACGCGCGGCGAGAGCGCCGGTTAGCGCGACCATCCGCACAAAAGGGATGAGGGCCAAGATATAACCGTAGCGGCGTGCCTTCGCTTCCAACTGTTGGATGAGCCGCTCTTTGGCTTGACGAAGGCTGATGAGTTCCGGGCGCTGAATGAGGACGATATAGCCCTGTTCAACACAGAGGTATTGTCGTAGGCGCGGCGATTGTTGAAGGGCGGCTTCGATAGTGGCTTGGGAGACGCTTTTATCGTGGATGAGAAAATAATGTAGTTCGGGGATGGTCAGCGCAAAATCAAAGATGTCGGCGTAGAGGACAGTCCGTAGGATAGCATCTTCCAAACTTTGCACAATTCACCTCTTTTATCCCTTGATGCTCGCTACCATCATAAACGCGCATTGTGGGTGATTGGATTTATTTTAGTTATCCCAACGCCATACCCAAACATCATTGAAGTTACAAGTGGTGTCTACGGGGTCGAAATTGACGACCGCGTTACCGACAGCGCCACTGCTGATGGGAGCGTTTATCGTGCCTCTGTAGATGCCGTCAATGTAATAATAGAGCTTTTCTCCATTGGCGATGACCAATAGATGATGCTGGCCGCCGACGAGATTTTGGGATTCGCCAAAGATGCCGGGCGAGAAAGTATCGCCCATGCGCTGGGATAGCCCATAAGCGCCGTTAGTATCGAGGTAGGCGAGGATATAATCGGTGTTGCTGGCCGCGCGCAGAACCAGCCCACAACCGCCAATGCCTTGTCCGTTTTGGCTTATGCTAACGGTCGCGGCCATGACCAAGTTGGTGATATTGAGGTTGCCGCCTAAGGGAAAGGTGAACACGCCCGGCCGGGGGGATTGCCAAGCGCTTTGTGGCACGGTGAGGATTTGTTCGCCGCCTGTCGGCACGAGTTGTCGCCGTTGCAAGCCGGCAATGGTGTTGTTAGCGCCTTCTACGATGAATGCCTGTGGGATAATGGGATTTCCGTCTTGTAGGAAGGGCTTGGTGATGATGACCTCTTGGAATGTCGCCGATGTGGCGGCGTTCCAAGCCGATGTGGTGCTAATCAGCAACCCAATTTGACCCGATTCTAGGAGTTGGGCATCATTGGCAGAGCCGATGAACTGCCCATCGTAGAAGAAGTCGAAGCCGCTATCGTTAGCCAGCGCCGCAATCGTGAATTGTGTGGCGCCGCGGACAATCGCCGGGTGTGTGGTCCAATCGCGAATGGTGGTTTGTGTTTGATTATTATGGATATAGTCGAAGCGCCATAGACCTTGCTGGTTTAGGCTAAAAGCGTAATGTTGGCCATCCGGTTGTGCGCGTAGCGCCAAACCCACAACCCAACCCTCGCGGCCGCTCACGGTTTCGATTTGTGCTTGTGCATAAAAATCTGTCAGCGGTTCGTTTTGCGGGTTGAGCAGTACAGCCCGTTGGTTAATGCCTTCTATGGTCGCGCTCAGGCGGTCATTGTCGCTCGTCAATATCGGTTCGGATGCATCGCTCGCCTGCCAGATAATCCAGTTATCATCCGCTTGCGCGAAGTCTTCGTATAAGTGGCGCTGGGCATAGCCGGGTAGCATGGTTAAGCGATAATTACCGCTGGAATTGCCAAAACCGCTCACACGGATGCTATACGTATCTGTGCGCGGGATGGTGATAGCTTCTAGGAGGGCATCGGTATAGATGGGATATTGGTAATCGTCGTTGCTGATGATGAGCGTTCCACTGCTGGACAAAATTTGGAGCTGGGGGTCTAGGTTGCCAGATAGCGCTTCCACGAAGAAAGAGACAACCCGCCCGGCGGGTAAAGAGACAGTCCATGTTTCTGCCGAGCCATCGGTTATGGCGCTTTCCACGGGTTCATTATCGTTTAACGTGTTTTGAGCGCTGACCGACTGGCCGAGCCACCAGCCCGCGCAAAGCAGAAGACAAAGCCGTAAGGGCATTTTCACGATGGCATCCATTTAGGGAATTGGTCACGTAGATGGGCGATAATGTGGAACAGTTCGTCTACCGATATTTCGGCGCCATACACCCAACGTTGCGCTTCGGCAATGCGTAAGCGGCGTTGTTGCCCCGCGAGGCGTAAATCGCGCTCTGCGCCAGATGACTTCAGCTCTTGGTCGCCGATGAGCCGCGTGAATTGCTCGATATTGCTGAGCGTTTCGTACCTTTTGGGGGAGACAATGGCATAAATAGGGATATACTGTTCATCTTGTTCTAAAGCGATAGAGAAGACATGCCAGCCTTTGGGCACGCGCCCGCGACGTTTTACCGTGAAGCGCCATAGCAACACATTGATCTGTTTTTCGGGGTCGAGTTCGACTTCAGGCTTATTGCGTTTATTCAATCGTATATGGGTATTCGTAAATTCCAAGCTCCTGCCGCTGGGCCAGATGCGCTTTAGGTATCTTTCGATGATGGCGGAGATACCGCCCCCGACCAAAAGGGCCGTGACAATGGCCAGAAAGTTCACCTCGGTGCCGGGAAACAGGCGAATACCGAGCATAAACCCCAAAATACCCGCCACCAAGAAGACGAATAAAATCACTAGGCGCAATGCGCCATGTTCGTTATCTACGGGCACTTGCAAATGTGTTGTAGGGGAGAGTTGCGTTTCCATAGTGGCTATGACTGTTTTTCTGCCATGAAAATAACGCGCTTGACATCGAGCTGTGTAGGGTCGTAGCGCTCGTAGCGTTCATTGAGCACGAACTTGACAGCAAACCCTAAGCGTTGTAGCAATGATGCCGTAGCTCCGATAGGGTAAGCGCGTAAGGTGCGTTGGGCTTCTGACCGTTTCCACGTTTCGCCCGCTTTTTCAAAGATAGTGTAGTGAATGGTTTGGATTTGACGTTCATAATCGAAAGAACTCGATGCAAAAATGGTCAATGCACCCTGATTGTAAATTATTTTATCACCTTGCAAATGGTTAGCAACCAAACCTTGAAGGGTGGTCATATCGAAGATGAACCATTTTTGTTGGCTGAGGAGGGTTTTTACTTGTCCGAAAGCGGTTTCGAGGTCGCGCAGGCTATCCAGTTCGTTCATGATATTGATGGCTAAGGCGAGATCGATATTATCGAGGATGGGCAATTGGCGGATGTCGCCTTCTTGCCAGCGTACGCCTGATTTAATATTGGGATTCTCTTTGGCAATTTGGAGCATTTGGGGCGATGCATCAATGCCGCTGACCACATACCCATGTTTGACGAGCCATTCCAGGCTGGCCCCTGTACCACAGCCAATATCTACGACGCGCCGCCCCATCCAGCCATTTTGCATGGCGAATTCAAGCGTTTTGGGGACGATAGCGCGGGCATAATCTCCCAAACCAATTGGGTCGTATACGTGGGCCAAGAGGGAATAATCGGCGGGCATTTTCATTAATCCTATCGCGCACAATAGGGATAAAACAAAACAGGCTATGATGCCTGTCTTATGCTAAGAGTAGCACAAACTTGATATTATGGCTATGGCGCTATGATATGTTCAGGAGCGATTGGTGGGCAACCAGTAACCGCGCCCCGGCACGGTGACAATGTAGGTTGGGCGTCGGGGATTTTCTTCTAGCTTTTGGCGCAAGCGCGAGATATTGACCCGCAACACCGAAAAATCGCCTTGATAACTATCTCCCCAAACAGCTTGGAGCATCTCGTCATGGGTGACGACTTGGCCGGCGTTTCTCATGAGGGTGACGAGAATGCCATATTCGATGGGGGTTAGGTGCAGACGTTTGCCGCGGATGGTCGCTTGGCGGCGGGGCATATCCAGTTCGAGCTGGCGGATTTTGAGGTGCGTTTCGGGCTTGGGCGTCCATTCCACCCGACGGAGCAGGGCGCGCACACGGGCGACGAGTTCTTCTGGCGAGAAGGGTTTAGCCATGTAATCGTCGGCGCCGGCCTCTAGGGCGAGCACGCGGTCGCGGTCTTTGCCAAAGCCGCTGAGCACAATCATAGGCAAGAACGAATGGGAACGCACCGACCGCAATACATCCAGCCCATTAATATCTGGTAAGTTGATGTCCAACAATACAAGGTCGGGGGATTCTGCCGCAATTTCGGTGAGGGCTAAATCGCCACGGTCTACAGCCATCGTGCGGAAGCCGGCTTCTTCTAAGAGCGTGCAGACCACTTCAGCGGTGTCTTCATCGTCTTCAACAATCAGGATTTGCCGTTGGGCTACGTCTGTCATTACCATAATCAAACGACCATGTAACTAATATGTAACATTAGTCATATTGTACACGATACTGTAAATTTGGGCTACTACCACATCACACAAAATTTGAATTTGGCTAGAAAAATGAAATGAATTTACGAATTCAATGAAAAAAGCCCAACATCGTTGGGCAATTTTTAGGGATGGGCGCACTAGGACTCGAACCTAGAACATCAGTCTTGTAAGGACTGCGCTCTGCCAATTGAGCTATGCACCCGTATACTGTGCATTATAGTGTCGGCTGTTTTGTGGCGTCAAGCCCCGCTATAGTTTAGGCGGAGTGACGCCACGTTGGCCTTGATATTTGCCGCGCTTATCGGCGTAGGATGTTTCGCATTCTTCGTCTGCTTCAAAAAAGAGGACCTGCGCCAAGCCTTCGTTCGCGTATACTTTGGCGGGTAAGGGGGTGGTGTTGCTGATTTCTAGGGTGACGTGCCCTTCCCATTCTGGCTCGAACGGTGTTACATTCACGATAAGCCCGCAACGGGCATAAGTAGATTTGCCTAAGCAGATGGTTAATACGTTGCGTGGGATGCGGAAATACTCTACAGAGCGCGCTAGCACAAAAGAGTTCGGCGGGATGATGCATACCTCGCCTTTGAATTCCATAAAGGATTGTGGCGCGAAATTTTTAGGGTCTACGATGGCGGAATGCACATTGGTGAAGATGAGAAATTCATCAGCGACGCGCAAGTCATAACCATAAGAGGAGACCCCGTAACTGATGACCCCTTCGCGCATTTGTTTTTCCACAAAGGGTTCTATCATCCCGTGTTTTTGGGCCATCTGGCGTATCCAGTGGTCAGGTTTTAGCCCCATAGCGACTCCTTTTCATCTATTTGGGCGTTACATCCGTTCGGGCGCGCTCATACCCATTAAGGTGAGGACACGCTTAAAAGTGAGCTGGGCGGCGCGATAAAATCGCAAACGCGCTTTGGCTAATTCAGGGGGGACATCGCTATGGAGCGCGCGCGCTGTCTCGTAAATAGGGTGGAAGGTGGCGGCTAGCTCTTTAGCATAAAACGCGATTTTGTGCGGCGCTAGTTCCGCTACGGATGTTGTGATGATTTCGCCTAATTCTAGCGCTTTTCGCAAGAAGCGCATCTCTTCCTCGCCCAATAATTGGACATCCGCGCCGCTGTCATCCAAATGGCGCGCCGCGGCCTCGCGGAAAATGCCGGCGCAACGGACGTGGGCGTTTTGGATGTAATAGACGGGGTTTTCGTTATTTTGTTTAACGGCTTCGTCAAGGTTGAAGTCGAGATGGGAATTGGGGCTACGGGCCAGTAGATGATAGCGCACGGCATCGGCGCTGGTCATATCAATGAGGTCATCGAGGGTTTCGTAATCGCCGCGGCGGGTGCTCATCTTCACTTCGACAAATTGGCCGCTATTGGGGTCTTGGCGGACGATACGGACAAACTGGATGATGATAACCCTTAGCCCAGAAGGGTCATAGCCTAATGCTTGTAGCCCACGGCGCACCACCTGATGCTGGGTATAGTGGTCTGCGCCGAGAACATTCACCATAATATCGAACCCACGTTGAATCTTATTGACGTGATAGGCGATGTCGGGCAGGGTATAGGTGGGGTTGCCGTCACTTTTGACCATAACGCGGTCTTTATCGTCGCCGAAAGCGGTACTACGGAACCACTTGGCCGGCGCTTTAGGCGCTTGGTCTGGGGTTTCGTCTTCATCTCCTGCGCGGGTTGCCGATTCGTAGATATAGCCCGCTTTTTCGAGAGCTTCTAGGGTGCGCCACACAGAGCCATCATCATAAAGGCTGTTTTCGTTGAAGAAGATGTCGTGTTCGATATTCACGCGGCGTAGCGTCGCCCGAATCATTTCAAACATTTTGCGTTCTGCAAAGGCTTTGAAGGGTTGCCAATCGGTTTCATCCGCAAGGCTTTCGCCGTGTTCTGCCACAAGTTCTTTGGCAAAATCTATTAGGTATTCACCCCGATAAAAGCTCGTATCGCTTTGGGGTGGCAGGGATACCGGTTTTCCTAGCGCTTCTAGATAGCGCAAACGCAAACTATTGCCGAGGTTGACCATCTGTACGCCGGCGTTATTGAAATAGTATTCGCGCTCTACAGCGTAGCCGGCGGCTTCTAGCAGGCGGGCGATGGTATCGCCCACCATCGCGCCGCGACTGCGCCCGATATGGAGCGGCCCGGTAGGGTTAGCGCTGACGAATTCGACCTGAGCGCGCTTACCGCGGCCTATATCGAGCGTGAAAAGGGCATCGCCTTCAGCGATGATGGCGTCTGTTTGCGCTTTAAGCCATGTTTCGTTCAGGCGAAAGTTGATGAAGCCGGGTGCAAGGACGTTCACCTCGCCGATAAAGTCGGCTTTGGGCAAGTGACGGACAATCGTTTGGGCGATGTCCATCGGCTTTTGGCCGGCTGTTTTAGCCAATCCTAAGGCGATAGGCGAGGAATAATCGCCGTGCTCAGGGCGTTTAGGCGGGGCGATGATAACCTCTGTCAACTCAAAGGCGGGCAAATCGCCCGCGGTTTGGGCGGCTAGAATGGCTTGTTCAATGAGCTTGGCATGTTCTTGGGTTAGGACTTTCACAGGATGAATCCCTCAAGTTTTGGGAAAAGCGTAATAAAGACACTCATTGTAACAAAATTGCGCGCCATCGTTAACGGCTAGCTAAAAAAGATGCTATTTGCATAAATTTTGCCATAAGCGTTTATTTCGGATTCACTTTATTTCAATATATTACAAAAAATATTTACACTAGCGCAGAGCAAATGGCTTTACACTGTTAGATAGCCAAAAGCTGAGTGTAGAAAGGTAATTGTACATGAGCACGCGCACTTATTGGATTGATGAACCCTGGATAATGGGGATGGAGTATCATGGCGTAGTCACTAATCAAGACGTGGATGAGGTGATGAGTATCTGCATCCCCGCCGCAGATAAGCACCCTATCGCTTTTTTAGTAGATGTGAGCGATGCCCAAAGGCTTGACCCGAACGTGTTAAAGAGCAAGTCTATTATCGAATTGGTGCGTCATCGCAATACCCGCTTCTTTGCTTTGGTGGGGGTGAATCCGATTATACGGATTGCTGTACAATTTTTCATGCGGTTTTCATCGTTCAAATTGTTCGATGATAAAGACGCCGCGCTCCAATTTTTGAAAGAGCAAATAGAAAGAGAAAAGGCGATGCAATAAGTCGCCACTGGTTTTGTCCGCCCGTACAAATTACCTACTTGCTCTCGGCTTCTTTTATGCCGATACTTAATGACAATCGTTATAAAGGAGGCTCATTGTGCGGACAGACTTAATCACGGCTTGGATTATTAAAGAGTGGCTTTCCCAACATTTGCCCCATTGGGCGGATTCGTGGTCGCTAGAGGTGGACGATGCCGTCCGACAGGCGGCGGAACATTTGAAATTGATAGTGGATGATGTCCCGCGTCAAGTGATTAGCCAAAATGCGCTGGCACGGCTCATCATCCATCGTTGGAACTTAGACGCGGTGGCGCTCATCGGCGGTGGCGCTCCCACTCCCTTGAGTGTGAAGCCCGAAGAAGTGATGTATTACACCGATGCCTCGGCAGATGTGGTTCAGTCCGCTTTAGAAAAGGGGTATCGGGCACTGCGCGTAGATGTGACCAAAGCGGAAGATATAGCGCTACTGATGGGCGCTAAGGCGGCCATTGCCACAGGATTGATGCACTTTTTGCCCGATAACGGCATGCAAGCGGTGTTACATAATTTAGCGAATGCCGGTTTCGAGACATTGATATTCAACCACGGCAACCGCCGCGCGGGCACTGCTGTCATCGAGCAATACGCCAAAATGGGCATTGGCATGTATCTGAGGGATAGGGGGGAAGTAGAAGCCCTATTGCCTGAAGGCTGGCGCATTGTGGATTTGTATACCGGACCTGAATTCATTGAACAGCATGGCGGCGAGCTTTCCCAATACTTGGTTGGGATGCCGCCGATGATAGACTTATATCGGGTTGTCCGCAATTAAAAGCCGATAAATTCCCATCTCATCTTGTCGCCATGTCTGGCCATGAGAGGTATGACGCAGAAGGGTAGAGATAGGTTTTGGGCCAATCGGGGCGGATTGGCCCCTTTTTTGTGCCCAAACCTTTTTATAGTCATACTGCCATATATCGAATTCGATAAATTCAAAGCCGAGTTCTTCTAGTAATGTCATCAGGGTGCTTTCTGACCATAGACGGCCGGGCATCCAACGGGTGTTGATGCGTTGCGTGATGAGCAGTATGCCCCCCTCGCGCAAGACGCGCGCCATTTCCGCCAGCGCGCTATCGGTCGCGGGCAGAAATTCCAACGCCTCCAGACAAGTCACCACATCGAAGCTAGCATCGTCGAATGGTAGGCGTTCCGCGCTGTGGTGGACGAGGCTAACTCCTTCCCTGTAATGTTCTGTTACTAGCTTTTGGTGGGCCTGTTTGAGCATTTGGTAGCTCAGGTCAAGCCCGACGACGTGGCCGCTAAAACAGGTGTGTTGCCACAACGCCAGAGGCAAGCGCCCGGTGCCGGTGGCTACGTCGAGCACGAGGGGATTTTGGCAAGGGCTAATTTGCGCCATCAGTGGTTGGGCGAGGAAGTGATGTTCGTAATGGGGGTTGAACTGTTTGATAGCGTCGTAACGCCGCGCATAGACATCATATAGCCAGATGACGACCCGCTTACCCAGATAAACGCCTTCCGATTCAATCAATAGCCACCACGATAAGAAGCCGCCTAGCCCGATAGCGGCCAAAGCGATGATGATAAACGTCATGGAAGAAGGCCTTTTTCGCGTAGGTAGGGTTCGCACAGGCGAATGCCTTCTGCTAGTGATGTTTTTGCAGTCCAGCCCAGCAGTTGACGCGCTTTATCCATCTTATACGTTTTGCGCCCCATCATGAAAGGGATGAGCTGGATGAGGTCTTGGGGTTCGCCACGAAGGGTTAGGAAAAGCTCCACAAACGGCGCGGCGATTTTGAGCAGGAATGGCGGAATGGCCAACCAGTCTTGATGTCCGGCTAATTGCGAATAAGCGCCGATGAATTCACGCCATGTTGGCGCGGGGTCTGGCGCGCAATTGAAAGCTTGACCGACAGCGGCCGGGTGGGTGGCCAGCAATAGGGTTAAATCTATGACATCGTCTATATAAATGGGATGGGAAAAGCCGCTTCCATCGCCGATGAAGGGCGTCGGACGGCGTCGCCCTAGCTTGAACATCGTCAGCGTCCAGCCGACGCTACGAGGTCCGTAAATCATGCCGGGGCGGATGATGCTATAAGCTAAATTGTGTTCGCTTGCCAAATGCCTGAGGGCTGTTTCCGCTTCGGATTTGGTGCGATTATAGGGCACCCGTCCGGGGCGTTGGGGCATGTCTTCGGTCACATCGCTTGTGTAGCTGTAACCATAAACGGCTATAGAGCTAATGTGGATAAAACGTGTGACGCGCGCTTCCGCCGCGGCCATCGCAACATGGCGCGTCCCTTCTACATTTACGCGATATTGATGATGATAAGGCCCCCCCAGCGCGGCGGCGCTGTGGAAGATATAATCGCACCCTTGGGCGATGTCTTTCATGCGGTTGGCGTCTGTAATATCGCCTTCGACAATTTGGATATTTTCTACATCGCGCAGGTAGGCGTCGCGGTTTGGTCGCCGCGCGAGCGCCTTTACAAACGCGCCTTCTTCAGCGAGACGCCTTGCGATAGCGCCGCCCAAAAAGCCCGTTGCCCCGGTCACGAGGACAGTTTTCCCCTGTAAGGTCATTTCCCCCACCTTATCCGTTCGATGAAGTTACACACGCCTAGCTAAGTTAGGCGGCTGTGGTAAGTTTATAAAGATACCCCATTCTCGGTAGCTAGCAAATCGGCTTCGCGAAATTGCATTTCATAGAATTTGGCGTAGAGTCCATTTTGGGCCATCAGCGCTTCATGTGTCCCCAACTCGATGATGCACCCTTTGTCTAGCACCGCGATACGATGGGCGACGCGGATAGTGCTCAGGCGGTGGGCGATGATGAAGGTTGTGCGGTTTTGCATCAGGCGGGCCAACGCCTCTTGCACCAGATGTTCACTTTCATTATCGAGGCTGGATGTGGCTTCGTCCAAGAGCAAAATACGCGGGTCTTTGAGGATGGCGCGGGCGATGGCCACCCGCTGACGTTGCCCACCGCTGAGTTTGATGCCCCGTTCTCCGACAATCGTATCGTATTGGTCGGGCAAATCCATGATGAAATCGTGGGCATTCGCCGCTTGGGCCGCCGCTATCATTTCGGATTCGGTGGCTTCTAGGCGGCCATATAGGATATTCTCGCGGATCGTGCCGCCGAAGAGCAAAGTCTCTTGTGGCACGATGCCGATTTGCTGGCGCAAGCTGGCTTGGGTCACGGTGCGTATATCTATGTTATCTACGCGGATGATGCCGGCCGTGGGGTCGTAGAAGCGCGGAATGAGATTGAACAGGGTACTTTTGCCCGCGCCGCTGGGCCCTACTAGCGCGATAATTTCGCCTGCGGCGACATCAAGGTTAATCCCTTTCAGCACCTCTTGGCGTTCGTCGTAGTTGAAGTGGACATCTTCAAAAGTGACGCGCCCTTCGATGTGGGGTAAAGTGACGGCGTTGGGGGCGTCTTGAATATCTGGCTTCGCATCAATGATTTGAAAGACACGCTTGGTAGCGCCGATAGCTTCTTGGAATTGGGTATATAGCCCCACTAGGCCGGCGAAACTGCCCGCGACGGTCAAACCGTATATCAAAAAAGCGATTAGTTCGCCCCCCGATAAGCGCCCATCTAATACTTCCCGTCCGCCATACCACAGGATGAGAGATAAGCCGCCGAAGGCCATAAAAGCGACCACAGGGCCGAAGACGGCGCGCACCCGCAATAAACGGATGGCGGCGGCAAAGGCCCTGTCTACTGCGCGGTGATAGCGCGCAATTTCGTAGGGTTCGCGCGTGAAACTTTTTACTTCGCGGATGTTTTGTAGCACTTCTTCGGCAACGACGGTGGAACTGGCGATTTCATCCTGTACTTGGGTGCTGATGCGACGCAGATAAAACCCAAACACGAAGCCCAGCAATACCACAATCGGAATCATCACGAGGATGAACAAGGTCAGGCGCGCGTTCAACAAAAACATGATGACGATAGAGCCAAGCAAGGTCAAGCTTTGTTGTAGAAGGGTGTTGACGTTGTTGGTTAAAACGGAGCGCATGACGGTTACATCGTTGGAGATGCGGCTGACGAGTTCGCCAACGCGCCGCTCGGTGAAAAAACGCAGGGATAGAGTCTGTAAGTGGCTGTAAAGCTGTTTGCGGATGTCGGCGAGGATGCGCTCGCCGATATAGTTCAAATTGTAGGTCTCGATGAGCGTTATAAAAGCGCGCAAAAGGAAAACGCCGATGAGCAAAGCGGTGATGCGGTCTAGCAACGCGACATCGCCATTGACGAGCACAGAATCTACAACATCACTGATGACCGCCGGGAAGACGAGGCTTAGCGCCGCGCTAAGGCTGAGCGCGATGATAGCGATGATTAAGCGCCAGCGATATGGGCTTAGATACGCTATCATGCGCCGCCATTGGACGGGGCCGGACGGCGTTTCGGTCGCTTCGTTTGTTTTGGGGAGGCGTCTTCTGAACATCATGGCAGGCTCGATTCTTGTTGATGATGAGATGGTCACATTATCGGCCGTTTGCGTTAGATTCATATGAGATTCTAGGGCGCGTTCTGCATGGCCCTTTTAACAGCGTCTAACGCCAATTTGGGGAAGTAGCTGGTATTCCATATGCCGTAATAATTGCTCTCTGTGGCCGTTCCGGGGCAGTTAGGGGCCTCGCAGGTGGCGGACAAAGGGTAATCGAAAGCCATATAAACTAACCATCCCGCTAAGCGGTTGTGGCTGGCTTCATCAAAGCCTTGGAATAAGAGATTGCGTTGGGCGGTTTCATCCAGATTGAGCGTGCTATAGCCAATAGCGGCGAGCAAGATAGGCTTTTGGGTTTCGCTTTTGAGGATAGCGATGGTTTGGCGCAAGTCTTCAAAGTTGCCGTAATGCTGGAAGCTGACCACGTCCACAAAGGGCGCGGTCACGGCGGCGTCGCGCCACCAGCCCGCCGTCACCAGATGCTTGGGGGCTTGTTGGCGGATGAGGCGGCTTGTGGCAGATGCCCAAGCCAAGACGACATCGCGGCTGACCCGCCCTTCTTGATAGTCTAGGTCGCCGCGGTCGCGCATATCCCACGCTAAAATAGCGGGTTCATCGCGGTAGCGGTTGACGATGAAGCTATTTTGTTCGATGACATAGCGCGGATTTTGGTATAGCTCGCTTTCTGCGTCTTGGTTGAGCACGATGATGAGCCGAAACCCTTTACGCGCCGCGGTTTGGATGATTTGGTCGAGCAGGGTAAAGCGTTCAGCGAGCGGCACAGCGCCATTGCCACGACAGATGAATAAGTCGTCGTGTCGCAAGAAGATGCGTAAGGTATTGAAGCCGACTTTGGCGATGATGTCCCATTCAGCGCTGATAACTTCTATCCGCGATTCCACCAAAAAGCGCTTAAAAGGGGTATCGCGCGGGTAATAATTGACGCCCAAAACGGTGAATGGTCGGCCTTCGGCGTTCAGAATGCCATCTGTCACTTGTATGAAGGGGCCATCGGTGGCCTCGTAGGGCTTTAAGGCGGCCGTGGCTTCCATAACGATGGTTGGTTCGCATCGTTCAGGCGTAGGGTTGGCAGTGGGTTGGGGGCTGAGGGCTTGTAAGCGCGCCAGCGCTTCGGGGCTGTTGGGTTGGTAATTCAAAGCGGATGAATAGGCATCTATGGCGGCGGAGATTTGCCCGCGCCTTTCTAAACTTTGCCCATAGGCGATAAAAGCGGTATGGAGTTTGCTATGGATATTGACCCCATCGGGGCAGTTTTCCCCAAGGGACAATAACCCTTCTAATGCCGCGATAGCGCTTCCCCAGTCTTCATTCCAATAGGCGTTGACGGCGTCGCATAGCGATTGCGCGGATTGCATATCTAGGGTGGGGACTGCCGTCACCGCTTGGATGTTGGCGGGGTTCGTTAGGCGTGGCGCGCAAGCCACACAACCCATGCCGAGCAAAAGCCACGCGAGGGCGTAATAACGCTTCATCATCCCCCCTTGTTTCAGGTGGATTGCATCATACTGATGACGACGCCTTGGGTATCTATGGGCAAGGTCCATAATTGAACCGCAGTGCCAATATTTTTGAAGGCGGTCTCCACCACTTCGGTGATGCGCTCGTGCCCTTTATCGGCGAAGATGACCATGACCGGGCCATCGCCGCTCGTCGTGACGGCGGCCGCGCCGGCCACGCGCGCCATTTCGCTGATGTGGGCGTAACCGACGATGTTAGAAGTGATGAAAGGGACGTGTAATCTGTCGTCCATGGCATGTTGGATGAGTTTCATATCGCCGAGACGTAATGCTTCTAGCAAGAGGGGCAGGCGTTGGATGTTGGCTTTGGCGTCGTCTAAAGGGACGCGCTCCACTTTGGCAGGGCGTTTGTATTTGTCGAATCGGGGCGCGGCGACGATGAGACGGAAAGGTTGTACTGGCAGATGACGGTAATGAAGTTGCCCGTCTTCGTCGAGGAAGCTAGCGGTCAGCCCGCCGATGATGGCGGTGATGGCGGCCGGGGGATTACCGGTGAATTGCGCGGCGAGTTCGATAATCTGCTGGCGGTTATACAGGTTGCCCAATAGATTGTTAGCCGCGATGAGGCCAGCGCACATGAAAGCGGTCTCTACGCCGAGGCCGCTATCCGGTGGAATTTGGCTATCAATCCGTACGTGGATGCCCAATGGGGCGCGCTCCACTTTTTGGAAGACGCGCATCATCCCCAAGACGACCGGATGGCGCAAACCGATAGCGTAGCGTCCTGCGCCTTCGCCAGAGGTATCTACGATAAGTTGGTGGTCGTCGCGCGGGCTGACATCTACATGGATATACAAGCCGATGGCCAACCCTAAAGCGCCGATTCCGGGCCCAAAATCGGTGAGCGTGGCGGGGAGGCGAATTTTAATTTTTTGCATCTTAATCGTCCGTCAGCCTGATTGCCGGCAAAACAAAGGTGAACGTGCTTCCCTCCCCATAATTGCTAGATGCCCAAATATCGCCGCCATGGCGGTTGATGATGGTTCGCGCCAAAGTTAGGCCAAGGCCGCCGCCGTGAATATCGCGCACGCGCTCATCTCGCGAGCGATACATGCGGTCAAAGATGAGTTCTAGTTCATCATCAGCCACGCCAAAGCCGCGGTCTGCCACACTGCAATACGCTTCGTTTTCGTCGCCCCATGCATGGATGGCGATACTGCGCTCTGGGTTGGAGTAGGTGATAGCGTTGTGGAGCAGGTGATAAATGACTTTTTGTAAGCGTTCGGCATCACCCATGACAACCGGTAAAGGGTTTTGCAAGGAGGTAGCGATGACAATTTTCTGTTTTTGGGCGAAAGGCTCGACTTGTTGCACCGCCGACTGAATGACATCTTGTAGTTGCACGGGCACATGGTTGAGCGGCATACCCGCTTCAATCCATGCGAGGTCTACGAGGGATTCCACCATATCATACAATTTTGCTGTTGTTTGGCGAAGCCGTGTGAGGAATTTAGATTGCTGGTCGTTTAGCACTCCAAAACGGCCGACGAGGTCGGCAAAGCCGCCAATAGCTGATATGGGATTCCGCAAATCGTGGGAAATGCTCTTGATGAGCATTTCGCGGCGGGTATCGAGGTCGCGTTTTTCGGTGACATCTTGTAATAAGACGATGCGTTGGCCGGATTCTAAGGTTTTGGCTAAACCGATGGCGAGACGGCGACGCGGCAGGCGAATATCTAGGGTTTGGTCGCCCTCCCGCAGAAATAAGTTGATGAGCGATACGTTACGAGCGAAGGCCTCGCGCGGGGTTTTGCCAATAATTTTTTCGACCGGCACTGTCAGCATCGCGGCCGCCGCCGCGTTAGCGTGTGTGATATGTTTGTTGGTATCCATGATGATGATGCCATCGTCGGTGCGATGAAAGATGTATTCGGCGACGGCTGTTTCTAGGCGTTCCACAGTTTGTTTTGTCATGCCAATTGGACAATGCGTGTATTAAAAAGTGTTATTCATCTAATTGTACTTCAATCGTCACTGTTTTGGTGGCATTTGTTGGTTGGTGATGGGCGGTTCTACCGATTTGGGTTTGGGGCGCGCCGCCAACGGTTGGGCTTGGGGGTCAACGATGTATTCCCATGCGAAGGGATTATCTCGTTTGACTTTGTGACCTGATGGAAACGTGATGAGCGTTTGTTTTCGCGTCCGTTTGACTGTGACGCCGTGTTGCTCGATGGTGATGCCTCGCTTCCATGTGAAGGGACCGCCCACCCATACGCGGTCGTGGCCGGCGATGAAAACGCCGATAGCGCGTAAAAACGCCGTCAGAGGGACAACCCCGCCTAAATGGTTTGGCGTGCCTAATCCTTGCGGGGTATCGCTGTGATAGAACTCGTCGAAGTGGCCGCTTTGTTGTAAAGCTATGGTTTGCGCTTGTAATAGATTGTGGAGCAAAGCGACGCCCTCGCGGGCGAATTCGGCTTCTAGCAGGCCATCCACCAACAAGCCGACCCATAGCGGCCAGACGGCGCCCCCGCCATTGGCGCTAGCGGGGTCGTAATGGGCGTCTTGGGCGGATACCATGGGCGCGCCATTAGGACGGTCGAAATGCGCTTCGTCGCTGATAATCGCTACCAATGATGCTAATTTGTCCGCAGGTATGGCGCCAGACCACAAGGGCAACAGGCAATTGATGTCAAGCGCTGTCGTATCGAGCGTGCGGGCGTGGATAGTGTGCACACGGCTAAGCCCTTCGCATTGGATGTGATGAACCTGAGAGAAGACGGCGCGCGTCGTATATACCGCTTGCCGATTTTGCCATAAGAAGGCTTTTTCATCGGCTGATTCTACGATTGGTGCCCCTTTATCGTCTATACCGTCTATTTTCAAGTTTATTTTGACAGATTGGCTAAAGCCGCCAACGAGCTTGATAATGAGGCGGTTGGGGGGGGCGATGGTGGCATCTAGGAGGTGGGATTGATCGCCGCGCCCACCGCTGAGGATGCTAAAGCCTTGTTGCGTGCGGTGCGTGTCGCGGTCTCGATAGTAGTAATGCTGGCCAGACCACATTGTATCGAGCGCGTCATATAAGGTTTTGCGGCGCGCTTCTAGCGCTTGATGCGCTTCTTTTTGCCCGATGACATCCGCGATGCGCTGTAGGCAGAGCGCTTCGGATAACAGATAGGCGATTAAATCGGGCGATTCCACCAAGCGCACATCCGCGCCTTGCGACCACGTTTGCCACGTGGCGAAAGTGGGAAAGGCGACGTAACCCATTTGCCTTTCATCTTGCCATTCGGGGATGCCGTCCCCGTCTTGGTCACAATCGGGCGCGAACCAACGTTGGAAGAAGCGCCACAATTGGGGAAAAGCTGTTTCTAGAAAGGCTTTGTCGCCCGTGATTTGGTAGTAGTTCCACGTCATGCGGGCGAGTATAGGATTGCATAGAAGCGCTTGTTTTTGTCCGCCGAGGCCGGGTTTACGGTCTACAAAGCCATCCTCGCTTCGCCGCGCTAAATAATTGTGGATGATGCCGCGCGCAAAGTCGGGATGGACCGTCGCCAGAAAAGGGATGAGTTGGTAGCTCAGCAGGGGGTCTTGTCCATCCCAATAGCGCCCATAATCTGAGCCATCGCCTTTGGCGCTATAGCCATAATTGGGCAGGCGAGCACTGACGAAAGATGCGGCCGGCAGATGGGCAGTGGGGTTGAAGAAAGCTTGGATGACGCGGTTGATGGCGCAGGCAATCGTCCAGTCCCAATCTGCATCACCGGTCTGGATGATGGGTATCGCTTTCGCATGATTGGCTATGCTCTGCAGGTGGGTATCCCAGTTTTCGGCTAGCCATCGTTGCGCGAATGTTAAAGAGGATTGCGGGTCTGCAAGGCCGGCATGCACGAAGCGGATTGCCAGCGACTTTTGGGCTTCTATAGCCACATCTATACCGATTTTGGGACTACGATTATCGGCGTCTGTGGTGGCATTTGGCATAACAACGACAGGATTCAGGCGCGGCATAGCGCCCATGTGAATGGCGTTTCGGTTAACATCGTAGGTGATGATGCCTAATTTTTGTTCGCGCCCTTGTGCCCCAACATGGGCGAATAAATCCAAGCGTAAATTAAGGGGGTGTTCGGAATCGTTTTTAAGGGTGAACTGTGCGCCAAGCGCTCTAGAATCCATCGCCCAATACTCGGCGACAAGGCTAAGCGTAGGTAATAAATCAGCTTCTGCGCGCAGATAATTGGGCGCAAAGTGGGTGATATGAGGTGGGCGATGATATGATTGATATTGATAAATTACGCGGCCTTGGTATAGCCACATGGGGACAATGCTAGCCAAGCCAACGCGCCCGCCATATTGGGTCTGTAGGGCTAATGTGGGTCTATCGGCTTGGCCGAGGTCGAGTTGCCAGACTTGGTCATTCGTATAGTCGGTTAAACTTAGGCGGGCATCCGCCGCGATATACAACGCGAGAGATTGGCGAGAATCTAACTGCCAGCGGCGTAAGCCCTTCATCATAACGCACCTCTAGATAGAATTGAGCAACTAGCGCACACGCTCCCAAGTTAAGTCTGCTTCGTTGAATTTGTAAACATCGCCGAATAGACTAGTGATGAGATGATAACCCGGAGCGGGAATATATTCATTATCGGCCGTCACCGTGCCGCCCGCGTGATATTCGTAAGTGGTCACGTGTCCCAATTCGGGTTCTAGCGCCCACCCTAACGATTCCCTAATATCGGGATTTTCGCGCCACAATTTACCAAAACCGCGTATCGGTTGGTGGAAACCTTCGGGAGGTGTGATAGCTGGGTCAGATTCCCGCTGGCCCTCGCGGAAGGTATTGTCATAGACGAGCCATGTTCGCCTGCCGTCTTCATCTTGCGCTAAAACCCAAATTTGGTCAACCGGTTGCAACCAAAACATGCGCCCATTTTGGAAGCGTTGCTCGGCGACCTGTATTTGGCTTTTAACCGTTGTGGGAAAGACGTCGGGCGTTGGGCTAGCGGTGACGGTGGGCGTCATGGTCGGCTCTACGTCCGCCGTCGCCTCCGCTGTAGCAGGCGCGGGCGTTCCGTCCCCGCTGATGGGGCCGGGCGATGGCACGATAGATTGGGGCGTCGCGGTGACCACGAGGACAATTTGTGTGGGGGGCGGCCCCTGGCACGCGGCCAGAAATACGACGATAAGCAAAGCCGCCATTGAGCGAAAATGCATAAATATCTCCCTTAAAATCGGGCGTATGTTCTTCCCTAACGAATCGGATTGTAGCAGACAGGTTATTTTATTCAAGAGACCACAGCAGAATCGTAGGGATACCACAGGCTTAAAGCTTGACCAATCCGCGTTGAGCGGCTATCCGAACCGCTTCTGTACGATTGGTTGCGCCCAATTTGGCGAGAATGGCGCTGACATAGAATTTGACGGTGCGCTCGGTGATGAATAGTTGCGCGGCAATGGCTTTATTGGGTAAACCGCGCGCCAACAGGTGTAAAACCTCCATCTCCCGTTCTGTGAGGGGGTCTAGCGCTGGAATAGGGGGATGTCGGAACTGTTGCAAGAGTTTAGTGGCTACGAGCGGTTCTAGCAAGGAACCGCCGCGGCTGATGACGCGGATAGCGCGGAAGATGTCTTCGCGGGGGGCGCCTTTCAGCAAATATCCTTTTGCGCCCGCTTGTACCGCGTTGACGATGCGGTCATCGCTATCAAAAGCTGTGAAAACGATGAATTCGATGTCGGGGGCTTGTTGGCGTATACTGTGGATGGCCCCGACACCGTCCAGCTCTGGCATCTCTAAATCCAGTAAGATGATGTTGGGGCGCAGATGGATAGCTAATGGGATTAAATCGCGCCCGTTCGCCGCTTCTCCCACAACAGCAAAATCACTTTGTGTTTTGAGTATGGCGACCAGCCCTTCGCGGACGATGGGGTGATCATCGGCGACGACGATACGTATTTGTTCATTCATGTTCATCACTCAGGGGTATCGTTACACGTAGGGTTGTGCCGATGGTGGGTTCGCTACAGATGGCCAGCTTGCCGCCTAGCAATTTCGCCCGCTCATTCATGCCGATAAGCCCGAAATGCCCTTGGGGGATATGTTCGACATCGAAGCCTTGTCCGTCATCTTGGATGATGAGCTGGATAGTATCTGCGAGGAAGCGCAATTCCACGCGCAGAACGTTAGCCTGAGCGTGTTTATAGACGTTGTGGATGGCCTCCTGAGCGATACGGAACAGCCCTACAGCGATGCGCGGGGGAAGAGGCGGCTCTTGACCGTGGACTTCAAAATGTATTTGTACCGATTGTTGAGGGTTGGGCGTCGCGAGAAGGTCTTGTAACACCTGATACAGGTGCCGTCCTTCTAGGGGGGCGGCGCGCAAATCGAGCACGGAGCGGCGCGCTTCTTCTAAGTTGAGCCGCGCCAATTGCAGAGCCTGAGCCACGATGGGGCGCATCGTTGCGGGGTCGGCCCCATTCTCCATGAGCGCGTCGAGCGTTTCTAATTGCAAGGTGATAGCCGTTAATCCTTGGGCGATAGTATCATGGATTTCACGCGCTAGACGACTGCGTTCATGGGCAACGCCGATACTCATACTTTTTTGAAAGAGCCGCGCCCTTTCGATAGCGATGCCCATTAAGTCGCCCACGGTGTGCAAGAGCCGCAAGTCATCCTCGCCGATTTCGCGCCAATCGGCGCTGACGACGTTTAGGACGCCCAACTTTTTATCTTTGGCATATAGGGGTATTGTGGCGTGGTATTTAAGTCCGCGCGTGCCCGTCCGCAACCCTTTAAGGCGGCTACACAAGATGGCGTTAATATTTGCCGCGCCGGTCATATCGCCTTCTAGATAAGAATCAATACAGTAACAGCTACCCCCCATGCGGCGCGGATGTTCGGCGAGGGCTGGCGGCAAGTCGAGGGTGGCGGCGGTGTAAAATTTGCCGCTGGCTTCATCAATCAGGAAAACCCAACCGGTTTGTAGATTGAACAATTGGACCAAATTTTCGAGCGAGGTTTTTAAGGCCCTCGGCAAATCTACCTCTCGATTGAGCGCTTCAGCAATGCGGTTGAGGATAGATAATTCAATGTAATGGCGGTCTAAACGGGTCTGTGTATCGGGTTTCATCATACGCTCACGTGTATCACATTATCTATAGGTTATAACATAATTGTGGATAGGTGGAGAGAAGCGGTACAATTTTAGATATAACAAGCGTTAGATTAGCGACATTGAGGATGAGCCGATATGGCGGTTTTGCCCAAAGCCATCACGTTGAATAAGCAGGAAAGTTACTTAGAAATCACATGGAACGACGATAGGGTATGCCGTTATCCCTTGTCGCATCTGCGCGAGGCGTGCCCGTGTGTGGAATGTCGCGGAGGGCATCAATTCATGGGGCCGCAGTTCGCGCCCGATAACATCCTTGAGCTTAAGCCGAAACGCTCGTACATCATCACCGATTTAGCGCGCGTGGGCAATTACGCCCTGCAACCCGTATGGGATGATAACCATTCGACGGGTATTTACACATGGGATTATTTGCGTCAACTTTGCCCGCCGAAGGAGTCTGAATCGCGCTGATAATATTTTTGTTATATATATAATAGGTCGTGTGATTATTTTCTAATCTTTTTAAGGTGATAAAGGACGCTTTTTGTGCGACTTAAACAAATTAAACGTTTTGATATGCCTTTTATACTGTATATAATTAGGCAAGTCACTTATTGGGTGACATTAAGATAGTGCTTCGGCATATTATGTTGAAAGGGTAATTTAATGAATCGCAAATTGTTTTTCATGTTGTTAATCGCCGTGCTCGCGCTCGGCACTTTCGGTAGTGTTCTCGCCCAAGGCGATACGCTTGTAATTTGGGCGGATGAAACGCGCGCGCCAGTCCTAGAGGAACTGGGCGCTGATTTTGAAGCGGAATTTGGGGTGGGCGTAGAAGTGCAACAACTTGGCTTCGGCGACATCCGCGACCAATTCAAGACGGCTGGCCCGGCGGGCGAAGGCCCCGATATTATCATCGGCGCGCATGACTGGCTCGGCGAATTGGTGGTCAATGGCTTGTTAGCGCCTGTGGAACTGGGCGACCTCGAAGAATTGTTCCTCCCCTCTGCGGTGCAAGCTTTTGTCTATGAAGGTCAGTTGTATGGCCTCCCCTACGCTATCGAAAATGTGGCGCTGGTATATAATACCGACCTGCTAGAAGCCGCCCCGACCACGTGGGAAGAAGTCCGCGAGATTAGCGAACAAATCCACTCCGAAAACATGGAAAAATACGGTTTCATCCGCATGGAAGGCGACCCCTACCACTTCTTCCCCATCCAAACAGCCTTTGGCGGCTACGTCTTCGGCCTGACCGAAGAAGGCTATGACCCAACAGATGTTGGCATTGATAGCGAAGGCTCTTTGGCCGCGGCGACATGGTACGAAGCCATGGTCAATGATGGTTTGCAACCGGAAGGTGTGGACTGGGAAGTGATGCATGCGCTCTTTGAAAGCGGCGACGCGGCGATGATTATCACGGGGCCGTGGGCCATTGACCGCTTGAACGAATCGGGTGTTCCCTACGCAGTGGCCGCCATTCCCGCCGGTCCGGATGGCGAAGCGGGACGTCCCTTCCTCGGCGTCCAAGGCTTTATGATTAGCGCCTTCAGCGAAAACCAATTGCTGGCGGAATCTTTCTTGCTGGACTTTGTCGCCACAGAAGAAGCGATGACCGCGCTGTTTGAAGCGGGCAAGCGCCCCTCCGCTTTCCTACCGGTTTTTGAAGCGATTGATGACGAAACCTTGCTAGGCTTTGCCGCCGCTGGCGAAAATGGCTTGGCCATGCCCGCCATCCCAGAAATGTCGGCTGTTTGGTCTGCTTGGGGCGATGCGGTGACCTCCATCACCCAAAAGGCGCAGACGGGCGAAGCGGCCTTCACCAATGCCGCCGAGCAAATCCGCACGCTCATTGAAGAAGGTAGCAATTAGTCATGTCTGCCGTTAGCGCGCAGGCGGGGGCCCCATCTGGGGCCCCAACCACATCTGTGCTCAGCATCATCTTACGATATGGGGCGCTTTTTTTCGTGGATGCTGTGGCGCTTTTTTTGGTTTATCGGTTGGCCGCAGATGGTGTTTATGAATTAGCAATCGCTATTTTTTTGATAACCCTTTTTGTGAATGTTGTGAATGTGCGCGAAGATTTGTACCCCATTCGCTGGATGTCGCCAGCTATCGCGCTCATGTTGTTAATGGTTGTTTATCCCATCATCTATACTGTTTATGTTTCCACGACCAACTACGGCGATGGCCATCTGTTGACCAAAACACAAGCCATCAATTATTATCTTTACCAACCCCAATTCCGTTATCTACCAGAAACAGGCGTGCGTTACCAATGGTGGCCCTATCAGAACGAAGCCGGCCAATACGCCCTCTGGTTAACAGACCCTGACGGCAACGCTTTTTTTGCCGAGATAGGCGAAGAACTCATCCCCGTGACAGCGGGGGAATCGGGCGAGGGGCCTTTTGATGATGATGGTTTGCCCGCAAGCTTCGATGGTTATACACGCCTTGACCGCGCGGGGCGCACTACAGCATTGCGCGATATTGATGCCGCGCGCATCGCCGGGACTCCATTACAATTTGGCCCTACAGATGACCCGATTGGCGTACAAAATCGCAATACAGCAGGGCAATTCGCCGAAAAATATCGCTATGACACCGCACAAGATGCCATCATTGATAACGAGTTGGGCACTATCTATTATGCGGATAATACGCGCGGTAGTTTTGTCGCGGAAGATGGCACGACCCTATTAACGGGGTTTCGGGCGAATGTCGGTTTAGATAATTTCACCCGCTTTTTGACTAGCCCTGTCATACGCGGGCCACTGCTGGATATTTTCGTCTGGACAGTGACCTTTGCGTTGATGTCTGTCTTTTCGACATTTACGCTGGGGCTGTTGTTTGCTTTGTTGCTACGGGCGAAGACACCGGGCGCGCGCATCTTCCGCACGCTGTTAATCGTCCCGTATGCCATCCCCGCGCTCATCAGCACCGCCATCTGGAAAGGCATGCTCAATCCACAATTTGGGGTGCTGAATAGCATTTTAGGCAGTATCGGTTTGCAGATGCCGCCGATGTTCTCCGACCCTAACTGGGCTAAGATTGGTATTTTGCTCATCAATCTGTGGCTAGGATACCCCTATTTCATGTTGGTTTGTAGCGGCGCGTTGGCGGCTATCCCCTCAGATATGTATGAGGCGGCGGAGGTAGACGGCGCGAGCACATGGGCGCAGTTCTGGAACTTGACATTGCCTTTGTTGCTGGTGGCAGTTGGCCCCTTGCTTATCGCCTCTTTCACGTTTAACTTCAATAACTTTGTGATTATTGATGTGTATAACGAGGGCGGTCCCGTTCGTACCGACACAGTGACCCCGGCCGGTTACACAGACATCCTCATTAGCTACGCTTTCCGTCTCGCTTTCGGCACGGGTAGAGGCGCAGATTTCGGTTTGGCATCTGCTATCACCATCATCATTTTCTTGATGGTGGCCGCCGTCACTCTGTTACAATTCCGCTTCACACGAAGCTGGGAGGAGACGTCGAAAAATGTCTAGTCTATCTACATCGGCCCGCAGTGTAACCACCCGCCGCGAGCCATTATTGAATTACCAGCAGACCAAATTTTTATGGATGATCGTTCGCGTCGTCATCCTCGTGATTGCCTGTATTTTCGCGCTATTCCCGGTGGTCTGGATAGCTTCGGCGGCTTTTAACCCCAGCCAATCGGTGAATACCCAAAAGCTCATCCCTGAACTCGTGCCTCCTCTGGAAGCGCGTTCCCCGGTCACGGGGACGGTGGTAGCAATTTACCGCGCCAATGGCGACCGCGTGGACCGCGCCGCCTCGCGGATTGTAGCGATAGAGTCTAACGGGCAACGGCGCGATATTCTAGCGCCTAAGGATGGCTACATAGAGGGGTTGAATTTAGAGGTTGGCCAGACCGTTAACGCCGATGATGTGTTATTCGCCGTAGGGTCTAGCTATTTCATCAATTTTGATGTTTTGTTCAATACGCCGCGTTATCCTTTTGCGCGTTGGGTGTTCAATTCGGTGGTTATCGCTTCTATCAACTCTATTTTGGCGGTTTTAATCACGGCACTCAGCGCTTATTCTTTCTCGCGGTTTCGTTTTCGGGGACGCCAAGCCTTGTTGGTGACCATTCTATTGGTGCAGGTCTTCCCTAACCTGTTGGCCTTGGTCGCTATTTTCTTGATGCTCCAGCAGATAGGCACGTACATTCCCTTCTTGGGATTGAATACGATGGGGGGATTGATTCTGGTCTATTTGGGCGGGGCGATGGGCATCAATATTTGGTTGATGAAAGGTTTCTTCGATTCTATCCCGCGCGATATTGACGAGTCGGCATTGGTGGACGGGGCGAATCATTGGCAGACGTATTGGTTGCTGATTTTCCCCTTGGTACGCCCGATTTTGATTGTCGTGGGTATTTTATCTTTTGTGGGGACTTTTAATGAGTTTGTGTTGGCGCGCGTGATGATACGCGACCCACAATACTTCACGCTGATGGTTGGTTTGTGGCAATTCGTCGCTGATACTTTCGGGCAGAATTGGGGCATCTTTGCCGCCGGTTCACTCATCGGCGCGTTGCCCACACTCATCATCTATTTGCTCCTGCAAGACCAAATTGTGGGCGGTCTAACCCAAGGCGCTGTCAAAGGCTAGCGTCATCCGCATCAGATACAGACACAGAAGGGACGCCGACGTTGAGCGTCCCCTTTTTATGCTCAGTTATCCCATACAGGCGCTGTCAAATCGCTGATGAGGGGTGTGCCGGCGAAGTTGCAATTAGCCGCTTCGGGTATAAAGCCCTCTCGGATGGTCGCTTGAGGCGCGGTTGGGTTGTAATAGTTATACACTGTCCGCGAGAGTTCGGCCATGACGGGCAGGGATTCGTTGAAGTAGAGCCATTCGGGTTGGTGCATCATCACCACTAACACATAATCGCCGCCGGGGGTGAAGAATACGGCCGCGTTGCCGTGGGTATCTTCTATCCAACCGTGTTTATGGGCGACGCGGGTATCGGCCGGGACGCCGGCCTTTAAGAGCGCGTCTACTGTGTTATTGCTCATCACGTGGAGCATCTGGCGGCATTCGCGCGGTTCGTACTGGTTCGGGAAGCGCGTCATGAGCGGGCCGTCTTCGCCATAGCCGCATTCATAGATGCTCCCTAATAGCCAGCCCATCTCATCTACCGTCAGTTGATTGCTCAAATCGGCGTTGGCTTTGGTCTGGTCGGCTGTTGTGGTCGGCAAGATAATAGGTCTTGTTGGGACGATTTCGCGCCCCGGAATGGTGTAGGGGGCTGTGATGAAGGTGCGCGTTAGGCCCAATTGGCGCAAGAACTGGGTGGTTTCTTCTGCACCTAAAAATTCGTCGCCATTGCCGATAGCGGCTAACAGCCGATTGGTCGCCACATTTTCGCTACAAATCATGGTGTTGGCGATGTCAGTAGCGACGTCTGCAGGGGGCGGGGTGTTTAGCTGGGCATAGAGGCGCGCGAGGATAGCAATTTTGTTGATGCTGGTGCCACTATAGGCGATGTTACTACCGAAAGCGATAGCTTCTCCGGTCTGCAAATCGAGTAGGAAAAGGGACGCGAAACGGCTTGTTTCGGGGTCGAAATTGGCGTTTAAGAGGATATTCCATAATTCGTTACCCAATTGGGCGAAAGCTGGGCTGATTGGGATAGGTTCTCCATCCACAACAGAGCTGACTTCAAGAATCGGGGGTGTTGGCGTCAGGGTCGGCAAGTTGAAGACGGTTTGGCTGACGGCGGGCACAGCGGCCAAATTGCCTTCGATGACCAGCAAATCTTTTGCCACCCATGCGAAGCCATTAGGAGAAGCGGGATAGCGGATTTGTAACCATGGGAATTGGGTATGTTGCGCGGTCACTTCAAAGCGCTCACCCGCAGAAGCCACCCCCAGACGTTGGAACTCTACGCCCGGACCATAACGGATGTAAACCTCGCCTTGGGTGACGCCCGTGACGTTGAATTGGGCGGTTGGGGTGGACGTCGCTAGGGCGACGGCTGGCGTTGGCGATACTGTAGACGGCGCGTTTGTGGCGGGCGCGGCAGTGGGGACGACGGGCGCGTTAACATCCAGAGTAGAGAAAGGGACTTGGTTGATGTCGCCGCGAATGGTCACCAAATCGGAAAAGACCCAACCGATGGGCTGGCTGGTGAGCGGGTCGCCCAAGAGCACCCACGGGAAAAATTCGCTACGGCCGATGATGGGGTAAAGGGTGCCAGAAAAAATTTCGCCCACTTTTTCCGATTCGATATTATCTTGGGCGCGCAAATTGGCTTGGATGATGGCTTCGGCGGTGGGCGCTTGCTGGGCTTGGATGATGAACACGACGCTTAGCAAAAGCGCTAAGCAGAGCGATAAGCCCAAATAGGAAGAACGTTTCGTCATAGGCAAGTCATCTCTTATACCATTATGCGACGGCATTATAGCATGAGCTAAGGCCTTGTGAACCCTGCGCTGAATTCGCCGCTTGACACCGCTAGGTTCTTTGCTACAATCAGCGCCAGAATGCCGAAGTGGCGGAATTGGCAGACGCGCTACGTTCAGGGCGTAGTTCCTGTACTGGAGTGTGGGTTCGACTCCCACCTTCGGCAACCAAAGCCCGTATTGGTGACGGGCTTTTTGTTTTGTAAAATAAAGGCATCGTCAATGATGATTTTGGGATAGGTGATGAGCAATAATCCTCGACGCCAAACCAATATCAGCGGTGTACAAATTACGTTTGCCGCCATCATCGCCATTGGTCTGATTCTGGCGATTAACTTCAGCAATCGCATCGCTAGCGACCGCGCCCTAAAAGATGTACAGAACAAAGTGGTGCAAGAGATTGAATTGCTCAAACGCGAACAGGCTAGCTTGCTACAGGAATTGGCTTTTGTGGAAAGTGACGCCTTTGTAGAACAGTGGGCGCATAGCGAAGGCAAAATGGTACGCGATGGCGAAGTGCTCGTCGTGCCGGTGCCGGACGCCGTATCCTCAGCGGGAGCGACGCCGACACAAGCGCCAATCATCATCGTTGAACAGGCTGATGAAGAACCTGAGCCATGGCGGTTGTGGTGGGCGCTCTTTTTTGATGGCGAGCCGCCGCAATTTTAGCTTATTTCACTCATGCGGGGTGCGTCTTTGGCTTGCAGTGGAGATAATTTGCCCGTCTGCCGTGATTAAAACAGAACCCCGCGCCACGAGCGCGTCAGGATGGGGGGCCACCATGGCGACGAAGAACAGCGCAAACCCAATGATGATGAACAGCCCCGTGAATAATAAGAGCGTGCCGCTCATCTCTGAAAACATGGAACGCATTAGCCCGGCGAAAAATTGCCCGATATAACGCTCTAGCTCGTTAGCCCCGATGATGCTTTCTGTGAACGCGCTGATAACAACCGCTTGAAGCGCGAATATCAGCGCGAGGATAAGCGAAGCGGACAAAAACGCGATGACGCCCAGCCAACGCCCGAACCCTTTTAGAGAGCGAACGATGATGAATACCACCAAGCATACGAGGGCGGAAGGGAGCAAATATAGCAGTAAAGAGAGCTGGCCGGCGATGTTAAAAACCAGTTCGGTGACGCGGGCCGATGTTAGGTCTAGGCGGAAGAAGTCGCCCCATGTGATGTCGCTGGTGGCGAATTGTTCGGCGACCGCCTCTAGCGCATTTTTAATCGTCGTGTAGCTGGTTTCGTAAAGCGCCGCATCGGTTGGCGCACAGATTGGCAAGGTGGCGGCTTGCCCCGCTTGGATAGTTTGGAGCGCGCGCATTTGGTCTGTTGTGCAAGCAGGGGCATACTCCAAGATGGACTGGGCGGCGTTGGCGGATTGTGCCCGTAATTGTTGGCTAATCTCTGTGAGGTTGATGGATGTATCCAAAACGGCATTATTCCCGCCCCAAATTTGGTAGAGAGCATCAATCCCTGATTCGACCTGAGCTTGGAGCAAGCGGCTTGGCAAAAGGTCGCGCATGATATTCTGCCAAGCATCTGGCGGCACAACTTCGATGATGGCGTTTATGGGCACTGTTCCCATCACTTCGATACCGCTGGCTTCTAAGATAGTGGGTATGGTGATAGGCAAGAGTTGGCGGTATACATCTTGGTTGCGGAACACCTCTTTTAGGGTGTCGGGCGAGCGAATGGCGCTCTGGAAAGCGGTTGCCCCCGTGGCGGCCGCGAATAGCGCGCTAGCGCTACACGCCAGCAAAAGCGCGAAGATACGCCCTAGCCATTTAACCATGATTGGTTTGCCCTTCGGATGTTTTGAGGTAAGCGGGTTGGTTACCAGCTGGCGATAACACCGTCGCCGTTAAACGGGTGTCCCCTACTTGGAGGGTAGCGCCGTAGGTGGCGAGGGCCGTTTTGACAACAGCGAGCGCGAAGATGTGCCCATCGGGGGCTTGGGCGCTACTGGTCAACGTCCCCACGGGCGCGCCATCGTGGAAAAGCTCTTGGGGCGCGGGTATGAATTGCGCTAATTGTAAGTGGACGATGGTTTTTGCCAGTTTGCCGCGGCTTTCCATCCGCGCGATGATTTCTTGTCCGGTGTAGCAACCTTTGTTGAAGCTAATTTCATCCCAGAGTCCCACTTCTAGCGGGATGTAAGCTTCGCTTAACTCTATGCCGGCGGGGCGGCCTGCCCGCACGCGCAGGGTATGATACGTGAGCGAGCCGCTCGGCTTTAAGCCGAAATCTGCCCCGCGCTTCAACAACGCATAGTATAAAGCGGCGCCGTGCTCTTCATTGGTGATGAATAGCCAATGAGAACCGCTGATGGGCCGCGACTGCGCGACGAAAACGGCGATATTTTCCAGCGCCAACTGGCCGCAGAGCTTGTCACGCGGTGAATCGGGGAAGAGCGCTTGGACGATAGCATCACCGGCGGGGCCGTGTATGGCTAGTTGCGCCGTGATGGCTGTTTTATCCGTCACCTGAACTTTATCCGCGAAGAAGATATGCTTTCGCAGATATTCCGCCAAGAGCGGACCGCGCCCCGGCTCGGTGATTAAGAGGGCCGATTCGCCTTGAGCGTAGACCATGGCGCGGTGCAAGATGCGCCCGTTGGCGTTTGTGAAGATGGTCGCCATGCCATCCCCATCTTTTAGCGTAGCGATGTTATTAGTGGACATGCGATTGAGGAAACCGCGCCAATCGACGCCTTGGATTTCCACCCGCCCTTCATGCGTGCGGTCGAGCAGGATAGCTTGGGTTAATCCCGCTTGATATTCTGCCGTCAAGTCGCCGTAATGTAAGGGGATGTCGTCGGGGGCTAATTGCGCGCCTAAAGCGAAGTGTGTTTCGCGCAGGGTCATGGTCTCCCTCAAAAGTTCATTTTAGGTGTTTTTCGCGCGCTTCTGTGATGATGCTCTCTAGTTCCGCGGTTGCGCGCGCGATTTCGTCGTTGATGATGAGATAATCACAATATTTACGGAACGGGTATTCGATTTGTTTCGTCCGTTCAAGGCGTTGGGCGATAATATCGGGTTTTTCGCCACGTGTTTCCATGCGTTGGCGTAGGACTTCTAGCTTTTCGGCATCATCCGCGCCGGGCACATCTACGAAAATGAGCACGACTTCGTCAGGGTAAGTCTGTTTGAGGATTTTGGCCCCCAAAACGTCAATATCAGCGATGATGTCTATACCGTCGTCAATTTTATCTTCTACGCTAAAACGTGGGATGCCGTAATAGCGATTTTCGGTGACCATTTGATGTTCGAGCAATTCGTTATTAGCAACCATCTCTTTGAAGCGTTCTGAAGTGACGAAGTGGTGATCGTAGCCGTCGATTTCATCATCACGTTTGGGGCGTGTGGTGGCAGTGGTGAGTTTGCGGAGATTGGAGGTACGCCCTAGGACTTGTTTCATCAAGGTGTTTTTGCCTGCGCCGCCCGGCCCAACGAGGGTGAAGATGAGTCCACGTTGCATCTCATAAACTTTCACGGATGAGCATCCTTGTAAACTGATGAAGGCTTATATAGCTAGTGTAGCAGGATGTGAGTTTTCGCTCCATAGGAACTTGGTTAAGATTATCGGCAAATAAAAAGGCGGCCCTTCCCGCAGAAGGGCCGCCTTGTGATGAGCCGTAGCGCTCGTTTACGGGTCAACTACGGTGATGTCTACAATCCACCAACTGACCAGCCAATTGGGGTTACCTTGATTGGTCCGGTCGGTATCGTTGCGCGATAGATTATCGAGTCGGAAGCGCATACCGACAGCAGTTTGACCGGCGTAATTCTTCAAGTCATGCGATTTTAGTTGCCAATCGCCATTGGTGGGCATGTGCGTGCCGTTGTAATTGGGGTCGTTGAAGATGCCGAAGTCGCCCGTGGTGATTTCGAGGTTGGCGAAGGCGTTACCCGTGTTCTCGAAGTAATCCATCTGGATGGTGTGCGTGCCGGGGGGGAGCGTCCGCGTGACAGAGTTAGTATCTACCCCTTGGTTTTCCCAATCGTCCATCAACAAGCAACCGGTGGCGGGGTCGTTGAACATGGCGTCATCATAGTATTGGTAGGTATCGCCGCTGTTGACATAGGCCGGTGTGCCACCGGTCGCGTGGCAGTTGGTCAAGGGAGCGTTGTTGATGCGTATCCACAAGCGCACGCCATCATCTGTCCGCGTGATGAAGGTGACTTTCACGCCTCCCGCTGGCACCACAATTTGGCGCGTCCAGCGCACGGAGAAGTTATCGTTGCCGATGCCGAATCCCGGCGAGCCGCTCCAACTGAAGTTGATATTGGTGTCGGTGCGGGTGCCCGCTGGCGCTCCGCTAAAGGTCTTGTTGTTGAAATATTCGCCTGTCCAGCCGCTCCCTTGTAGGTATCCGGGCGGCAGAGCACCGCGCATCCCTTCTTGGGTCCACGTGAAACCGCCATCAGTGGTGACTTCGTAACGGGCTACACCGTTAGTCTCGTAGTACGTGTAGTACTGGATGATGGGCGCCGTGGTCGTAGATAGGTCGAAGACGCCATCGAGGATGAGCGACGAATTGCTATAGGGCACAGATGGCACTTCGGGGAAGGCGGGCCCGTTGCCTTGTTTGGGGCTATCGGTGAAAGAGAAGCTCGTGCTACCGGCAGTCACGATGATGACGGCCTTATTCCACTTATCGAAATGCTCGACCGTGAATTTGTATTGATAGCCACTGACTAAGCGGGCGGTGCCCATATCTACCGTGCGCCCATGTTCAGTCCAGTTGTTGATGATGTTCCAGCCGGTGGCGTTGCCCGCGTTCCAGTTGTTGGTGTAGATAGCGGGGTCATCAGCGATGGGAGACGGTAGGTTGCCGGTCGGCGATGTTTCGTACTTCATACGGACGCCATCGTCGGAGATAGTGATGAAGGTATAGGTCCCTGGTGATACGGTGATGCCATCCACAATCGGCGTCGTCAGCTCGAAGCGGGCCGCCCAACGGTCGGTGATAACATATCCGGGGGCGTATTGCCAGTCTGGGAATGGGCCGCCCCATTCATACTCTTCGTTGATGTCCAGTAACAGCGTCGTGCGGTCGGCGGTGCTATTGGGCTTATTGAGAATGTTGTTGTTGACGCATGTTGGGAAGTTATTATTGCAGGAAATCGCGTTCCAGAAGTAAGCGTTCCACGCATTGCTACCCAAAGACGCCGGGCCGCCACCACCACCACGGAAGAATTCAGGGTCTAGTCCCCATTTACCTTCCGCCACCCAGTTTTGCATGTTGCGCGCGCCATCGAAGAAAGGCGTGGTGAAGATGCGCGGTTGGTAGTATTTGACTTCGATTTCGTCCACGTACCAGCCGTCCTCATTATTGTTGTCGCCATCGAGCGCGTCGGTGACCCAACGAATGCGGATGCGCTTGCCCATATAAGGCGCTAACGACACCTGCTCGCGTTGCCATGTGTAGGTGCGGCGGTCGGCCGTCACTTCCCATGCTGTTTCCCATTCGCTCCAACCGTAGTAGTGTTCGTAGCATTGGACATAGCCAGAAGCGCAAGTTGCGGTTGGTCCGGGTAGTTCAGTGGAGATTTGGACCATCAGGCGCTCGTTACTGCGGATGTAATAGCGCGACCAGAAATACATGATGGGAATTTCTGTTGGTTGCAGACCGCGTAGGTCAATGATGCGCCCCATCTCCAAGACGTTGAAGGTGTCTACGCCATTGCTGATGTAGGGGGTATCGCCATAGGGCGGCGAACCGCGTTGAAGTTGTGTGCCGTCGGTGGCGTTCACGCCGGGGCTATCGTGGAAAGCGTAGAGTCCGCGCCATTGTTCCCAGTTGATGATGCGCCATTCGCCGCCGATGTACCAACGTTGCAAGAACGCGCCGCTATTTTCGATGCTTTCTAGCATCGTGCTACCGCTACCTAAAGCGGGCGAGCCGGTGGAGGTGAGGACGATATTGCCGCCGCTATCGGTGCGTTGTTCGCCGATGGGCCACAACTGCCAAGTGCGTTCCACGCGATTTTCGATGCGGATGTCATCAATATAGAGGCCGTCATCGGTGGTGCCGCCATCGGTCTTGAAGCGGATGCGAATCACGATGTCGTCTTCGTCGAATACAGCGGGATTGTTATTGCTATTCAGGCTATTGAGGACGGGCGTCAAATCTACTTCGACGCGCTCCCACGCTACAGAGTCGTAGGTGCGGCTACTGGGCGACGAGGCGCGCGTGGCCATGCCGTTGATGTATGCCCATAGGGTCTTCCATTGGTTATCGCCTTCGTTGATTTGTCGCCATTCGACGAAGAAATCTTCGCCGCCCGATAACTTGCGCCAATGCCAGAACGTGAGGATGGGTTTTTCGTTGATGGGCGCCGTAGGTTGCGGTGGTTGGCAAGCCGCGCCTAGATTACAAGATGGCGATTTGGGATTGGTCGGCGTATCGAGGCGCATATCAATGGGATAACGCAACTCCATAGCGCTGTTTTGGTTCGCCAGATAATTGCCCGTGGGGGAGTCGGTGTAGGTGTTGCCTTGCGGGTCAAAAGCGCCACCGCTCACACGTCCCCAAGAGCCGCCCAGCAACCAATCTTCGTTGGGGATTTCCGCTGGGTCGAAGTAGGGATAGTTGGTGAACTTGGGCGCACCACGGCGTTCTAGTTGGATGTCGTCAATCCACCAGCCATCTTCAGCTTGATAATCGTTGCGGACGAGCATGGCGAAGCGCAAGCGGAACTTAGGCGTTGGTTGTCCGGGGCCAATCCCTAGCGTCGTGCGGATTTCGGTTATCATATCGGCGAGGTTGATTTCTACGAAATCCATCGTGGTTTTAGTCGCCGTGCCATTTTGGTTCACACTGCGGATTTGACCGCCGGGTACGGTCTTCCAGTTCGCGCCATTGCCTGCGCTGTAGTTGTCGGTGGTGTATTGGATTTCGAGGCCCGTATAGCGACCTAAATCATAGGCATGCCAGAAGCTGAGCATGGGGTCGCTGGCGTCGCCTTCTAGGTCTACGACGCCTAAGGGGTCGTTGACATCAATCAGCCCGTTGAATTCGATAGTGTGGGCGCGCACCGCCGCGAGCGAACCGCCGCTACCGGGTGCGTAGTCGTTGTCATCGTAACCTAGAGCGCTATTCGTGCCCGGTGTGCCATCGCCGACGCGCGGGCTATCTTCCCACGACATCCCCGTACGGGCGTTGCGCGTCGTCAGCTTCCAACGGCCGCTCGTGATGAAGTCGTTAGCCATGGCGTCGGTATCGAGATTCCACTTTTGGGCGAAGTAGAAACTCTTTTGGTTCGACTGGTCGAGGTGAATATCGTCAATGAACCAACGGCGAGTGCTCCCGCCGACATTTTTTGTCTCCATGACGAAGCGGAAGGTGATGCGCTTGCCGGCGACACTACCGCCGAAGACGTTGTTCAGGTTGATGTGCTGGTAGGTCCAGTTGAAGTTGCTGGTGTTGCCGACATGCAGGTTAACTTTTTTCCAGCCGCCGTTTGCCGCCACAGCGACACGGTCGAGGCCGCCTTGTGGGCCGGCGATGGGGATATATTCGGTGAATTCCACCCACGCGCTCAAGCCCGAATTTTGGAAGTCCCACCAGTCCCAGAAGCTGAAGACGGGGTTAGACATGCCTGCGGGAACATCCACCCAGCCGCGCAATTCCATATAGCAACGGTTGTTGGCGGGCATATCGCCGCCGGTGTATTCATCCCACATCCAATCTTGGGTGTTGGTTTCGTCCCATAAATCAGAGCCGATGCCCGCTTGTCCCCAGCGACATTGTGGGTTGCCAGCGGTGGGATTGCCGCCATTATCCACTTTGGTATCATCAGGGTTGATAGACTTGTTGGCGGCGCGGATGAATAGTTCGATGTTGGCATCGCCGGTGCCATCGTAGTATTCGACTTGGATAGTGTAGAAGCCGGGCAAGACGGTACGGCGAATGTCGAGCGAAGACGTGTTGTTGCTTTGCCAACTATCGAAGATGAGGCATTCCTTGGGCACTGCGCTGTCGGGGCTACTTTCGGGATTATAGCCGTAGCGGGCGTCGTCATAGCGTTGGTTGGTGGTGACAGAGACGCCGGTACTAATGCGGGTGCCCCCTTGGAACACGTTGGAGCAATTGCCCGGCCCGCCCGATTCGATGTTCGGGTTGCCGCCATAATTGACAGTGCCATCTGTGCTTTGGCCCAAAATCCAAATGCGGAGGCCGTCGTCACGGATGGTGTTATCAAAACTGAGCGTGGTCTTGTTCGCAACATAGATGCGCCGCCGCCAAATAACGCCGAAGTTGTTGGTCGGCCAGCTCTCTTTAGGGCCGCCGCTACCCCAGCGGAAGCTAATATCGTACTTCAATTGCGGGTCTACATCTTCGTTCCAGCGCACGAAATCGGGCGCGCCGCTGAGTAAGGTATTGGCGTAATAAGAACCGCGCCAGCCTTCCGCGCCCAAATACACCGAGCTATCTAAGCGCCAAGAGACGGGCACATCTGCGGAATCGTGGAAAGGCAGAGGGAAGGCCTTATCCTGAGGCGTAGATGTCGGCGGTGGCGTTGGGGTGGGTTGTGGCGTATTGGTGGGGACGGTCGCTGTCGGCAACGGCGAAGGCCCCGGTGTGGCGGTGTCTGCTGGCGGCGGTACGGTGCGCGTCGGCAAGGGGAATTCTGCGGGCGGCTTCAAGAAGACGGCCGTCACTGTCCCCCAAAATTCCTCGCCCGGCGCCGGAAAATCGCCTTCCGCCAACGGGGTTTCGGCGTTCAGCAGGTTGATGACCGTATTGCTGAACACGTTGCCCACGGCGGGGCCAGTCGCCGCTAGAGCGAAAGCGAAAGCCAAGATGACCAGCACGGCGATGAGCGTATACTCCACCAAGGCTTGACCGCTTTGCCAAGAAGAATGATTACTTTTTTGATGTTTTTCCATATGATGAAACCTCTGCCAAACTCAAATGGGCATGGTTTAGTTAACGTCCATCTTTTATGTTACCTGATATTCCGACGTTATGGGTTTAATTATTGTCGCTGAGTTGTACAAATCCGTTTACAACAATACTCGCGACTCGTTGGCGAGTGTGCTAATGTAGGGAAAATCACTTAAATGATGTGAGGAGGAATAATGACCGCAACGGTGATAGATGGGCGGCTGGTCGCTAACCGCATCGAGGCGGAAATAGCGGCGGAGGTGGCGCGCTTTCGGGAGGAGCGTGGTTTTGCGCCCGCTTTGGGCGCCGTTCTGGCTGGCGATGACCCGGCGTCGAATATGTATGTGAATATGAAGCGACGGGCCTGTGAACGGGTGGGCATGGATTCGGTAGCGCATCTTTTATCTGCCGATAGCACCCAAAAAGAGGTGGAAGACATCGTCCGTCAACTTAACGAAGACCCCAAAATTCACGGTATCTTAATTCAATTGCCTTTGCCGCGGCAGATTGATGAGGAGCGCGTTTTAAGTCTGGTTAGCCTCGCCAAAGATGTAGATGGTTTTCATCCTATTAATATCGGTCAATTGGCCATGAAAGGACGCCGACCGACTTTTACGCCCGCGACTCCCACAGGGTGCATGGTTTTGTTGCGGGAGGTTGGGACATCCTTAGAAGGCGCTCATGCGGTGGTGGTGGGGCGGAGCAATATTGTTGGCTTGCCGATGGCGCTAATGTTGATGAAAGCGAACGCCACCGTGACCATTTGCCATAGCCGAACGCGCGATTTGCCCGATGTTGTGCGCTCGGCCGACGTGGTGATTGCCGCGATTGGCCGGCCCAACTTCATACATGGCGATTGGCTGAAAGCGGGCGCGGTGGTGATTGATGTGGGGACGAATCGGGTAGAGGATGCTGATAGCCCAAATGGTTATCGGTGGGTGGGGGATGTGGATTTTGAATCCGCTAAAAATGTGGCGAGCGCTATCACCAAAGTGCCCGGCGGCGTTGGGCCGATGACTATCGCTATGCTCTTGCAAAACACCATGAAAGCCGCATGGAACAGCGCTGGCGCATAAGAACCGTGTTGGAAAATGCGGGCGATGGCCAAAGAGTGGTGTAAATAGTTGAAAACACCCCGCGCTTTGCGCTTTGATTAAGGGTGAGTTTGAGATAGAAAGGATTGCCCGCGATGCCTCCTCATAGCCTATGGGCCGATTTGTGGCGCTATTTGGTGCGCCAACGTGTGCGCGTGGATGAGCCTGCATGGCATGATTTGATGCGCGCTATTGTCCACGCGGCGATGGAAGCAGATGTGCGCCATCGGGTAGAAGCCGACCGTTACGAACGAAAATCTGCCCGCCGCGCTTATCGCAATGGTTATCGTCTGTCGTGGTGGCGCACCCCTTTCGGCGATGTGGAATTGCGTATTCCTAAGTTACGTAAAGGCACTTATTATCCCGATTTTCTCGGCCAACTGTCTTGCGCTGAGCAGATAGCTAGTGTCGCGCTCGCCGCTCGGTTGGGGGCTGTGAATTTCGAGATGGTCGAACGCCTAATCGCCCAATTGGGATTGGCGCTAAATCGGTGGGAGATTGCCGATATTTACGCCCAAATCGCCGATACTGCCGAGGCCGTGCGGCAGTCTTTACCACCACACCATTTGACCCAATTATTCATCGAGATGCCATCTTTCCCGCTCGACGACGGCCAAGCGCTTTTGGCGATAGGGGAAACAGCCGATGGCGATTATCTCTTCTTGGATGGGGCTTGGGTTAAGTATGTGGATGAAGACTTCTGGGAGGATTTTCTGCGCCGTTTGGCCCAACGCGGCGTAGAAATCTATAACGCTCGCCCCTCTTTGTTGTACCCGCGGGCGATTCGGCTACAGGATGTCGCCGTAGATAGCCGTGTGCGAGTACCGCTTGGGGTAGCGCCGCGCCGTGCATCGTCGCCTTTGGCCATCCTATCTATCCAGCCTCATTTTGGACGAGCCGCGTAAAAAGGAGCGCTATCATGTACAACGTCATACCTATGGTCATCGAGCAAAACGGGCGGGGGGAGCGCGCTTATGATATTTATTCGCTATTGCTCAAAGAGCGTATCATCATATTGGGAACGTCGGTGACCGACCAAAGCGCCAATCTTGTTGTGGCCCAATTGCTCTTTTTGGACCGTGAAGATCCAGAGCGAACGATACAGCTATTCATCAATTCGCCGGGCGGGCAAGTGTATTCGGGATTGGCGATATACGACACCATGCAACAAGTTTCCGCCCCGGTGAGCACGGTGGCGGTAGGTATAACCGCGAGCTTCGGCACGGTGGTTTTGGTCGCTGGTTCCCGCGGATTGCGCTACGCTTTGCCCAGCGCTACTATCCACATGCACCAACCCTCCGGCGGCGCTCAAGGGCAGGTAACGGATATGGTGATTGCCGCTAAGGAATATCAGCGGCTTAAAGATTACATAACGGATATTTTCGTGCGTCACACCGGACAGACGAAAGAGCGCATTCTTCTAGACCTCGACCGTGATATTTATCTCGCGCCGCAAGAAGCGGTGGCGTACGGCTTGATTGATTCTATCTTGGCCAGCAAAGGCGATAAAAAATAGCCGTTGTATAGGAGGCGCGACGGCCGCACCTCTTATCAGGCTTCCCCAAAAACCTCATCTTGTTGCAGGTTAGGTATCGGGCTACACTCATAAGCCTATCTCTCATCAGATAGGCTTATCATGGGAACATTACTCCTCAAAAACATTCATACTTTAATGACTATGGATGATGAGCGGCGCGAGTGGCAGAATGCCGCTTTGTTCGTGCGCGATAATGTCATCGAGCGCATTAGCCCTGCTGTAGAGCTGTCGGAGATGGCGGCCGATGTGGTGCTAGACCTGTCGCGCCATGTCGTCATCCCCGGTCTCGTCAACACCCATCATCATATGTACCAAAGCTTGACGCGCTGTATCGCCCAAGATGCCGAATTGTTCGATTGGTTGGTCACGTTGTATCCGATTTGGGCGCGCTTGCGTGGTGAACATGTTTACGTTTCTGCGAAGTTGGCGATGGCGGAATTGCTCTTGTCTGGTTGCACGACCTCTAGCGACCATCTTTACATTTACCCCAATGATGTGAGCATTGATGATGAAATTCGCGCCGCGCAGGAGATAGGCTTGCGCTTTCATGCCGCCCGTGGCTCGATGAGCCTTGGGGAGAGCAAAGGCGGTTTGCCGCCGGATGCGGTGGTGGAAGACGAAGATGCTATCCTGCGCGATACGCGCCGCGCGATAGAGACTTATCATGATGCTTCGCGTTATGCCATGTTGCGCGTGGTTGTCGCCCCTTGTTCGCCTTTCAGCGTCACGGTAGATTTGATGCGCGCTTGCGCGGAATTGGCGCGTAGTTATGGCGTGCATTTACACACGCATTTAGCCGAAAATATCAAAGACATTGCCTATAGCCGCGAGGTTTTCGGCCAACGCCCCGGCGAATACGCCCAAGCGGTGGGTTGGTTGGGGGAAGATGTATGGCACGCCCATTGCGTGCATCTAGACGCGCGCGAAATTCAACTATTTGGCGATACGGGCACGGGAATTTGCCATTGCCCTAGCTCGAATATGCGCTTGGGGAGCGGTATTGCGCCCATCCGCGCCATGATGAACGCCAAGATTCGGCTAGGTTTAGGGGTAGATGGCTCGGCATCGAACGATAGCGGCCATCTATTGGCAGAGGCGCGCCAAGCGATGCTCCTACAGCGCGTTCATGGCGATTTGACCGCGCTTTCCGCGCGCGAAGCGCTGTATTTGGCGACGCGGGGCGGGGCGCGCGCGCTGGGGCGTGACGACATCGGTTATCTGGCTGTGGGTATGGCCGCTGATTTCGCGGCTTATCGCATAGACCAAATCGCCTTCGCTGGGGCGCTCCACGACCCTATCGCGGCGTTGGTGTTTTGCCAACCCGCTCAGGCGGATGTTGTGGTGGTGAATGGTCGTTTGGTCGTGCAGGATGGCTTTTTGCTCACCATTGATTTACCGCCCCTGATAGAACGCCATAACCACCTATCGCGGAGTCTCGTCAATGGCGATTAAACCGCTCCATTTAGGGGTGTCGTGCGCTGTTTTTGATGAACAAGGGGCGGTATTGTTATCTCAGCGTGGCGACCTCGGCGTGTGGAATTTGCCAAGCGGGCGTTTGGATTATGGCGAGACTTTGGCCGAAGGCGCGGCGCGGGAAGCGCGCGAGGAAACCGGGTTAGATGTTGTCGTGGAGGCGTTGGTAGGGCTTTATTTTGTGGAGGGGTGGTCGCGCCTGAATGTATTGTTTCGGGCTAGGGTGGCGGGCGGCCAATTGCTACAACGCACCCCCGAAACGCGAGCGAATCGGTTCTACGCAATAGACGCCATCCCCGATAATATCGTCCCGTGGCATCGCGATTATGTTCAACACGCGCTCGATGGTCAAGTACATTTACACAGCATCCAACGCCCGCTAGCGGAACGCCGCCGCATTCAGCGCCAATTGGCATGGCGTTGGGTGGTGAACTTGCTCAGCGGCAGGCCAGAACCACGCTGGCCGCGCTTTACGATTTATGCCAGCTGGCTGGATACCCCCGACCAGCGCGTTCTCTGTGATGCTTATCTGGCCCCGTGGGAGGCGCTAATCAGGAAATATCCCGCCCCGCTGGGTGGTTTGGGGCGCATTGATGAAGCCCCCGACGACAAAACCTTTGTATTCTTATTTGCGCGTGGATTAACGCCACACAAGGAGTAAAACGCATGGCAGACGCACAACTTATCGAAAAAATTCGCTCTTGGGTTGCCGAACAACGCGAACCTATTTTGACCTTTTTTCGGGAAATTGTGGCTATCCCTAGCATGGATAGCCAAATCCGCGAGGTGGGGGAACGTTGCGAAGCCGAGATGAAAAAAATGGGCTTTGATGAAGTGTGGTGGGATAAAATGGGCAATGTCGTCGGCCGCATTGGCGCTGGCGATAAAATCTTGCTCTATGATAGCCATCTGGATACGGTGGGCATTGGCGACCCCGACGAGTGGGAATGGGACCCTTTTCAAGGTAAGGTGGAAGATGGCGTGTTCTATGCCCGCGGCGCATGCGATGAGAAAAATAGCACGCCGGGGATGATTTATGGGCTAGCGTTAGCTCGTCAATTAGGGCTTTTAGAGGGCATTACGGCGTATTACTTCGGAAATATGGAAGAATGGAACGATGGTAGCGCCCCGCATGCCTTCGTCCAAACAGAAGGCATCAAGCCCGATTTTGTGGTCGTCGGCGAGCCAACCAAGATGCAAATCTACCGAGGGCAGAAAGGGCGTGTAGAATTCAAGATTGTGGCCAAAGGCAAAAGCGCCCATGCCGCTAGCAACCATCTCGGCGATAATGCCATCTATAAGCTGTTGCCCATCATTGACGCCATCAGCAAACTAGAGCCGCAATTCGCCGATGACCCCTTTTTAGGCAATGGCCGAATCACGGTGACGGATATGAGCGTTAAGACGGCTAGCATCAACGCTGTTCCCAACGAGGCGACCATCTATATTGACCGTCGCTTAACCTTCGGCGAGGACCCCCAAACGGAGCTAGAGCGCTTAAAACGCATTGTCGGCGATAGGGACGACATCGAAGTTTCCATTTTGGTTTATGACGAGCCGAGTTACACAGGCTTTGTCTTCCCGCTGGACAAAATCTATCCCGCTTGGGCTTTCCCAGAAGACCATCCTTTTGTTCAAGCGGGGGTGGCCGCGGGCAAAGCGCTTTATAGCGACGTCAGCACCGGTAAGTGGAATTTTTCCACCAATGGCATTTATTGGGCCGGCAAAGCGGGTATCCCAACGATTGGCTTTGGGCCGGGTGATGAAATCCACGCGCATACGGTACTCGACCAAGTGCGCTTGGAGGATGTGGTGCGCGCTACAGAATGGTATGCGCTATTGCCATCGTATTTGAAATAGCGGGAACGTATGCCATTTTGGGGTTCGCAGTTCATTGGTGGCACATGGGAAAACGGTTTTGGCATCCGTTTTGCCCAAGATGAACAAGGGCGCATGGTCGCTCGGCATTGCTTCACGCCTAATAAGGAGGGGCCGCCGCGTATTGTGCAAGGCGGGGCTATCGCGGCTGTTCTGGATGAGGCGATGACGGCGGCCATATTCACCGCCGGCTTCGTCGGTTTTACGGTGAATTTGAACGTCAATTATCGCGCTCCTGTTTTCATTGGCGCTGAGGCGCAAATTGTCGGTTATATCGAGCGTGTGGAAGGGCGTAAAATCTTCACCGCGGCCCAAATTATCTTATCAGGTAATACTGTCGCTACAGAAGCAACCGCACTATTTTTAACCGATGACCGCGCGGGAAAGGTGGACAAACCATGACACATATGCCCCCATTTCCGGGGTCGCGCTTCATCCGTCGTGAATCACCCTATGGGTTCGGCGTGTCCTTTATAGCCTCTTCAGAAGGTAAAGTGGTGGCAAGCGTGGTGCTGGATGAACACAAACAGGGCGCGCCGGGGGTGGCGCACGGCGGCGCGACGGCCGCTATCCTCGATGAAGCGATGGGGGCGGCCGCCTTTTATGCTGGCCGCCCCAGCATGACCATTACCATGACTGTGAATTATCAGCGCCCTGTGCCCATTAATGCGCCGCTACAGCTAGAGGCTTGGCTAGAACGGATAGAAGGCAAAAAAACCTATACCGCTAGCCGATTGCTGTTAGCTGATGGCGCTGTTGCTGTCACTGCCACAGCAATATTCATCACCAATGAAGACTTGGTGAATTGGTTGAATACCCTGCCGTGGGAAGAAACATAAGATTTTCATTATAAATGGACTATGGTCCGTTTATCGTAGCGGCTTAGAAGCGTCTAGTGATTATGTTAGGGTCGTTGATAAAGGACGAAGGTATGAAAATTCTAGGGATTCACCACATCACATTAGTCGCTTCTAACGCCCAGAAGACCGTAAACTTTTACACAGGGGTTCTGGGTCTGCGTTTGATTAAGCAAACGGTCAATTTCGATGACCCCGCCAGCTATCATCTTTATTTTGGCGATGCCTTAGGGCGGCCCGGTACGGCCATCACCTTCTTTGAGTGGCCGCGAGCGCCGCGCGGCAGACATGGCATCGGCGGCACGCATCATTTGGCGTTGCAAGTTGCAGATAGAGAGGGTTTGCTGAAGTGGAAACGGCGCTTGATGGATTTGAACGTCAAGGTAGATGGCCCTTTCGACCGCCACTACTTCCAATCTATATACTTCCGTGACCCGGATGGCGTCATCTTGGAGATTGCCACGCAAGGGCCGGGCTGGACCGTGGATGAAGCGCCTGACCAATTAGGGCAGGTTTTTCAAGCGCCCCCGCCGAATATGACTATCGCTAACCGCAACGCCGAGCGCATTATGGCGGAGACATGGCCAGAGCCTGTGCCAACTATCACCGCGGATATGGCTTTGCAGTATGGCATGCATCATATAACGGCCATCAGCTCAGACATTCAGCGAACCGATGCATTTTTGAGCGAAGTCTTGGGGATGCGCCGCCTGAAGATGACGGCCAATTTCGATGACCCAACATCGGCACATTGGTACTGGGGCGTGGATGACGGCCATCCGGGCACGGTTATCACCTATTTTGAGCGCGATAAATCTAAAACACAATATGCTCAGATGGGCATTGGCCATACGCATCATTGGGCCTTGGCTGTTCAAAATGAGGATGAACAAAAGGAATGGCAGATACGCTTGAGCAAAGCGGGCTATCGTGTGTCGCCGATTATGGATCGTTGCTATTTTCGTAGCATCTATAGCAACGACCCCGACGGTCATATTGTGGAATTGGCGACGCTGGGCCCCGGCTTTGCCGTGGATGAGGAACCATCGCAACTAGGGATGCGTTTACAATTGCCGCCGTGGCTAGAAAAACAGCGCCCGCAAATTGAAAATATCCTCGTGCCGTTGGTTGTGCCCGAATGGGAGGGATGAAATGGCGATGCAAAATCCACATGCTGGACAGCCCATCTATGGGGTAGGGAAGCCGTTGGAGGAAGCCACCTCTGCCATGATTTTACTTCATGGCCGCGGGGCGTCCTCCCAGAGTATGCTAGTACTTGCCGATAAATTGGCACACCCGATGATGAGTTATATTGCGCCACAGGCCGCGGATTATAGCTGGTGGCCGCACCGTTTCATCGCGCCGGTGGTCCAGAATGAGCCGTGGCTGACTTCTGCGCTCATCGCCGTAGATATGGTGGTTGAGCGCGTGACGCAAGTAGGCATTCCTGAGGAGCGCATCATCTTGTTGGGGTTTTCGCAAGGTGCGGTGCTGGCTGGCGAGTATGCCGCGCGCCATCCCAAGCGTTATGGTGGCGTTGTCATGTTCAGTGGGGGGCTGTTTGGGCCTGATGACGAGATGTACCCCTATGAAGGCGACATGGCGGGCACGCCCGTATTCATCGGTTGTAGCGATGTCGATTTCCACATCCCCATACAGCGGTTACACGATAGCGCGGCCATCTTCAAGCGGCTAGGCGCTGATGTCACCGAGCGCATCTATAGCGGGATGGGGCATGAGGTCAACGAGGATGAACTCGCCTTCGCGCGCGCGCTCATCGCCAAAGTTGCGGGCTAGGTCGCTGGCGGGCTTTCTAATCAAAACAGGCGTGGATAATATGCCGCCTGTTTTTTTGTCGTCTCCCTCTCCAATTTCGTCTCCCGCGCGTATAATGTCTTTGGGAAATTTGTTCATACACACCAAGGAATTACTCCTATGCAAACCGATTTACGGGGTCGTGACCTCATCACGACGCAAGAGTGGACGAAAGAAGAAATCGAAACGCTCCTTGATGTAGCGTGGGATTTGAAGCGCAAGCGCGCCACAGGCGAACCGCACGCTTACTTGCGCGATAAAGTATTAGCGATGCTCTTTTTCTTCACCAGCACGCGCACACGCATCAGCTTTGAGTCCGGCATGGCCCAGCTAGGGGGGCACGCGCAATATATAGATAGCGATACAACCCAAATTTCTCATGGGGATACAGCCAAAGAAATTGGCCAAATTGTAGGGCGCTATGCCGATGGCATCGCCATTCGTCAATGCGATTGGGGCTTCGGCAATCGTTACATTCGCGAAGTGGCCGAACATAGCCGCGTGCCCGTTTTGAATATGCAATGCGACGTATATCATCCGTTTCAAATCCTCGCGGATATGATGACCATCATGGAGAAGTTCGGGCGGGATTTGCGGGGAAAGACCATTAATGTGAGTTATGCGTATGCGTCTAGCTATCAAAAGCCGCTGTCTGTGCCCCAGAGTTTGATTTTGTTGATGACGCGCTTTGGCATGAATGTACGGCTAACAGCGCCGCCAGAATTTGGCTTGATGCCCGACATTGTGCAACAAGCGCGCGATAACGCCCGTCTTAGCCGTGGCGCTTTTGAAATTTTGGACGATTTCGATGCCGGCTTTAAGGATGCGGACATCGTTTATCCTAAAAGTTGGGGCTGTTGGATGACCACCGAGGATAAAGAAGAATCCGCTAAAATCGGACGCAAATACACAGACTGGATAACCGATGCGCGGCGGATGAAATTGGCCAAAGAGGATGCTATCTATATGCATTGTTTGCCGGCAGACCGCAATATCGAAGTGACCGATGAAGTGATTGATGGCCCCCAAAGCGTCGTCTATGATGAGGCGGAAAACCGCCTGCACGTCCAAAAAGCCGCAATGCTATTGACCATGCGCTAATCAGAAGGAAGGGTATAGCTCGCTATGCCCTTTTCATCTTAAGAGGACTGTATGGGAAAAATGACAGCACAAGAGCTTATCAACATCCTCAAGGGCGATAAACAACTGCTCGACGCCGATTTGCGCGGCCTCTATCTAGAAGGGTTCAATCTCAGTGGCGGCAATTTTACTGGCGCTAAATTCAGCGATGCCGTATTGCTCGATGCCGATTTATCGGGCGCTAATTTGAGCAATGCCGATTTCAGCGGCGTAGATTTGAGCCGAACGAATTTAACAGGGGCGAACTTATCGGGCGCCAATTTGGCGGGGGTCAAATTTGGTCAAAAGCCTAAATTGACCACAGCGACCTTGCCAGATGGGCGCCTGTATACCACGGATATTGACTTAGCGGATTTCACGGGGCCGGAAAATGCGCTCCATGTAACGGTGAACATGACGCCTGAAGGGTCGTCTTTGAATATCCAACGCGGGTTGCCCGGCCAGTTCGATTTGGTAGCTACGAGCGTAGAATGGCTTTCTAAAGATGATGCCGATGTCATCATCCATTTGTGCGGCGTTTTTTTGACCGATGAGCAGTTAGGGGAGATTGCGACCCAAACCTTACTCAATAAAGACTAAAGAGCGCATTTTATGATAGAAAAATTGGCAATTGTGGCGATTGGCGGTAATTCGCTCATCAAAGACCCTAAAAATCCGGGTATTGCCCGCCAATGGGATGCAGTGCGCGAGACCTGCGAGCATATCGCTAAGATGGTGGCCGATGGCTGGCATGTGGTGGTGACCCACGGCAACGGGCCACAGGTGGGGTTTATCCTACGGCGGAGCGAGATTGCGGCTAAAGAAGGTATTCATGATGTGCCGCTCGATTTGATCGTTGCCGATACGCAAGGGAGCATCGGTTATATGCTCCAGCAGGCGCTCGATAATTCATTACGGCGCTTAGGCATAAACCGCACTTGCGCGACTGTTGTTACCCAAGTGCGCGTAGATGCGGATGATCCCGCCTTTTCAAACCCCACTAAACCTATTGGCGGCTTCATGACCGAATCGGAAGCGCGCGCTTACGAGGCGGAAGGTTGGCAAGTGATAGAAGATGCCGGCCGCGGCTGGCGGCGGGTCGTCGCTTCTCCCACCCCAAGGGCGATTCAAGAGATTAACGCTATCCAAGCGCTCATGCTCAGTGGCTATGTCGTCATCGCTTGCGGCGGGGGCGGTGTCCCGGTCATCCGTAACGAGGTGGGCAGTTTGCGGGGGGTGTATGCGGTCATTGATAAAGATAGAGCCAGCAGTCTATTGGCACAGACGTTGCGCGCAGATTTGTTCATCATCTCTACCGGTGTTGAAAAAGTTGCGCTCAACTTCAACCAGCCTAACCAGCGCGATGTCGAGGAGATGACACTCATCGAGGCGAAACGTTATATAGCAGAGGGGCATTTTGGGGTAGGCAGTATGTTACCCAAGATAGAAGCGGCGGTGGAATTCGTGCAAAATGGCGGTCCTAAAGCCATCATTACCGACCCGCCAAACTTATTACGCGCCTTGCGCGGCGAAACCGGCACGCGCATTGTACCCGGCTGAATGAATGGTATAAATAATCATGCTACCCGATACCCACAAGCATCAAACACTAGAAAATGAGAATGCACGCCTGCAGGCTTTTAGCGATGGCGTTTTTTCGATAGCTATCACATTGTTGGTGTTCAATATCGCCGTCCCGCGCGATTTACCGCAGGGGCAACGGTTGTTGGATGCCTTATGGCATTTATGGCCATCCTATTTTGCTTTCATCACTAGCTTTTTGACCATCGGCGTGATGTGGATTAATCATCACAATCTGTTCAAGGTGATTGTTTATACAGACCACGTGTTGCTAGCGCTCAATGTGTTGCTGATGTTGATGGTCACTTTTGTGAATTTCCCTACGGCGGTTCTGGGGGCATACATCACAAACGCGACAGAACAATATACGGCGGGTGTTTTTTATTGTGGCACCTTCGCCGTAACGGCTTCGGTTTATAATCTTTTATGGCGCTATGCGGAAAGACGCTTGCTAGCTGAAAGCGTAGATAAAGAGGTGAAGGGCGCTATTTCCCGCGCGTATAATCGCGGCTTGGCGCTGTACTGGCTGACCTTTGGGGTGGCGTTTATCAGCACTTCTGCGGCTTTGTTATGTAGCTTCGCTTTGGCGCTCTTTTTCGCCTTGCCTGCGCGCGTCGGTAAAGGCGGCGGGGAGGGAAAGCCGTAAATGGCTGAAGTGAAGGAATTGCGATGCGCGATATGTGGACGCGCCTATCATCCATCGGAGATAGACTACACGTGTTTTGACTGCGGCGAGGTCGGGACGTTGGATGTGCTGTACGATTACTCTGCTCTGAGAGGTCAACTCGACCGCGACAAGCTGGGACGTAGCGGCGAAATGACGATGTGGCGCTATCGGGAGATGCTCCCATTGGCGCTTGAATCGGCAGTGCCGCCGTTGGCGGTGGGGTGGTCACCGTTGTACGCTTCGCCGCGGTTAGCGTCTGCGCTGGGAGTGCGTGAGGCATGGGTGAAAGATGATGGCCAAAACCCGACCGCGTCGTTAAAGGACCGCGCTAGCGCGCTCATCGTGGCGCGAGCAATGGCTCTGGGTTTTCGTATAGTCACTACGGCAAGCACAGGTAACGCCGCCGCGGCGCTCGCCGGCATTTGCGCGTCGGTACAGGGGGTAGAGCCGATTATTTTTGTGCCGTCCAGCGCGCCAGAAGCAAAAATCGCCCAATTGCTCATCTACGGCGCGCGCGTCATACTCGTAGAATCCAATTACGATACCGCTTTTGACCTATGCTTACAAATCTCAAAAGAGCGAGGTTGGTATTGCCGCAACACAGGCATTAATCCCTATACAACCGAAGGCAAGAAGACCGTCGCTTACGAAATAGCCGAACAAGGAGCTTGGCGATCGCCCGATGTTGTGGTCGTATCGGTAGGCGATGGTAATATCATCAGCGGCGTGTATAAAGGCTTCTGGGAGCTATATCAACTGGGTTGGATAGAGAGGATTCCGCGCCTAATTGGTGTACAAGCAAGTGGTAGCGCGGCTTTGGCCAACGCATGGAAAAGCCAACACCCCCCCCAGAGCATTCAAGCTATCCAAGCGCAAACTATCGCCGATAGCATCTCCGCCGACCTGCCGCGCGACCGAGCTAAAGCCTTGCGCGCCGTGCGCGAAAGTGGAGGCGGATTCATCACCGTATCAGATGATGAGATTATCTCCGCCATACCGCGCTTGGCGCAATTAACGGGCGTATTCGCAGAGCCAGCGGCGGCGGCATCTTTCGCGGGAGCGCAACGTGCTGTAGAATCAAAGTTAATCAGCCCTGATGAAAGCGTCTTGATACTCATCACGGGCAATGGGCTAAAAGATGTAAAACGCGCTCAATCCGCTGTCAAAAACGCTATCCGCGTAGAACCAAACTTAGATGACGTTCGGAATGCTTTACAACAAATATCATGACAACAAGACCCGTCTTTTCAATCGTGGCCCCAGTCTATAACGAAGAAGGCAATATCACGCTATTTTACGAGCGCATCGCTAAGGTAATGACAAATTTAGGCGAGCCATGGGAACTCATCCTCGTCAATGACGGTAGCCGCGATCGCTCTAGAGCGTTAATAGATGCGATTGCTTCAAGCGATACGCACGTTAAAGCGATTCATTTTGCCCGCAACTTCGGACACCAAACGGCGGTGACAGCGGGCATTGATTTCGCCCGTGGGGCGGCCGTGATTTTGATTGATACCGACATGCAAGACCCGCCAGAGGTCATCCCGTCGCTCATCGAAAAGTGGCGCGAAGGGTACGAAGTGGTCTATGCCGTCCGCACTGAACGGCGCGGCGAAACGTGGTTCAAAAGGATGACAGCAAAGCTTTTTTATCGCTTCATCCATCGCATCACAGAAATCAATATCCCGGTAGATACGGGTGATTTTCGGCTGATGGACGCCAAAGTGGCCGCGGTCTTGCGCCAAATGCGCGAGCATAACCGCTTTATACGGGGGATGACGAGTTGGGTAGGATTTCGCCAAATCGGGGTCGGTTATGTGCGCGAACCGCGCTTCGCCGGGGAGACCAAGTATCCATTTCGCAAAATGTTGCGCTTTGCTTTGGATGCCGTCACGGGCTTTTCCTACTTTCCTTTACAGATAATGGTCTATTTTAGCTTTATATTGGGCGTCTTAGCGATTTTGATAGGGATTGTCATTTCCGCGCTTCGCATCACGATGGGCGATGAATTTTTCGGCGGACAAGCGACAACGATTGTGCTTCTATTGTTGCTAAGCGCATTCCAGTTTTTCTTTTTATTCGTGATGGGACAGTACGTGGCGCGCATCTATGACGAAGCGCGCAATCGCCCTTTATATGTCATCGCAGAAACCGTTGGGATAGAGCAACAAGAAAATCTCCGCCCGCCGGCCGAACCCCTCTCTGCCCAAATAGAACCCACGACGAATTTACAGGAGTAACGACCCTATGAGCGATGATAACCCCCTCGCCCAAGTACAAGCGTATCGCAAACTCGTTTTATTATATGAAGCGCTAGATAAAGAAATAGACGATTTATTAATGTCATACGGCGGACACACCGAAAAAATGCCGCCTGATGATTTAGCGCGTTATCGGGAACTCGCCTTAAAGCGTTCAGAAATGCAGAATGAAATGCACATTTTAGAGCAACTCCTATCCATAGATGAGGACATATCGTGATTATCGGCCCTACGTTCGAGGAGATGCTACATCCTCATAAAATTTCCCCAGGTATCCGCCAAGACGCGCTACGCGCGCGCCACGATAACCCGCTAGACCCCATTAATTTATATAACATCACGTGGCGCGACGAGGATAACCAAGTCTATTATGTTGTTTTACCGCCACAACTCACAGGCGTTAAAACGCCCATCGTCGTGATGTATGGCATGGCGTTTCCATCGGGCAGTCACAAGGTCGGCGCGGCCTATTCTGTGTTGATAGAAAAGCAACTGTTCGGGGAAGTAGACCCCAACAGCCATACCTTAGTATGGCCGTCTACGGGCAATTATGGCATCGGTGGCGCTTTTATCGGGTGTCGCATGGGGTATCGGGGCGTCGTTGTGTTGCCAGCCGACATGAGTAAAGAGCGCTTCGAGCGCATCGAAAGCTACGGCGCAACTATCATCCGCACGCCCGGTAGCGAGAGCAACGTTAAAGAGATTTACGATGAAGTCAACCGCTTACGTCGTGAAGACCCGCACGTGCGCGTTTTGAACCAATTCGAGGTGATGGGCAATTATCGCTTTCATTATCACGTCACCGGCAACACTATCGCCGAATTAGCGGAAGAATTGGCCATCAAAGGTATTGGCAGAGGGCGCGTATCGGCCTTCACCTCCGCGATGGGTAGCGCGGGGACGATTGCGGCGGGCGATAGGCTAAAACAAATTTGGCCAGAACATAAAATCGTTGGGCTTGAACCCATCCAGTGTCCCACACTGTTCAATAATGGCTACGGTTCTCATGAAATACAGGGTATCGGCGATAAGCACGTGACATGGATCCACAATGTTTGGAACATGGACGCTTTGATGTGCATAGATGACCGCGAGTGTTTAGCGGGCCTGCGTGTTTTTGCTAGCGCGGCTGGGCGTGCCGCCCTAAGAGATTACTATGGGCTGGCTGGCGATTTTGTAGAAAAGTTGGGGCCCTTATTCGGCATCAGTGGTATCTGCAACATCCTAGGGGCCATCAAAGCGGTGAAGTATTATGATTTTGGGGAAGATGACCTCGTTGTCACCATCGCCACAGATTCGCTAGAGCGTTATCATTCGGTCATGGCCAACCTAGAGCGTGAACAAGGGGCATTAACGCCCACAAGCGCCGTGGGCATCGTGGAGCGGGTCTTTAGAGGGGCAAAAACGGATTGGGTAATGCCAGGCACTGCCGAAGCGCGCACCCGTTGGCATAATTTGAAATATTACACGTGGGTAGAACAACAGGGAAAGACGGTCGAGGAGTTAGACGCCCAAAAAGACCCTGATTGGTGGCGCGAGCATCAACAACTCGTCGGCCAAATAGACGCCAAGCTGGAAGCTACGAGAGCGTTAGGTTGATGATATGTACCCCGATGACCGCGTCTTGGTGGGTGTTATCAACCGCAAGCGCGATTTGCTCATCGCCCGTGACCAACATTGGTACCGCATTCCCCAAAAAGCGATGCCGAGGGGCGTTTATGCGGAATATTTAGCCTTTTTTTTGAGCGGTTATGCCGCTAAAGGGCTGTATGGGGGGCAAAGCGGCATACATCTATACGCTCAACGTCGGGGTATTGAACTGCTGTACCGTCGCGATTTATTGCCCGATGAGCCGCACCACAAACACGCCGACCAAGCTTATTACAAGGTGCAATTGGGGGATTTGGTGGATAAACAACCACCCGTCACCAATGATCGCCGCCAGACAATAAGTTTCATCTATACGACGTGGGACCGTTTCGTGCGGGCTAAAACCATCAGCGATTTATACAGCGATGCAGATTACTTCGTGGACCGCATTTTTCATGCGCTCCGCGATGCGCGTTATCGTCCGGAGCGGGTTTGGGCGGCTGAGGGCGGAGCTGATGGCCCACCGCAACTTCGTATCATCTGCCAGAGCGGCTTTGTCGTCGCTTCTACCCAGCCGATACAAGATGCCATCTGGTTAGACGCTTCACAGACGGATGATGCGCTTCTGGCGAAAATTATCGCCGCCATCGCCAGCAAAGGCGGCCCAGCCTATATCAACATTCCAGCGGGGGAGTAGACATCATGCTCATCACAAATGCCAATATCCTCACCTTTGGGGAGCGGCCGGCCATTCTAGCAGAGGGGGCGCTCCTCATTGGCCCTGATGGGCGCATCGCTGATATAGGCGCAACATCTTCTTTGCGCGAAAAATATCCCCACGCAGAGCGATTAGATGCGCGTGGCCAATGGCTTATGCCCGCCAATATTTGCGCGCACACCCACTTTTACGGGGCTTATGCCCGTGGTTTAGCGATACCCGGCCCAGCCCCGCGAGATTTCCCACAGATTTTAGAGCGCTTGTGGTGGCCATTGGATAAAGCATTGGATGCAGAAGCGATTCGTTATAGCGCCCTCGTGTGCGCGGTGGATGCCATCAAGCACGGCACAACGACCTTGTTTGACCATCACGCTAGCCCTAACGCCATCGAAGGCAGTTTAGACATCATCGCAGATGTCATTGAGATGTCCGGTCTGCGGGCGGTGCTTTGTTATGAAGTGACTGACCGAGACGGGCCGGAAAAGCGCCAGCAAGGTATCGCAGAAAATGTGCGCTTTCTAGAAGCTTGTCGCCAACGTTCGCGCGTTCGGGCGATGTTCGGTTTGCACGCCAGCTTAACCTTGAGCGATAGCGCCCTAGAAGCTTGCCTTACTGCCGCGCCCCCGGCGGTTGGCTTTCATGTCCATGTGGCAGAGCATGAAGCCGATGAGCAAGATAGCCTCGCACGCCATCAAAAGCGCGTCGTCCAACGGCTTGACGCATTTGGCGTGTGGCGTCCGAATAGCATTGCGGCGCATTGCGTGCATATTGACGCTTCTGAACAGGAAATACTACGCGCTAGAGGCGTTTGGATAGCGCATCAACCGCGTTCTAATATGAATAATGCCGTGGGCGCAATGGCTTTCGATGCTTTTTATAATGACGGGCAAAAAATCGTTTTGGGCAACGATGGTTTTAGCAATAACATGTGGGCCGAATGGAAAAGCGCCTATCTGCTCCACAAGGTTGTAAATCGCGACCCGCGCCGCGCTAATGGCGCGCATATCGCGCAAGTGGCGGTGGGGCATAACGCCCGCTTGACAGAGCAATTCTTCCCAAACGCGCGCTTGGGCGAAGTGAGTATTGGCGCTACTGCTGATTTAATATTGGTAGATTATCATCCCTATACCCCCATAACGACAGACAATCTGCCGTGGCATATCTTGTTCGGGTTTGAAGCGTCTATGATTACCGCTACTATCGCCGAGGGGCGTTTGTTGATGAAAGACCGCCAGTTACTGGTATTGGATGAAGCGACCATCGCCGCCGAAGCATTAGCACTCGCGCCCCGCGTATGGGAAAGGTATACTGAAGCGGCGCTGAGAACCATTCAACATGAAGGAAAAAAGCATGTCTGATAAAACATCACTGGTCATGACCATCGCCATTTTGGGAGGTACCGGCAAAGAGGGGTCTGGATTGGCGATGCGTTGGGCTTTGAGCGGTTACCCGGTCGTCATCGGGTCGCGGGATGTTGCGCGGGCGCAAGCGCGCGCGGCCGAGCTAAACGCTATCATTGGCGGCGACTATATCAAGGGCTTGGGCAATGAAGAAGCGGCCCAACTCGGTAATTTAGTGATGCTGAGCGTCCCATACGAAGCGCATCGCGCCACCCTAGAGAGCGTGAAGGCGTACTTGACGGGCAAGATTTTATTAGATATTACCGTCCCCCTAGCCCCGCCGCGCGTGCACATTGTTCATATCCCGCAGGGGATTTCCCCCGCTATAGAGGCGCAAGCGCTGTTAGGGGATGCGGTGCGCGTTGTCGCGGGTTTCCACAATGTGAGCGCCGAGAAGCTGAAAAGCCCGCACAGCGACGTGGATTGCGACGTTTTAATTTTTGGGGATGACCCAGCCGCAAAACAAGATGTCATCCGCTTGGCGGAAGCGGCTCATTTACGCGGTATAGACGCTGGCCCTTTGGCTAATGCTGTTGCGGCAGAAGCGCTCACCAGTGTGCTCATCTATATCAATAAAACGTATAAAGTGAAAGGCGCCGGCATCCGCATCACCGGCATTGAGTGACGTGATGATACCACAATACACGGCTTATGCTGTGCCGGACATACCCTTAGTGGCGCACGGAGATGATTTGGCGCAACTTATCACGACGGCTTTATACCAAGCGAATTTGCCCCTTGAGGCCGGTGATGTAGTGGTTGTTTCCTCTAAAATCATCTCTAAGGCAGAAGGGCGCTTTGTGCGTTTAGATGCCGTGCAACCCACAGAGGAGGCGCGGCTTTTGGCCCAAGAAACGGGCAAAGACCCGCATCTGGTGCAGGTTGTCCTAGATGAAAGCGTCGCTATCTCCCGCAAGGGGCGCGGTGTATTGGTGACACAGCATCGCTTGGGTTTTGTGTCCGCGAATGCAGGGGTTGACCAATCGAATGTTGGGGATGCTGGGCGCGTTTTATTGCTCCCCCAAGACCCCGATGCTTCCGCCGATGCGTTGCGAGCGCATCTAGAGACTGCTTTTGGATGTTCGCTAGCAGTGGTGATTAGCGATACCCACGGTCGCCCATTCCGCATGGGCAATGTGGGGGTGGCGATTGGCGTATCGGGGATGGAAGCGTTGGTAGATTTGCGCGGTAAGCCGGATTTGTTTGGTCGCGTCCTACAGATAAGCTTACAGGGTTATGCTGACCTCATCGCCAGCGCCGCACATCTGTTGTGTGGAGAGGGGGCAGAAGGGTTGCCTGTGATTATCCTGCGAGGATTGACTTATCCGTTCGGGAATGGACGCGCCCATCATCTGTACCGTCCCCCTCAGGAAGATTTATATCGCTAAGTGTTGTCTGATGACAAAGATAACTGCTGAATCGCGTTTGCTTGATGCGATACTCAATCGCCGCTCTATCCGCCGTTTTTTGCCTAATGACATCCCGCAAGCGATGTTGGAACAGCTCTTGACTGCGGCCATTTGGGCGCCATCAGCTCATAATCGTCAGCCGTGGCGTTTTGCAGTCATCAAAACGGCGGCGGTAAAAGCGAGGTTGGCGCGGGCGATGGGCGAGCATCTGCGGGCTGATCTAAGCGCCGACGGCTTACCAGAAGCCGCTATTGAGGCTGATGTGAATCGTTCTTATGAGCGCCTGACATCAGCGCCGCTCCTCATCCTCATCTGCTTGAGTATGGTAGACATGGATCATTATCCGGATGAAAGGCGCAACCAGCAGGAATGGGTGATGGCCGTACAGAGTGTGGCGATGGCTGGGCAGAACCTGTTATTGGCCGCGCACGATTTGGGTTTGGGGGCTTGTTGGATGTGCGCGCCCCTATTTTGCCCGCGTGTGGTGAGCGAGCAGTTATCTTTACCTGACGATTGGCAACCGCAAGGTTTGGTCGCTTTGGGGTATCCGTCCCAAACGCGCGAAAAAGACCGTGAACCGCTAGAAACGAGGATAGTGTGGCGATAGAACGCATTGTGTTATTGGTCGGTGGCGTGGGCGGCGCCAAATTGGCTTTGGGGTTGGCCCAAATTATCCCGCCGCAACATTTAACGATTATCATCAATACCGGCGATGACTTCTTGCATTATGGCTTGCATATTTCGCCAGATATTGATACGGTGATGTATACCTTGGCCGGCATAGTAGACCCCGTCAATGGGTGGGGGATTGCGGACGATAGCGTTCAGGCGTTGGACGCATTAGCCCGTTATGGAGAAACGCCTTGGTTCAAGCTAGGCGACAAAGATATAGCCACGCATCTACTACGCACACACCTTCTACGCACGGGGCATAGCCTCACGGTGGTGACCCAGCGCTTTGCGCGGGCTTTGGGCGTAGAAGCGACCCTACTACCGATGACCGATGACCCTGTCGCCACGATAGCGCGAACTGCGACGCATGGGGATTTGGGTTTCCAAGATTACTTTGTGCGCCATCGCTGGCAACCTGTGGTGCAAACGTTGATTTATCAGGGCGCGGAACGGGCGAAAATTTCGGCACAAGCGCGGACGGCGATAGCGCAGGCAGACGCTATCCTCATCGGCCCGTCTAATCCGTGGCTTTCTATTGCGCCTATCCTCGCTATTGGAGAGATGCGCGATGCGCTTTGCGCCCGCGATGTGCCGCGCGTCGCTATCACGCCCATCATTCAGGGGCGGGCGATAAAAGGACCTGCCGCTAAAATTATGGCAGAATTGGGGTATGATGTAAGTGTCGCAAGCGTTTTGGCTTATTACGAAACCTTCGTTAACGGGTTCGTCTATGACGAACGCGATTCAGCGATTACGCACCGACATATTCGCACAATCGCTATGGATACCGTAATGAACACAACGGATGATAAGGTGCGCGTCGCACAAGCTATCATAAATTGGATTGGAGGATGGTCATCATGAGCTTATGGGTGATGATTCCCGTCAAGCCGCTGAATCGTGCCAAGAGCCGATTAGCTGATGTATTGACCCCTGAACAGCGCTACCAATTTTCCGAGACGATGCTCAAGCGCATCCTCAGCGTTATACAAGAAGTATCGCGTATCGCAGGGACCTTAGTCATCAGCCGCGACCCCAAAGTTTTAGCGATAGCCCGCGAGTATGGGGCCAGAACGGTACAAGAGGGCGGCACGCCAGAGTTAAATTTGGCCCTCACGCGCGGGGTAGAGGTGGTCAAGCAATGGGGCGCTGAAGCCGTTTTCGTCCTGCCGGCAGATTTGCCATTTATTGAAGCCGAAGACTTGATGGCCATCATTGATATGGGCGAAGAACCGATGTCCATAGTCATCGCTAGCGACCATGGGCGGGACGGCACGAATGCGCTGTTATTGCGCCCGCCGGACATCATCAAATTTCAATATGGGGAAGGCAGTTTTGAGCGACACATCGCCATGGCGCATGAGGCGGGTGCTAAAGTGTACACCTATGAATCGGAAGGGATTTTGCTAGACATTGATGTTCCCGCCGACCTCATCCATTACAACCAGTTGGTGCAAACAGGACACTATAAGATGTTACCGCTTTTGTCCTTGAACGATTTGTCTTAGCGAGTCATTTTCCGATTACTCAAGAAATTTATTGGAGAAGACCTGATGCCAGATAGAGTTGCACTTTATTTACAAGACGCCCACCCCCTACGCGATGCCATCGAGTACGTGCGCTATGCCGAAGCGCGGGGTTTTGAAGCGGTGTGGCAGGCGGAGAGCCGTCTTGTGCGCGATGCTATTGTGCCTATGGCCGCTTTTGCGGCTGTCACCTCGCGCATTCGTATTGCTTCTGGCGTTATCAACAATTGGACGCGCAATGCGGCCGTCATCGCCGCCACCTTTTTAACGCTGGACGATTTAGCCCCAGACCGCATCATTTGTGGCATCGGGGCTTGGTGGGACCCTTTAGCCGCCAAAGTTGGCATCCGCCGCGAAAAGCCGCTTTTGGCCATGCGAGAAGTGGTGACAACTGTTCGCGCTTTGTTGCATCGGGAACGGGTTACCTTTCATGGGGAGTTTGTGCACTTAGATGATGTTGAACTAGACGTCGTGCATGGTCGCAAAGAACCCCGAAATGTGCCTATCTATATTGGCGCCACAGGGCCACAAATGATGCGGCTGACCGGCGAGATTGCCGATGGGGTGGTGCTCAATTACTTGGTATCCCCTAGCTATAACGAGGGGGCCATCGCTCAATTAGAAGATGGCGCTCGTAAGGCTGGACGGCGCATAGAGGATATTGATCGCCCGCAATTGGTCGTTTGCTCGGTAGATACCGACCGCCAACGCGCGCTAGATGCCGCCCGTAAACTCGTCACCCAGTACTTAGGTCAACAACCGCATATCATGAAAGCGAGCGGCGTTCGTCAAGAGTTGCTAGATGAAATCGCCCAAGTCTTGACGTGGCCCGCCACCGAAGCCCAAATCTTGGACGCGATGAAATTAGTCCCTGATGATGTGGTGCAGATGATTACCGCTTCTGGCACGCCAGAGGAGGTGAAGCGCAAAGTGCGTGAATACGTCGCATCCGGCGCGACCTGCCCCATCCTTTATCCGTTGGGGCCGGATGTGCGCTTGATGATAGACACTTTCGCTGATGGCTATTCGCGCTAGCGCGGGTTGCCTCGTGGGGTCTTTGGAGGCGGACGAGTAGCTACTGTCCGCTTTTCTTATTCATGCCGATGAAATAGGTGAGCAACAGGTGTGAAAAAGCAAAACTTAACCGTTTGGGCGCTCATTTGTGGTTTGGCTGGGTTCGTCTTTCTGCTGTATGTTTCGGCTAGCTTAGCGGCGGGCGGTGGCCAGCTTTTAATGCCTTTAGATGATGTCTATATCCATTTCCAATATGCGCGTCAATTGGCGTTGGGCCAGCCCTATATCTATAATCCCGGCCAGCCGCCCACCTCTGGCGCGACCAGTTTTTTATACCCCTTTTTACTGGCTTTCGGTCATCTCATCGGTTTTCAAGGACTATCCCTAGGGTTGTGGGCGATGGCTTTAGGCGCTTTCGCTCTCGTGGTTTCTTTGTGGGCCATTTACCTAATGGCGCGGCGAATCGCCGCCCCATTGTGGGTTTGTATCCTTATCTTGGCCGCTTTTGCCTTGAATGGCGCCACCGCTTGGCATTATATGAGCGGTATGGAAACGGGTATCATGTGCTGTTGCGCCCTATGGGTGCTTTTGACTGTGTGGCGCGCAGATTATCGGGGCGGGATTGTATGGGCGAGTTTGCTCGCTTTGGTGCGCCCCGAAGGCAGTATGATGGCTGTTTTGGCGTTGGGGGTGATGTTGTGGGGAGTGTATCGGGGGGGATGGCGTCTTTCTAGGCGGATTGATGCGCTTTTGGGTGTATTGCCTATTGTCGCTTCGGCCATTCAACCGTTGCTTAACGGGGTGGTTACTGGTTCGCCATGGTCTACAGGCAATCAAGCAAAGTCTTTGTTAAGCCTTGTTCCGCGCGATTGGAATGTGATAACTGCGCGGGTTGTTGAGCAATTTGGGCGTATGTTGGTCGAATTCGCCAGCGGTTACAGCGTAGAGCGGGCGTTGTGGTATGTGCCGCTGGGCGTGTCGTTACTCGGTCTGGGCGCGCTTGTGGTGATGTTGGTTTGGCGTGGGCAACGGCGAGTAGGATTATTGCTAGCAACGTGGTTTGTGCTGATTCCTTTAGCGATCGCGACGTTAGACACCGCCTTTTGGCATTTCAAACGTTATCAGATGCCTTTATTCGTTCTGTTATTCCCGTTAGCGATGGCCGCTTTGGCGGTGATAATACGTCATTTCAAGGACGGGGCGAGCTTGCGGGTGGGGCAGTTCGTCATTAGCGCGGTGTTGATGGGGTCTGCGGCGTTATCTGCTTTCACATTCGCGCGTATTTATGCGCTTAATGTGCATTACGTGTATGAGCAACCTTACCAAATGGCCCGGTGGTTGGCGTCTAATACACCCCAAGATGCGGTTGTCGCTGTGCATGATGTGGGTCTGATGCGATATGTGGGGGGGCGAACCACGTTAGATATGGTGGGCTTGACGACGCCCGACGCGGCGGATGCATGGCGCAATGGCCCCGGCAGTGTGGCGCAATTTCTCCTCCGACAAAAGCCGCAGTATATCGCTTCTTATGGGGTGGGGCATGGCTACGGATTGGGCACTTTGGCCGTCACGCGCCTATTCGGCGAACCGCTAGCCACCTTTGCCGTCTCCCTAGATGCCCGCGCGAACGTGGCTTTGGCCGGGCCAACACAAGCTATCTATCGCCCCGATTGGCAGGCGTTGGAAGAAGCGCGCTTGCATCCACCGCGCCTTGACGTTTTTCTGGATGATTACGGGTCTATCGCTGATTTTTCCGCTCCTGTAGCCATTATGGATGTGGGAGATGTTTATGATGAGCGCGCTCACCGTTATCAATGGCGGCGGAGTCGTTGGGAAGGGTTTCCTTCAGAGTTTTATGAACTCGATTATGTCGGGTGCTCAAGCGGCTGTTCTGTGTTGGATGCCGTGCGTCGCATGGATGAGGAAGAATCTTTTGTGGTCGCTTTGCCATTCCCCGCGGAGCATTTGCTCCTCGTCACGCGGGTACAGGCTTGGCAGGCGGGTACGATTGATATTTACGCGAATGAGCGCTATATCGCCACCCGCTGGATACCGCAAATCCCCGGAAGGTGGCTCGATATAGCTACAGTAGTGCCGCTAGCTTCTACAGATGAGGCTGTTATTTTTCGGATTGTGCCGCATGGTTTTTATCTACCGTCAATGCACGCGATTTATCGCGCAGAGCCGCCGAAGCTCGCGCCGCCACCATCGTCTCTAGCGACTTATCAATCAGACGCAATCATTTTGAGCGCGTCCGACTATCGCCTACAAGAAGGGGAATTGGCGGTAGATATGACATGGTTTTCAGATGGCTCTGCACAGGGGGACTACCGCTTATTTTTGCATCTGTACGATGGGCTAGACCAACCGCCTGTCGTTCAGACGGATACCTATATTGGCGGCGGCGCATTGCCGATAGGAAATTGGCTAGGGGGCGCACTGCGCGATACAATAACGTTAGATACACGTTCGCTATCGGACGGCAGTTATACGCTCGTTTTAGGTTTCTATGAGCCAAACACGGGTGAGCGATTGATGCCGACATCAAATTCTTATGACGTTTTGGCCGATGGACGACTGGTTTTAGGGAAAGTGGATATTATAACCGATGGCAGATGACCAACGAGCGGTATACGAAGCTTTAAGCGATATATATGCACAAGGCAGGGTGGCCGCTTTAGCAACCGTTATCTCAACACAGGGTTCTATCCCCCGCCATGCGGGTAGCAAGATGTTGGTTTATGAAGATGGGCACATTGTCGGGACGATCGGCGGCGGGGCTATGGAAGCTCTGGCGATTCAAGCCGCTCTGAACGCCCTAAAAGATGGCCAAACGCGCCTAGAAACGTATACGCTGAACAATCTTGAAGATGGCGACCCCGGCATTTGTGGGGGGACGGCGACGGTTTTCATCGAACCTTTGGCCATCGCGCCCCAATTGCTGGTGATAGGCGGCGGGCATGTGGGTAAGGCTTTGGCAGAGCTGGGCAAATGGGCTGGTTTTCGGGTGGTTTTATCCGATGACCGGCCTGAATTTTGTAACGAAGCGTATATTGCGGGCTTAGATGCTTATGTGGTTTGCCCGCCTTCAGAAATTGTGCACCGTGTGAATATCAACCGCCAAACCTATATCGCGGCGGTGACGCGCGGCTTGCCAGTGGATTTGGGTTTGTTTCCCCTTTTGGTCACGACGCCCGCCGCCTATATTGGGCTGATTGGTAGCCGCCGACGTTGGGCTATCACGCGCAGAGCGCTTCAAGAGCAATTTCAGCTCTCCGAAGCGCAGTTGAGCCGTATTCATGCCCCAATTGGTTTGGAGATTGGCGCAGAAACACCCAAAGAGATTGCCGTGAGCATTATGGCGGAAATCGTCATGGCGCGTCGCGGGGGAGATGGTCAACCGATGCGCCAAAGACAGGAACAAGAGACGTTATCATAAGTGTGGTATATAGGATATAACGGTTGTGAAGATACTGTTTGTTAGTGATACGGTGATGCCCCAATTAGAGAGCGCGGCGAATTTGCGGCGACGCTATCACGATGTGGAAGTTGTCGTGAGTTGTGGCGATATGCCGGTAGCCTATCTTGATTTTATCACCACGGTTTTGAACGTTCCCCTGCTGTATGTGCGCGGTAATCATGATGAGATGTATGAGCAAGAGCCGCCCGGTGGCATCAATTTACATAACCGTATTTTTGAATATCGCGGGTTGACTTTTGTTGGGTTAGAAGGTTCTATTGATTATAATCGCGGGGCGATTCAATACACACAAGGTCAAATGCGCCGTTTGGTGTTGGGGTTGGCGCCTAGACTGCGTTATCGCCGTTGGCGTTATTATTATGGCGTAGATATTTTCGTCGCGCATTCACCGCCGCGCGGCATCCACGATGCGGAAGATTTGCCGCATCAAGGCTTCGAGGCTTTTTTGCGCTTTATAAAGTGGTATCGCCCCCGTTATATGGTTCACGGACATGTGCATACATGGGATAGGCGCAAAACAACCCGTACCCGATATTTAGAGACCGAAATTATCAACATCAACCCTTATACGCTATTAGACGTTATGCCCGTAGAAACCGCAACGGATAAATTGAGCGCTGAAGATGCGACGTTCCCCGACCCAGATTCTGAAACAACTGAAGAGCGATGACCCTCGTGATAGGACGGTGGCGCTGGTGCTCATCGGGCGGGCGCGGCTTTTAGATTTGTCGCCAGACATCATCGCTGTATTAGAAGGCGATGATGAACCCGATGTGCGCGCTATGGCCGCTTGGACGCTAGACTTGTTGGGCGTGGCGGATGCTGTGCCGACGTTGCTAGCGGCTTTGTATGACCCTGATTTCGGCGTGCGCTCTAATGCGGGGTGGGCTTTGGTGCATTTAGCCCGCCGTCTCGTGCCGCAGGTGGTTTTGCCAGAAGTGATTGATGTCTTAAAGGATGAGGCGCATCCCGATGCGCGCCAAATGGCTTATTTGGTGCTCATACGCATCGGCGGGCGTGACGCGCGCCAAGCTATTGAACAATATTGGAAGTGATGAGAGGGTAGCATCTTATGGGATTATGGCAATCGTACTATACCGTTGCTTCGATAGAAGAAGCCATATCTATTTTAGCGGAACATGGCCAACGGGCGCGGCTCATCGCGGGCGGTACCGATTTGCTCATCGAATTGGAGCGCGGCCAACGGCCGGGCGTGGATGTATTGGTTGATATTTCGCGGGTGAAAGGGCTGAATGAAATCGCGCTCCATGGCGATACCTTCCGACTAGGGGCGCTCGTGACGCATAATCAGGTCGTGGCGCATCCCTTGATGGCCGCGCGGGCGTTGCCTTTGGCGCAAGCTTGTTGGGAGGTGGGCGCGCCGCAAATCCGCAATCGGGCCACCGTTGCGGGTAATCTCGTGACCGCTTCGCCAGCGAACGATACCATCACCCCATTGATGGCGCTAGGCGCTTCTCTCACTCTGGCTTCTGTAGATGGAGAAAGAACGGTCCCGATAGAGGCTTTTTATACCGGGTTACGCCGCACGGTGATGCAACCGCACGAAATCTTGACAGCTATTCATTTTCCCGCGCTCGCCCCGAATGAAAGAGGCGTCTTCATCAAATTGGGTTTGCGCCGCGCGCAAGCTATCTCGGTGGTTAATGTGGCTGTGGTGTTGGCTTTTGATGGCGATAAGGTCGTTAAGGCGGCTATCGCTTTGGGCAGTGTAGCGCCGACGGTGATACGGGTTGCTGTGGCCGAAAGGTCTTTAGTGGGGCGCGCGCTCGATGAAACAACAATACGCGAGGCGGCGCGCCTAGCGGCTAATGCGCCGACCCCAATTGATGATGTGCGGAGCACGGCGGAATATCGTCAGGAGATGATACAGGTATTAGTTGCGCGGGCGTTGCGCCAATTGGCAGATGGGGGGCAGTCCGCCAATTGGCCACAGCATCCGCCGATGTTATGGGGCAAAGAACCCTCTGCCTGCCATATCGCCGAAGGCGCATGCCACACTGCGGCAACGCCGATAGAAACGCGCATCAATGGACGGCCTTATACCATCGCTAGCGGACAAGACAAAACCCTTTTGCGCTGGTTGCGCGAGGATGTGGGCTTGGTGGGCACAAAAGAAGGATGCGCGGAAGGTGAGTGCGGCTCTTGCACGGTTTTTCTGGATGGCGCGGCGGTGATGGCCTGTATGGTGGGCGCGCCGCGCGCGCATGGGGCTGATATTACCACTATCGAGGGCTTAGCGACCGCTGGCCATTTGCACCCTTTGCAAGCGACTTTTATTGAAACAGGCGCGGTACAATGCGGTTATTGCACGCCGGGCCTCATCATGGCTGGCGTTAAGCTTTTAGAAGAAAATCCTCAGCCAACCATTGAAGAAATTCAACAGAGCATAAGCGGCAATTTGTGTCGCTGTACGGGGTATTATAAAATTATAGAGGCTTTCCAGTGCGCCATTAAATAGGAGGAAGCAACATGAGCTTTGAAGATGAATACGCAGGTCGAGGTAGACGTCAAAAGAACGCTTTAGCGCCCTTTTTGCCGGTCATCGGCTTTTTGTTGGCGGGTATCGTCGCGGTTATTGCCTTTTTCGTCTCTGATCCTATCCATCAGTTTTTGATACGCCAGTTTCGTGGTCAAGTGCCAACGAATCCAGAAGTGCGCTATATCATTGCTGTGGCGGTTTTCTTGGTTCTCATTTTGCTTGTGGCGATGATTTATGCGATTTTTGCCCCTAAACCGCCGAAGACGACTAGCGAAAAACAATTAGAACAGGAAAAGCGCGAAATCGCCCGCGAAAAAGCCGAGCGTAAAAAGCGCAAAGCCCTTATCAAGCAAGAAGCGGCCCGCCAACGGCGACGCAACGACGGGCGTTAGGGCTTCTTTTTGGCTTCGGTTATGAATCGGTTCGTTTATTTTTTGCCCCAAGCGCGATGATGAGCTTGTTTGCGTTTCAGCGTATCATGAAGTAGGAAGCAAGGTTGGATGCCCTCTGATAAATTCTTGGCTATCGGTCAAAGTGTCCAGCGCATAGATGCTCACGGCAAAGTCACTGGACAAGCGCCTTATCCCGCAGACATCAATATGGCAGGGCAATTATACGGCAAACTCCGCTATAGCGACCGCCCGCATGCCCGCGTCTTACGGGTGAATACGGCACCCGCCTTAGCATTGTCGGGGGTGGTGGCCGTGTTCACGGCGCAAGATGTGCCTGTTAATGAATATGGCCTCGTCATCAAAGACCAGCCGGTGTTATGCGGGCCGGGGAGCGATAAGGTCGGCGCGGATATTGTGCGGTGCTATATGGATTATGTCGCTTTGGTGGTGGCGGAGACCGAGGCGTTGGCGGCACAAGCGGCTCAGCTTATTGAAGTGGATTACGAAGATTTGCCGCCCATTTTTGACCCCGAAAGCGCTATGGCGGAGGGCGCGCCGCAATTACACGCGGATACACCCAATAACATCATCGCGCGGTTTCGTATCCGCAAAGGGGATGTGGCTTCTGCGTGGGATAAAGCGGATGTGGTGGTCGAAAGCACTTACAAAACGACTTGGCAAGAGCACGCCTATCTACAACCCGAAGCGGGTTTAGGTTATATAGATGATGAAGGCCGTGTAACGGTTGTTGTCGCCGGCCAATGGACGCACGAAGATCAAGAGCAAATTTATCATGCGCTCAACTTGCCTCCAGAGTCGGTCCGCGTCATTTATCCGGCGATAGGCGGCGCTTTTGGCGGGCGCGAAGATATGTCAGTCCAAATTGTGCTCGCGTTGGCGGCGTGGAAGTTGCGCCGCCCGGTGAAGATGATTTGGTCGCGCGAGGAGTCTATTCTCAATCATCATAAACGCCATCCTATCACGATTTGGTGTAAGTGGGGCGCGACGCGGGAAGGGCGGGTCATCGCTGTTGAGGCGCGCGTAGTAGGTGATGCCGGCGCGTATAACTACACATCTAACAAGGTTTTAGCCAACGCTAATCTCATGGTCACCGGCCCTTACGAAATCCCAAATGTCTACGTAGATACCTATGCGGTGTACACAAATAACATTCCTACGGGGGCTTTTCGGGGTTTTGGCGCGCCGCAAGCGCTGTTCGCGGCGGAAGGGCAGATGAATAAATTGGCCGCCGCCTTAAATATGGATCCGCTCGTCTTACGTTTGAAGAACGCCTTCCGTGAAGGAAGCATTTTGTCCGTAGGGACCCCTTTACCTGCTGGTGTATCTATGGTCCCGGTGTTAGAAGCGTGTGGTCGTGAGAGCTTTTGGGCGCAAGATGCGGACGGCGAGTGGCGGCGCAAAGATGCAGAACCACCGAAGCCATTAGCCCCGCATTTGCGGCGCGGTGTGGGCATCGCTTGCGGATTTAAGAATGTGGGGTATAGCTTTGGTTTCCCTGAACAAAGCTGGGCGACGGTGGAATTGCACGGCAAATCCCAAATTGACCGTGTGGTGGTGCGCCAAGCGGGGGCTGATGTGGGCCAAGGGGCGCATACCGTTTTCCTCCAGATGGCGGCAGAAGCCGTTGGGGTGCCTATAGAGCGCGTGCAACTAGTGGCGTCGGATACGGCCGAGACGCAAACTTCTGGTAGCGCTTCCGCCTCTCGGTTGACCTTTATGGCGGGTAATGCGATTCGTGGGGCGGCGGAATTGGCTTTGGCCGCGTGGCGCAATGAAGACCGCCCAGCGATAGGCACATATCGTTATCGCCCGCCCAAGACAACCCCTAACGACCCTTTGACCGGCAAAAGCGAGCCGAATTTCGCCTACGGTTATACGGCCCAAGCGGTGGAGATAGAAGTAGATATTGAGACGGGACACATCCGTATATTGCGCGTTATCTCCGCTAATGATGTTGGCCGCGCGGTTAATCCCCAATTGGTGCAAGGGCAAATTGAGGGGGCGGTTGTGCAGGCCCAAGGTTACGCGCTCATGGAGTATTTGGTATCGGAAGCGGGGCGCATCAAAAATCCCCACCTATCCACTTATCTTATCCCGACGGCATTAGATGTTCCGCTTGAGGTGAAGTCCGTCATTCTGGAGTATCCCGACCCCATAGGCCCTTGGGGGGCGCGCGGCATGGCGGAGATGCCCTTTTTGCCGTTGATGCCGGCCATCGCTGGCGCCTTTTACTCTGCAACGGGCGTGTGGTTAGATTCGCAACCATTTACACCGGATAAAGTGGTGAAAGCGCTCCGAAGTCATGGCATCGGCCTTATTTAGTCGCGCCACGGTCGTTGTTCGCGGCGGCGGCGACCTCGCTAGCGGCGTCATCTATCGCTTGCATCGCGCGGGTTTTCCGATAGCGGTTTTAGAATTGGCAACCCCTATCTTAGTGCGCCGCACCGTGAGCTACGGCGATGCCGTTTATAACGCTGAACGCACCGTGGAAGGGGTGACGGCGCGCCATATCCCGCGAGTTGCTGACATCGCTCCGACGTGGTCGGCAGAGCAAGTTCCCGTTTTAGTAGACCCCGACGGCCACTTTTTGAAAACGATTGCGCCGCTCATTGTGGTGGATGCCCGCATGGAAAAGCGCAATTTAGGCACAACCATAACCGATGCGCCGTTGGTGATTGCTCTGGGTCCGGGATTTTGCGCGGGTGAAGATTGTCATGCGGTCATCGAAACGAATCGGGGACATAATCTTGGCCGTGTTTATTGGCGCGGTTATGCAGAACCCGACACAGGCGAGCCGGGCGTTATCCAAGGGGTGACGCATTCCCGAGTGTTGCGCGCCCCTGTGGCCGGCCATGTGCGCCCGCATCGGGATATTGGCGATGTCGTGAGGACAGGTGATATAATCGCTGATGTCGGTGGCGAGGCTGTGCGCGCCCCATTCGATGGTGTGTTGCGTGGGCTTATCCACGAGCAGGTGATGGTTGGTGCCGGTATGAAAATCGGCGATTTAGACCCGCGCGCTAAGCGGGAGCATTGTTTTACTATATCGGATAAATCTCTGGCCATCGGTGGTGGCGTGTTAGAAGCCATCCTCACGGCTCCTCACATTCGGGCTTATCTCACGGCGAGTTCGCTATGAAATTGCATGAAGCCTTCGATATTGTGCGCGGCGATGTAGTTGCTTTTGTGGGCGCAGGCGGCAAAACATCTACTATGGTCGCTTTAGGTTACGAACTGGTAGATAAAGGGTGGCGTGTGTTGGCGACCACCACTACCCGCATCGCACAGTCTCAATTAGAGTTGATTCCCTGTACCTTGCCTTATACATCTGAACCGCAAGCGATTTCGTCTGCGTTGAACGCATATCAATTTGTCTTTGTGTATGATAGCATCCGCGATGGCAAAGTATATGGCCCTGATAAACATTGGATACGCCAATTACTCGATAATGCCGATTCTGATGTACTGCTCGTCGAAGCGGATGGGGCGCGTGGACTGCCTTTCAAGGCGCCCTATGAACATGAGCCGGTTATCCCAGCAGAATCCACCCTTGTTGTGCCGTTAGTCTCGTTATCGGCTGTTGGCCAACCGTTGGACGCACAGCACGTTTACAACCCGCAAGCGATGACGGACAAATTCGGCTTTTTCCCCAGTTCCCCCATCAAGTCGCCGTGGTTGGCGCAGGTGTTGCGCGATGAGGATATGGGGCTAAAAGGGGTTGACGCGACACAGGCGCGCGTGGTGGCTTATATTAACCAGACGCCGCAAAATGGCTATTTGCGGGGGCGGGCGCGGCTCATCGCCCGCTTGACGTTGCAAGCGCCGCGATATGCGGGGGTGGCGATTGGCTCTATCCGCGCTGATGAACCTGTGTATGAAGTGCAAAAGCGGGTTGGCGCTATCGTCTTAGCGGCTGGTATGTCTACCCGTATGGGGGCGCCCAAAGTGCTCTTGCCGTGGGGGGAGCGCGAGACCATCATTGAACACATCGTCCAGCAGTTGATACGCTCGCGGGTAGACCCTATCGTCGTGGTCACCGGGTATCGGGGCGATGAGGTGAAGGCGCTCGTCAAGCCCTTAGGGGCGATAGTGGCTCATAACCGCAGTTATAAGCGCGGCGAGATGCTCTCCTCGCTAAAAGTGGGGTTGCGCGCGATGCCCGATTCTACCTCCGCCGCTCTCATCGTCCTTGGCGACCAACCACGCTTGCAACTGCGCGTGGTGTATCAGGTATTGAATGCTTATGCGGAAGGCGCGGGGCAAATTGTCGCGCCGAGCTATCAAATGCGGCGGGGGCATCCGATTTTGATTGCGCGCCGTTATTGGCCGGAATTGTTGGCTTTGGGGGAAGGCGGCGCGCCGCGTGATGTCATCAACGCCCATGAAGCAGAAGTGGCTTATGTCACAGTGAACACGGATAGCGTTTTGCGCGATGTAGATACACCAGAAGATTATCAGCAAGAGCGCTTGCGCGCGGGGTTATCTTCCCGCCCGCCTAATTCGTCTTAGCGTTTCCCTGTTCGATTAAATCTTTAATCATCTCGCGCGACCATGAGCCGCTACTCAGAACTTTGTTCCTCAGGGTTGTTGGGCGTTTGCTGATGCTACCATGAGCGCTAGAGGCGAGTTCATCGGAGTAAATCATGGGCACAACCACGATGAGCACCTCATCAGCTTTGATGACATAATCGCCCGATGGGGCGTAGAGGTAAGTTTGGCGGTCGGCAAGCCTAACGCCGATGACCCCTGCGCGAAAGAGGCGGTCTATCCGCAACGATTCGATAGTTTCGCCAATCCACGGCGAATCCGTTTCCATGTAGAGTTCGGTTGTTTCTAGGCCCGTTTCGTAGTTGAACAGCACGTACTTCATGAATTGGCTGGTTTCGGGCTGTATGCTGGCCAGCAAGACGAACTGGGCGGCAACTTGGAAGGGGCTAACCACGCTATCGGCGCCGGCGCGCTTGAGTTTATCAATCATATCATCGGAATTGGCGGTGGCGGTGATGAGCAGGCGCTTGCTGAGGGCGCGGCAACTGAGGACGGTGACGACGCTAGCCGCGCGGTCGTCGAGCGCTACCATGATGGCTTGCGCGCGCGGCACACCCGCTTTGTGCAAAGTTTCTTCTAGCGTTGGCGAGCCGTGGATGACACGAAAGCCGCGCGCGAGCAGTAATTGCGTGTAATCGTAGTCATCGCTGATGATGACGAAGGGGCGTTCTGGATTCAGCTTTTTGATGGCGTTACGAGCGACGCGCCCCGTGCCACAAATGATGAAGTGTTGGCTCATGGCGGCGATAGCTTGTTCGGCCTCTTCTAAGGTGTAGTGTTTTTGGCTAGTCGGCGGCGCGGACGGCGTCATGAGGATTTGCTCCGCCGGCGGGCGAAAGCGCGCCTCTGTGCCCGCGCGACAATCGGCTAAGAGCGGCCTTTGTTGGCCGATTGGGCAGACGGCCAGCAGGACTTCGTTAGGCGATAAGATGCGGTCTTGTGTGGGGGCGTATTCGTATTCGCCCGTTGTAGTGCGGATGCCGATTACGCCGCTATCGAAACGCTCCCGCAATTTTAATGCGCCTAAATGCTTGCCTATCCATGGCGAATCATCCCAAAGATGCAATTGGACGATTTGGCTTTTTTGGGCCTCGTTGAACAGCAGGCTATTGAAGTACATATTTACTGCGGGGCGCAGGGTGGCGTTGTTGAGGAATTGCCCGGCGACATCAAAGGGCGCGATGACCGAATGGGCCCCGACCTGTTCCAATTTTTCGAGGATGGCTTCTTCTAAGGCGGCGGCGGTGATGTGCATATTGGGATTTAATTTGCTGGCGGTCAACGTCGTTAAGAGCGCCTCGGTATCGCTATCGAGCAACACCATAAGCCCTTTGGCGTGTTGGACGCCGGCGCGTAGCAGTATTTGGTCATCTGTGGGGTCGCCTTCAATGACGAGGAAGCCATTGGTGCGTAAGTGGTCGGCATAAGCGTTATCTTGGGTGATGATGACCACCAAATCGAGTAGGGACGTGCGCTGTGGGGTTAAGCGGCTTAGGGTCGCTACCATTTTGGCGAGCATACCCCGAAGCGGAAATTTGCTCATCAGCGCGCTAAAGGCCGAGGGGAATTGTGAGGTTGTGGGCGTATATTCCGTATCGAAATGGGTTTGAGAGCGCAGGAGCAGGTAATTAATCGTCTTGTCTACTAATTCGCCTTTGCCGCAGATAATATAATGTTGTTGAAGGCGGTTGATGATGCGTTGGGTTCGGCGGCGTTGGCGTAAATCGCGCAGGGCTGGGCTGGCGAACAGACCGAAAGAGGATTGTATAGCAAATAGCAGGGCGCCCATCCCAAATAAGATGACAAAGAGGGTGAATATGCGCCCCTCTATGGTTTTAGCGGTAATATCGCCATAACCAATAGAGGTCAGCGTGATGATAGTTAGCCAAATAGCATCTAATAATGCATAGCCTTCAAAGTGCATAAAGCCGATGACGGCTACGGGTATAATGATGAGGACAGCGATTAGCGCGACGCGGAATTGTCGCTGGAGTTCTTCCACAGGTTTATACCTTATTGCACTTGTGAATTAGCCACATTATAGATGATGTTGGGTTTTGGTAGGGTATTTTAAGGTTTGAATAATCAAATATTTAGCGCTTCAACCATTGGATAAGGCGGCTGACAATCGTGCGCTTTTGTCCTAAGGTTTGGTTGTATTCTTGCAATATTTGACGGGTTAAATATTCCAACTCGGTAACCCGCATCCGAGCGCCATTGACGATGACCCACTCATGGTCGAGTAGGCGCAAATCTTTCGGCATACGATTGTACAATTTTTGGTACGCCTGCGCGTAATTCGACATGACTTTATCGGGGCTAGGCTCCATTGCGCCGTCTCCAAACGATAGCGAATCCCTTTTCATTGTAGCAGATTTCAATCGTGTTGCATGAGTGTAACATCAGCAATAGTGTATGCTTGCTAGCAATGAATGAGTATAATGGCGCGAGATAAAACCGCTGGAGAAATATATGACTTATACGCAAGATGATTATAAAAATGCAGTGGCTGTCATTCGCCAACACACGCTCGCCGAGCCGACGATTGGCTTAGTATTGGGTTCGGGTTTAGGTCAGTTAGCGGATAGCTTGGCGAATCGTACGGTTATTCCATACCATGCAATTCCCAATTGGCCGCAATCCACCGTTCATGGCCACAGCGGTAACTTGGTGATTGGCGAGCTAGAAGGGCGATTGGTCGTTTGTCAACAAGGGCGCGCCCATTTTTATGAAGGGTATACCATGGCGCAGGTGACCTTCCCCGTGCGGGTGATGGCGGCGTTAGGCGTTCAAACGTTGATTTTGACCAACGCCGCCGGCGGTTTGGACCCGTCTTATCATGTTGGCGATTTAATGCTCATCGAAGACCATATCAATTTGCCGGGTATGGCCGGTTTTAATCCTTTGATAGGCCCTAATGATGAGACGCTCGGTCCGCGCTTTGTGGGCATGGCGCAAACGTATGACCGCGCTTTGCGCCAAGTGGCCCGTCGTGTGGCCACATCTGAGCAAATCCCTATGCATTCGGGCGTGTATATCGCCCAGACGGGCCCCCAGTTCGAGACGCCGGCGGAAATACGGATGTTACGGGTATGGGGCGCGCAAGCGGTGGGGATGTCTACGGTGCACGAGGTGCTAGTGGCGCGCCATATGGGGTTGCGCGTGATGGCCATATCGGGCATCACCAATATCTGTATTGACCGCATAGATAGCGCGTTCGAGACCAACCACGAGGAAGTATTGGAAGCGGGCAAGGTTATTGTGCCGCGGATGACCGCCGTCTTAAGAGGGGTATTGAGGGAATTTCCGTCATGACGGGTATCATTTTCCTGATAGAGCAAACATCGGTGGGGTTGCTCATCCTCATTGGGTTGCTCATCATCTGGAATTTATACCGCCTGTTGAATGAACGGGCTGAATATCGCGCAACATATTACGAACTGGAGCGCGACTTATCGCGTTATCGCCAGCTGAATATGGTCACTGCCATCATTTTGTTGGTGGAAGTGGCTTTTATTGTTGTCGGTATTCGTCAGGTGGTCGCGCCGATTATCCGCCAAGAGGTTAGTTTTCAAGAGTTGAGCGCGCGCGTTTTTGAAAACGCCGATGGGGTTTTTAACACACCCACGCCCCCGCCCATTTCAGGCGATTTAGGGATTGAACCGGTGCCTTTGGGGGTAGATGCTAACGTGGTGGGCCCGCAACCGACGCCAACGCTGACCCCAACGCCGGTCGGTACGATTATCCCTAACGCCCCGTCGCCTTTTGGGTGCAACACAGATAACGCGATTTTGCAAATCCCAACCAATGGGATGCGCGTTTTTAATGCGATTCCTGTTGTGGGCAAAGCTTATATTGATAATTTCGCCTATGCTAAACTAGAAATTAGCGGACCTTCTACTTTTAATACCTTTGCCGTCATTGATGATAAACGTCAACCTGTCCGAGAATTGAGCGAGTTTAGCCAATTTGTCCCTACAGCTTATCAAGAAGGGTGGTATCAATTTCGCTTGATGGTCTTTGACATCTCTGATATGCCTCAAGCGGTCTGTATGGTGAATATTTATATCACCGCGCCTTTTCCCACGGCGACATCGCCGGCCGCGAATCCTTAGGTGTGGGCTATGATTGCGCGACCGCGTATTGGCTTTATCGGTTTGGGGCGCGTTGGGTTGGCGCTGGCCAAAGCATGGAAAGCACAAGGTTATACCATTAGCGCGGTGTATCGGCGTTCCCGCGCGCCGCTGGTAGAGATAGCGCGACAGTTAGCGGCTCGCGCCGCTGTTGACCCGCTGGAGGTGGTTCAAGGAGCCGACTTGATTTTTTTAGCTGTCCCCGACGACGCTATCTTAGTCGTTGCGGAGCAGTTAAAGGCTGGGGCGCTCGTTGACAAGGGGATTGTCCACTTGTCGGGGGCGCAATCGTCTTCTTTACTCGGCGATTTAGAGCGTGTTGGCGCGCTGGTTGGCGCTCTCCATCCTGCGATGGCTTTTGCGCCGTCGTCAGATTTGAAGCCTGTTTGGCAGGAAGTCGTGTTCGTCCTCGATACGCCATCGCCGCTATTATCCCGATGGCTTGGGGCGGCGGTGGCGGCGCTGGACGCGCAGATGATGGCTATACGCCCAGAAGATAAAGTGCTTTATCATCTGGCGCTGGTTTTGGCGAGCAATTACACCGTGACCTTATACGCGCTGGCCCAACATCTTCTCGGCGAGATAGGTATAGAGCAAGCGGTAGCTAAACAGGCTTTGGACGCCCTTTTGGCTAGCGTAGTCCGCAATTTGAAAGCGATGCCCCCCGAACAGGCTTTGACGGGGCCTTTGGCGCGGGGCGATATAGGCACTGTTCGTCGTCATTTGGCTGTTCTCGCGGATTATCCGCAATTAGCGCTTTTATATCGTCAACTGGCGGAGGCGACCAAGCCGCTATTACGCGCGCGCGGGTCCGATACGCGCTGGTTGGATGCGTTGCTGGAGTAGGAATAAAGCTTATGCGTTTAACAATACTCGATATTCAAAAGATGAAACATCAGGGCGAACGTATTGCGATGATGACCGCTTACGATGCTATCAGCGCTCGTGCTAGCGAGCAAGCCGGTATCCCGATGTTGTTGGTTGGCGATACCTTGGGGATGGTCGTTCAAGGGCATTCGACGACCATTCCCGTCAAGTTGGAGCATATGATTTATCATTGTGAGATTGTCTCCCGCGTGACGCAACGGCCGTTAGTGGTAGGCGATATGCCTTTTATGTCCTACAGCATCAACGCCGAGCAAGCGATGACGAATGCGGCGCGTTTGATGCAAGAAGGGGGCGTACATGCCGTAAAGCTAGAGGGTGGCGAGGTTATCGCGTCCACCATCAAGCGTATTGTGGATGCTGGCATACCTGTTATGGGGCATATTGGTTTAACACCGCAGAGCGTTTATCAATTTGGGGGTTTTAAGGTGCAAGGGCGCGAATTGGAGCAGGCGCGCCGCCTCATCCGTGATGCTAAAGCGGTGCAAGCGGCGGGAGCATTCGCCATTGTTTTAGAGCTTGTGCCGCAACAATTGGCGCAACTCATCACGGCATTGTTGGACATTCCTACGATTGGCATCGGCGCTGGGCCCCATTGTGATGGGCAGGTGCAAGTCTTTCATGATGTTTTGGCGTTGTTCGATGCTTTTATTCCCAAGCACACCAAGCAATACGCCCGTATTGGCCCCGCCATTGTGGAGGCCATCGGCCAGTATCGCGCTGAAGTAATGCAAGGGCAGTTCCCAACCGATGCCAATAGCTTCACCATGAGCGAGGAGGTGCTAGCCGTTTTGAAAGAGGAGACGAACCATCATGCAGATTCTTGAATCCATCGCGGATTTGCGCCTTTGGCGCGGGCGGCAAGCGGGCATGTTGGGTTTTGTCCCCACGATGGGCTATCTGCACGCGGGGCATTTGGCCTTGGCACAGGCGGCGCGCGAAGATTGCGAGCGAACGATAGCCAGCATTTTTGTGAATCCCACCCAATTTAGCCCAAACGAGGATTTATCTAGCTACCCACGCGACCCCGAACGCGATTTGGCGCTTTTGCGAGAGCTGGGCATAGACGCCGTGTTCATGCCAACGCCAGAAGCGATATATCCATCGGGATACCAGACCTACGTTACGGTTGAGTCGGTCACCCAAGGGCTAGAAGGGGGCGTGCGGCCGACACATTTTAGGGGTGTTGCGACTGTTGTTGCCAAGTTGTTCAATCTTGTACAACCGCATAAAGCCTATTTTGGCCAAAAAGATGCCCAACAGGTGGTCGTCATTCGTCGTATGGTGGCCGATTTGAACATCGCGGTAGATATTCAGGTCTGCCCGATTGTGCGCGAAGCGGACGGTTTAGCGATGAGTTCGCGCAATGTTTATTTGAATACCGAGGAACGCAAAGCCGCGCTGTGTTTGTCCCAAGCGCTACAGGCGGCGACTGAAGCTTATGAAAATGGAGAGCGCCATCCTGACCGCTTGCGGGAAATCGCGCGCGGGGTAATCAGCTGTCAGCCGCTCGCGCAATTGGATTACGTTTCTGTCGCTGACCCCCAGTATCTTGTAGAACAAACCGCCCCCGTTTCGCGACCTGTTTTGCTTTCCGTGGCCGCGAGAGTGGGTAAGCCGCGCTTATTAGACAATTGCTTATTGCCACGACACTTGAACAATGACCGTCATGCGTTGACCGCGGTATTAGGGGCGGTTTAATACAGATGTTACGATTTTCTGATGCCTTTCTGATATATAAGGCGTAATTTGATAACCAGATTCGCTAGAATATGTTCATATGGGAGGTTGTTACCCCTATGTTCTTCTTTGACACCAATTATCTCATCATGGTTATGTTGCCGGCCCTTATTCTATCGGGTTTGGCCCAATTTTTTGTGCGTTCTGCTTATGCCCGATGGGGTCAGGAGCGCAACGCTCGCGGTCTGAGCGGCCTACAAGTTGCGGAGCAAATCATTCGCTACGCGGGGCTAAAAACGCGCCTAGAACCATCCCCCGGCGGGATGTTGAGCGACCACTTCGATCCTAGCGAGAATGTGGTTCGTATGTCTGCCGATGTGGCGGGGCGGCCTAGTGTGGCGGCAATGGCCATCGCCGCGCATGAGCTAGGGCATGCCCAGCAATATGCCGAACGTTCGCCACTCATTGTTATGCGTAGTTTTCTGGTCCCGGCTGTTCAGCTCAGCCCGACGATTGCGTATGGGCTTATCTTCGCGGGTTTGGTGTTCAATTTGCTAGAATTGGCTTGGTTAGGGATTTTGTTCTTCGGCCTTGTGGTCATCTTCATGATATTGACCTTGCCGATAGAAATTGACGCTAGCATGCGCGGTCTGCGGTTGTTGGAGCAAACGGGCTTGATGATTAGCGCGGAAGACCGCACGGGCGCGCGCCAAGTGTTGACCGCCGCCGCGTTGACTTATATCGCGGCCGCCGTGACCGCCTTCTTGCAATTGCTGTATTACATCAGCCTCATCTCGCGGTCGGATAGGAATTAATAGGGTGAAATCGGCGTTATTGAAAACGGCCCACTGAACGCGGGCCGTTTTTCATTTATAAATCTTCGATTTGGTCTACTTTGCGCTGGAGTCTTAAAAAGCGTCCCCGACGGGGGTTGAGCGCCGCTAGCAGGTTGTCGAGCCAGCGCGTCCAGCGCCGCCATTGCGCCCGCCAGCGCGCGCCAAGATAGCTAAGACGCCGTCTTTGCCGATTAAAGCGCGAGCCGTGTTGTTCAAAGGGATGCGGAATGCCCCATTTGATGACCAAAGAACCCCATGCCAAACCGCCCCCAAAGCCGACGAAGACGATATGGTCACCTTCATGAACGCGCCCCTGCTCGATGGCTTCGCACAGGGCGATGGGGATAGATGCCGCAGAGGTGTTGCCGTAGCGGTCTACATTGCACATGAATTTGTCTTCATCAATGTTAAGTTTGCGGGCGGCGGCGGTCAAAATGCGCTTATTGGCTTGGTGCGGCACGACGAGCGATACATCTTGTAAAGAGATACCGGCCATCTCTACGGCTTGGCGGATGCTCTCGTCTACGACACGGGTTGCGAATTTGAAAACTTCGCTACCCACCATGAACATTTTATGCATCTTGTGTCCGTTAGGGTTGATGCCTTTGGCGCTCACATCGCGGCTACCCACTGTTGGGATGCCTAGTAAATCGTAACCGGCCCCATCCGAGCGCAAAACAGCGGAAAGCACGCCGCCTTCTTCCTCGCTCGCTTGTAGGACAATCGCTCCGGCGCCATCCCCAAATAGAATGCACGTGCCGCGGTCTTGCCAATCGAGGACGCGCGTCATCGTCTCTGACCCGATGACTAGCGCGGTGCGGATACTGCCAGAGCGGATAGCTTGGGCGGCCATATTGGTGGCATAGACAAACCCCGAACACGCCGCGCTGAGGTCAAAAGCGCCCGCTTGCGACGCCCCTAGCCAATCCTGAATGAGGCTAGCGGTGCTGGGGAAGATATTTTCTGGGGTGGAGGTCGCCACAATAATCATATCAATTTCGGCTGGCAAAACGTCGGCGACTTCTAAGGCGCGTTGGGCCGCTTTATAACCGAGGGTAGCGGTGGACTCTCGCTCGCCGGCGATGCGCCTTTCGCGGATGCCGGTTCGCTCTTGTATCCACTGGTCGTTGGTTTCGACGATGGCCGATAAATCATCGTTGGTGAGCACCGATTCAGGCACGGCCATGCCCCAACCGACGACGTGGGCATAGATAGGCGTAGGGTTATACAGGGCTTTTTTAGCTGTTTTAGACGTGGCCATTTTCACGATATTTGCCCATAATCAAGACGGCATTATGTCCGCCAAAGCCAAAAGCGTTGCTCATGACGATATTCACTTCTCGTTTGACGCCGACATGCGGTGTATAGTTAAGGTCGCAATCGGGGTCGGGCGTGTCGAGATTTATTGTGGGGGGGATGAAGCCTTCCCGAATGGCCATCACACTGAAGACAGCTTCTACCGCGGCGGCGGCGCCGAGCAAGTGGCCGGTCACCGATTTGGTGGAGCTGATGGGAATTTCGTAGGCGTGTTCACCCAGCGCTTTTTTAATGGCGAGGGTTTCCGACTTATCGTTGAGCGGGGTGCCGGTGCCATGGGCGTTGATATAATCAATCTCTTTAGCTGTGATGCCCGCATCGCGCATGGCGAAAAGCATCGCTTTAGCGGCGCCCTCGCCGGTTTCCATCGGAGCGGTGACATGATAGGCGTCGGAGGTATGCCCGTAGCCGAGAATTTCGGCGTAGATGGTCGCGCCGCGTTCTAGGGCGTCTTCGAGGCGTTCTAGCACCACGATGGCGGCGCCTTCGGCGGGGACGAAGCCGTCGCGGTCAGCGTCGAAGGGGCGGGAGGCGCGTTCGGGGTCGTCGCTCCGCCGAGTGAGGGCGGTCATATTATCGAAACCGGAGATGGTGACGGGCACGAGCGCCGCTTCTGCGGCCCCCGCGAGCATAGCGCGCGCTTGCCCGCGGCGGATGATTTCGGCCGCCTCGCCGATGCAATTATTGCCGGTGGCGCAAGCGGTGGTGATACAAAAATTAGGTCCCCTCAGCCCGAAATTCATCGAGACCTTGCCCGAACTGCCGTCAATCAAAATTTGCGGCACGGATAAAGGGCTTACCCCTTTGGGGCCACGCCGTGCGTAACCATCGGTCGCTTCCACTAAGGAATTGATGCCCCCGATGCCGCTACCGATAGCGCAACCGATTTCCCATTGGTTATCTTCTGTGATGACAAGGCCGCTATCTTCTAGGGCTTGTTGCGCGGCGACGAGCGCGAATTGGGTGACGCGGTCGGTTCGGCGCGCTTCTCGTCGTCCCAATAGTTCGACAGGGTCAAAATTTTTGACTTCCCCAACGAAGGTTGTTTCAATCATGCTGGGGTCAAAGAGGGTGACACGGCCGATGCCGCTTTTGCCTGCCGCTGTGTTGCTCCATGCTTCTGCTACTGTATTGCCGGTTGGGCAGACAATACCCATACCTGTGATGACAATGCGTGCGCGTTCCACAAATACCTCCTACCGCGTGATGTTCGTATCATCCCACGCCAGATAGCTTAATAAAATAAACACCGTTTTGCAGGTGACGTTACCGTGTTGTTGGGGTTTATTCTGCTTTTGGGCATGATATAATGACATGTCTTAAGCCTGCGTTCTTACGCCAACGCCGCGCATTATAGCAGTGCTCGGAGCGGAAAGGTAGCAATCGGTCGAGCCGTATATATGATATTGGTCACTGGGGCGACGGGATTTATTGGACGGCATTTAATTCGGGATTTGATGGCGCAGGGGTTGCCAGTGCGCTGTTTATTGCCCCCATTCGCTACGAAGCATTTGCCGTGGGATGTTCAACATCCGCATGCGCCCCACATCTTGACGGGCACTATTTTAGATGCCGAAGCCACGTTCCGCGCGGTGACCGGTGTTCATACTATCATCCATTTATCGAGCGCCCAATGGTGGGGACGCCAGCGCGATTTAGAGCGCATAGAAGTAGGCGGCACTCGTAACCTAGTCGCGCAAGCTCGGGCCGCGCGCGTGGGGCGCATCATCACCCTCAGTCATATTGGGGCATCGCCTGCTTCGGCATATACTTTGTTGCGCGTTAAGGGCCAAGTGGAAGAGATTATCAAAAATAGCGGCTTGGCCTATACCATCATTCGTTCTGGGCTGGTCTTTGGGGAAGAAGATGCTTTTATCAACCATATTGCCATGTTGCTGAGTCTGAATCCCTTGTTTTTTTTGATGCCCGGCCGCGGCGAAGTGGTTCTACACCCGATTTATATACAAGACCTCGTGAGTGCACTCATTCATAGCCTAGAGACATTAGAAGTCGTAGATCATGTAGTGGAAATTGGCGGCGCGGAATATACGACGCTGGAGGATATGTTGCGAACGGTGATGCGTGTGACAGGCTTGTATCGCCCGTTGGTGCCGACGCCGCCGTATTTACTGCGTTGGTTGACGGCTTTTTTCAGCTTCATTTTGCCGCGTTCGGCGATGACGGCCCAATGGCTAGATGTCTTGGCCACGAATCGGAGTACGCGCCTAAGCAATGCGTATGATTATTTTGGGATACGTCCTCGCCGCTTTGAAGATACGCTAGTCACTTATTTGCCCAAGCGGCGACACTTTTGGGCTTTGTTGCGCTATACATTCCGCCGTCGGCCGCGTCGTATATAAAGGTACAGGGTTATGGATATTCGCATAAGGGCGTTGACGACGATGCCTGAGTTAGATCAGGTTGTGGATTTACAGCGGAGTTATTGGGGAGAACGCGCTGATGATTTAGTCCCGGCGCATATGTTATTCTCTCTAGCTCATTATGGCGGCCATGTGTTAGGCGCTTTTGATGGGGATAAGCTCATCGGCGCGTCCATTGGTTTTTTGGGGACAAATGCCGATGATGCCGATACGCGCCCAGCGATGGCTAATTTATTGATTATGTCTAAGCGGCTCATCGTGCATCCTGAATATCGTGGGTTTGGCGTGGGCTTTCAGCTGAAATTAGCCCAACGTCGTTTAGCCATGCGCCAAGGTGTGCGACTCGTCACGTGGACTTTTGACCCGATGTACGCCCCGAATGCTCATCTCAATTTCCATAAATTGGGTGGTGTTTCTGACCGTTACATCCCCAATTATTATGGCGAGCAGGAGAGCGAATCGCGGTTGAAAGCGGACCGTTTGGTTGTAGATTGGTGGGTGACGCATCGTCGGGTAGAAGAGCGCATCCGCGGTCAGCGCGCTGATTTGACGTTGAAGCTGTATCTAGATAGCCACGCCCAATTGGTCAACCCTGCTGTATGGGACGCCGAGGGCTTGCCGCATCCGCCAGAGACGGGCACATTGCCGCAAGGCGCTTTCGCTTTGGTGGAATTACCCATGAATTTTGGCGAGATTGAACGTAAAGATGAAGCGCTCGCCGCGCAATGGCGCGCACACATTCGGGAAGTCTTGGGGCATCTTCTATCCGTCAAGTTCGTTGTGACCGACTTCGTCATAGCCGATTATGAGGGGCGACGGCGCGGTTTTTATGTGCTGAGTTTTGATATTGGTTTCGATTTTCGCATGAATTAAGTTACACTAAAAGCCTTCATCAATAGGAGTTTTTGCTTGCGCTCAATAACCATTCAAAACATCTATTACTATCCAATCGCCCTAAAATTTGTTGAACCCTTGCGGACAAGTTTTGGGGAAGAGCCGTTTAAGGCGGCCGTGCTCGTCGAGGTGGTAACTAGCGACGGCATCAGCGGGTGGGGGGAGTGTTCGGTAGAGCTGAAGCCGGGGTATGGCCCAGAAACTATCGCAACGGCGCTACACATCTTGCCCAATTTTCTCATCCCGCGTCTGGTCGGGCAGACGCTAGAACGTCCCACCCAAATCCCCCAATTCCTGCGTTCGGTCCGTGGCAACCATCATACCCGCCACGGGCTAGAGAGCGCCGTATGGGATGCTTTCGCCAAGACGAACGAGATGCGGCTTGCCGATATGTTCAGCGCGCATCTACCACAAGGGCATGAATCGCGCAATGTGGCCACCGTTGGCGTTAGCATTGGCATTCAACCTTCGCTAGAAGCGACACTCGCTATCATTCGCAAGCGTTTGGAACAGGGCTACCGTCGTATCAAACTAAAAATACAGCCGGGCTGGGATGTAGAGCTGGCGCGCGGCGTGCGTGCGGAATTGCCCGACATCATGCTGATGTTGGACGCCAACAGCGCTTACACGTTGGCCGATGCCGAACACCTCGCGCAATTAGACCCTTTCAACTTGCTCATGATTGAACAACCTCTGGCGGATGATGATATTTATGAGCATTCTCAGTTACAACCTAAACTAAAAACGCCGATTTGTTTAGACGAAAGCATCAAATCTGTCAGCGATTTGCGCGTAGCCATCGCGCTAGGGGCGATACAGATTTTGAATTTGAAGCCGGCCCGCGTGGGTGGTTTCACGGAGTCTTTGGCGCTGTATCGCATTTGTGTTGAGCACGATTTACCCCTGTGGATAGGCGGGATGTTGGAAACGGGCGTCGGTCGTGCGGCGAATGTGGCATTCGCTTCTTTGCCGGGCGTCACCCTGCCTTGCGATATTTCCGCCACGGACCGCTATTTCAATCCCGACATCACCGAGCCGCCTTTTGTGCTGGGGGCTGAAAGCACTTTGCCCGTCCCGAATGGCGCGGGCATCGGTGTGACGGTAGAACGCGACCGTTTGGAAGAAGCGGTTGCGCGCTGGCAAGAACTGAAGCCATATCAAATATAAGGGGACGAACAATGCCTTTTGGAGAGACTATCATCGCTTTTGTCGGCGCGGGCGTTATGGGCGAGGCGATGATAAAGGGGTTATTGCACAAGCAACTGCTAGAACCAGAGCAAATTGTCGCGGCCGACCCCCACGAGGCGCGCGGTCAAGAGCTGGTCAAGCGTTACGGAATCCGCTTTGAGGTGGATAACTTGGCGGCGGTTTCTAATGCGGACATCGTGGTACTTTCGGTCAAGCCGCAGGTGCTGGACTATGTTTGCCAACAGTTGCGCGGCAAGATGGATCATGTGGCGCTGATTTTGAGCATCATTGCGGGGGCTAAAATACGCAGAATCGCCGAGCAATTGCTCAATGCGCGCGTCGTGCGCTCTATGCCCAACACGCCGGGGCAAATTGGCCAAGGTATCACCGTTTGGACAGCATCTAAGGAAGTGGAACAAGCGCAATTACGCCAAGCGGAAGCGCTCATCGGCGCTTTGGGAGAACAAATTTACATGGAAGATGAGCGCTATCTCGATATGGCTACGGCGCTCAGCGGCACAGGGCCGGCTTACGTGTTTTTGTTCATGGAAGCTTTAATAGATGCCGGGGTGCATATGGGGTTCTCGCGGCGCGATGCCGAAAAACTCGTTTTACAGACCTTGCGAGGTTCGGTAGAATATGCGGCAGTGTCTGGTTTGCACCCGGCGCAGTTGCGTAACCAAGTGACGAGTCCGGGCGGCACTTCTGCGGCGGCCATCTATGAAATGGAAAAGGGCGGTCTACGGACGGTGTTATCGCGCGCTATTTGGGCCGCATACCAACGGTCTATCGCTCTGGGCAAAGATGGCGAAGAGGATTAAGCGCTAATGGTGACTAAACGTAGGCATAACCTGTTTGTGAAAAAGTGGACAATCGGGGTGTCGTCGGTTACAATAAATAAAATTTGTCGGCTGTTACAGGGGTTATGCATGGGCTAAAGCCCAATCGGTTATGGGATGCCCGTCATCTCCCTGATGTACAAATCAAATTCAATCCATCCAAATGTGTTGCTAGAAGGAGCCTGCGAATGGCAGAAAATATTTACGACTCCATTTTGAAGCAAATCGAATCCTACGAACCGACCGTTGAGGCGGTTGAAGTGGGGTATGTCGAGGAGGTGGGGGACGGTATCGCCCGTGTCCGCGGTCTCGATAATTTACGGTTTAGCGAATTGGTGCGCTTTTCTAATGGGGTAGCGGGAATCGCTTTCAATTTAGAAAAGGATAATGTAGGTATTATCATCATCGGCGATTACGACACCATCCAAGAGGGCGATGAGGTTCGTCCTTTGGGTCGCATTGCGTCAGTGCCTGTAGGTATGGGTTTGGTGGGGCGCGTTGTAGACCCGCTCGGCAACCCGCTCGATGGCAAAGGGCCTGTCGCCTTCGATGAGTATTACAATGTGGAGCGCATCGCCCCCGGCGTGATGGAGCGGCGTAACGTTTTCCGTCCGGTGCAAACTGGTATCTTGGCCATTGATGCGATGATTCCCATCGGGCGCGGGCAACGCGAGCTTATCATCGGCGACCGCCAAACGGGCAAGACGGCTATCTGTATTGATGCCATCATCAACCAAAAGGGCCAAGATATGTACTGCATCTACGTCGCTATCGGCAAGCGCCGTGGCGAGGTGGCGCGGTTGGTGGCCACGTTAGAGGAATATGGCGCGATGGATTATACCACCGTGGTTGTGGCTTCTGCCTCCGACCCGGCCGCGATGCAATACATCGCCCCTTATGCTGGTTGCGCTATTGGCGAGTGGTTCATGAATAATGGCAAAGATGCTTTGGTGGTCTATGATGACTTGTCGAAGCATGCATGGGCCTATCGCCAAGTGTCTTTGCTCATGCGCCGCCCGCCCGGCCGCGAAGCATACCCCGGCGATGTTTTCTATCTGCACAGCCGCCTGTTGGAACGCGCCGCCCAATTGAGCGATGATAACGGCGGCGGTAGTCTGACGGCTTTGCCCATCATCGAAACATTGCTTGGTGATGTCTCTGCTTATGTGCCCACCAATGTGATTTCTATCACGGATGGGCAGATTTACCTAGAAGGCGAATTGTTTTATTCAGGTCAGCGGCCGGCGGTGAACACCGGTCTCAGCGTTAGCCGCGTCGGTGGCGATGCCCAACGCAAAGTGATGAGCCGCGTGGCGGGTGGTTTGCGTTTGCAAATGGCGCAGTTCCGTTCTTTGGCGGCTTTCGCTCAGTTCGGCTCTAACCTCGATAAGGCCACCCAGCAACAGCTCGACCGCGGGTTGCGTTTGAACGAGCTATTCAAGCAAGCGCAATACCAAACCTTATCCCTAGCGGAGCAAGTGGCGCTCATTCATGTGGGGACAACGGGCTTGCTCGATGAGGTTCCAGTAGCGAACGTCGGTCGTTGGCGGGCTGATTTCTTGCGCGCTTTACGCACCCAATATGCCGATATTGCTCAGCAGATTTCGGACAACGCGGATTCGGCATTGAGTGACGATTTGAAGGCGAAGTTGAACGAGGCCGTGAAGAACTTCAATGCGACGTGGAACTAGCGCCGCCAAATACGAAGCGAGAGAGGAGTGCGCTAGATGCCAACTTTACGTGAAGTAAGAACTCGTATCCGCAGTGTGAAGAATATCGCCCAAATCACCCGCGCGCTAGAAGCGGTCTCTGCTTCGCGGGTGCGTCGGGCGCAGGCGCGCGCGTTGGCCAGCCGCGTTTTCTCTGAAAAAGCGTGGGAAATCCTCGTCAATGTGCAGAACGCTTCTGTGAAGGGCGCCCCCTTGCACCCATTGTTGACGGCGCGCGATACCATTAACAAGGTGTTGGTCGTGCTCATCACCTCTGACCGTGGGCTAGCAGGCGCTTATAATACCAATATTCTGCGCGTGACTGAAAACTTTGTGGATCGCTTGGGTAAAGAGGTGCAATTCGTCACGATTGGGCGCAAAGGGCGCGATTCGCTCATCCGTGCGGGCTATCCGGTCGTCGCCGAATTCAGCGATTTTCCCGCAGAGCCGACTATCGCCGATGTATCGCCCATTGCGCGTCTGGCGATAGATGCTTTTTTGAGCGGCGAAGTGGACGAAGTGGTGATTGCCTACACCGACTTCATCTCGATGTTGTCGCAACGTCCCGCGGTGTTGGAATGGTTGCCGCTATCCACTAACGACATCACCCGTCAGGCGGCGGGGGAATATGTTAAGGATGTGCCGCCCATCACCAGCATGTCATCGGATTATGAATATGAACCTAGCCCAGCCGCCGTATTAGATGAGATTGTGCCGCGCTTCACCGTTTTACAACTGTATCAAGCCATTCTAGAAGCGCAAGCGAGCGAACACGCGGCGCGTATGGTGGCTATGCGTAATGCTACCGACAACGCGACCCAACTGGCCGCTGATTTGACGTTGGAATACAATAAGGCGCGGCAAACAGCTATCACGGGTGAGATTTTGGACATTGTCGGCGGCGCGAACGCCCTGCAAAATGCGATAGATGCTATGGCGGCGCAAATGCTCCTAAAGGCGGATACCACCCCCCACCGTCCCGCGATAAGCGCGCCAAAATCTGCCGAAAAACCCAAAACAAAGACGGAGCCTAAAGCCGACAAAGGCGATGACCTGACAAAAATTGAGGGCATCGGCCCCAAAATGGCAGAAGCCTTGAAAGCCGCGGGCATCACCACCTTCGCGCAGTTGGCCACTGCCACAGAAGCAGAACTCACCGCGGCTATCCAAAATGCGGGCATGCGCTTTGCCCCCAGCTTGGTGACATGGGCCGAACAGGCGAAATACGCCGCAGAAGGCGATTGGGAAGGTCTGGAAAAGATGCAATCGCAATTGGTTGGTGGACGTAAAAACTAGGACAAACCAGAGGAGATGATTAAACATGGCTGAAATAAAAGGCCGTATCGTGCAAATTTTGGGGAATGTGTTAGATGTAGAGTTCCCCGATGGGCAATTGCCAGAAATTTATGATGCGATTCGCATCCCGCGCGAGGGCCAAGAAGATTTGATTATCGAAGTGCAGATGCATTTGGGCAATAATGCGGTGAAATGTGTGGCGATGGATTCCACCGACGGCTTGCGCCGCGGGATGGACGCCTACGCCACAGGGTCGCCTATTACCGTGCCTGTAGGCCAAGCCTCGTTGGGGCGTATCTTCAACGTTTTGGGGCGCCCGATAGACAAAGGCGCTGATGTGCCCGCCGATGTACCGCGCCGTCCCATCCATGCGGAAGCGCCGATTTTCGCCGAACAATCCACTAAAATTGAAATCTTCGAGACGGGCTTGAAGGTTATTGACCTCATCGCGCCGATGACCAAGGGCGGTAAAACGGGCATCTTCGGCGGCGCGGGCGTGGGTAAAACGGTGACCATCATGGAGTTAATTAACTCCATCGCCACCCAACACGACGGCATCTCGGTATTTGCTGGGGTGGGCGAACGCACCCGTGAAGGCACCCAGCTTTACGGGGAAATGCACGAAGCGGGCGTTTTGGATAAATTGGCCATGGTCTTCGGCCAGATGAACGAGCCGCCGGGTGTGCGTTTGCGCGTGGCGCTTTCCGGCTTGACGATGGCGGAATATTTCCGCGATGAGGGCAAAGATGTGCTCATCTTCATTGATAACATCTTCCGTTATTCCCTAGCAGGGGCGGAAGTTTCGGCGTTGTTGGGGCGTATGCCTTCGGCCGTTGGTTATCAGCCGACGCTTGCGGAGGAAATGGGCATGTTGCAAGAGCGCATCACCTCTACTCGTCGCGGTTCTATCACCTCGATGCAGGCGGTTTATGTCCCTGCGGATGATTATTCCGACCCGGCACCTGTGGCGGTGTTCACTCATTTAGATAGCACCATCGCTTTGGAACGCGCTATCGCCGCGAAAGCGATTTTCCCGGCGGTAGACCCGTTATCTAGCACTAGCAAAATCTTAGACCCCAATGTGGTGGGCGAGGAACATTACCGTACTGCGCGCGAAGTTCAACAAGTGTTGCAACGCTATAAAGATTTGCAAGACATCATCGCTATCTTGGGCATTGATGAATTGTCTGATGATGATAAGCAATTGGTGGCCCGCGCGCGCAAGATGGAAAACTTCCTGAGCCAACCCATGTATGTGGCGGCCCAATTCACCGGGCGCGAAGGGCGTTATGTCAAGATTCGCGATACGGTGCGCGGCTTCCGCATGATTTTAGATGGCGAAGTAGACCACATTCCTGAGCAAATGTTCTATATGGCTGGCCCGATTGAGGATGTCCTCGAACGTTACGCCGCGAGCCAAAATTAAAAGGGGGTGGTCCAATGCCACTTCATGTTGAAGTTGTCACACAAGAGCGTCGAGTGTTTGAAGAGCCACAAGCCGATATGGTCGTGATACCGGCCGCGGAAGGCGAGATGGGCATTCTGCCGCATCATGCGCCCGTGCTGACCACGTTGGGCTTTGGCGAATTAATCATCCGAAAGGGCGGCGCAGAAGAACGCTTCGCCATCTATGGCGGCGTGGTAGACGTGCGTCCGGATAAGGTCGTCGTGTTGGCAGATTTGGCGGAATCCTCTTTCAGCATAGATTCTGCCGCGGCCGAGGCGGCCCGTGAGCGCGCGGCCCAAATGGTGCGCGAAGGTCTGCCGCCAGAACAGAACCGCGAGGCGGCCTTAGCCCTGCGCCGCGCCGAGCTAGCTATCAAAATCAGCCGCAAAGTGGCTGGGCGAGGCAGTCAAGTAATGCGTATCGTCCGCGATGATGAACCGCAAAAGTGATGAGACAATAGGGGGCGAATTCGCCCCTTATTTTATATCCTTGCCTATTTTTTGCCTCCCTGACGCAGACTTTTTGCAGTCTGAGCGTTGCTTTTTATGGGGCTTGTGTGTATAAGTGATAAGTTACCTTTGGCGACTAACCGTGAGATAACACCATGGCCCTATTCAGCAAAAATTTAGGGGTAGATTTGGGCACTGTGAACGTGCTGATTTATGAGCGCGGGCAAATCGTCTTGCAAGAGCCCTCAATAGTTGCTCTACAAGCGGTTGAAGATGAGCGGGGCAATATTCCCATTTTGGAAATTGGCCAACCCGCCCGCGAGATGTTGGGGCGCGTAGATGAAGAAGATATACAGGTAATACGCCCTCTGCAAAACGGGGTCATCGCCGATTACGAAGTCACCGAGCAAATGCTGGCCTATTTCTTCAGTAAAGTGGCCGGGAGGATGCGCCTATTTCGCCCAACCGTGATGATGTCCGTACCGTGGGGGGTGACTAGCGTGGAGCGGCGCGCGGTTTTAGAGGCGGCTTTAGCGGCCGGCGCTCGCCAAGCTTACCTAATCGCTGAGCCGTTGGCGGCGGCTATTGGGGCTGGCTTACCCGTAGCTACGCCCGCAGGCGATATGGTCATCAACATTGGCGGCGGCATTACCGAGGCCGCTATCATCACCATGAATAATATTGTGCGGGCAGAGAGCGGGCGCGTCGGCGGCCTGCGGTTGGATGAAGGTATTATCAATTATGTGCGCCGCAAATATAACCTCACGATTGGCCAGCCCACCGCTGAATCGGTCAAGATACAAGTAGGGGCCGCCATACGCCAGCCACAAGATATGACCATGGAAATACAAGGGCGCGATAACGTCACTGGGCTACCGCGCACCATTACCATCAGCACGGGAGAAGTTGTTGAAGCGCTGGAGGAGCCTTTAGCTGACATCGCCGAGGTCGCCAAAGCGGTGATTGCGACAACGCCCCCGGAGTTGGTATCGGATATTATGGATAGGGGAATTATCCTCACGGGGGGCGGCGCGTTGTTGCGCGGCATCGAATCTTATTTGACAAAGCGCGTCGGCGCGCCGGTATCGCGCGCAGATAACCCCATCATTGCTGTTGCTATGGGGGCTGGCCGCGCTCTAGAAGACCCAGCTCTGTTCCGCCGTGTGGTGCAGGCTTGACCACTATTTATCTAGGTAATACGTCATTCGTTGCAGGTGGATAACGGGGTCAATATATTGCACTTGTACCCCATTCGGTAAGCTGAGATTGATAGGGGCATAATTGAGGATAGCGCGAATGCCCGCCTCAACCAGTAGGTCCGCCACCTTTTGTGCGTGCTCTGCCGGCACGGCCAACATCGCGATTTTGATATTGCGCTCGCGGATGGTATCCGCCATTTCTGAAAACGGCTGAACCACCAAATCACCGATGACTTTGCCAATCTTATTGGGGTCTGTATCGAAGACGCAAGTCACACGGAAGCCGCGATGTTGGAAGCCTTTATAATGCGAAATCGCATTGCCTAGACTGCCCGCCCCCACTAGCGCCACCTGCCATTCTTGATTCACTTTTAGCACTTGCTCTAGCTTTTCGATGAGGAAAGTGATTTGATAGCCCGTCCCCTGTTTGCCAAAGCCACCAAAATGGGACAAATCTTTACGAATTTGTGCAGAGCTAATGCCGAGCCTTTGCCCTAATTCATGCGATGAAGTGACTTCTACGCCATCTTGCGCTAGGCGGGTGAGCGCGCGCAGATAAAGGGGAAGTCGCCCAATCACAATATCAGGTATAGTGCTGGGCAGATTGTTAGCCATTTCGGAACACACTCCTGAGGAGTTTAGGCGATTGTGAAAGATTGTGCATTCTATAATATACCATCCCCAAAAATTAAAAACTAGTCGCAACTCTCACTTTGAAATTGTGACTGATATTGATATTGTAGTAATCAAGCAAAAGGCATAGGATTTTGGGGAAAATGTCCGTCAGACGTTCTATTATTGTTTTACTGTTACTGGTGCTGGTATTACCGGTAGTCGTCTTTCGTAATCGCATCGCTGGCGATGACAACGGCGCGGATTTAAGCAATATTCAATTGTATCGGGTGGCGCGTGGCGACGTGGCTTTGACTGTCAACGCTATTGGGACTATCGAAGCTAACCAATCGGTGCAATTGAGCTTTCCCATACCGGGGCGTGTTCAGCATCTTTACGTTCAGCGGGGAGATTATGTGCTGGCGGGGGATACGTTGGCCGTCCTCGATAATCAGATTCAGCGCCTCAATTATGAGCAGGCTCTGCTGTTGTTAGAAAGGGCGGAACTGGACTTAGAAGCCTTGCTCGCCCCACCGGATGAGGAGACGATTCGTCTAGCGGATGCGCGTATTGATGCCGCTTGGGGGGGCTATTTAGGCATCAGCCAAGCGGTGACGCCCGATGACATCCGCGCCGCTGAATTAGCCTATGAGCAAGCCTTGGCCGTTTATGAAGATGTAAAGGCGCGCCGCGACCAAGCCCCCGGCGGTTATGGTAGCGACAACTATATCATGCTCGATGCTCAGACAGGGGCGGCTTCTTTTAACGCGGAGATTGCGCGTTTACGCCTTGAATCGCTTAGGACAGGTAACGCCGCCCAACTGAACGCCGCCTATGCGCGGGTGTTGGCCGCCCAAGCGGAAAAAGAGCGTTTATTAGCCGGACCTTCTCAATTCCAAGTGCAATCGTTGGTGGCCCTTGTGCATCAAGCGGAATCGCAAGTAGATCGTGCGCGGGTCGCTTATGAGCGTACTTTTTTACGCGCGCCGTTTGATGGCGTGGTCGCGACGGTAGCTATCGAGCAGGGGGCATTAGTGGCGCCGGGATTAACCGTAATTCAATTGACCGATTTAACCCCCTTACAACTCACCGTGCAAGTAGACGAAGTGGATATTGGTCTCGTCAATACCAGCTTACCAGCGCTTGTCACTTTGGATGCTTTGCCTGATGTGGGCCTGCGGGCGGAGATTATCCGCATCGCGGATGCCGGGCGCAACGATGGCGGGATTGTCACTTATGATGTGGCTTTGCGTCTATTGGACGAAGAGCCGCGGGCGCGCGTCGGGATGACGGCGGAAGCGACGATAACGATTGAGCAACGGCAAAATGTGTTGGTTGTCCCCAACCTGTTCATTCGGCTTGACCGCCGTACAGGCGATGCTTATATCAATGTGCTCAGAGAAAATCGTATAGAAGAGGTGGCGATTACCTTAGGCTTGCGGGGTCAGGAACTTAGCGAAGTCGTCAGTGGCTTAGAAGAAGGGGATTTAGTCGCAGTCGGTTTAACGGATAACGGTTTTGTATCGTTCTTAGAGGATTGAACTATGCTCATCGTGGTATTCTTCGCGCTCGTTGCATTGGTTATCGGTTGGTATTTGATGCGCCGCATACAACGGCGTTGGTTGCGTTGGTTGTTTTTGGTGCCCTTGTTGACAGCGCTCTGGGTTGGCGTATTGGCCAGCGCCGTCGCTACCGCCACAAGCCAAGGCCGCCAAGCCGCGACTATCGAAATTTTAGATGCGATGCTCGTTGAGCGCGGCGAATTGGTCGTAACGGTGAGCGGGACAGGCACGATTGCCCCTGCTCGTCAAGCGCTTTTGAGCTTTCAGCTATCGGCGCCGGTAGCGGCCATCATGGCCGATGATGGCGCTTTTGTAGAAGCAGGTGCGGTCATCGCGCGATTAGACCCGACCGATTTTGAACTCGCTTTAGCGGAGGTGCGGGCCGCGTTAGAGCAACAACAAGCGGCATTCGATGCTTTGGTAACGCCGCCCCGCGCCAGCGAGATTGCGGTTGCGGAGGCGAATTTGAACGCCGCGCGCGCTTCTTACTCGGCCGCTACCCAAAATGGGACGACCCAAAACGATGTGGAGATTGCGCGCTTGCAGTATGAATTGGCCGGCAATCAACTATGGCAGACCCAACTCCAACGCGACCAAATCACCGATTCATCTACGGTTGAACCGCTGACGCGCGATGATGTGCCCCAAATTGTGGAAGATAATTTAACCGAAGACCAAATTCAACTTGGTTTGGATGCGGCTAACGACCTCATCGCTGATTTGAACGCCCAGTTGAGCGGCCAGACGGTGATGCAACGCGGCCAAGCGGAAACAGCTATCACCCAAGCGGAGTATGGCGTTGCCATCGCCGATGCCAACTACATAGCGGCCCAAAATCGCGGTTTAAACTATAGCGCATTGTCTTCTGCGAATTTAGAGTTGGTGAATAGCGAAATTGCCCTTAATCGGCTACTGAACGGGCCCGATGAATTCGATCTGCGCCGCGCGGAACTCGATTTGGAGCGGGCGCGTTTGGCGGTCGCCTTGGCGGAAGCGAACGCTTCTCAGACGGAACTTATCGCCCCTTTCAGCGGCATCATCGCCGAGAATCGCTTGGTCGTGGGGGAATTGCCGCCAACACAAGCCCCCTCAGTGGTGTTGCTAGATACTCGCGCCTATTATGTGGATTTGCCCATTGACGAAACCGACATCGTCAAAGTTGCGGAGGGTCAGCGTGTGGTGTTCACGGTGGATGCCTTGCCGAATGCTGAAATCACGGGAAAGGTCGTCCGTGTTTCCTACATACCCGATAGAATAGGGCAACTGGTGACGTATATTGCGCGCGTCGAACTCGACCCAACGGCAGAACCTATCCGCGTAGGGATGAGCGCGACGGCGCGTATCATCGTGCAAGAATTGGGCGATGTTCTGCGCGTTCGTAATCGTTTTATCCGCATTGACCGCGCCACGGGTGAAGCATTCGTCACTGTCCAAGACGGGAATGGGGCATTTAGGGAGGTCTTGGTTGTGTTGGGCCAGCGCAACGATGACTACAGCGAAATTATCAGCGGGTTACAGGTCGGCGAGCGCATCGTGCTTGTGCCGCGCGGCACCGTGATACCGGGCATTAGTGGCGGAGCGGGGTAACGATGTCTAAACCAGACAAGTCCAAAGTTGGTAAAGCGCCGCGAGCGGTCATTGATATTCGCAATATCACCAAAACCTATCAGATGGGCGATATACCCTTGCAAGTTTTGCGCGGTGTTTCGCTCAAAATCCACGCGGGGGAATTTGTCTCTATTATGGGGCCTTCGGGTTCGGGCAAGTCCACGTTGATGAACATCCTCGGCGCGCTCGACCAGCCGACATCAGGAGCGTATTATCTCGATGGCGTAGATGTGAGTAAAATGACCGAATCTGAACTGGCGGTGATACGCAATAAAAAAATAGGCTTCGTCTTCCAGAATTTCAATTTGCTCAAACGCACAACAGCTCTGCGCCAAGTGGAATTACCGCTCATCTATGGCAACGTCCGCGACAGGTCGAAGCGGGCGCGCGCCGCTCTAGAGGCGGTGGGGTTAGGTCAACGCCTTCATCATTTGCCGAGCGAGCTATCCGGCGGGCAACAGCAGAGGGTAGCCATTGCGCGGGCGTTGGTGAATGAGCCGTCGGTCATCCTCGCCGACGAACCGACGGGGAATTTAGATACCCGCAGTGGCACCGAAGTGATGCAGATTTTCCAGCGGCTGAACCGCGAAAAGGGCATCACAACGGTTTTTGTCACACATGACCCGTGGATAGCGCGCCATACTAGCCGCGTGATTATGCTTCGGGATGGCAAAATCATCGCCGACCAGCGCGTTATGCAACCGCTCATCGCCGGCGAAATCGAAAGGCCATCAGAAGCTGAGGAACTGCAAGGTATCTTCGAGGCGACCTATTACGGCGGCGACGAGAAAGAATACACTTAAGCGACCATGAGTTTTTACGAAATATTTCTCATCGCGTGGGAAAGCCTAATGATTAATCGCTTGAGGGCTTTTTTGACCACGCTAGGCATCATCATTGGCGTTGGGGCAGTCATTGGCCTTGTCAGCTTAGGGCGCGGCGTGGAAGCTTTTATCGCGGCGGAATTCGAGTCTTTGGGGTCTAACTTGTTGGTGGTGAGTTCTGCGCGCCCCACTAGCCCTACACGCACGCGCATTGAGCCTTTGACCACGCGCGAAGCGGCCGATTTGGCTAACCCGTTGATTGCCCCTAGCATTGCCCAAGTGGCTCAAAGTTACAATGTCTTCTCCGTCATTGTTGGGGATTCCGCTAGTACGCGCTTATCTGTGGCGGGTGTTTCTGCTAATTACCCTGACGTGCGCCGTTGGCCGCTCCGTTATGGCGATTTCATCAGCCAAGCGGATATTGAAACGGCGTCGCGGGTGGCTGTTTTGGGTGTGGATGTGGTGGAGCGGCTGTATGGAGACCGCCAATTTGACCCTGTGGGGCAAGTTATCCGCATCAATGACCGCACTTTTCAGGTCATCGGCGTGATGGAGGAGCGCGGCGGCACTTTTGTGAGCGAAGATAACATCGTTTTCATCCCGCTGAGCACCGCCCAGACACGATTAGATAATGCGCGCGCCCGCGATGGGGGGTATCGGCTTTCTTCTATCTTCATCGAAGCGCGTTCGGAGGAGTCTACCGCGTCCGCCATTCGCGAGATACAAGCCTATTTGAACGAAGCGCATAATGTCACCTTTGATGGCGAACAAGATTATCAAATCACGAGCCAAGCCGATATATTGGATTTGGTGCGTCAGGTCACCGGGGTATTAACCATCTTCCTCACTTTGATAGCTAGCATTTCCCTATTGGTGGGGGGCATCGGCATTATGAATATCATGTTGGTATCTGTGACGGAACGCACGCGGGAAATTGGCTTGCGTAAGGCGGTGGGCGCGCGCGATGGCGATATTTTGGCGCAATTTCTCATCGAGAGCGTAGCGCTATCGCTAGTGGGCGGCGCTTTGGGTATCGTATTGGGATGGGTTGCCGCTTTGCTTGGAACCGCTTTAGTGCCGGAACTCACTTTGACGGTAGCGCTGGACTCGGTGCTATTAGCAACTGGTGTGAGTAGCTTTGTGGGTATTTTTTTCGGTTATTATCCCGCTCGCCGCGCGGCCCGCTTGAAGCCAATAGACGCTTTGAGATACGAATGAACGATGGTTGAAAATTTCCGCATTGCCCTGACTAGTTTGATGAGTAACAAATTGCGCGCTGGCCTGACGATGTTGGGCATCACAATAGGCGTGGCCGCTGTCATTGTTTTGGTCTCGGTTGGGCAGGCTTTTGATACGTTCGTGCGCGAGCAATTCGCGGGCATTGGGGCTAATTTGGTCTTTGTGGTCGGCGGTGAAAACGCCCGCGGCGAATTTCGCCCGTTAACCCGCGACGACGTAGAGGCCCTAAGCGATGTGTATCGTGTGCCGGATGCGATACGCATCATGCCACAGCGCAACCTCAACAATCAGCCGATTCGCCACGAAGGGCGCGAAACCACGGCCAATGTGCAAGGTGTGACTGAACTCTATGTGGAGGTATTCAATCGTGAGGTTATCGCCGGGCGCTTTTTAGATGCGTCGGACGTGCTCAGCTTAGCGCGCGTAGCCGTTATAGACCAACGGGTGGTCGAGGCGCTTTTCCCGGATGTTTACCCCGTTGGGCGTTCTATTCGCATTGGCGATGTGCGCTTTACGGTAATCGGTATTTTGGGAGATGTCGAAAATAGCGCCTTTGGGCCGGTTAACCCTGTGGTATTCGTCCCGTTGACGACCGTCCAAACCCGTTTGAGCGGTGAGCGCGTGCTCAGCGGCGACCGTCCCGTCACCTTCATCACGTTGCAGGCGCGCGATGGCAATAGCGTAGAGGCGGTGGCCCAGCAGATTCGCCAAACCCTGCGCGAGGAGCATAATATTAGTTTTCGCGATGAAGATGATTTTGTTGTCTTCACGCAGACAGAGGTTCTTGACACGTTTGGCGCTGTGACCAGCTTGATTACGGTATTCCTCGCGTTGTTGGCGGGTATCTCTTTGTTGGTGGGGGGCATTGGCATTATGAATATCATGTTGGTGACGGTGACCGAGCGCACGCGGGAAATTGGTTTGCGTAAGGCGGTGGGTGCTCAACCGTCGGATATTTTGGGCCAATTTTTGACCGAAGCGGTGGTGCTTTCGTTATTGGGCGGCAGTGTGGGCGTCCTGATTGCTATTTTGAGCAGTTTTGTTGTGAGCGCGTTGGTGCCGAATTTGTCTGTGACAGTGCAGTTATCGAGCGTTTTACTGGCTACTATCATCTCGGTTATGGTGGGGGTGTTTTTTGGGAGTTACCCCGCTGGTCGCGCGGCGCGCCTGAACCCTATAGATGCTTTGCGCTATGAGTGAGGTATTGAGTACAATTAGGATACGCTCAATCCCCTAGGATAATGGCGCTTATGAACACAGATGAGATAATTATCATTCCCCGCGATAAAGTGTTTGTGTTACGCGATGGCACTTTTGTTGTGCAGTGGGAAGCAAACCAAATTCAGAATTTGGTGAGCGGTAAATATCTCCCGTTCGATGATAGCCAATACGGCTATGCCATCACCGATTATGAACTCAATCAATTAAAGCATATCGGTATGGTGGCCCATTATGACGCAACTCAAGTCACTTTATCGGCGCATAAGGGGATAATGACCCCCTCATCTAAGCGCTCTTATTATTTGAATACGACCTTGCCCAAAACCCACCTATCACAAATTGAGCTAGCTTTTAGCGTGGCCAACCTAGATACCCTTTTTTCGTTACGGATACGAGATGATTTTGTGGTGATTTGGGCGCAAAATGGCTTGGCGTTCCAACATTTTGAAGATGCGGAAAAAGCGCGCCTTTTGCTTTTGGCGTCTTTCCCGGATTTATTACAAGAGACGGTCGTCGCTTTTGTAGAGGTGGTATCGCGCGGGTAACTAGTTTTACCGTTGTTATATTTGTGATAAGATTCTTATAGGCGATTTAACACAATGCTTAAGGGTATATCCACCATTATTGGCAAAAGGCAATAGATATGGTAGACAAAGCGATAGATAATGGTTCTGACCACCATCCGGATTTACAAGCCGTTCACGATAGCATGCTAGATGGATTGGGGCAATTAGCAGATTATTTTGGCTTTAGCAAAGTCTTTGGTCAGCTTTATGGCGCGCTTCTGCTCAGTTCAGAACCGCTTTGTTTGGATGACCTGATGGAACGCTTAGACATTTCCAAAGCGAGCGTCAGCATGAATATGCGGACGTTGGAACATATGGGGATGGTACGCCAAGTGTGGGTGCGCGGGGGGAGCGGACGACGTAAATATTATGAAGCGGAAACAGATTTTTGGCAGATTATCCGCAACATCTTGAGCGGGCGCGAAATGCGCGATGTCGAACGCGCCTTAAACGTGATGGAGGACAATAGCAAAAGGCTATCGGCCGCTATGGATAAAATGACCGACCAAGACCGCCAACAAGCCTTGTTGTACTTAGACCGCATCAACGAGATGCAAGGATTGTTTCGGTTTGCCCAACTGATGATAACGACCATCCTTTCGCGGGTGTCGGATATTGATGTGGAGGCTATATCGGGTATCGAATTTCAATAAAGGCGCGCCCTTGCCCACAGCAGGACACTTGACTATAATACCAATGCCCTGTAGATTGGGAAACTCCAAATGGGGGAGTGGCGGAATTGGCAGACGCGCATGACTTAGGATCATGTCTCTTGTAGGTGAGGGTTCGAGTCCCTCCTTCCCCACTCAGCAGTAACCTAAAAAGGCGCTTCATGCGCCTTTCGCGTTCAGACGCCCGCGACCTTTTTCTGATAAAAGGCTTATGTTGCGGGGTGTTCGCCTGTTATATAATCAATGAAGTGATGCGGTAAGGAAAAAGCCCTTGAATATCCAGACAGAACGCTTAGATAACCAAATGGCTCGCTTCACCGTGGGGGTGAGTAATGAGCGGTTAGACGCGGCCAAGAAAAAAGCCGCTGTGGCTATCTCCAAACAAGTGAATATCCCCGGTTTTCGGCGCGGCAAAGTGCCCTACAATGTTTTAGTGCGCTACGTAGGGGAGCAATCTATCTTAGAAGATGCTATCGAGTCGCTCGGCAATGAATTATATAAATCTGCGTTGGATGAGAGCGGCCTAGACCCCTATGGGCCGGGTTCTTTAGAAGAATTCAAGCTAGACCCAGACCCTACTTTTATCTTCACAGTCCCTTTACAGCCCGAAGTTCAACTGGGCGATTATCGCGCTGTGCGCTTAGATTACGAATTGCCAGAGGTGACTGACGAAGATGTAGACCGCGCTATACAGCGCCTACGGGAACAATCCGCAGTGGTTGAAGAGAGCGCCGACAAAGCGCGTTGGGGCAATCGCATCATTATTGACATCCACAGCGAATTCTTGGATGGCGAGGAATTGCCAGAAGGTGAAGAACCGAATGATGATGAAAAGGTGTACAAGGGAGAGTCTTTTGTCCATCATCATGATTTTAGCCTTTTGTTGCAAGAAGATAATGACCCCATCCTGCCCGGTTTTGCCAAAGCCCTGATAGGGGCGAAGGCCGGCGAGGCGCGCGAATTCGAGTTGACTATCCCTGAAGATGAAGATTCGTATGATGAAAGAATCCGTGGACGTAAGGTTCAGTTTCATGTTCACGTCAAAAAGGTTGAAGTGGTCACCTTGCCTGAATTAACAGATACCTTTGCGGCGAAGTTTTCCGAAAATGAGGATGAGCCTTATACCTTGCTCGATTTACGTATGAGCGTTCGCAAAGATTTAGAAGCGGCCGCGAAGCGTAATGCTGATGCCGCTTACGGCATTAAGGTGATAGATAAGATACTAGAAGGCGCGACGCTGTCTTATCCCGAAGCGATGATACAAGACCAGATTAACGATTTGTTGACGGATTTGGACCAACGCCTGCGCCAACAAGGTATCACCTTACAAGACTATATGAATATCACCGGCAAGACGCGCGAGGATTTCGCCGCCCAATATCGTGAACGCGCGGAGAGTATGATTAAACGGAGTTTAGTCCTGCGTGAAATTGTCGCCGCAGAGGGTATTGTCGTCAATGAACAGTCGGTAGACGATGAAATCACGCGCATTGTATCGCAATTCGGCGACCGCGCGGATGAGTTCCGCCGCCTGTTCGATACGCCGGATATGCGCTTGAACATCAGCAACGATTTATTGCAATCTAAGGTCATGGAACGCATCGTGCAAATTGGCAAGGGCGAGCTAGACCAACCTGTAGATGCGTCCGCGTGATGTGTGGTTAATCTGAAGATGATTTTACACGACGAAAGGAGCAAAAGCGCTATCACTTAGCGCCCGAATATGAATGCATATAACGTCATCCCAATGGTCATTGAGCAGGGTAGCCGCGGTGAAAGGGCTTATGACATCTATTCCTTGTTGCTCAAGGAGCGTATCGTCTTTTTGGGGACGGGCATTAATGACCAAATTGCTAATTTGATTGTCGCCCAACTCCTCTTTCTCGACCGCGAAGATTCAGACCGTCGTATTCAGATGTATATCAACAGCCCCGGCGGTATGGTCTATTCTGGCTTGGCTATTTACGATACGATGCAACAAATCCAAGCCCCTGTTAGCACCGTGGCTGTCGGCCTGACGGCCAGCTTTGGCACCGTACTGCTCACCGCGGGCGAGCATGGGTTGCGCCTTGCACTGCCTAACGCTACAGTGCACATGCACCAACCCCTAGGCGGGGCCCAAGGGCAAGCATCCGATATTGTCATCCAAGCCAACGAAATTGTGCGTTTGAAAAAGCGCTTGAACGATATTTTAATGAAGCATACCGGCAAAGACCAAGAGACCATTGAACGCGACACAGACCGCGACATCTACCTTGATGCCGAGCAAGCGGTCGCCTATGGACTCATTGATTCTGTGTTGACGATGGAAGAGGAAAAGAGATAGTGAACACCCCATTTCATACCCAGCGATGCTCGTTCTGCGGGCGTAGCCACGAAGAAGTTGAACGGCTCATCGCCGGGCCTGATAATGTCTTCATCTGCAACTATTGCGTAGATTTATGCTATAGCTTGCTAGAGGAGGAGTCAGAAGTGCGGCCATCGCGTCGGGATGAATTCCGCCTAGACCGCCTTTTATCTCCGCGCGAGATTATGGCGCACCTAGATGAATACGTCGTTGGTCAGGAATATGCTAAACGGGTGTTGAGCGTTGCCGTTTATAACCACTATAAGCGCATCCAATCCGACCCGAATAATGGCGTTGAACTGGATAAAAGCAATATTCTGATTGTGGGGCCCACCGGTAGCGGCAAAACGTTATTGGCCCAAACTTTGGCGCGTATTTTGGATGTGCCTTTTTGCATCGCCGATGCTACCTCCTTGACTGAAGCGGGCTATGTGGGGGAGGATGTGGAGAATATCCTCTTGCGCCTTATCCAAGCGGCCAATGGCGATATTGCTAGGGCAGAACGGGGCATTATCTACATAGATGAGATTGATAAGATAGCCCGCAAAACCCACGATAACCCCTCTATCACCCGTGATGTTTCGGGCGAGGGCGTTCAGCAGGCGCTGTTGAAGATTATCGAGGGCACAATCGCTAATGTGCCCCCGCAGGGCGGCCGCAAGCATCCGCACCAAGAGTTCATCCAAATCAACACCACCAATATCTTATTCATCTGCGGTGGCGCTTTTGAAGGCATCGCGGAAGTGGTCGCGCGGCGCATTGGGATGAAGGGGAATATCGGTTTTGATGCGACTTATAAACGCTCCAAACGCACCGTTACCAACCTCCTGCGTGAAATTAACCCCGAAGATTTGATGGAGCATGGTCTCATCCCAGAACTCGTCGGTCGTTTGCCCGTGATTGTGAATGTAGACCCGCTTGATGAAGAAGCCCTCATTCGCATTCTTATCGAACCCAAAAACGCCCTCATTAAGCAGTATAAGCATCTGCTTTCGTTGGATAATGTCGAGCTAGAATTTGAGGAATCGGCGTTGAAAGCGGCGGCGGCTTTGGCCCTTAAGCGCGAGACCGGCGCGCGTGGTTTGCGTTCTATCATCGAACGCAGTTTGCTGGATATTATGTTCGAGGTGCCGGGGCGGGATGATATTAAACGTATTGTCATCACAGGCGATACTATCAATGGCTTAGGTCGCCCGCGTATTTATAATGCCCACAACGTCTTATTTGAATGGCAAGAAGACGGCACCTTAAAACCTGCCGCTTAGCCTTCTTCGCAGTTGTGCCCATGAAAAAGACCTCGCCCGATACTGGACGAGGTCTTTTAGTTCGGCAGTACAACAATAGCCCTATCCCCAACCAATTTTTGAAAGCGCTGGGCATCCGCGCGGGTTGCGCCTTCGCTCCCCCAATTACAAGGGATAACCCACTTGGGGCGTAATATCTTGACCGCTTCTACGGCTTCTTCTACCGATAAGGTGTCGTTATTATCAATGGGTAAGATGGCAATATCGGGTTGGATGAGCTTCATCTCTGGCGTGAGGACAGTATCACCTGCATAGTAAATGTCGTAGTAGTGGATGGAGATAACAAACCCTAAACCGCCTTGTTCCGGGGGATGCATTGAGCCGCGCCCATAAGCCGGCACCGCTTTGATGCTGGCGCGGTCTATCGTGATGCTATGCCACGGGCGTAAGATGGTTGTATCGGGGATTTCGCGCTGGACGGCTTCGTTGCCGATGATGCGCGTATGGGGTCCGCGTAGCCTATCCACATCCACAGGTGAACAGTGGTCGTAATGTTCGTGGGTGATGAGGATAACGTCGGCATGGAATACGCCGCGCGCAATGCGCCATGGGTTGATGTAGATAATCGGGTCGGTTTGGATGAGGATAGTGCCATGACCCAGAAATTGGATATTGTCAATCATACTTCACGAGTCGCTCATTCGCTTGAACTTGTCCAATACAAAGACCATATACTATAATGACATAAGATTACTGATAAAGATGCTATAAATTGAGCATCTTTATGACTTATCTTCATGATATGATTTCATGATATGATAGTACAGTAAAATTGCCGTTACAGACTAGTGGGGAAATACCCGATGATACAACCTATCCGTAAACCACCTTCTTCAGAATCTGCGGCCGCTAAAACCCAAACCGCGCCATTAGAGCCGCCACCGCCACCGCCGGAAAAATGGAATCCACGCCCGTTAAGCAGTCTGGAAGATACGGGGTTATCTAAGCTCAACGTCGTGGACTTGGTGCTAAAAGTGCTGTACTCTGGCGGCGATTTAACCGGCAGACAAATTTCTGATATTTTGCGGTTGCCTTTTAGCAATGTGCTCGATTCGGTGATAGATTTTCTCAAGCGCGAGAAATTGGTAGACATCGCGGGCACAGGGGGTATCGGCGAGGTTTCTTATCGTTATATTATTTCCTCGAAAGGTGTAGAAAAAGCCCAAGAGGCGATGGCGCGCTCCCAGTATGCTGGCGCGGCCCCTGTGCCCTTGGAAACCTATATCGAGGCGATGTACGCCCAAAATACCCAAAAGCGGGTCGTCCGTCGCGAAGATATGATGCGCGTGATGGAAAATTTAATAGTCAGCGAGGAGATGCTCGACCAGATAGGCCCAGCCGCTAATTCTGGCACCTCCATCTTCTTGTATGGCCCTCCCGGTAACGGCAAAACGACCTTATCGGAGCGTATCGGTCGCGTTATTTTGGGCGAGGATATGTGGATTCCTTACGCGATAGACGTAGATGGGCAGGTGATACAGATTTACGATAGCGTGAATCATGAATTGGCTGAAGACCAACACCCGGTGAAATATGGGACGGGTATGGTGCAAGACCCGCGTTGGGTGCGTATTAAGCGCCCTATCATCGTCGTGGGTGGGGAACTCACCTTAGCAGGTCTAGACCTCACTTATGATGAAATCAATAAATTCTATGAAGCGCCTTATCAAGTGAAAGCCAATGGCGGCATGTTCCTGATTGACGACTTCGGTCGCCAGCAGGTGCGCCCGACCGATTTATTGAATCGCTGGATTGTGCCTTTGGAGAAGGGGATAGATTATCTGACGTTGAATAACGGGCGTAAAATCGAGATGCCGTTCAACGTGATGATTGTTTTTTCTACCAATATGGACCCCAAAGATTTGGTTGATGATGCTTTTCTGCGGCGCATCAAATACAAAATCGAGGTAGGTAACCCAACTTACGAGCAATTCCGCGCCTTGTTTGAACTGATGTGCAAAATCAAGAAAGTGCCTTTTGACCAACAGGTTCTGGCGTATCTCTTAAAGAAGTGGTACATAGACATGAACCGTGACCTACGGTTCGTCCATCCGCGCGATTTACTATCGCAATTGATAGACATCGCGGCTTATCTGGGTGTGCCCGCTCGGATGACCAAAGATTTAATAGACCGCGCGGCCGCATCTTACTTCGTGGATTTATGAGGTCATAGGAGGCGGCCCCTTATCGGGGGCGCTGTGCCGTGAGAACCCATGAAGAAACTAAGTGGCTCGGCAGTGGCTCGTCACCAAATTTTTACATTAGCGGATGGCTCCTTCGTCGTGCGCTGGGATGAAAATCAGGTTCAAGAACTGATGACGGGTTCTTATCGCATTTTCAACCCTTCTAAAGATTATGGGCACGCTATCACCGATTATGAATTGCGCCAGCTGAAAGCCGCGGGTTGTGTGGAGCATTTCACGCGGCATTTTGTATGGCTGTACGCTCTGCCGGAGCGGGGGCGTTTGCGCGCGCGCACCATGGGGAACGACCGCCAACGCGCGTATTATTTGAGTACTGCCTTATCGCAGACGCACCTCGGACAGGTTGAGCGTTTTTTGCAACAAATGCAACTCGATAGCGATTTCTTCGCCCGTGTGCGAGAAGGTTTTGTCGTCATTTTGGGCAAAAACGGCGGTCCTTTCCGCGATGTGCGCGATGCTGAAATCGCGCTCAAAAAATTGCAAAATAAAGCGCCTAATTTATTTCAAGGGTTGAGTATCGCTTTCATAGAAACCAAAATACTCAACCCTTATCAGGCCCAAGATACAAATGGAATGAGCTTAAGCTTGGATGATATTATCGCCAGTCAGGGAGATGTATCGGTGACCGAAGGCAAAACGGTTGTTTTGGCGCTTAACCAACATGATGAACGCGAGGCCTTCATCCAGCTATTAGCCCACGATATGAAGCTAACCGTTCATGATGCGCCCAGCGGGCAAGAAGCTGTGTATTTGATGGAAGATTATCCTGTAGACTTGCTCGTTATAGATATTCAATTGCCCGATATGCACGGTTGGGAATTATTGGGCACGCTCAAAGAGCGCATAAACCTCAGCCAATTGCCTATTGTAGTCATCATGGATGACCAGACGGTTGTACCGATTAAAAGCATCACTTCGATTGTTCGTCCGGTTAGCATGGCTTTGTTGCGGCATACGATTTGGATGCTTCTAAAAGAAAGCTCCAGTAACAACAATCTATCTGAATAGAGCGTTTGCTCTTTTCCCTATAACACGGTAGTATTCTTCCCCTAGAATAAATTTCTAAACTTTTAGGGCGGTTTTGTTAATGGATTATAAATATTCACCCATTTTAGTGACCGGCGGCACGGGCTTTTTAGGGCGTCATCTGGTGGTTGGCTTGTGCCGTGCCGGACTTAAAGCGCGCATTTTGAGCCGTCATCCTGAGCGTCACCCATGGCTCCAGCGCTATCCCAATATTGAGGTCGTGAAGGGGGATTTACGCGAACGCGCGCGTGTTTTTGAGGCAGTCGAGGGATGTAAAGCGGTCATACATGCGGGTAGCCTTTTCAGTTTTTGGGGGGAAATGGGCGATTTCGTGCAGACAAATGTAGCGGGCACACAACACCTTGTAGATGCTTCTATCGCTTTGGGGGTGGAGCGCTTTTTGTATGTCTCTACTGTGGTGGTCATTGGCGAGCCACTGCCGCAGACGGTCGTTGATGAAACGCATCCTACCAACCCGCTAGACCCATATCAAAAGACGAAATTAGAAGCGGAATCTTATATCCTCCAAGCGTATGCTTCGGCTGGTTTGAATTGCGTCATCGTTCGCCCCGGCGCTTTTTATGGGCCGATGGGAGATTATGCTTTTAACCGCCTATTTTTTAGGGATGCTTTACGGGGATTAATTATTTTTTTGGATGGCGGACATTATATTACATTCCCGGTTTATATTGCCGATGTCGTTCAGGGAATTTTGCAAGCTTTGGATAAAGGGCGCAGTGGCGAAATCTATAATTTGTGTGGAGATTGCTTAAGCCATCGGGAGGTTTTCCAGATTATTCGGGAAGAAGCCAATTTATGGTGGCCAGCGATGCGCTTTCCGGGGTGGTTGGTCATTAACTTTGCGCGATTGTTGACTTGGATAGGTTATCTCACACGCCGCGAACCCTTTTATCCGCTTAACTTGCGCCCAGTGATTTTTAATGATTGGTGGGTGTCTTCTGAAAAAGCGCGGCGAGAGCTGGGCTTTGTGCCAACCCCTTTCCGCGATGGCGCCAAAGAAACGATTGCGTGGTATCGGGCGGGGCGGCCTGTCGAAGAATGGCATGGTATGGAATGCTAGGCTTTTCTTAGACCCTATACGATGGTTACTTTCTCCATTATCCTTGATGCATTCTAAATCCATGATGTAACAGAGCTTCTCAAATCTATGTTAGATGAAGTGAAAATCCATATACAAAGCGGCGCAGGTGGGGATGGTTTGGTGGCCTTCCGCCGTGAGAAATTTGTGCCGCGTGGCGGGCCGGCCGGCGGGGATGGCGGCAAGGGTGGGGATGTTATCGCTGTTGTTAACCCCAAGATGAACACCTTATCTTATTACAAAACGCGCCGCCATTTCAAAGCGGAATCGGGTAAACGTGGCGGTTCGTCCAATAAGACCGGCGCCGATGGCGCGGACTGCATACTAGAAGTTCCACCGGGGACGCTCATCCGTGATGCCCAAACGGGCGCGATATTGGCAGACCTCATCCATGCTGGCGAAACCTTCACCATTCTAAAAGGGGGGCGCGGGGGGCGTGGTAACGCCCATTTTGCCACTGCTAGCAATCAGACCCCACATCTGGCGGAAAAAGGGGCGCCGTCTGAGGAGCGTTGGATTGTGCTGGAATTAAAGCTCATCGCGGACGTTGGTATTGTGGGGGTGCCTAATGCTGGCAAATCCACCTTGCTTTCAGTCATCAGCAATGCCAAACCCAAAATCGCCGCTTATCCTTTTACAACGCTTGAACCTAATTTAGGTGTGGTCACCTATGATAATCAAGACCTCGTTTTTGCGGATATACCCGGTCTTATCGAAGGCGCGCATGCGGGCGTTGGGTTGGGGCATTCGTTTTTGCGCCATATCCAGCGGACGCGCGCCCTCATCCACTTGTTGGATGGCGCGGGTGCAGACCCCTTAGCAGATTATAACCAAATCAATGCAGAGTTGGCGCTTTACGATGAAACCTTGGCCCAAAAGCCGCAAATTGTCGTTTTCAATAAACTGGATTTGCCAGAAGCGCAAATCCGCTGGCCGGGTGTTCAATCTGCTTTGCGCCAGCGCGGCGTAGAGGCTATCGCTATCTCCGCCATGACGCATGACCATATCCGCGAGTTAATCCAACGTGTGTTTCAGCTGGTGTCCACTTTGCCAACCGAGATTGTCCGCCATGCTTCGGAGATGCCCATCTATAGCCTAGAAGATAAGCCGCTGTTCACTATCGAGCGCATCGGCGATGGTGAATTCCGCGTCGTGGGCGAGCGGGTGGAGCGGGCGGCGAGTATGACCTATTGGGACTATGAAGAAGCGGTGATGCGTTTTCAAAAGATTCTAGAAGCCTTAGGGGTTTCCCAAGCGCTAGAAGCGGCCGGTGTCAAGGCGGGCGATACGGTTTTTATCGGCGATTATGAACTGGAATGGACAAACTGATGAGGCCGCGTCTCGGTATTTTAGGGGGCACGTTCGACCCGCCGCATATAGGCCATCTCATATTGGCAGAATATACGCGCGAGGCTTTGGAATTAGATAAGGTGCTTTTTGTGCCTGTGGGAGATCATCCCCAAAAGAATCATACGCGCACGCCCGTGGAACATCGCTTAGCGATGCTGGAATTGGCCATACAAGGCAATGAGCGATTCGCGATTTCTTTAGTGGATGTTCAGCGCCCCGGCCCTCATTATTCCGCGGATACCGTCCGTATTATCCAAGAGCAGTACCCATCAGCTGAACTATTCTTTGTGATGGGCGGCGATAATCTACGGAATTTGCCCACTTGGGAACGCGCGCGCGATTTATACGCTCATTGCAAGTTGGCAGTTATGCGCCGCTCCGATGAGGACATCACGCCGCATATGCACGACCACATCTTGCCGGGTTTATCGCAACAAGTGATTATGGTAGATGCGCCCTTGTTGGGCATTTGGATTTCTTCCACCCATGTTATCGAACGATTGCACGGCGGCAAGAGCACACGTTACATCACCCCAGATGCTGTTTTGGATTACATTCATGCTCATCAGCTCTACCGTAAAACATGAGGCATGCGATGCGACTGATATTGCTAATCCTGCTGGTGTTCCTTTTGTTGGGTTATGGTTTTGTCATCGCCCAAGAAGGCGATAGCGCGCCAACTTTAACGCCCCCCACGCTTGTACCCACGCCGCTTTCTAATGTGACAGATGCCCTACTCACCGAATCGGCCGTTGCGCGTATTCAGCGTGATGGTTTGGTGCGCGTGGGTGTGCTATATAACGCGCCCCCTTTTGCCGAGCTATCGCTCAGTGGAGAGGTAATTGGCTTTGATGCGGATTTGGCGCGTTTGATGGCCGAAACATGGGGGGTAGATTATCAGTTGCTTCAAGTGACTCGCCAGAATGCCCATCATATGTTGCAGTCGGGCGTTGTGGATTTTCTCCTCGCCGCCCAAGTCCACCGTCGGGAATGGGATAGTGTTATAGAGTTCAGCCAAACGTACTACATCGGGGCACAGGTGATGATGACCCGTGCCGATGATCCGGCGGAAGCTTTGGCAAATATGGTCGGGCGGCGCATCGGTTATGTGCCAGTGACCGCAGGGGAGAAAGCCCTATCAGAATGGGAAACGAAGGCGGGTATTCAGTTGGCTAAACAACCCTACCTCACTTTAGACCGCGCTTATGTAGCCCTTGTTGCGGGAGAAGTAGATGGGGTGGTTGCCAGTCAAGAGCGTTTGCGTATCCTTGTGACCCAGCCCGATTTAATTAAATATTTGGCAGAGCCGCTCGCCCCGGAACCTTACGCGATTGCCTTTAATCGCCAAGATGTTCCCCTTCGTAACCTCATCAATCGCACGTTGCAATATCTGGCGCGAACCGAGGCGTTAGACACCCTGTACGTGACTTATTTTCCCGCTAGCCCTAACGCCGCAGAGACGGTAATACAGTGGGGCGATGTGGGCGATTCTGCGCCCCAACCATCCGATTTTAGCCCTGAAATCTCGTACCCTACCCAATATATTTTGCCTCGTGTATTATCTGGCGGCTCAATACGGGTTGCTGGGGTATCAGATTTGGCGCCCGACGCCAGCGAGAGCGCTAGGCGGGTGCATAATGTTAATCGCCAAGTTTTGGAGGCTTTTCGCGCGCGTTGGGGTGTTAGTGTGGAGTTTGTCAGTGATGGCGGCAATCCCTTAGAGATGGTGGCGCGCGGCTCTGCAGACATGGCACTAGGTGTTGCGCCTAGTTGGGAATGGGCGAATCGGGTAGATTTTAGTATGCCCTATCTACAACATGGGGACAGATTGATGGTGCCCGTCAATCGTGATATACGCGGCTTTAATGAGTTGCGTAACCGTTGGGTGGCCATCATGCTCACGGATGATGACGCAGAAGAACGTGCGCTCGCATGGGCGGAGAGTATCAACGCCCGTATTAATATCTATAAAACTCGTGAAGAAGATGTTGCCTTCGCCATTTTGGAAGAACGCAACGCCGACGTAGCTTATGGCGATAGCCTTAAGCTCATCCCTATTCTCGATGCGAACCCCAACGCTTTTGTCCTGACGAAGGCGGAAGATGGCCAACCCCGCTGGTATAGTCGGGCTTATATGGCGGTTGCGGTGCCCCGCAACGATGTAGATTTTCGGCTATTGGTGGATTATACCCTGCAAGAGATGAGCGCCGATGGCACTTTGTCCGCCATTTTACGCCTCGTCTCGTTGCCCGATGAACCGTTCAGGCTCGACTATTGGCCCGGCCCGAACGCCTTTTATGGGCTTGATTTGACTGGGCGTTGATTTTGAGCGATGATGGCGATGACCACGCCGCTAATGATGATGGCGCTACCGATTAAATCCAGCGGAGACGGAAATTGGCTGAAGACAAAGATAGCGATGATGCTACTGACAACAGCGATGACCTGACCAGACAAGCTGACGACCGTTGCCGATAAATACCCCAGCGCATAATTAAAACTGCCATGCCCGATGAGTTGGGTGACGAGCGTTAGCATGAGTAACCAGAAGTAACTGGTCAAGGAATAACCGACAAATGGCACGTCAAAAATGAGTGCCGCTAGCGAACAAGTAATCGCTCCCCAGCCGAACACCAGCCAAATATACGGGATGAGCGAGACTTTGACGCGAACTTTGCGTCCAATGACCATATAGATAGCCCCCGCGCCCGCGCCCACCAAGGCCAGCCCCGCGCCTATCAGAGATGCCTGATTAGATACAGGATATACCAGCACTTCATCTGCGGGTTGCTGTTGTGTCTCGGTCATACTGGCCAAGCCGATGACACATCCCCCCACTAGCGCGACGAAGATACCCAGCCACAACAGCTTACTGATGTGTGTTTTGAGGAACACCAGTTCAATAATCGCCGTCCAGATAGGGCCTGTGTTGACGATAACTTGGTTGATGATGATGCTGGTGTATTCTAGCGATGTGATGATGAGGATGAAGTGCATGCCCATCCAAAATCCCGCGAAAGCTGACCACATTAAATCGCTTCGGGTTAGGCGCGATAGCTGAAGGCGATAGCGCCTTAAGACTAAAGGTGTGAGTAAGGCTGTCGCTAAAATGAGCCGCGCGGCCGAAATCATGACCGAATGCATGCCGGTATCTTGGGCTAATTTGATGAAGATGGCGGCGAAAGAAGCGCCACTAATGCCGATGCCGATAGCTATATACGGATGTATACGAGGAATGGGCGCTGTAATAGTCGTCGCAGACAAGGGGAAGTATCCTATCGCTTTTGAGATTGTCCGATGGTGGCGAGCATGACGCCAAGTAAAATGATGATGCTACCGATAACTTGTGTAGGGGTGGGGGATTCTCTAAAAATGATGAAGGCCAACAAGGCGCTACTGATGGGTTCAATTTGGGTGGCGACGCTCACAATCGTTGCTGGTAAATAACCAAGCGCGTAATTTAGCGAGGAGTGCCCAATCAATTGGGGGACAAGCCCCAAAGCCAACAGCAAAAGATAACTTGTCGGCGCATAACCAATGACAGGGGTACTTGTGATGAAGACGATGACCAACAGGGTGAGCGCCGCGCATCCATAAACGAGCCAAATATAGGGTATCACAGGCAGTTGCGCCCGTAGTTTGCGCCCGATGATGAGGTAAACAGATACAGTAATAGCTCCCGCTAGGGATAAAAGACCACCGATGAGGTTATCGTTGGTGCTTTCTATCTCAGTCGGGGCGCTGGCCAAACCAATCATCGCGCCGCCTACGATGACGATAACCAATCCCCCGATGATGAGCGAATTGAGCCGCGCCCGCAAAACGAAGACCTCTAGCAAAGCGACCCATATAGGGCTTGTTGTCACTAACACAACGCTGATGAGCACGCTGGTATACTCCAGCGATGTTACCCATGTGGCGAAATGGGCCGCTAAGAAAACGCCAGATATGATGGCTAGCGCTATATCGCCCCGTCCAAGGCCTTGTAGATGCGATCGATAGCGGCGCAGGGTGAACGGCGTGAGCGCGAGGGCGGCCACCAGTAGGCGACTAGCCGCAATCAAAAGGGAAGGCACGCCTTGGTCTTGGGCAAAGCGGATGATGATGGCGGCGGTGGAGACGGCTAAAATACCTATCGCTAATACAGCATAAGCGCCGAGTGGTTTATTCGGGGATGTCGTGGCCAACGGAGCGGTCATGGATGCTATGCGCCTGAGCGAAATAGAAAATCTATATTATTATCAGATGACGGCGTTAGAAATACAAGCGGCGGCTCAATTTTGGGAGAGCAATTCGTATAATTTTTGGGCCGCTAGCCGATGCGCGTCTTCGTTCGGGTGCATATCGAAAGGATTCGCGATGAGCGTTAAGGGCGGCTTGTCGCGCAAATCGTGGGCGAGGTTGATTACAGGAACGCCTCTATCTAACATGAAGACTTCCACTTGGTTAGCCATAGGTTCAGAGGCTTTAACATCGGTCAAAAAGGGCCAAATGATGACGATGAATTGGGCGTCGTGTTCTAGCGCCCATTCGTGCATGGCCGCTAAATCGCGCGAATGAAAATTCCAGATGTCCGGTTCTTGGAAAGCGCGCTGTATCGAATTGGCATAGTTGATTTCTCCCCCGCGCAACAGTTGTTGGTAAACGTTCCAATACAAAAAACTGGGCAGATGAAAATTATCCACCAGCGAACGGATAGCCAAAGGCGGGAGGGGATAAATTTCATTGAAGTAGTAATTGGCTTTAGCATCCCAATAGGCGATGTCATTCAAGAAATAAGAGAGGATGACGACATTGGGCGGGAAAGGGAAGCCGTGGAGCGCGGCCAATTGGGCGTCGGTGTTCCAACCGGGCTGGGCTACGATATTCACCTGATGACCTATTCCTAACGAGCGCTCTAAAATGTGGGGGAACGTATTATCAATATCAGTGATGCCTAAGCCCGCTGTGAAAGAATCGCCCACAACGATGATATGTTGTTGTGTGCCGGGGCGTGGGACGAAGTCATAATCGCGGTAGCCAATGCGGTTGATAGGCCGCCAGTAGCGCTCCATCCATTGGCGATGGATGGGCCCCACCGCGTAAGTGTTCGTGAAAATAAAGACGGTCCTCAGCGATAATTCAAAGACGATAGCGATAATGACAAATGTCGTCAAGGCGATGAGCGCGCCGCTCCAGCGATTTTGCCGTAGACGTTGGCCGACAGCGCGCCAGTCTCCGTTCACGCTACCGGCTAAGGTGCTGAGCGCCAACGCCCAAAAGTGGGCTAAAAGATAAAAAGGCCACCGTCCATCACTGGTCATACGGGCTTGTTCTGCGATTATCAAAATAGCCAGCGGCCCAAATAAAAGCGCCAACCACAATAACGACACATGTTGTCTGAGATACAGGGCGGGCGCATGCGCGATTCTACGCCATGACCACGGCACGATGCTTAAACAGGTCCAAACCCACAGGGTAAGAAGGGCGATGAGCGGGCTGATAATATCGAGCAGATGAATTTGTGGCTGGTAAAGGAGCGCTACCATCCCAATGGTTGTCGCCAAGCCGAGTAGCAGAATGATCATGGGTGTTTTGCTATATACCTGTACGAAAGGACAATTTTAACCCGACTCTTATGGTACGAAGGGATAGAATTTCTAAAATTCTAACACGCATGTGTTACAATATGATTGTTTATTTTTCGCCAATTCACACCCATAAGGAGAAGACACATGGCTTTCACATTGCCAGACTTGCCCTATGCTCATGATGCGCTAGAGCCGCATATTGATAAGATGACGATGGAAATTCATCATGGCAAGCATCATGCCGCCTATACCAATAACTTGAATGCGGCGATAGAAGGCACAGAATGGGCCAATAAAACCATCGAGGAGATTTTAGCGAATCTCGATAAATTGCCCGCGGATAAGAAGACGGCTGTACAAAATAACGGGGGCGGGTATGCCAACCACAACCTTTTTTGGCAGATTTTGTCCCCTACTCCCACCGAGATGAGCGCCGATTTGAAAGCGGCCATTGATGCGACCTTCGGCAGTTTCGATGCTTTCAAGGATGCTTTTTCTAAAGCGGCGGCCACACGCTTTGGCTCTGGTTGGGCTTGGCTGTATGTGGATAGCGACGGGAGCTTGAAAGTGGGATCCACCCCTAACCAAGATACCCCGCTGATGGAAGGCAAGACGCCCATCTTGGGGTTAGATGTGTGGGAACACGCTTATTATCTCAAGTATCAAAATCGCCGCCCGGATTATATCGCCGCGTTTTGGAATGTGGTCAATTGGGCGAAAGTTTCGGAATTGTACGCGGCCGCTAAGCGCTAAGCGCTAAATGATGTTCACAGCCGTTCACAAAGGCGTTACAATAAGTAGCGCCTTTTTGTTTATAGCGTTGGAGTATGTTTATGACTGAATATCGTGTTGAAAAAGATTCACTCGGCGAGGTAAAAGTCCCCGCCAACGCTTATTACGCGGCACAAACGCAACGCGCAGTAGAAAATTTCCCCGTCAGCGGTTTGAAGCCGTGGCCAGCTTTTGTATGGAGTATGACCGTGATTAAACGGGCCGCGGCCGAAGTCCACAAAGAGCTAGGCCTATTAGACCCCAAATTGGCCGACGCCATCATCCAAGCTTCTGATGAGATATTGGCGGGTCAGTTCGCTGACCAATTCGTGGTAGACCCTTTCCAAGCTGGCGCTGGCACTAGCCATAATATGAACGTCAATGAAGTTATCGCGAATCGGGCCAACGAGATTTTGGGTTTTGATTTGGCAAACCCTGATAAGCCAGTGAACCCTAACGACCATGTGAACATGGCCCAAAGCACTAACGACACTATCCCTACCGCTATACGCTTGGGCGTGTTGTGGCGCTTGGATGAATTGGTGCAGACACTACAATTATGCGCGGATGCGTTTTATGCTAAAGCTAAGGAGTGGGATGGCATCGTCAAGAGTGGCCGCACCCACCTACAAGACGCAGTGCCGTTGCGCTTGGGGCAAGAAGTCGGCGCGTGGGCCAAAGCTATCGAGCGCAATATCGAAAAAATCAAGGTGGCGGCAGAAGGGTTGCGCCGTTTGGGGATTGGCGGTACGGCGGTCGGTAGCGGCTTAAATGCCCATCCTGAATATCACCTGCGGATGATAAAAACGCTCACGCGGCTAACCGGCATCACTTTGTATGAATCGGATAACTTGTTTGAATCTATGCAATCTTTACAAGATGCGGTGTTCTTTTCCGGCGCGTTGCGTTGTGCCGCCCAAGATTTTACGCGTATTGCTAACGACATCCGCTTATTGGCGAGTGGCCCCACAACCGGCCTAGCGGAAATTACGCCTCCGGCCGTGCAACCCGGCTCCTCGATTATGCCGGGCAAGGTGAACCCGGTCTTGGCGGAGATGCTCAATCAGGCGATGTTCCACGTCATGGGTTGTGATTTAACGGTGATGTTGTGCGGGCAGGCGGGGCAGTTGGAACTCAATGTGATGATGCCCATCATGGCCCACAACCTCAACGAGATGATGCAAGTGATGATTGGGTCTGTGCGCGCTTTCACCGATAAGATGGTCGTTGGGTTGGTGGCCAATGCTGAGCAAGCTACCGCTTGGTTGGCGCGTAATCCCATTTTGGTGACGGCGTTGAACCCCATCATCGGCTATCTAAAAGGCGCTGAAGTCGCCAAAAAAGCCATGAAAGAGGGTAAAGCCGTGCGCGAGGTGGTCTTGGAGCTAGGGTATATGACTGAAGCCGAAGTGGATAAAGCGCTCGACCCCTACGCGATGACCAAAGGCGGCTTGACCGATTTTAAGGTCGGGGGTGGTTGATAGCGCCCTTGGAAATGATGAGGTCTCAAGGTATCGGTGTTGAGGATTGGTTGTATCATAAGGTATACTTTTGGCACATCCACTGAGCGTCATTGCAGAAAGTTATCATTCCTGTGAATCGCAAGTTTGGGAAATATGAGGTCGTCGAGCGTTTGGGGCGGGGTGGCATGGCAGAGGTGTATCGCGCCTATCATGCTAGCCTAGACCGTTACGTTGCGATAAAAGTCCTCCACACTTTTTTAGCAGATACGCCCGAATTTCGCACTCGCTTTGAACGCGAAGCGCGTCATGTCGCCCGCCTAAAGCACCCGAATATCGTCCAAGTCTATGATTTTGACTTCGACGAGGCGAGCGATAGTTATTATATGGTGATGGAATTGGTCGAAGGGGCGACCTTGAAGGACCGCTTGGCCGAATTGACCCAACGCGATGAGCGCTTCACTTTAAAAGATACGCTCAAGTTGATGAAGCAGGCCGCTTCAGCTTTAGCTTATGCCCATAAAGAGGGCATGTTGCACCGCGATGTTAAGCCGGCCAATTTGATGCTAGACAAAGATAATCGTTTGGTGCTCACCGATTTTGGCATCGCTAAGATGGTGAGCAACCCAACGTTGACGGCGACGGGCGGCATGGTCGGCACGCCGGCTTATATGTCGCCGGAGCAGGGCATGGGCGACTTGGGCGATGAGCGCTCCGATTTGTACGCGCTAGGGGTAATATGGTACGAGATGTTGGCTGGTCAAGTGCCCTATAATGCCGAAACGCCGCTAGCGCTCATCCTCAAGCATGTTAATGAGCGTATCCCTAGTTTACGCGCGGTACGCCCGGATTTGCCCCCTGAGACCGATGATATTCTGCGGAAGCTTTTGGCCAAAAATCCAGATGAACGCTATCAAAGGGCAGAAGATGTTATCGCGGATTTAGAACAGTTGGAAAAATTGGTATCGCGTGAGGATGGCGATACATTTAAGATGCATCCATTGCCCAAATTGGCGCCCCTGCCTGAAACCCCCGATGCAATAACGCCCTCGACGCCTGTTTACCTAAAGACCTTGCGGCAAACCTCCTCGCTACGGCCTAGCCCCGACAAGCCTCCTATTAGGGTTTCTCCTGAACGGCCTAGCCCTATGGTGTTGACCCTTTTATTGGTAGCGTTCGTGGTGGTCATTGGCGGCGCTGGTTTTATCATCGGGGCGCGAAATGGTTGGTTTTCTGCTTTTAGAGGCGGCGTGCCGCCCTTTTTAATCGCGGCGGAAACAACAGAAACGCCAAGCCCAACGTTTGAACCCACCCATACCGAGCTACCCACGGATAGCGCCACCAACCCCCCTACGAGCGAGCCGCCCACGGCGACCAACGCACCGACCCAAGCGACCGAGACGCCTACCCCAAGCGTCACGCCGCAACCGACAGACACGCCAACAGCGCTAGTCACGCCGACGATGACGCCCAATTTGACGCAGACGGTGGCCGCCCAACAGACGGCCACCACCTCGGCATGCATCTTTGATTATGCGATTGTCGAACAAACGCCCCGAGATGGCCGCGCGGGCGGCTTTTTCACCACAAATTCGGCTTATTCTCGCGAGATTATCTTGCTCAATACAGGCACTTGTGCTTGGGAGCCGAACGCCTCGCTCACTTTTGTGGAGGGAGAAAGTTTTAACGCCGGCCCGCGCATCTTCATTCGGCAAGCGGTGAATGTTGGCGATGAGGTGACCCTTGTTTTTGATGGCAAATTGCCCGCCCGCGGGAGCTTAGACCCCATAAGCGGCACGTGGCAACTCCGCACGCGCGGACAGTTGCCCATCGGGGAGTTGTTATCTATTAGTGTGATGGTTTTTGACCCCGGCTCTAACTAGGAAGGTTGAAGCATGACTCGTGAAGAAGCGTGGGCTATCGTCTGTGAATTTGTCGCGTCTGATAGCTTGCGAAAGCATATGTTAGCGGTCGAGTGCGCCATGCGCGCCTACGCACAGCATTACGGAGAAGACCCCGATAGCTGGGGGTTGGTGGGGTTATTGCATGACTTCGATTGGGAGATACACCCCTCTTTAGAGCAACACCCAATGGGTGGCGCGCCTATCTTGCGCGCGCGCGGCCTGAGCGAAGAAGACATCCGCACCATTTTAAGCCACGGGCCATTAGCGGCAGATGACCGCGTCACACTACGCGATAAAGCGCTATACGCCGTGGATGAATTGACAGGCCTTATCACAGCCGCGGCGCTCGTCCGCCCATCAAAAAAGGTCGCTGATGTAGAAGTATCCTCTATCCGCAAAAAATGGCGCGATAAAGCCTTCGCGCGTGGGGTGAACCGCGACGACATCGAGCAGGGCGCGCAGGCTTTGGGCGTGGATTTGTGGGAATTTCATATCCCGTTTGTGCTGAAAGCGATGCAGGATAATGCCGCCCTGCTCGGTTTGGATGGCCCTAACAACGCCTAGAATTGGACGTTAACGGGCGTGCCAATATCTGCGAAGTTGTAGAACCATTGCGCTTCGGGCGTTGGCAAATTGACGCAACCGTGGCTCATGGGACGTCCAAAGTTATTGTGCCAATAAGTGCCATGTATGGCATAGCCGCTATAAAAATACATGACCCACGGCACACCCGGCAAATAGTAGCCCGGCCCGCTCATCGTTTGCGAATCGAGCTTGCGATATACCGCAAAATTACCAACGACGGTTGGGGTTTCTGGCAAACCTGTAGATACAATGACGCTTCGCACCAATTGTCCATCTTCATAGGCATAGATGGTCGAATCGCTTAAATCTACGATGATTTCGCGACCGATGCCTACTTTGGGGGCGGGAGCGTTAGCGCTTGCGATTGGGGCGATAATCCCTAAATCGTTGATTTGGCTTGCGCCGGGGATGATGAGTTCCATGCCTGCGTAAATACGGTCAGGATTGGTGATGCCGTTTGCAGAGGCTAAGACAGTCCAACTGACGCCATATTGTCGGGCGATTTGCGAGAGGCGGTCGCCGGGTTGGACGATATAAGTAGTGCTTTGTTCCGGAAGACTGGCGGACGGCTCAACCGCAGGGTCAGCATCTACCGCGGATGGGCTTGGTTGGCTCGCCCAAATGTTTAGCGTCTGTCCGGCATAGATACGGTCGGGATTGGCGATATTATTCGCTTCTAGGATTTGCTCCATGGTGACGCCATATTTGGCGGCAATCGTTTTAAGGGTTTCGCCGCGCTGGATGACATGCACAGTAGGCGCAGTAGCCACAAGTGGATTTGCGACGACTTCAGCGGCGCTTGTCGCGGGATTCGTCAAGCCGGGTATGGTGAGCACTTGCCCTGCGTAAATGCGGCGGGCATCGGTGATAGCGTTTGTCCTCGCCAAATCGTCCATGTCTACCCCATAGCGTAGGGCGATGCGGAATAGATTTTCTCCCGGTTGCACCACATGGGTGAGCGATTCCTGAGCGTAAAGCGTTGGCGTCAATACGAGCATCAAGATAGAAATGACAATAAAATGGCGCAACATAATCCCTCCCAATGATTCACATTACCATAACATACCCTGACTCAGACGGCTGGTCAAATATTAGGACGCGATTGGCTCTTGAAACGTTTCTCAGCGGCTGTCAATTGCTAGCTACTGGCTTTGCTTGTACAATGTTTCGCAATTGTTGGGATAGTTGAAGATGTTATGTTACTCAGATTTTACCGATTGACTGATAAATCGAGTGTAACGCTTCTCAAGTTGCTGACTGCTGTTGGCGACTGGTTGTTAGAAGGCGCTCAACTCCTTTTAGGCACGGCTGGAACAGAGGGGCGCGGCGGCATCTTAGGCGTGTTAGCGCTTTTGGGCCAGCTATTGCGGGCTAGTTTGCGCTGGCTGGTCGGGCTGGCGATGTTCATCATTGGCGGTGTAATGGCGTTCGCCGCCCTTATCGGGCGATTTCTCCGCATGCTGTTCGGCGGTGTTCTATTTGTTGTGTGGCGTATTTTAGGGTTATTCATCCGTGGCGGTGCTACGACCGTGCAGGCAGTTGGCGGCGGCGCCCAAAGGACGATGGCGCGGCGGCGCGCTCGGGATGAAATGGATGTCGTCATCGCTGAAGACCCGTTGCGCGTCCAAAATCGTTTGTTGAGCGCTTTAGTGGTCGTGTTGGGGGTTGGGATTGTGCTGGTGCTCATCTGGGCGACTGACCCCAGCCGCCAAGCGACCGCTGTTCTGCTCCCTGATGATAATTTTTTGCCCATTTTAAGCGCTGGGACAACGCAACCCGATACGGACGACGTCGCGATTATCGCCCCTACACCGATTCCGACGGCGACACAATTGCCAGAAGCGTTGCAATCGCGCGGGACAATCGCTTATGTTGCTCGCGAGTTGGGGCAGACCGATATATGGGCTATCGGGGTTGGCGGACGCGCGCCCATCCGCTTGACCAATAGCCCCGCCGACGACCGCGACCCGATTTGGTCGCCCGATGGCCAACAACTGGCGTTTTCTTCTCGGCGAGATGGCAATTGGGAGCTTTACGTGGCTCGCGTGGGCGACTTGAGCGCGCCGCCTATCCGCTTGACATTTGAATTGGGTTTTCAGGGGCGCCCCGCTTGGAGCAATGACGGGCTACTGCTGGCTTATGAGAGCTATCAAGGCGGCAATCTCGATATTTATGCGATTCCTGTAGATGGTTCAGATGCGCCGGTGAGAATTACTGATGACCCCGCTCCCGATTATTCACCTGCTTGGGAGCCAAGCACCGGGCGGCGGATTGCCTTTGTCTCCTTGCGTGACCGCAATCAAGATATTTATATCATTGATTTGAATACACTAGATGTCATCAATCTCACCAATACTCCCACGCGCGATGAGGATTTTCCCGCGTGGTCGCCATCGGGCCGTTATCTGGCTTATAGCGCGCTGGAGCAGGGGCGGGAAACGGTATTCGTTCATGATGTGACCAATCCCGCAACGCCGCCGCAGGTGATGGGCATCGGTCGCGCGCCGACGTGGTCGCCCGACGGCCGTAGCTTGGCGTTTATCGCTGATGATGATGATGGACGTAGCGCTTTTCTATACGCCGTGCCATTTCAAACGCAGGGTTTGGCAACCGACGTGGTGAGCGTGCCCTATGGTTCGACGCGCCCGACGTGGACGAGCGCGGCCCTGCCTCCGTCTTTTGTGAACGCTGGCGGTGTATCGTTGGCGAGCACACAACCTTTATTTATCGAGCAAGAAACCCGCTTTAACAGCGACCCGCCTTTCCGTTTGAATGCGCTTTTGGATGTGCAGGCGCAAAATGCCGTCTTAAGCGATAGGGTGAACGATTCTTTTAATGCGTTACGGGCGCGGACGCTAGAAGTATCTGGCGTGGACTTTTTGGGTCAACTGGAAGACGCTTTTTGGGGACTAGACCGCCGTCCTGAACTGGGCGTCGAGCGGCGCAATTGGCTGATGACAGGACGCGCCTTCGCTATCAGCCGTAGTAGTATCCTCGGTTTTCCGCCGCCCATAGAACTTGTGCGCGAAGATTTGATAGATGGCGTTTATTGGCGTGTATATGTGCGTGTGAGTGCCGAAGCACAATCCGGACAATTAGGCGAACCTTTACGTCGCTTGCCGTGGGATTTGCTGAGCCGCACGGGCGGCGATGTGGAAGCGTATAATCAGGGTGGGCGCTTGCGCGCAGAAGTGCCACAAGGCTATTACATAGATTTCACTCAATTGGCTCTAGATTACGGTTGGGAGCGGATGCCCGCGGGCAATGAATGGCGCGCCAATGCAGACGTCGTCAATTATTGGTTGTTCCGCAAGCCCGATGGCTTGGATTGGTATAGCGCTATGCGCGAAATTTATGCCGAAAGCCAGCTTGGGGGTTTTGTCCCTACTGCCACCCCATCGGCGCCGATTGCAGGAGGTTGATAGATGCAACGGTCAGGAGGTCTGCCCGTATTGCTCATTTTGATGATGGTCTTGGGCATCTTTTTCGCTGTGGCGTTCGCTAATACGACCCCACCACGCCCAGCTATCGCGGTTATCCCAACGTTAGCCGCGCCGACAGACGACCCGAATGCATGGCAAACCTTTTTACGAAATGGTTTAGGCGATAGTAGCACCCCTCTGCCAACTATCGCTATCCCAACACAGCCTTTTGTTGTGCCCACCTTGGCCTTGGTTGAAGATAATGTGGGTGAGCCTTTAGAAGCGGCCGCTATCGGCGATACCAACAGGGCTTCTGATGTTGTGGCTGTGCCCATGACCGCTACGCCGCTCACCACAACGGAAAACAGCGAAGATGTGGCGGTCCCTGTGACGGTTATTTCAGTCACTCAGCCGCCGCAAGAATGGCGCCCCCCGCCGCTCATCCCGCCTTTGAACCGTGACCCGCTCGGACGCGATCATTATTGGTTGATGCGCCCGGTGGATTCTAACGCCAACAACACTGTTTTGTTCAATTATCCCTATGGCTCGGATGGGCCCGATAAGAGCAACCCCCTGCGCGTGCATCATGGTATTGATATGCCCAACCCGGTAGGGGAGACGGTGCGCGCCGCTGGCTCTGGGGTTGTGATTTGGGCGGCGGATGGCCGCCAAGAACAAAGCATCATCTTTCAGAATTCGCCCAGTTACGGCAACGTCATCTTCATTGAGCATGACTTCAGCTATGAAGGGCAGATTGTTTACACGCTGTATGCTCATTTATCGGCGTCTTTGGTGGTGCCGGGGCAGTATGTTCAGGCGGGAGAGGTGATTGGGTTGATAGGTAATACCGGTAGGGTGACCGGCCCGCACGTCCATTTTGAAGTCCGCTTGGGAGATAAACCAGAGAACGCGCGCTACAGCAATACGTATAATCCCGTATTATGGATGGTCCCTTATGTAGGGCATGGGGTCATCGCTGGACGGGTGGTAGATGCGAATGGCAACCTGATTGCAGATGCCGATATTACCGTCCGCAACCGCGCCAATGGCGTTGTCCGCGATACAACCACGTCTTATGTATATTTGGGCACGGGCTTTGATGTGAACGCTGACCCGAAATGGGGAGAAAATTTTGCTATCGCAGATGTTCCAACCGGGCGTTATGATGTGATTGTGACCATTGACGGCCAACGGGTTATCCGACAGATAGATGTGCTTGAAGGCATGACCAATTGGGTCGAATTGCGCCCGCCGGAATCGTCTAAGGCCCAACCTACGCCTATCGTCAGCCCAGAGGCAACGACGGATACGAACGGTGGGTAATCGTCAGTTATCCCGATAGCGTTCACTACTTTTATCCGCTACACTCAAGTAAACTAAAATCCATACCAAAGGAGTTCAATCCGATGCGGAAATTATGGATGGTGAAAGATGCCTGCAAAGCGCTGGCGCTCATCATTGTGATAATGGGGATGAGTATTGGTGTTGCGGTGGGCCAAGGCAACACTTTGACACCCGGTGTCCCGGCGACGGGGTCGCTTGATGCGACGAATGTAGCCCGTATTTTCACGTTTACGGGCACGGACGGCGAAGTGATTTCCCTAAACGTGGTGAGCGGCAATGGCCAACCCTTGGGCATAGTGCTAACCACCGCGCAGGGTGTCTCTGTTGGGCAAGCAGTAGACCGTAACAATCTCGGCTCTGTGGCATTAGCTGACCTAACCCTAACAGAGACGACGACATACTTCGTGACGATTTTTGCCGCAGGCGGCGCGACTGCCGAGGCTGATACCTTCGTTCTAACGTTGACTAGTAGCGCTAGCGCCCCGACGGCAGAATCTACGATAGAAACGACAGAAGAACCCGTGTCGGAAAGCACAGCAGAAACGCCTATAGAAGCGACCCCGGAGCCGTCGGAAGTGTTGTTGAACAGCGGTTTGCAAGTGCGCCTCTCTTGGGCTGGGACGTCTGATTTGAACTTGCAAGTGCGCGACCCGCGGGGCGAAACCTTGTTTTGGGATTCGCGCACGACCACAAACGGCGGCACTTTCGGCTTTGATGCCAATGGTTTTTGCGAGCCGAACGCTATCACCCCGAATCCAACAGAGACGGCCTCGTGGGCGCCGGGATTTTTGCCGACAGGCAGTTATGAGGTCCTCGTTTATTATCGCCAAGCGTGTGATACAGTGACGCCTGTAACGTTCACGTTGGATATTTTGGTGAATGGGGTCTCTGTTGAACAATTCGATGGCACGATTACGCCACCATTGCCGAATCAGGAAAGCGTGTATATCGCGCGTTTTGAATTACGCGGCGATGGGAGCGCCGAAGTGAACCGCGGGGCCATTTATGCGGGCATAAACGCTTTGCCCGCGCCCGTGGAGGAAGTATTAGCGAATCCGCAACCTATCCAGCGAAATGTGCCCGTGCAGGCAGAAATAAGCAACGAGACGGATTACATCACGTACTCTTTTGCGGGCACGAGTGGCGAGTTGGTGACTATAGATATGCGCGCCATATCGCCCGCGCTCGATACCTTGTTGCTTTTGCTCGATAGCAACGGTAACTTGGTGACCGCGAATGATGATATTGAGTTCGGCATCACAGATTCTTCTATCGCTAATTGGCGTTTGCTGACCGACGGCGTTTATTACATCGTGGCATCGCGCTATGGTAAACAAATCGGCGGCACAGAGGGCACGTTTGAATTGGTGCTATCGGGCCCTACAGCGGATTTGCCCCCCGCTGTTTTGGCGCTCAATTTGCCTGATGGCGATATTGAGATCAGCGTTGTGTGGAATACCGATGCCGATTTGCAACTGCTGGTGCGCGACCCCGTGGGCGATTCGGTATTTGATGATAGCCCTTTCATCAATAGCGGCGGTATTTTGGGCGCGGATGGCAACGTCGGGTGTCGTGCGTCGGATTCTGACCAGCCCGTTTCTTATGTATATTGGCCGCGCGGTTTCCTGCGTCCCGGTTCGTATGAGGTCGAGGTGTGGTTCCAAAATGATTGTCTCGACACGCGCCCTGTGGAGTTCACGTTGACGGGGGTTGTGGGCGATACGGTCGTTTTTGTGGAGCGCCAACGCCCGTTGCCGGGACAGCGCTATGTTAAGAGTTTTGTCGTCAATCCCGATGGAACAGCGGTAGCCAATCCCGGCGGTTTTGTCGGCGGTAGCGAGACTTTAGACTACCTATCCGAAAGAGATAATGCGGTGCCGATTGTCGCAGGTCAACCCGTTTTCGGGAGCTTATCGGCCCTGAATACCTTTGATTTGTACAGTTTTGAAGGGCAGATTGGCGATGTCGTCACAATTAGTATGGAACGTTCGGGTTCGGCGTTGGATACCAAGCTATTTTTAATCTCGCCGAGCGGTATTGAAATCGCTGAAAATGATGATGCCGTCCCCGGCGAGACGACCAATTCGCTCATCAGCGACGTCACTTTAACGGAGGATGGCACCTATCTCATCATCGCCACCCGCTTTGCTACCGTTTATGGCGGCACCGTCGGCGGGTATAGCTTAACCTTCCGTAGCAATTAGCGTCCGATAAAAGCATAAGGGGTATGTCCAATGAGCGCATACCCCATGATGCTTTTTGAATCCGCGTCTAGAATTTAAGCCCCGATGTTGTTATACTGCTTATGGTGCTATAAGAATCGCTTAAACCTCTGTTCAAAAACGCCCTCTAGTCTGTACAATAGCGATTAACTCTGTTAGCATACAACCATTGGTACACCGATTAACAATCATGAAAGCAGATTAATTTATGAGATTACGCACTCTTTGGCCAGCCATCTTAGTACTGGTTTTGGCTTTAGTTGCTTGTTCCCCCGTTCCACAACTACGCGACCCCAACATGTTGAATGACACCTCCTTGATTTCTGGCGAGCCATGCTCTGCGCCATGCTGGAATGGCATTGTCCCCGGCGAGACGGCTTGGCGCGATGCGGTGCGGATTATCCAGCGCGACGACCGCTTTGCGAATGGCGAGGAGCGCGAAGATGATTCTGGCGCGGTGGGGTATCTATGGCAGACCACTAATGGGGCATCGTGTTGCCAGATGGCCTCGCGCGATGGCGAAGTCGTCAGCGTGATTCTTTTGGCTTTGGCCCCGGAGATGGTTTTGGGCGATGTTATCGAGAAAATAGGCGAGCCGCAGTACCTGATTGGCCAAGCGGTTTCCGATGACCAAGCGTATTTGACGCTGGTCTACCCGTCCTTAGATACTCTGCTGACCGTTTTTGTGGAAGGCGCGGGCGGCGCATTATCCGAAACCAGCGAAATTATCAGCGTTTTTTATCTAGCTGAGCGGGATATGCAAGATGTATTGCGGACAACCCCTCTCTATGAGTGGGAAGGGTACCAAAGCTTTGCGTATTATAACGATGGCAACTATGATGTGACCCCTGAATCGGAAGACGCGATAGAAGAAACGCCTGAACCAGAGGCGACGGCAGAGGGGTCATCTTGAGTATTGATAAATCATCCGACAAGTGTTCCTATGAGAGGAGTGCATCCTATGACTGATGAAGTCGCAAAATCGCCCGCTGAAATCAAGGTTGGTCAAGAGATAACAGGGAAAGTGACTCGCGTTGAATTGTACGGCGCATTCGTAGATATTGGGGCCGAGCAAGACGCCTTATTGCACATTTCGCAATTGGGGCGTCCCGACGCGCGCAATGTTGAAGATGTTGTCAAGGTTGGTGATGACATCACCGTTTATGTTTTGAAAATCCACCGCGAGACAGGCCGTATCGCTTTGACGACTGAAAAACCCCCGGAAACGGGTTGGGATGATATAAAAATCGGCGATATTATCAGCGGGCAAGTGGTTCGCATCGAAAATTTCGGCGTGTTTGTGGATGTTGGCGCGGAACGCCCCGGTATGGTGCATGTATCTGAATTGGATGCCGGCTTCGTCAAATCGCCGTCTGATGTGGTTTCTATCGGCGACCAAGTAGAAGTGCGCGTTATCAAAGTGAACCGCAAAAAGAAGCAAATAGACCTGAGCATGAAACTGAATGCTAAGGTGGAGGAAGTGGCGACGGAAGAAGCCGAAGAAATGCCTACGGCAATGGCGCTGGCTCTGCAACGGGCGATGTCTGGCGATAGCGATAATGACGAGGAGTCTAGCGCCCGCGGTAAAAATAAAAGCGCTAGCAAAAACCAGCGCGAACGCGATGACATCCTCAGTCGTACCCTGCGGGAGCATCTCTCTAATTAGGCATTCCTACAGTAGATGACATGAAAAGAGGGCTTATGGGCCCTCTTTTTTATGTTTAGGTTGTTTGCCATTCCCGCCACAAACGTAACCCATTGACGATGAATAAGATGGTGATAATCAATTCGTGCATCAAACACCACATGCACAGCGCTTCTAGGATGACGAATTGCACATAAACCAGCCACATAGAAAAAACCCAAGCGAAGAGATTAAGCCCTGTCGCCATGAGCTTGCCATTCACTTGTACGAAGGGCGAACGGCGTTCTAGGAGGAGCAGAGCGCCTAAAATCACATAAACGCCGAAGCCCATATAAGCGATGGGAATGCCCAAAAAGCGCGAATAGGCGCTATTTTGCACGGCGCCACAGTTGAAAATGCTGTTGGCGACGCAGACCATCGGCTCATCTGTCAATTTTACATAGCTGAGATAACCGCTGACGATGAGTCCCGCCACCACCAGCAATAAGCTAAGATGCCACAATGTCGGGCGAAAGCGGCTTCTGTGTTCGTGCGCCTCTGTGACGGCGACCGTTTGTTGAGTCATTGGGGGTTAACTCCTTTTCATATGGTTTTGAATAAGCGAACATCTAGTTCTGTGCCCGCTGAGACGTGGTAAACGTCTTCCGGGATAATTAACAAGCCATCCGCTAATAACATAGAGATGAGCGCGCCAGAGCTTTGGGTGCCGGTGACGCTAGCCAACAACTGCCCATTGTGGCGTTGGAGGCGTACCCGTATATAACTGCGGCGACCATCACTTTGTAGGTCGTGTGTGAGGATGGCGCGGGTCATGTGGGTGTGTTGTGATTTGCCCAATAAGCGCAGGATGAGGGGACGCACGAAAACATCAAAAGTGACCATAGCAGATACAGGATTGCCGGGGAGGCCAAAAAAGGGTATGTCGCCGATGTGCCCGTAAGCAAGTGGTTTGCCGGGGCGTATCTTGATGCGCCAGAAGGCAATATCGCCCAGTTGCGACAATGCTTGCTTGACGAAATCGGCCGCGCCGACAGAGACGCCAGCCGAGCTTAAGATAATGTCCGGCCCGTAGCTGATGGCCTGATTGAAGCGTTGTTGAACCTGCTCTAGGCTATCGCGAGCGATGGGCAAAGGGAGGGGGATAGCGCCTAATTGTTGGACAAGGGCGATGAGCGTATAACGGTTTGCGTCGCGTATTTGGCCTGTTTGGGGCGTTTCGTGCGGTTCGACGAGTTCGTCGCCGGTGCTGATGATGGCGACACGGGCGCGCCGCACGACCGAAACGCGCGGCAGACCCAATGAGGCAAGCAAACCGATGGCCGCGGGGGTGATTTCGTCCCCTTTGACGAGAATTTTATCGCCTATGGCTACGTTTTCGCCTATGGGGCGGATATTATCGCCTACTTTAGCCGCTTTATAGATGTCAACCCGACTGCCTAGCGCTGTTCCCCCGTTAGACCAATCGTGATTGGTGTTTTCAACGGGGATGACGGCATCAGCGCCTTCAGGTATAGGGGCGCCGGTCATAATGCGCGCGGCTTCTCCTGATGCGAGCGGGCGCGGTGGGGCACTGCCGGCGGGAATATCCATGGCGATGGGCAAGGTCACGGGATGATGTGATTGGGCGTCGGCGGTATCTTTGGCTTGAACGGCGAAACCATCCATGCTGGAGTTGGCGAAAGGTGGGAGATTTTCTGTGGCGTAGATGTCTTCTGCGATAATGCGCCCTAAAGCTTCTTCTAGCGGTACCCTTTCCGCCGATAGAACGCTAACGCCCGATAAAATGCGCTCAAGAGCGGTGTCTACAGAGATGAGTTGGTCTGCCATGAATAAAAAGACGCTTCCATAATAAAGCCAGTAACGACCTGTTGCATTATACCAGATTCTAATAGACTTTATGTAGAACTCTTGTCCCTTGATGATGAAAGAGATGTATAATATATGATTAATTTAAGATAGGGTCACTTCTGGGTGTGTTATGGTGTTGAGTACGACAAGTCCAACTGACCTCCAATCATTGTTAGCGGTGATGCCAGAGCTATCTATTGGCGATAGGGCGCTCATTGAAAAGGCCTATGCTAAGGCGGAAAAGTCGCATGGCGGCCAAAAGCGCAGGTCAGGCGAGCCTTTCTTCACCCATTGCGTGGCGGTAGCGGGTATTTTGGCGGAAATGAAGCTCGATGCCGAGACGGTTGCGGCCGCTTTGATGCACGACATCATCGAAGATACGTCGGTGACCTATGAGGAACTGCGCGATGAATTTGGCACGACAGTAGCGGATTTGGTGAACGGCGTCACAAAATTGATGAAATTGCCTATTCGACCCATCGAAAATGAGGCGAATGGGCACAAACGTAGTAGCGCTGTTTATCGAGAGATGGAATATATCCGCAAGATGCTGTTAGGCATGGGGAATGATGTGCGCGTCGTGCTCATCAAGTTGGCTGACCGCTTGCACAATATGCGAACGCTGGGTTATTTATCCCCCGAACGCCAGCAACAGATTGCCCGCGAAACGTTAGATATTTTTGCCCCCTTGGCAAATCGTCTGGGTATTTGGCAAATCAAGTGGGAATTGGAGGACTTGAGCTTTCGTTATCTCGATAAAGAGGCTTACCAAGCGATTGCCAAGAATTTAGATGAACGCCGCACAGACCGTGAAGCGTATGTTGCTGAGATAAGGCGTATCTTGCAACAAGAATTAGCTAAAAATGGGATTGAAGCCACTATCACCGGGCGCCCCAAGCATATTTATAGCATCCATCGCAAGATGCAGAAAAAGAATGTCCCGTTGGACAAAATATACGATATTCGCGCGGTGCGGGTCATCGTGAACGAGATTGCACATTGTTATCTGGTGTTAGGGATTGTCCATAGCTTATGGCGGCCTATTCCGGGTGAGTTTGATGATTACATCGCTGGCCCCAAAGATAATTTTTATCGGAGCTTGCACACAGCCGTTGTAGATAACCAAGGTAGAACCTTAGAAGTACAAATCCGCACGCGCGAGATGCATGAAGACGCTGAATACGGTATCGCCGCCCATTGGCGATATAAAGAGGGCATCAAACGCAAAAATGATAAAGCGTTCGAGGAGCGCATGAATTATCTGCGCCGCTTGATGGCCGGGTCAGAAGCAGGGGAAGATGCCGAAGAATTCATCAATGCGATGAAATCGGATGTCTTCCAAGACCGCGTTTACGCCTTTACACCCAATGGCGATGTGGTGGATTTGCCCGCGGGCGCGACACCGATAGATTTTGCTTATCACATCCATACTGAGATTGGCCACCGTTGCCGTGGTGCTAAAGTCCGCGGGCGTTTAGTCCCCTTGAATTATCGTTTACAATCGGGCGACCAAGTCGAAATCGTCACCGCAAAGCAGGGCGGCCCGAGCATGGATTGGCTGAACCCCGACTTGGGCTACGTGGCCACAGCCCGCGCCCGCGAGAAGATACGACACTGGTATAAAAAGAAGAATCGTGATGAACATATCAAGCTGGGGCGCGATTCTCTAGAGCAAACGCTCAAACGTTTGGGATTGGCCGACAAGACGCCCTTTGACGCTGTCGCCGCTTTGTTCGATTATGAGAAGGTGGACGACTTTTTAGCGGCTATTGGCGCAGGCGATATTAATAGCGCTCAAATCACCCATCGCGTGTTGGAGGATGAGCGCCGTAAAAAACGCGAATCCGAAGAAGAACTCGCCAGCCTTAAGGCGCGGACGCGGTCCTCTTCGTTGTCTGTAGATGCCTCTAACGGCGTCAATATTTTGGGCACAGATGGCTTATTGGTGAAAATGGCTTCGTGCTGTAACCCGATGTTGGGTGATGAGATTATCGGTTATATCACCCGCGGGCGCGGTGTCACGGTTCATCGGGCGGATTGCGCCAATGTGTTATCTACCAAAGATAGAGAGCGCCTTATTGAAGTGTCTTGGGGCAATGTCGCACAAGAACAACGCTATAAAGTGCCTCTAGAAATTATCGCTTATGACCGTAACGGCTTATTGAGCGAAATTAGTACCGTTATCGCTAACGAAAACGTCAACATCACCTCTGTTGAAGTGAACACCCGTCATCAAATTGCCACGTTGTTTATCACCCTCGAAATTAGCAATAATCAGCAACTCACACGCATTCTTTCTAAAGTGGAATGCATCAAAAATGTTGTGGAGGCGCGGCGCCGCAATATGGCATAGCGTCTAGCTTTTTTGTTCCGTTCCTTAACAATCTTATGGTTTCTTTTTGTTATATCGCTGTAGGATTGTTATATAGCGTCATGAAGTGTGGGTTATGGAATCATGGCTATGAACTGGAGCGGAGTTATTTGCATGTTCGACGGCTCTGTGTCGGCGGTTATCCAACAATTGCAGAATATAGATAGCATTCATCGGCTTATTGTGTTACACCCTAGTTTTGTAGAACGGCATCTTTTATTTCAGCATTTTTTGGATGTGGCGGATGTCGCTTATGTTCGCTTATCAGCTATGGTTGATGGCGCTGAAGTGAGCGCGCACATAGATGAGCGGCTCGCCGAGCAGGCGATTCGCCCGATTGATGTAAAATGGCTTATTTTAGATGAATATGACCAATTGGCAGATGGCCTATTAGAGTCCACGCTACGCGATACGCTGGATAAGTTGCCTAACGCGCGTATCGTGCTAGTTGGGCGAACGAACCCTTTAGCATCGCTGGAGGATTCGGAAATTAAGCAACAGTTGTATTATGTGCCTGCTGATGAGCATTGGCTGTTATTCGATTATGCCCAGCGTAGCGCACAGCGCCCTTTGTTGGAGGTGCGCGCTTTTGGGAGTGGTCAGGTTTTGTTGGATGGTCGGGTGATTGATAATTGGGACGGAGTACTGCCGCGCCAACTCTTTTTTTATTTGATTGACCGCGGGATGGTGCGGCGTGATGATATTTTTCGCGCGTTTTGGCCCAAGCTGAATGTTCGCGAAGCGACCAACGTCTTCCATGTGACGAAGCGTAAAATCAATGAGATTTTGGGCATAGACTTGACCATTTATTGGTCTGGGTTTTATCGCCTTTCGCCGGATATAGAACTTAGCTACGATGTGATACACTTCACAAAGTTAGTGCAAGATAGCGCTGTAGCGGATACACCGCAGAAAATCCATTTATTGAATCAGGCTTTGAAATGGGCACGCCGACATTTTTTGACATCAGTAGATGAAGATTGGGCGCGCAATCGTCGCCAAGAATTGCTACAGATGTATCAGGATGCGGCGATGGCGCTAGCTGACATCCACTTTGAAGCTGGGCATTGGCAACAAGCTTTAGGGCTATACGCGCGCGCCGCGGCTTATTCCTACCAGCGCGAAGAAATCGTTCTGAAGATGATGCGCGCTTACCAACAGTTGGGGATGTTCCAAGAGGCTCTACAGTTGTACGCGCGGCTTGAACAGGAGTTGCACGATACGTTAGGGATTACGCCGAATGCGGAATTGCGCCAACTGGCCCAGCAACTGAATAATTTTTCGGTATAGCCGTTATATTAAGATTCAGCGTTCGGCTCGGCAATTGGGGCGGGTTCGATTTTTTCTTGATAGTTGACGACGGCGATAACCCGTTCGTTAGCGCCAAGGGCGATGACACTACTGCCTCCTGCTCGCCCTCGCTTGACTTTTTCGGCTAAGCCAATCCGCATATATTTGGCTTTCCTCTTATCGGTCAGCACGAGGATATTATCATCTTGGCGTCCGATAGTTGCCGCGGCCATTTCGGTACTAGAATTGGGCAGGCGCATGGTGATGACGCCGCTACCAGCGCGACCTTGGGTAGGATATTCGCTGACGGGCGATATTTTGGCGATGCCATCGTCTGTGATATTCCACACATATTGATTTTCTACTGCGATACCCGCGCCCACGACTTTATCCCTTTGCCCCAAAAGCTTGATGCCGCGCATCCCGCCAGCCGGTAGGCCAGTAGGGCGCACCTCTTCTTCTGCGAAACGGATAGCTTGGGCTTGTGCGGTGAAAAGCAGGATTTCATTAGCGCCCGTCGTGTAAAAAGCCCAGCCCAATCGGTCATCGCCGGTGTTCATCACCACGAAGACCTTAGAGGTCATGCCCGGCAAATCCTCGATGCGAATGCGTTTGACATCACCCCCTTCTGTAACCATGGTGATAAAGCCGCTTTGCAAGTTAGGGGGCAGGCTGAGCACAGCGGCAATCTCATCATTTTTCGCTAGCAGACACAGTTCTGAAAAAAGCATGCCTTCTCCCGACTCTTCCGCTTGGGGGAGTTGCTGAACGGGGATAGTCGCGCAACTGCCTGTGCGGGTGATGAGATATAAAGTTTGCGTTGTGCCACTCTCCAAGACGAAGCGCGGCGGTTCTTTGGTACTGGTGGTGACTTTGGGCGGTTCGGGCTTATAAGTGCGCGATAATGTGCCGCTATTGGTGAGCGTGACCCATGTTACCTCTTCTGGCATGAGTAAGTCGGCGGCGGTGATTTTGGTGGCCGCGCTATCAGAAATGACGGTACGCCGTCGGTCGCCGTAAGTATGTTTAATCGTCGCCAATTCCTCAGCGATGACGAGGCGCATTTTCTTCGGGTCTTTTAGCAATCCTTCCAGATATTTGATGAGCTGTAGCTTTTCTTTGTGTTCTTCTTCGATTTTTTTGCGCTCTAAAGCCGCTAAACGGCGCAATTGCATATCGAGTATCGCTTGTGCTTGTAGTTCAGTGATGCTCAATTCCCGCATGAGGTTGGCGCGCGCTGTTTCCACCGTGCGCGATTTACGGATGAGAGCGATGACCGCATCTAGGTTATCTAGAGCTTTGAGCAACCCTTCTAAGATATGGGCGCGTTCGCGGGCGCGGGCGAGGTCGTATTCACTACGCCGCCGCACCACCTCTAGGCGATGTTCTAGATAAACGCGCAACGATTGCTTTAGGGTGAGCGTGCGTGGTTGGTTATCTACGAGCGCCAGCATGATGATGCTGAAAGTCTCTTGGAGGGGGGTTAGCTTGAATAGTTGCGCCATAACATCAGTAGGGTCTACGCCGCGCTGTAGCTCGATGACCAAGCGAACCGGATTTTGTCTATCGGATTCATCCCTCAGATTGGCGAGACCTTCTAGACGCCCTTCTTGCACAAGGCTGGCGATGCGCTCGATAAGGGTTGTTTTGTTGATTTGATAGGGTAGTTCGCTAACGATGATGCGCGATTTACCGCGCCCCATATCCTCGATATGGACTTTGGCGCGCACCGTAATTTTGCCGCGGCCGGTCGCATAGGCCGCCACGAGCGAATCTTCTACTTCTTCGCTATCTTTGCCATTGCCTTGATGCCGATAAATAACCCCACCAGTCGGGAAGTCTGGCCCTTTGATGAAAGTCATCAGGTCTTGTATCGTGATGTCGTCTAAGCGGTTCCAATGGCTGAGCATGTAGACCAACGCATCGCAAACTTCACCGAGGTTATGGGGTGGGATATTGGTAGACATGCCCACGGCGATACCTGATGCGCCATTGACGAGCAGGTTAGGGAAGCTGGAAGGGAGCACCAGCGGCTCTTGCAAAGAGCCATCGAAGTTTTCGCCAAAATCTACTGTATTCTTCTCGATGTCCGTAAGTAGCTCGTTGCCGATGAGCGACATACGCGCTTCGGTGTAGCGCATGGCGGCGGCGCTGTCGCCATCTATGCTACCGAAGTTGCCTTGACCATCTATAAGCACATAGCGTAAAGCGAAATCTTGGGCCATGCGGACCATGGATTCATATACTGCGCTATCGCCATGGGGGTGATATTTGCCCAAGACTTCGCCCACGATACGGGCGCTCTTTTTATAGGGCGAATTGGCGCGTAAGCCCATATCATACATGGCGTATAGGATGCGACGATGAACGGGTTTAAGCCCATCGCGGGCATCGGGCAATGCGCGGGCGACGATAACGCTCATCGCATAGTCGAGATAAGCGGCGCGCATCTCCTGCTCGATATTGACCCGTTCAATCGCGTTCAAACCCATTGTTTTTGTATCCTTTAGCATCATTTAGCATGGGGTTCATTGTAGGTTGGGCAGGACAACCTGTCAAATATCAAACATTTGTTCTATTATATCAAAATTGGCGCAGGTTGGCTAGACCGCTTTGTCTGCTATAATGCGCTGGTCTTTAGCCGAATGGGTGGGATAGCGTTATGAAGGGTAACCGATTGTGGCTTCTTGTGCCGATTTTGTTGGCCGTCGGCTTGTATGGGTATAGCCTTCGTTTGCCGATATTTCTTGATGATGGGTTGCATTACGCCATGATTCGCGATTATGGGCCAGAAGGGATACCACCTTTTCGATTTTGGGGCGGCTCGTTGTCTTATCATCATTATCGCCCGCTTATTTTTACCGTCTTGGAGCTAGATTACGATATTGATAAGCGTTTTGACCCGTTCGCCCTGCATTTATACAGCGTGTTACAGTTTGCGCTGACGACGGCGGGCATTATGGCCTTGGTCAGGCGTTTGACAAAGCATGTTGGCGCCGCCATCGCGGCCGGTTGTGTGTTCGCTTTGTATCCGTTGAATGTGCGCGCGGTGACGTGGATTGCGGCTAATTTTCATGTCAATGCGGCTTTGGCTATTGTCCTCACGCTTTGCTTCGGTTTGATGTGGCTGGATAAACGCGGCGGCTATATTGCGTTGTTGTTCGCTTACTTAGCGTTGATATATGGTCTGTTCAGTCAAGAAAATACGATTTTTACACCCTTGTTTTTGCTGGCGGCGGCGCTTTTACTGTATGGTTGGCGCGCTATCTTAACGTGGCGGGGGGTGGTTTTATTTGTGCCACTTGGTTTTTTCGCGGCTGGCTATTTATGGCTGTGGTTCACTTTACCACGCCCGGCGGCGGGGCCGGTGACATTTTATGGCGATATGGCGCCAGCCTCTTTGGCGGTACTATCGCAAGGTATGGCGTACCCGTTTGTAGCTGTGGTGCGGCGTCTAACCTTAGAAGATGCTCGCACCGTACCACTATTGTTGTTGGTCGCTGGTTGTGTAGTGGCGGCATTCGGGCTTGTGGGGCGTCGTTGGTGGCCAAGCATGGCCCTAGCGCTCGGCTATAGCTTTTTAACTGCCTTACCGTTCATCTTCTTTTTGCCTACGGATTACATCAAGGGTTCTCCGCACGTCTATTTATTGCCGTCGGTAGGTCTGGCGATGTTTTGGGGTATGGTCATAGGTGGCGTCTACGGTCAGCGTCGGATGCATGCGAGGTGGTATCGCCAAAGTAGCCGCGCCATTTTATCTGCGTGGGTAGGCGTTGCTGTGGTGGTAGCGCTCGCTTATATGGGCGCCCGCCGCAACGAAGCGCTCAAATTATCCGATTATATGTGGCGTTTGATGGAAATATTGCCCAACCCGACCGAGGAGAGCGTATTAATCAATGCGCCGGCTTTTTTAGCGGCTCTTGACCGCGACCGCTGGTTTTTGACGGGGTCGGAAGCGACAATGTTCATGGAGGGGAGTTATACCCGTTATGAATATATCTTCCATGCGATGAGCGGAGAAACGTATGCGCCCATCACGGGACTTGTTTATCCGCCGACGTTTGTAGCACCACCTAATTACGTTTTCGCCCCTTTTTGGACTGAAAATCCACAAGATTTTACCGCTCGGCTTAAGCAATTTAAGTATATTATCGTCACCCAATTTGATGGTGATAATTTCTATCCGCTCATCGTTGGACGTACCGAAGGGCAAAATGTCGCCTTAACGGATGTTCTGGATGTTTCTTTTGGAGATAGCGGTATCCATTTGGTCGCGGTTCAGCCCACAATCGCGGATAACATCGTCACCATTCCTATGCGATGGCGAGCTGAAGGCCCGTCAGATGTGACCCCACGCTTGACAATACTTTGCGGAGATGTTCCGATAGTCACTACCGAGTCCGCGCCGTGGGGTGGAACGCATCCGTTTCGGGTGTGGGAGGTTGGGGAAGTTCAGGTAGATATTCACACGGTCGTTATTCCGTCTCGTCCATCGGTAGATTGTTTACGCCTGCATGTTCAGCTCATCCGCGATGGGGAAATTTTAGAGGGGCGTTTGGGGGATAGTCTGCCGCAAGGGTTTTATACACATATAACTACCGATTCATGAGCGTAGGGAAATCGTCAGATATAGATCTAGGCACTATCTCCGTCTTATGGTAGCATTTGGCGTCTTATGAGACGACAACACGCCCCTTTCATCCTTGTTTGTTTATGGGTGCTGGTCATAAGCTTAGCTTGTGTCCCGCAGACGCCTATTCCTATTTATGTAACCCCTACACCGCAACCGGATACAACAGCGGAGGTGACCAGCGAGGAATCACCGTTGCCTAGCCCTGAGCAGACAGATACCTTGCTGTCGGACACAGCGACGCCAATACTTCTACCGCGCCAAACCTTCATGGGGCCTATCATCGGCCCCGATTACACTATTCCACCGACGAGTACGCCGCGCCCGCCTTCAGCAACCCCGACAGAAGCTTTTACGCCGACCGATACCCCTATCCCCGGCACGCCTATACCGCCGCTAGACCCATCGCGTATGGGTATTCAAGTGGATTACAACGTAACTGTGCCTGAATGGGATACGCTACTGTTTTACGCTGAGGAATTGGGCGTCGAATGGATTAAGTTACAAGCCAGTTGGCGCTTTCTGCAACCCAACGGGCCGGATGATTTCGACCAATCGTATCGGTTGTTCCAATTGCACGTGCAATCGGCACATAAGCGTGGCTTTAAGGTTTTGCTGAGCATCGCTAAAGCGCCTAATTGGGCGCGCCCGTCTAACCAAAATGAGGATGGGCCGCCCGATAACCCCCAAGATTTAGTTAACTTCATCAACAACTTGTTTTCGACTGTTGGACAGAATATAGACGCCATCGAGATTTGGAATGAACCGAATCTACAGCGAGAATGGAATGGCATATACGCGTTCAGCGGTCGGGGATATATGCAGTTGTTCGCCCCAGCATACCAAGCGGTTCGCGCATATTCTGCGACAATGCCCATCATCACCGCGGGATTAGCGCCGACGGGTTCATCGCCTTTTTCGATAGATGACCGCGATTATCTGCAACAGATGTATGATGCGGGCTTGGCGAATTATCGCGATGTTTTTGTTGGTATTCATCCCTACAGTTGGGGAAACCCGCCAGACGCCCGTTGTTGTAACGCTATCGAGGGTCGCGGTTGGGATGACGACCCGCACTTTTTCTTCTCGCATAATATCGAAGATTACCGTAATATCATGTTGCGTAATGGGCATGATGTGCCTTTGTGGGTGACGGAATTGGGCTGGGCGACTTGGGAAGGCATCGGCAGTGAACCGCCGCAAGCATGGATGGTCTATAATTCGGCGATAGACCAAGCCAATTACACTGTGCGGGCGCTGGAATGGTCGCAACAGCAGACTTATATCGGACCGGTCATCTTGTGGAATTTGAATTTTGGCAATGAATTTCTCATCGAACAACGTAGCGAGCTAGCGGCTTACAGCTTGTTTTTGCCCACTAAAATCCGCCCACTGTATTATATCCTGCGCGATAGAAATCGCCCCTAAAACAAAACGGGCGCGCAGATTCACTCTGCACGCCCATTCGCAGTTGTGGAGGTGAGGGGATGCCTTTAGTTGGCTATCCCTTCATCTTCAAAGCTATCCATATCGTCCAAGAAGCTATCGTCGGAGTCGAAGTCTAAAGCGCCCTGCGCCTCTAAGGTGACAGGTGGCGCGATAGCTTCGCGCTCTTTATAGGTGTGGAAGCCCGTTCCCGCGGGGATGAGCTTGCCGATGATGACATTCTCTTTTAACCCATGTAGCGGGTCTACTTTACCTTCGATAGCCGCGCCCGCCAGAACTTTAATGGTGTGCTGGAAGCTAGACGCCGATAAGAAGCTATCGGTGCTGAGGGCGGCTTTGGTGATGCCCAGCAGAACGGGGACGCCGGCCGCCGGCTCTAGACCTTGAGAGATGAGTTGCTCGTTGATTTTGAGCAATTGGAGCTGGTCAATCAGCTCTCCGGGTAGCAGGTCGCTATCGCCGCTTTTGGTAATTTGCACTTTGGATAACATTTTGCGAATCATGATTTCAAAGTGCTTATCGGCGATGTTCACGCCTTGGCTACGATAGACCAATTGAATTTCGTTGAGCAAGTAATTCTGTGTAGCTTTTGCGCCTAAGACACGCAACACGCGGTGCGGGTTTTTAGACCCTTCGGTGAGCTGTTGGCCGGGGTTCACGCGGATACCATCGCGGATGCCTTGGACAAGGCGAGCGTTAGCGGGAATTTCGTATTCAACTTCGCGCCGCCGTTCATAACGGATGTAGATAGTGCGTCCCTCGATATGCACGATGCCGTCCATTTTGGCAGTGATAGCATTTTCGCTATCTGTTTGCTTGGCGATAACGTCGTTTTCTTTGAGCGTTTGCTCGTCTTCCACGACGATGTCCCAACCGGCCGGGATTTCGTGGGTTTCGTTGAACACCTCGCTATCAATGACCGTGGCGATTTGGACGCCGTCTTCGCGCTTGGTGAGGCGCAAAATGCCGCCAATATCGGTCATGACGGCTTCGCCTTTGGGCTTTTTGCGGGCTTCAAAAAGCTCTTCGACGCGCGGCAAACCGCTAGTAATATCGCCGCCAGAGGCCGCCGTACCGCCCGTGTGGAAGGTTCGCAAGGTGAGCTGGGTGCCGGGTTCGCCGATAGATTGGGCCGCGATGATACCCACTGCCGCGCCGATGCTGACCATCTCGCCCGTGCCGAGGTCGCGCCCATAGCAGAGGGCGCAAATGCCGTGGATGAGGGCGCAAGTCAGCGGGCTACGCACATGCACTTCTTCGATGGCGCTATTCTGGATGATTTCGGCGATGTCTTCGTCAATCATGCCGTTGCGGCCCAAGATGAGCTGGCCAGTTTCGGGATGGCGAATATCGCTAGCGGTGCATCGTCCCAAGATGCGCTCGTATAACGTTTGGCCGGCGATGTCATCCGAACGGCGGATGGTGATACCGCGTTCTGTGCCGCAGTCGGTGCGGTTAACGATGGTATCTTGGGCGACATCTACCAAGCGACGGGTTAAGTAGCCCGCGTCGGCTGTGCGTAGCGCGGTATCGGCTAGACCTTTGCGCGCGCCGTGGGTGGAGATGAAGTACTCCAACGCGGTTAGCCCCATGCGGAAGTGGCTACGGATGGGCATTTCGATGATACGGCCCGAGGGGTCGGCCATCAGGCCGCGCATGCCTGCCAATTGGGTGATAGGGCCAAAACCGCCTTTCGTCGAACCGGATAGGGCCATGATGGCGATAGGTCCGTAGGGGTCTAGCGAATCTTTAATCAACGATTGCAGGCGATCTTTGGCCGCGTTCCATTCTTCGATAGTGCGTTGGTAACGTTCTTCTTCGGTCATCAGGCCGCGGCGGAAATCGCGTTCTGCCCGACTGATGACCGCTTCAGCTTGTTCGAGGATTTGGGCGCGCTCTTCGGGTATGGTGAGGTCGGTGACGGCGATAGTGGTACCGGATATGGTGGCATAGTGGAAGCCCATATCTTTGATGCTATCCACCACGTCGGTTGTCAAGTCGGCGCCTAGTTTTTGGTAGCAACGAGCGACGAGGTCTTGCAAGCCGCGCTTATCTAGGGTTTTTTGTACGTAGCGCACCTCATCGGGCAAAATGCGGTTGAATAGCGCGCGCCCGACGGTGGTAATTTCTGGCTCTTCTTGGGGCGAATGGTGGTCGTAATAATTCCCCAACAGTATTGGCGTGTGTAACTGCACGCGACCAAGACCGTAGAGATATTCGACTTCATCTATATCTACCACTAAAAGGCGTTCGTGGAGGTTGGTAATTTCCAGCGTATCCTCTAGCTTGCGCTTTTGGATGAGCTTTTTCATCTCGTAAGCGTTGGCGAGCATACAATCAATTTCGCCTTCGATGAGCAGGCGTATCGTGCGGTCAATAGCGCCTTCGATGATACGGGTGCGCCCGTTTTCGTCCACTTCGGTGACATCAGTGATGAGTTGCATACCCGGAATGTGGCGTTGTTGGACATAGTAGAAGCCGTTAGAACGGAAGGCGATGCCAACTTTGATATTGGGGTCGTTCAACACCTCGAAGGAGCGGAATTCATCCGCGCGGTCGCGGCGGGCGACGATTTCCACCGTGGGATCCATCGTCAAGTAGTAGATGCCCAGCACCATATCTTTAGAAGGGCCGACGACGGGTTGTCCATCGGCGGGCTTCAGTAGATTTTTGGTGCTCAACATCAGTCGGCGTGCTTCATCCACCGCTTTATCGCTGAGCGGGACGTGAACAGCCATTTGGTCGCCGTCGAAGTCTGCGTTGAAGGCCGAACAGACCAAAGGATGGATTTGGATAGCCTTGCCTTCCACCAAAATAGGCTCGAAGGCTTGGATGCCCAAGCGATGTAGGGTTGGGGCGCGATTGAGCAGAACAGGGCGCTCTTTGATAACTTCTTCGAGCACTTCCCAGACTTCTGGTTTTTCGCGCTCGATGATGCGCTTAGCGCCTTTGACGTTGCTGGCATAGTTATATTTGACCAAGCGGCTGATGACAAAAGGACGGTAAAGTTCTAAAGCCATTGTTTTGGGCAGGCCGCATTGGTGCAATTTAAGGCGTGGCCCGATGACAATAACGGAACGCCCGGAATAATCTACGCGCTTGCCCAATAGGTTGCGGCGGAAGCGCCCTTTTTTGCCTTTGAGCATATCGCTGAGCGATTTTAATTCGCGACGTCCGCGGCGGCTGAGCGCTTTACCGCGTTGGCTATTATCAATCAGGCTATCTACGGCTTCTTGCAACATGCGTTTTTCGTTCCGCACGATGACATCTGGCGCGCCGAGTTCCAGCAGATGTTTGAGGCGGTTGTTGCGGTTGATGACACGGCGATAAAGGTCGTTTAGGTCGCTCGTGGCAAAGCGTCCGCCGTCTAATTGCACCATCGGGCGCAGGTCGGGCGGGATGACGGGTAACACTGTTAATATCATCCATTCCGGGCGATTATCGCTTTTCCGCAAGCTTTCGATAACCCGTAGCCGTTTGGTAGCTTTCTTTTTGCGTTGCTTAGAGCGCGTCGTACGGACTTCGCGCCAGAGTTCGACAGCGAGCTTTTCGAGGTCGAGATTTCGCAGGATTTCGTAAAAGGCTTCTGCGCCCATGTCGGCTTGGAAGACGTTACCATAACGACTTTTGAGTTCCCGATAGCGCGCTTCGGAGAGGAATTGCAAGACGTGCAAGTCGCGCAGTTCGTTGCGTTGGCGTTCGGCGCTTTGGCGAATGGTATTGATGCGCGCGTCCAGTTCGGCCATGCGCTCGTCCATTTCCTCCGTATCGCCGTCACTGTTCACGCCCATCTCATTGTGCAAGTTAGCCAGTTCTTGATGCCGCAAATCTTCAATTTCAACTTGTAGCTCGTTCAGGTAGCCGCGGGCGGCGCTTTGGATGCGCGAGATATGGTCATTGGTGATGAGTTCGCCTTTGGCCACGATGACGGTATCGGTTGTATCGTAGACGATGTCCGAGCTGGCGACTTGCCCCAAGAGGGCTTCGATACGGTCTTGAACCATTTGCGCTTCGCGCATGGCATCATCGCTGAGGCGGTTTAGTTCGTTGTTGAAATGCTCGTTAATTTCTGCGGCGCGTTGGTCGAGCTGTTCCATTATTTCATCGCGGTTATCGCGCAGGGTGGCGATTTGTTCTTCCATGTGGATGCCCAATTCACGTTCTTTTTGGGCGAGGTCTTTATTGATGCGCTCGATAGCTTTGTTACGCGCTTCTTCGTCCACTTGGGTGATGACATATTGGGCGAAGTATAGAACGCGGTCGAGATTGCGGCGGCTAATATCGAGGAGCAGCCCTAAGTAGCTAGGCACGCGGCGGGTATACCAGACATGGGCGACGGGCGCCGCGAGTTCGATATGTCCCATCCGTTCGCGCCGCACAGAGGCACGGGTGACTTCTACACCGCACTTGTCGCAGACAATTCCACGATAGCGCACATTTTTGTATTTGCCGCAGTAGCATTGCCAATCTTTGGTAGGGCCGAAGATAGCTTCACAGAAAAGGCCATCTTTTTCTGGGCGTAGACGCCGATAGTTGATGGTTTCGGGTTTGGTGACTTCGCCATGAGACCACGAACGGATTTGTTCGGGCGAGGCGAGGCTGATACGCAGTGCGCTAAAATCTTTTGCCTCCAAGGTGTGTCCTCCTCTGCGCTAATGGGGTGGGGGATATAAGGTTGTCCGATAAAGCTTCTTATAGAATACGGCCAGAGGTATGATTTTCTGTGCCCAGAAAAAACCACAAACAGCGTCCGGTCATTTTATAAGCCGTCGCTGTCCCAACGTAGCAATCAATCATCATATGTCATGGCGACAAGTATACCCAACTGGACAGTTTTGTCAAGATGGGTGCGGAAATTGTTTGCAGTTTACTAAAATCAATATAGCACCATTACAGAGCCTTGTCAAATGATGATATGCCATTTAGGGTTGATTGAGGCGCTGTTCAGGTGACTTTTGCCCGCAAGTAACTTTCCATGAAGTCGTTCAGGCGACCATCGAGTACGGCCGTGGTGTTCCCGGTCTCATAGTTGGTACGGTGGTCTTTGACCATCTGATAAGGATGGAGGACGTAGGAGCGGATTTGGTTTCCCCAGCCAGCGTCCATGTTTTCGCCTTTGAGCGCCGCGATTTGGGCTTCTTGTTTCAAGCGCTCCATCTCGAACAGGCGAGCCTTCAAAATTTGCAGGGCGCGCTCGCGATTTTGCGCTTGGCTTCGTTGGTTTTGGCATTGAACGACGATACCCGTAGGCAAATGCGTAAGGCGCACAGCGGTATCATTTTTCTGCACGTGTTGGCCGCCCGCGCCGCTAGCGCGGTAGGTATCTACACGGATGTCTTTTTCGTGGATTTCGATTTCGATATTTTCTTGAATATCGGGCCATAGCTCTACTTTGGCGAAAGAGGTATGGCGGCGATTTGCGGCGTCGAAAGGGCTTAGCCGCACGAGGCGATGGACGCCCCGTTCGCTCCGTAGGAAGCCGTAGGCATATTGGCCTTTAACGCTGATAGTGACGCTCTTGATGCCGGCTTCTTCGCCTTCGCTTCGTTCGATAATTTCTGGTTTATAACCATTTTGCTCTATCCAGCGCAGATACATGCGCTCCAACATCTGCGCCCAGTCTTGGGCGTCTACGCCGCCGGCGCCAGCGTGAATAGCCAAAATGGCGTCCGAAGCGTCGTAGGGGCCTGAGAGCAAGGTCTGGAAAGCGAGTCTTGCGACGAGTTGGGAGAGTTGTTCGGTTTCGGTCTCTAATTCTGCGTTGAGGCTAGGGTCGTGCAGATTGTGCAGTTCAATAGCATCATCAATACGCGCGGCGACTTGTTGCCACTGGTCAATTTCTGCTTTGAGTTTGGCCATTTGTTGCATGGTGCGTTGGGCGTTATCGGGGTTGTTCCAAAAGTCGGATGCGCTGGCCACTTGTTCCAGATTGTGATATTGCTTTAATTTGCCGGGTATGTCGAGTTGTTTCATCAGCCCGTCAATTTCGCGCTTCATTTCTCGTAGTTGGTCAAGTATATTTTCCACGGGTTATGCCCCTTTTTCGGACGATGGGCTGTCGTCCGACAGATGTCTATTGAGAGCGGACGAATTGTTGTTGTCGTAGAACTTCGTACATAAAAATGGCGCCGGATACCGACACATTCAAAGAGTCAGATAGACGCCCGCGCATGGGTATTTTGAGAGCGATATGACAGGCATCTAACCATGTTTGGGGCAGTCCGGTATCTTCTGTGCCTAGCACAATCGCACTGGTCGGCGCGAAGGCCACATCGTATATGGTTTTTTCGGCGTCGGGGTGCGCGGCCACAATTTGATAATGGAGCGCTTCGAGCTGTTGGAGCGCCTGCGCTGATGTGCCCGTGTAGATGTTGCCAAGAAAGCAAGCGCCTGTGCTGGAGCGGATGATGTTGGGGTTATATAAATCGAGCGCGCTATCTATCAGCCAAATGGCGGCGATGCCCGCCGCATCTGCTGTACGCAACAACGCGCCGATATTCCCCGGTTTGGTCAGTCCCACCAGCGCGAGCACACAATCCCCGACAGGGGCGCTTTGCCCCCAAGCAATCAAGCTTTGGGTTGGGGGGCTATCTAGGACGGCCAACAAGCCAGAGGGGTTATCGCGGTAGGCGGCTTTGGCTAAAATATCGGGCGTGACCTCGTAACCTTTTGAGCTAGGCAGTTGTTGGGCTAAAAGGACGTCTTCGGGGGTCATTTTTTGTGGGCAATACAACCAGAAGCGCGCTTGATACCCGCAGGCGATAGCGCGTTCTAAATCGCGCGCGCTATCAATAACAAAAAGGCCTTCTTCTTCTCGGCCTTTTTTGTCGCGCAATTTTTTGATGAGTTTGAGTTTGGTATTTTGGAAACTCGTTATTTTCTCGGTCATTATAGCTAAGCCTAGGCGACAAACGGGCATCATGGTTTACCGCCACCATCGCATTATACAAAAGAAAGGTGGGTTTTGTGAACCCGCGATTCTCGGTATTTAACTTTCCCCTTCTGCAAAAAGGCTGTCTACGAAGTGTTCGGGATTGAATAAAATGAGGTCATGGACGCCTTCGCCTAGGCCGATGTAATGAATCGGTAGGTTAAGCTCATTGAACACAGCGAATACCATACCGCCTTTAGCGGAGCTATCGAGCTTGGTAACGATGACGCCGCTAACGCCGATAGACTCCTTGAATTTTAGCGCTTGTTGTAGGGCATTTTGGCCTGTCGTTCCATCTAATACCAACAGCACTTCATGCGGCGCATCGGGTACGACTTTGCTAGAAACGCCTTTGATTTTAGAGAGTTCTTGCATCAAGTTATAGTTATTGTGTAGCCGTCCGGCGGTATCTACGATGAGCACGTCGTAACCGCGGGCTTTGGCGGCGGCTGTCGCGTCGTAGACGAGCGCGGCCGGGTCCGAACCGGGTTTATTAGCGATGACGGGGACATCAATACGTTCACCCCACTTTTGCAATTGCTCGATAGCCGCGGCGCGGAAGGTATCGCCTGCGGCAATCATCACCTTACGTTTGGAGTAATTTTTGAGGCGATTGGCTAATTTAGCGATAGACGTTGTTTTGCCAGAGCCGTTCACGCCGACCACGAGGATGATAGATAATTCGCGCCCGCTGATATTGAGGGGGGGCGGCGTTTTTAAGAACGATAGCAGGGTTTCCTTTAGCGCTGTTTGTAGCTGTTCAGCGCGTTGGATGCCTTCGCGTTTGACGCGCGCTTGCAATTTTTCGATAACTTGCGCCGTCGTTTGTGTGCCTAAATCGGCTTGGATGAGAAGGGCTTCAATATCATCCCAAGTTTCGCTAGAAATATCGGAACTGCCGAGCAGTTGGGCGATACGCCCGAAAAACGATTGGCGCGTTTTAGCGAGTCCGCGGCTGAAGATGCCCAAGATAATGCTCCAATATGCTGATGAATGGACGACAAAGCAGTATACAAAGTGTAGGTAGACAAGACAAGCCTAGCTATAATTAAAGCTATTGGGAAAGGTCGGCGTATGGATGACAAACTCACACATTTGGATGATGGCGGACGGGCTAAGATGGTGGATGTGGGCGCTAAGCCGAATAGCGAGCGGATAGCGGTTGCCGCTGGAGCCGTCTATATGCGGGCAGAGACGTTAACGCTCATCCGAGCGGGGGCGTTACAAAAGGGGGATGTTTTAACGGTGGCGCGTATCGCTGGCATCATGGCCGCTAAACAGACCTCGGCGCTCATCCCTTTATGCCATCCGATTGTTTTAACAAAAATTGACGTAGACCTTACGCTTGATGATAATCAGCATGCTGTGCGTATAATTGGGCGCGTTCATACCGTCGGTAAGACAGGCGTAGAGATGGAAGCATTAACGGCGGTGACTGTGGCGGCGCTGACCATTTATGATATGGCTAAAGCAGTAGATAGGGAGATGCGGATAAGCGAGATACGCTTATTAGAAAAACGCGGCGGTATTCATGGGGATTATGTCGCGGATGATGTGCTTGGAGAAGGAACGTGACCATTACTGTTTTATTTTTTGCGACCTTAAAGGATGTCATCGGCCAGCGCCGTTTGACGCTAGAGACGCCGAACACACCGCAGACAGTGGACGATATACGCGCGCGTTTGGTGGAACGTTTTCCCCAAGCAGAACCTAACTTAAAAGTTGCGCTAGCCGCGATTAACGAAGAATTCGCTTTTGGCCAAGATGTAGTACGCGCGGGCGATGAGGTCGCTTTTTTCCCGCCTGTCAGCGGTGGCGAATCGCGCCCTGAAATTTACGAGTTGGCGACGACGCCCATCAATCATGACGCGGTGATTGCCGCTATCACCACCCCCCAAACTGGCGCGGTATGTGTCTTTAGCGGGATGGTGCGCGGGCGCACGACCCGTGAAGGCCATTTGGCCGATACAGAGTATTTAGAATATGAATCATACGAGCCAATGGCGTTAGCGAAGATGCGCCAAGTAGCCGCAGAAATCCGCGAGCGTTGGCCTTTGGTGCAAGGTATCGCCATTATTCAGCGTATCGGGCGGTTGGAGGTTGGCCAAAATACTATCCTCATCGCTTGTTCTTCGGGGCATCGTGATGAAGGCTGTTTTGAAGCGGCCCGTTACGGCATCGATCGGCTTAAAGAGATTGTCCCCGTCTGGAAAAAAGAGGTGAACGCCGCTGGGGAAACGTGGATAGAAGGGGGATACCGCCCGACGCCGCTTGACCGTAGCTGATTTTGTCTATTGTCGAAACGTTCGATTTGTTCGAAAATATTTCTATTTGCTGATTACCATATGGGGAGCGTTATGACACGTCGTGTTGTAGTGACTGGTTTAGGAATTGTAAATGCGTTGGGGAACTCTGTTGAAGAAGTGTGGAAAAATATTAAAGAGGGTAAAAGCGGAGCCGGCCCTATCACCCGTTTTGATACGACGAATTTTCTTGTGAAAATAGCGGCCGAGGCGAAGACCTTTGACCCAGAAAAATACTTAGATAAAAAAGAAATTCGCCGTACCGACCCTTACCAGCACTTCATCATCGCCGCGGCTCAAGAGGCTGTTGAGCAATCGGGATTGGTTATCAGCGAGGAGCAACGTTATCGCTCTAGCGTGATTATCGGGTCTGCTATTGGCGGGATGCACACATCCTTTGAAAACTTTGAGATTTTGCAAAGCACCGGCGACCCGCGCAAAATTACCCCATTTGGTATTACGATGGCGATACCCGATGGCGGCTCGAACATCACCAGCGTTAAATTTGGCGCGGGCGGCCCATCGTGCGTGCCGGTGTCGGCTTGCGCGACCGGGGCGGATTGCATCGGTCTGGCTTTTGATTTGATACGCGCTGGGCGCATTGACCGCGCCATTGTCGGGGCGGGCGAATATCCTATTTTGCCGATGGGTATCGCTGTATTCGACCGCGCGGGCGCTTGCACCCGTGAACAGATTCGACCTTTCGATAAAAATCGAACGGGTATGATTTTTGGGGAAGGCGCGGGCGTCCTCGTCATAGAAGAATTGGAATCCGCTAAAGCGCGTGGCGCGGTCATTTTAGCTGAATTGGCCGGTTATGGCTCCTCATCCGATGCGGTACATATCACCGCCCCCGACCCCGAAGGGCACGGCGCGGCGGTAGCCATGAGATTGGCGTTGGAATCTGCGCGGACGAATCCAACAGACGTTAATTATATTAGCGCCCATGGCACAGGTACGACGCTGAATGACCTGATGGAGACGCGGGCGGTTAAACATGTTTTGGGCGAGCATGCCTATAATGTGCCCATGAGTTCCACAAAAAGCATGACTGGCCATGGGATGGGCGCGACGGCGGCAATGGAGGCTGTCCTTTCGGTTTTGGCTATCCGCGATAAGGTCGCTCCGCCCACTATCAATTATGAAACGCCTGACCCAGAATGTGACCTCGATTATGTGCCCAACCAAGCGCGCGATGTCGAAATCACTTGTGTGATGTCCAATGCTTTTGGGTTTGGCGGACATAATGCTTCGCTCATATTTAAGGCTTTTAAGGGATGACAATACTGGCGGTGGAAGAATTTCAAGTCGCGTTAGGGCTTCGTTTTAGGGATAGCACCTTATTGCAAGAAGCGTTGACGCATCGTTCTTATGCCAATGAGAACAAAATAGATAAGTTGCCAGATAATGAACGCCTAGAGTTTTTAGGCGATGCGATTTTGGATTTTGAGACGGCGGAATTTTTGTTTCGCCGTTTCCCTGATATGACGGAAGGCGAATTAACCCGCCTGAGGTCCGCTTTGGTGAAGACAGAATCGTTAGCGCAGTTGGGGTCTGAGCTTCGCCTTGGCGATTTTGTTTTGGTGGGCAAAGGGGAGGAGCAAAGCGGCGGTCGGGCGCGTCTGAATATTCTTTGTCGCACTTTCGAGGCATTGGTAGGTGCGCTTTACCTCGACCAAGGCCGCCAAGCGCTTCAAGAGTTTTTACTCCCGCGTTTAGAGCAATTGCTCGACCATATTTTACAGGAAAATCTACATCGCGATGCGCGTAGCGAATTGCAAGAGCGTAGCCAATCCGAACTCGGCATCACGCCTAAATATCGTATTGTAGATATTCTAGGCCCTGACCATGAAAAAGAATACCTCGTGGAAGTGATCATCGAAGGCAAGGCGATAGGGCGTGGTTCGGGTGGCAGTAAACGCATTGCCTCGCAAGCCGCCGCTCGCGATGCCTTACAAAAGATTGAACAAGCGGGTTGGCCAACCGCTTAGGGCGCTGCGCGGCGCAATTGCACGCCGACAAAGGCGAGGCGGTGGTCGCTGGCGTCGCTATCAAAGATGACGTTAGCCCCGATTTCTGGCAAGTTTTGCCGCCAAAGCCACAAGTAATCTAGGCGCGCGCGACCAACACCCGTACGCTCGAAGGTGTAAGAGAGCAGGGGGTTTGCGCCAGCAAAGGGGTCATTAAAAGGTGTCTCTTGTTGCAAGAAAGTGATGAGAGGGGAATCTGGCACAGTGTTGAATGTGCCGCCTAGAACAGCGCGCCCCAATTCTCCTTCGGGATAATGCACATTGAAGATGATAGATAGAATCTGATTGAGCTGGCGGCGTTGCTCGCTTTCTTGGGGGGCGACTTCTTCTCCAGCCAATAGAGGGCTAAGCCATGTGTTGTAAATGGTGATGACGTTGTCGTCGGGCAGAACTTGGACGCGCTGAAGGCCCGTTTGGTTACCTGTGCTGACTAATAATACGCCGTCATCATAAACGATAGGCGCTTTCGATAGGACAGCCAGGCCTTGCAGACCTTCGTTGGTCGCGAAGAAGCGCACATCCATACCCAAACGGCGCGCTAGCCATAAGCTTTGGTCTACGCCATAGCTCGTCAGCCGTCCCATTTCTACTTCTTGCAATAGGATGATGCTAGCCCCGCTCCTTTGGATGGTGATAGCCATATCTTCGAGACGATAACGGAAGAATTCGTCATAACCGCCGTGAATGTTGTAGGTGCCTATCCGTAGGTCTTCGGCATTGACTGTCGGCGTGACCAAAGGGGGAAAAGCGACAATATAACCCAGCGCGCTAAAGCCCGCGACCAATATCGTATTGAAGAGCGTTTGGCTAGGCGCACCGCCCACCCATGGTATTCGGCGTACTGTCCTTATCATGGGCACTAGCGCCAAAAAAGCGGCGATGAGGATCAACCCAATGCCCATACCGCGCAAGCCTCTTAACAGGGGCGGTATGACGCTATTCAGTGCGGTGAAGGGTGGGGCGAAATCGCGGACAAAAGCGTATTCGTAGGTGAAAATATCGAGCGTGTAGAAAATGGCAAATATAACCATGCTTAAAAGCACGCCAAGCCCGGCCAAATTCATCTCTCGTTCAGCTTTGGGGCGCACCAGCCACCACCACGTCATGCTGATGCCGAATTGAGCGACCACAAGAGCGGTTGCGCCAATGAAACCGCTAATGCGCGTCCCGATGACCAACAATAAAGCGATGAAAACTAACCATATCCACCCGCGATAGGCGCTATCAAATAAACTGATGAAACGTCGCGCTTGGGCACGGATGGCGGGTACAATGGGCAAAAGGGTAGCGGCGATGAGGGCTGGGACGAGCGTGGTATAATCGGCTTTGGCGCGTCCGGCTACACCATTGGGCAACGCCAAAAGCGACAGTTCTATGAACAGCATAGCCCCTAAGGCCGGCCCGCTCCACAATGGCATTAAACCATCTACCCCTTTTTGACGCAGGTTGATGAACCCGACGAGGAGTAGGACTACAACGGCGACGAGATACGGCGTTTGCAACGCGGGCGCGTACATAGGGTCTAACGTATTGGTGAAAGCGCGCACAATTTGGTCTAGGGCGAGGCCAAAGATGAAGAAAAAAGGGAATTCTGAGAGGCGGTGGCGCGACATGAGCGCGATATAAATTAGGCCGCCGCCTAAAATGAGCGTTGCGCTCGTGAAGGGCGTCATCGCCTCTGCGGTGATGAGCGGCCAAGCGCGCCCCACAGCCATAATGGCTATAGCGACGATGAAAAGCCCGCGTGACCGGCCCAAAACTAGCGTCAATAAAGGCAGTCCTAACCATATCCCCAACAGGGTGATTTCTGTCTGAACCGTGGTTGGGGTGGGTACGCCACTAGGGATGAGATCCGACGGTAAGGCGGCCAGCACCGAGGCACCGGCAATCTGGCTATAGAGCGCGCCGCATAGATAACGCAAGGCTTGGATGAAGAATAAGCCAACAAGAGCGGTTTCTAGCGGTTGGGTGATAGATAAAAATGGGCGCAACAACCTGAGCATGTGAACTCCAGCTTGAGAGAAGCGGGCAAACAATGGCTTCTGGAAAAAGTTTACATCGGCGTTATAATCCTGCAAATTTCGTCCCATGAATAGGTTGAAAGGACAAAATACGTGACCAAAGTAGATACCATTCTTAAGGGCGGGGTTGTCGTGACGATGAACGATAACTGTGATGTGATACGAGATGGCGCGTTAGCCATTCAAGATTCTAAAATAATCGGCGTCGGACCTACCGATGATATTCTCGCTCGTTATACGGCGGATACGATTTTCGATTGTAGCGGTCATTATATCATGCCCGGCCTCGTCAATGCCCATACGCACGTGCCGATGACCTTGCTACGCGGGATGGCCGATGATTTGCGCCTAGATGTTTGGTTGTTGGGTTATATCATGCCCATTGAGCGCGAGTTCGTCAGCCCTGAATTTTGTCGTTTGGGTACGCAACTCGCTTGTGCGGAAATGATACGCGGTGGTGTGACGACCTTTGCCGATATGTATTATTTTGAGGCGGATATAGCTAGCGCCGCCTCTGAGGCGGGGATGCGGGCGGTTTTGGGGCAAACTGTTTTGAAGTTCCCCGCACCCGACGCCGCCACCTATGAAGAAAGCCTCGATTACACCCGTAAATTTATCGAATCATGGCGCAATCATCCGCTCATCACCCCCACAGTTGCGCCACATGCGCCTTACTCCAACACGGACGAGACGTTGGCCAGTTGTGCCGCGCTGGCGCGGGAATATGATTTGCCTCTGCTCACCCATATTTCAGAGACGCGCCGAGAAGTAGATGATAATTTGCAGGCCTACAACAAAACAGTTGTGCCTTGGGTTAAGGATGTGGGGTTGCTAGAAGCGAAAGTGCTAGCGGCCCATTGCGTTCATGTAGATGAACATGAGATGCGTATCATGCTCAAGCATCGGGTTGCGGTGGCTCATTGTCCTTCTGCTAACTTGAAATTGGCCAGCGGGATAGCGCCTATCGCACAAATGTTAGAGATGGGTATCATCGTTGCCATCGGCACAGATGGGCCAGCGAGCAACAACGACCTTGATATGTTTGAGGAGATGCGCCTTGCCGCCCTTATCGCTAAGGTGAACCCGCATAACCCTACCGCCTTGCCCGCTAAACAAGCTTTGTGGATGGCCACCCGCAACGGCGCTAAAGCGCTACAACTCGATGATGTCATCGGCAGTTTGGAAGTGGGCAAATACGCTGATGTCATCGTTCTGCACGCAGAATCTGCCCATAATATCCCGCATTTTACCTTTAATCCCGATGCCGTTTATTCACAGATTGTCTATGCCTGTAAAAGTAGCGATGTGCGCCACGTTTTTTGTCATGGGCGCATGCTGTTGCGCGACCGCGAATTGTTGACCTTGGATTTCCCGATGATTCAGCAGGCCGCGGCTGAATACGCCCAAAAAGTCGGGGCGTTCTTGTCCGAGCGAGAAGAAAACATCCTGAGTAAGTTGGTGGCGGTTAGCATGGGGGTAGAACGCGGAGAGAGCTTTGAAGTGCAGGTGAAGGCGATGCTCTCCGATGCTGATGCCATTGAAGAATTGCTCAGCCATGATGATGTAGAAGTGTTGCGCGCAGTCCATTATCGTCAATACGACACCTATTTTGTGTGGGATGACCCAGAGATGGGGCGTGTGCGTTATCGTGAAGATGATACGATAGATGCCAATGGAGAAGTGCAATCCGTGCGGATGCGCTTAACGTACACGGGGCCAGAAAAAGAGCGCACCTTTAATTCTGCCGTTGTGTTATCGCATTCGCGTTTTATTGCGCCTGCGACGAACCCGTTACGTTTTTATCGCGAATATTTCCAAGCTTCTAAGGAACACACCCTGCATAAAGAACGGCGGCGCTGGCGCATTTTATACAAGGGCGTGCTCTTTTTCGTCAATGTGGACCGCGTCATCCAGCCTGAATTGCAAGGTACGTTCATCGAGCTTAAAAGCCGCACATGGTCGCTGAAAGATGCGGAACATAAGGCGAGTTTGATTGAGGAGATGATGGGCATCCTTGGGCTAGGGCCGCAGGATGTCATTCAGGAAGAATATTTGGAATTACACCAATCGCAAAATTAGTTACCAGCGATAAGGTGGGATGTTATCTTCGCTTTCTGGGGTGTTTGGGGAAGTGTGGTCTTCCCCAAATAAAGAACGTTGGGTATGGGCCTCTATCCGATAGGTATTTAGGATATGCTGGATGAGCGGGGTGGCGAACTGGCCTTCGGCGAGTAACTCTTGGGCGAAGCGCGCCGGGTGTTTGTCTCCTTTGCGGCGATTGCACGCTTGGCAAGCGATGGCCAGATTGTTGGGCGTATTTTGTCCGCGAAGGCCTAAATTAAGGATATGGTCGACTTCAAAGGTCTGGCCCACTAAATTCCGTCCGCACCATTGGCAACGCCCCGCCGATTCTAGGATGCTGTGGCGGAGTTGGTCGGCGGTGATGCGTCCCTGTCTTTTCAGCGCCTTGGCGCGGTTGTTCAACGTTTGGGCGTATCGTATCAGTTCCTGCTCATCGAGAAAATCGCTATAAATCATGTGTACGCCTCATAATGAGAATCGCTCGTAATCGTTATGGATGGGCAAACCCCAAACCGCCCAAAGTCGCCGTTTGGCTGGCTCCATGATGACCGCGCCGCACGTTTCGGAGTAGAAGGGCGGTTCTGCCAGCGAACAGATGCTATAACTGCCATCGCGGCGGTCCCGCGTGAGTTGCATAAGGTCTTCTGGGGTCAGCGCGGATTGTTTCAGGAAAGCATAAGCTCTTTGGTAGCGCGCTTGGGAATCGCTGAATAGTTCTGCTGTCAGGGGCCTTTGCGCCCGTTGTGTAGCTGGGTATAAGCAAGCGTTGGCGTGGACGATGGGTTCATCTGGGTCCAATACTTCGATGTGGCGGATAGTAGCGGTCGCTTCGATATTGTAACCGCGCCCTTCGGCATCCATGACAAGATAGTTATGCGCGCCGGCCAGAGGCGCTTCTAATATGCAATCGCGGGCGGCATCGAGCGTCGTTTGGGCGAGGGCGCGCATACACACAAAGGGCCATGTGACGCCAATTCGCCCATCGTCGCCCAATAGATTATTGATGCCGATACAGATACCCGCTTCGTTCATCCCTATCATACCGACGCAACCGGTGAGTGTAAAAGCGATGTAACGCGGTTTGCCACGGGGCGCGCCTTCGATGAGGATGACATAGGGCGTGGCGCTGGCGTGCATATCCCATGTTTGCCCAAATAGGGCGTTGCCATCACGGGTTTGGCGCTGGCCCACCATGAAAGCGGTGCACTCATTGCCGTGGCGCGCCGCTTGTGGGCGGTCTACAAATTCGGCGTAAAGGATGTCTACAAAATCGGTGAAGCCATTTAAGATGATGAGTTCAGCGATGCTGAGGTCTGTGGCGTGGGCAATGCCTTCTAAGTAAACCATCTCGTCAGGGGCATAGGCTTGATGCGCGGGGATGCACCGTTCGGCCAGCGCGATTGCCTGCGCGTGGGTGATGGCGGCGCCGGCCCATGCGACATCGCCACATAATGCCACGCGCTCTTTTGCTAGGGCGCGGATGTCTTCTCGATAGGCTGAGCCGTGTTGGATGCCCATTTCAAAAGCTGTACCTGTCAAGCGCAGTTTGCGTAAAGGTGGCATGGTATCCTCAAGCGCGCGTGGCAATCGTCAGGGCTTCTTCAAGGTCTGTGGGTGTGTTGACATTATAAAACGATAAGCCGCGCTCGTCGAAGCGCTGATATTCTGGTGGTTCGACGCATCGTAAGCGCAACTGCTCTAGCGCAGAGCTGATTTTAAGCGCCCCGCGCGCGATATTTTCCGCGAAGGTGGGCAGGCAACTTTTGCGATAGATGGCGTGGAAGGGTTGCCATTGGCCGCGCCAAACGGGGATGATGGCGTCGGCGTCTGTATCTGGGATGAGCGTAGATAAGAACGCCAAGAAAGGCGCTTGCACGAAGGGCATATCGCACGCTAGGGTCATCGTCCACGGAGATACACTGTGAGAAATGGCGCTGGCGAGGCCCCCTAATGAGCCTTTGTCAGGCCAAATATCGCTTTTGATGGGCTTTTGCAAATGTGTATATTTATCAGCTTGGTTCGCCACGATGAATAATTCATCTGCCGCCAGTAGCTGGCATTGGATAATGAGCCTTTCGAGGATGGAGCGCCCGCCGATGGGCAAAAGCGCCTTATCAACCCCCATACGGCGGCTGTGGCCGCCGGCCAGTATGGCAATGCTGAATGTTGTCATGATAGCTCACCTACGGGCTCCACCGTGACGGGCACACCCGTGAAAGCGGCGTTCCCGGTGAGCGCGTCCAGATATTGGTCATCGGTGAGGTCGTTGATGCTCACCCCGGCGTATTGATTGGCAATATCTAATTGTGTACCTTCTTTATTGTGTCCCCAACCGTGCGGTATGCTCACGACGCCGGGCATAATATCTGCGGTGACCTCTACTTCAATGGTCACTCGTCCCACGCGGGATGTCACTAGGGCGGTGTCGCCATTTTGTAGTCCGCGTCGTTCCGCATCGGCGGGGTTTATCAGCAAGGTACAACGATTTTTGCCGCGCACGAGCCGTTCGCTGTTGTGCATCCACGAATTATTACTCCGTAGATGGCGACGGCCGATGAGTGCTAGCTGGGTTTGGTCTGTTCGCCCCAACGAGTCGTGCCAATCGGCGAGGCGTTTCATGTCGTGGGTGATGGCTTCTGGCGCAAGGTGGATTCGCTTATCAGAGGTGCATAACCTGTCGGGGAGGCAAGGTTGCATCGGGCCGAGGTCTACGCCGTGTGGATTTTCTTTTAATCTCGCCAGTTTGAGGCTGGTTGCCCCATGGTTGCGCCCGCCCCAGCGCCCGTAAGGGCCGAAGCGCAACGCTAAATCAAGGATTTTGTGCGGTGGCAAACGCTTGAGATAATCCTTGCGCTGGATAGCGCCCTTGCCTTTGGCGCGTTCTATACGTTCGCGTAGCGCCATCAAGATTTCCCAATCGTGGCGCGCATCTGCTGGGGGAGAATAGAGCGCGGGCGAGAACTTGGCCGTGTTGCGAACAGCCAAATTGTGAAAGATAAGGTCGTAATGGTCGTTTTCTAGGCCGGTGGTGGGCGGCAGGATGATATGCGCGTGGCGCGTCGTCTCGTTAATGTAAATATCAATAGATACCATAAAGTCAAGTTGGGCGAGAGCGCGGTCCAATTGGGCGCCATTGGGCGTGGACAAAACGGGGTTACCGGCCATCGTCACCATGGCGCGAATTTGCCCTTCGCCTTCTGTGAGTATTTCTTCTGCCATCACCGCCGAGGGGAGCTCGCCGCCGAATTCAGGCAAACCGCGGACGCGGCTACGCCAACGGTTGAAGTTGCCCGTCTGTCCGGTCAGCGCCGTGATGCCGACGACGTCAATAGCGGGCAATGGGAACATCGCGCCGCCGACACGGTCGAAATTGGCGGTTATGATGTTGATGACGTTGATAAGCCATTGGCATAAACCACCGAAAGCCTGCATAGATAATCCCACACGCCCGTAACAGATGGCTCTTTCTGCGCTGGCGAAGGCGTCTGTAATGCGGGTGATGGTTTCTGCGGGTATGCCTGTGGCTTCCGCAACTTTGGTTGCTGTGTAAGGGGCGACTAAGTCCGTCAGCCGCTTGAATCCGATGAGGTGGTCTTGTAAATGCCCTAGCCGCGTTTGTTTGCTAGCGATGAGGTGATTAACCATGGCTAGCAATAGCAAAACGTCGGTGCCGGGGCGGATAAAATGATGCTCATCAGCGCGTTTTGCTGTTTCGGTTTTGCGCGGGTCAATGACGACGCATTTACCGCCGCGCGCTTGGAGCGCTTTTAAGCGATGCGAAAAGCCGCCCGCAGTCATCAAGCTACCGTTAGAGGCGATGGGGTTAGCGCCTAATATCAAGAGATAATCGGTGTGGTCTATATCGGGTATGGGCAATAACAGTTGGTGACCGAACATGAAGTAAGCCGCAAAGTGATGCGGCAATTGGTCTACAGACGTCGCCGAGAAGCGATTTTTGGTGCGTAAGGCGCGCACGAATGGCGGGGAATATAACATACTCCCTAAATTATGGGCATTGGGATTGCCTTGGTAAACGCCAACGGCATCCGCCCCATAACGATTTTGAATGTCTAAGAGCTTGGCGGCGACGGTATCGAGCGCTTCGTCCCAGCCGATGCGCTCCCAACCTTGCGGAGTCCGCCGCATGGGATGTCGTAGCCGATTCGGGTCTTCGTAAATATCTTTTAGGGCGACCGCTTTGGGGCAGATGTGCCCACGACTGAAAGGGTCTTCGGGGTCTCCTTCTATAGCTTGGATGCGGTTTTGGGCATCTAGGGTGATTTGGATGCCGCACATCGCTTCGCAGAGATTGCAAGTCCGATAGTGGATGTGGTTCATAAAGCGGCCCTTTTTTTAAGATGAATGCGTCTATTTATTCTGGCGGATTGTTCAGGCGGAAACCATGTCCGCGCATCGTCAAAATATAATTGGTATCGGGGTCTATTTCTGATAATCGGTCGCGCAGGCGACGCACGAGCGCATCTATAGCTTGTTCGCTAATACCTTCGCTAACCGCTTCTGGCCAAACCGCTTCTACAACTTGTTCGCGGGTACAAACACCGCCGTTAGCCAGATAAAGCAATTCAAGAAGACGGTATTGGGGCAGGCTGAGCGGTGGGTCTAATTCTTGATTGAACAAAAAGACTTGGCGTGTTTCGGGGTCGAGGTGTAACCGCCCCTGCGGGTTAGAGGTAGGGATGATGTCGGGTAGCCCTTGTGTAACCGGGGCAGTGACGCCAGAGCCGATGAAGCGCAAGCGGAAGGCTAAAGCGATATGAATTTCGTCGCCATCGCCTAATTTCCGTTCGCCTTCTAGGCGTTTGCCGTTGACCCATGTGCCATTTTTGCTATCCAAATCGCGAATGTAGTAGGTATCTTTATCTTGGCGACGGAATAGGGCATGTTGGCGGGAGATTTGGCGATGAGGGATGGGAATATCACAGGTTTCATCTCTCCCTAAAATCATCTCCTCGCGTTCAAGCACCCAGTACTGATTGGCCATATCGCCGTCCAGTATCACAATGACTGGGTATTCAGATTGCGATTGGGACATGACGGACTGTTCCTTTCTGGGCGGGTGAAGCAAGATTAGATATGCAACCTCACGCAAATGATGTCTTGTATTGGCCTCTATTATACAACGTTTTGCGAAGCGTCTAATTGGCGGCGTTATCCAGCGGTATGAGGACGCGCGCTGATTCAACATACCCATTCAATGCTCGCAGACCTTGGTCTGTGTAGGTGGGTGTGGCTGTTGTATTCGGCGGTTGGACGACAGCCCCCGGCGAACTAATGCGATAATAGGCGCGCACCTGCGCCGAGCCGCTGGCTACGGCTGGGTCTAATTGGCTGGCGGGAAAGCTCACGCGGTGGATGCAACGTTGACGTGGGCCTAATAAACGGATGTCAGATTCGGGGAAAGAAGTTAGCCCTTGGTTTTGCCGTACCGCGCCGGTAGAAAGCGTATTGGCGGGGTCAAAGATTAGCCCTAGCCCGCTAGTCCCATTATCGCCAATAATCACTTGGTTAGGGTTATACAAAATAGGCACAGTGCCGATGCTATTATTGATGACGGCAATGCGAATGACCCATGTGCCGTCAGGGGTGAGCGGGATAGGGTCAACGCGCACTTCAAGGCTGATGGGGTCATCAGAAATCCGCCCAATAAGGGATTGGTGAGTACCGCGGTTGTTGGCGGTTGGTAAGCGCGAGCAGGGCACGCCTTCATCAGCGAAGGGGATGCGTGAAATAAGGTTAGGGAGGGAGTTAGGCCCTACTATAAAAAACAGTATGAGCAACAAAATAATACCAAAAAGTCTATTATTGGTGTTGGATTGTCGAAACATTCAGACCCTATGCGATGTGTAGCCAGCTTTTGCCCATCTGTATAAGCTGTGTCAGATTTAATTCTTGCACATTATGCCATATTATCCCATTATCGTGACCTCTGAACCACACGTATTGTCTGCGGATAAAATCATGCGTGTTGAATTTGGCCCGCTCGATAGCTTCTTCTAGGCTTAGCTCGCCGTACAAATGGGCGCATAATTCTGCGTAACCTAAAGCGCTCATAGAGGGTAGCGTGCGGGGGTAGCCCATCGCGAGCAGGCGTTGGACTTCCGCCAAAAAGCCCTTTTCCATCATCTCCTCTAGTCGTTTATCCGCTTGCTGATAGAGCGCTTCTCTGGGCAGTGTGAAGCCTAGACGAAGCATCGGAAAAGTGGGCGGGCGCTTCTGTTGTAATTGGCTAATGGGTTGGCCTGCGAGCAGGCAAACTTCTATGGCGCGTATGACGCGGCGGACATTGTTGGGGTGAATATTGTCGGCGGCGACGGGGTCTAAATCGCGCAAACGATGGTGGAGCGCTTGGGGGCTGTGTTCCGTCGCAAATGCTTCTAGCTCTGCGCGCAGTTGGGGATGGGGGGGGATGCGCGGGATAGACCAGCCTTCCTCTACCGCAGTGATGTACTGGCCTGTTCCCCCGACGAGAAAGGGGACTTTACCCCGCTCGTGGATGTCGGCGATGGCTGAATAAGCACGGTCTTGGTATTCTGCAACGCCAAGGGGATAATCGGGGTCGAAACAATCTACTAGATGATGTTTGACGAGGTCGCGTTGTTGCGGCGTGGGTTTGGCGGTGCCAATATCCATATATCGGTATACTTGCCGACTATCGGCATTGATGATTTCGCCGTTGAGGGCTTGAGTGAGTTCAATAGCGATACCTGTTTTGCCAACGGCTGTTGGCCCAAGGATGATGATGAGCGGTTTACCAATCAAGAGCATCCTCCATGTGGGTGATGAGCGGGTCACCAGCGGGCTGTAGGGCTACAGCGATGAAGTCAAAGCGCCAGGGGGCATGTTCTAGTTGCTGGTCTGTGAGATAATGGTGAATCGCGTGGAGCGTGCGGGTTCGTTTGCGCGGTGTGAATTGGGCGATGGCATCGTCTGTTGTGCGAGAGCGCCTTGTTTTTACCTCCACGAAGACCCATAAGCTATTTTGACGGGCGATAATATCTAGCTCGCCATAAGGGCAACGCCAATTGCGCGCATGGATGCTATACCCTCGCGCTAGGAGATAATGAATGGCGATATTTTCGCCCATTGTCCCAATTTGTCCCTTGTTGCCCATGTTGGGCGTCCTTCGTCTATTTTGTGCAACCTGAATGATACAGATGAAACAGTTGAAAAATAGCGTAGATTCGTTATCATGCGGTTGTTTTGTAACGCTAATTATCTTGATTGTCGCAAATTTCCTACATCTGTTTTTACCAAGAGAGGAGCTATTGGTATGGAAATTAGCATTCAAAGCGCTAGCGCCCTCGCTATTTTTGCCAGCGTGATAGGTCTAGGCTTTGCTTATTATCAACGCACCTTCGTTTTGTCGCAAAACGCGGGTAACGAGACGATGCAAAAAATCGCATCGCTCATCCAAAGGGGCGCGCAGGCCTTTTTATCACGCGAGTATCGCGCAGTAGCGATATTGGTTGTGCTGGTGGCTATCGTGCTGGTTTTGTTAAGCGCTGTGCCCAATTCGGGCATGTCCCCGTGGACAGCTTTGGCTTTTGTATCTGGAGCGCTTGCTTCTGGGTTGGCGGGTTATATCGGCATGTATATCGCGGTTCGCGCCAACGTTCGCACTGCCCAAGCCGCTTCCGAGAGCTTGAACAAAGGGCTACGGGTGGCATTTTCTAGCGGCACCGTGATGAGTACGATGGTGGTTTCGCTCGCTTTGTTGGGCGTAAGTTTGTTGTTCATCCTATTCACCAATCAATTGCCACAATCGGAAGCGGTGAGCGCTTTGGCGGGGTTTGGTTTTGGCGGCACATCCATCGCCATTTTCGCGCGTGTGGGGGGCGGTATCTATACCAAGGCCGCCGACGTCGGCGCTGACTTGGTGGGCAAGACCGAGGCCGGTATTCCAGAAGACGACCCGCGTAATCCGGCCACTATCGCCGATAACGTCGGCGATAACGTGGGCGATGTGGCGGGTATGGGGTCTGACCTTTTCGAGAGCTATGCCAGTTCTATCATCGCGGCGATTTCGCTAGCGACTTTTGGCGGCGGGCTGACCGCTGAGCAAATAGGCGCGGGGCAGGTGTACCCTATTTTGGTAGCGGCCGCAGGACTCATCATCGGCATTCTCAGTAGTTTTTTGGTCTCTACCAAAGAGGGCGCGAATCTAGAGCAATTGTTGGGTAGTATGCGTCGCGGTGTTTATGGGGCGAGTGCGTTAGTCTCCGTCGCGATTATCGCTTTAGGATTATTGCTGAATTTGGGGTGGGGTGTGATTATCGCCACGCTCAGCGGCTTGTTGGCTGGCGTCCTCATTGGCTACTTCACAGAATACTTCACAGCGTCCAATTACAACCCAACCCGTCAACTATCATCAGCGGCAGATGGCGGGCCGGGCATCGTCATCATTCGTGGTTTGGCTTTGGGGATGATGAGCACCTTAGCGCCGGTGGTGATTGTCGTGCTGGCGACGCTCGTTTCTACCTATGCGGCGGGTGGTTTGTATGGCGTAGCTGTGGCCGCAGTAGGGATGTTATCCACCTTGGGCATCACCTTGGCTACGGACGCTTACGGGCCTGTTGCGGATAACGCGGGCGGCATTGCAGAGATGTCGCACATGCCCGCACAAGTGCGCGAGCGCACAGACGCGCTGGATAGCCTTGGCAACACCACCGCCGCGACAGGAAAGGGTTTCGCTATTGGTAGCGCCGCTATGACCGCCTTGGCGCTGACTGCCGCTTTTGTCACGGCGGTGGGTGGGGCGATTGGCGGCAACGCCACTTTTGCCGAAGTTATCCTCGACCCGCGCTTGGTGACTGGCGTCTTCATCGGCGCGTTGTTGCCTTACGTCTTTAGCGCATTAACAATGCTCGCCGTTGGGCAAGCCGCCCAACAAATCGTGCAAGAAGTGCGCCGCCAATTCCGTGAGATTCCTGGCATCATGGAAGGGCAAAACGAACCCGATTATGAAACATGCGTTGGCATCAGCACCGATAGCGCGATTCGGCAGATGCTTTTGCCGGGCGTTATCGCCGTGCTCGTGCCTATTGCCATCGCGTTTTTAGCGGTGTTAGGTAAGGGGAATGTGTTAGGGTCATTTGTTGGGCCGGAAACCTTAGTTGGGGTGATGCTCGGTTCTTTGGCCTCGGCGTTCATGTTGGCCGTTATGATGGCGAACGCGGGCGGCGCTTGGGATAATGCCAAGAAATTCATAGAAGCGGATGGGCGTAAAGGTTCCCCAGAGCATAAGGCCGCCGTGGTGGGCGATACTGTAGGCGACCCTTTCAAGGATACATCGGGGCCTTCGCTCAACATCTTGTTGAAGTTATTGGCTATTGTAGCGCTCGTTATCGCGCCTTTGCTGGCGTCCTCTTTTGGGGATAGCGCCGATAGCGCATCTGCCCTGACCGATTGCACGGCGATTTCTGCTTTGGCCACGGATGCCACTAGCTGTGAAGGAGCGCCTTTCATCAGCCCAGAACAAACACCAGAAGCGACCCAAGAATCCGATAGTTGAGCTATTGTGTTTTTTCCACAGCGCCAGTCTCCGCGAGGGCTGGCGCTGTTTTATATAAAATATTTTTAGGGAGAGAACGAATATGCCGAAGATAAGGGTTAATGGCATTGAAATGTATTACGAGGATACCGGCCAAGGCGCGGAAACGGTCGTTTTTTCTCATGGTTTATTGTGGTCACGGCGGATGTTCGCGGCGCAGGTAGAAGCGCTTAAAGACAAATACCGCGTTATCGCTTTTGACCATCGCGGCCAAGGCGATACAGAGGTGACGCCAGATGGCTATGATATGGACACCTTGACGCAAGACGCTTTGGCGCTCATTCAAGCTTTAGGCGTCGCCCCTGTCCACTTTGCGGGCTTATCTATGGGCGGCTTTGTGGGGATGCGTTTGGCGGCACGTCATCCGCAAGTGGTGCGCTCGCTCATTTTGATGGAAACGACCGCCGACCCCGAACCAGAAGAAAACATCCCCCGCTATCGGTTGTTGAACTTCATCGCGCGTTGGATAGGGATGGGGGTAGTGGCTAATAGCGTCATGAAGATTATGTTCAGCCAATCTTTTTTGAACGACCCCAACCGCCAAGCAGAGCGCGATTATTGGAAGCGGCAATTGCTCCAAAATCACCGTATTGGCATCACCCGCGCCGTTAAAGGTGTTATTGACCGCAAGGGGATATATGAAGAATTGGGCAATATTCACTGCCCGACCCTCATCATCGTTGGTGAAGAAGATGTGGCGACAGTGCCGATGAAATCCGAGCGCATCCACGCCGCCATTCCCCACTCGCGCCTTGTTCGTATCCCGGCCGCAGGTCATTCTTCGACCGTGGAACAGCCCGAACGGGTCACCCAAGCGATACGTGAATTTTTGGGCCAACTGTGATTCCTGTTGAAAAAGGAGCTAAAAGCATGAAATATGAAGCAGATGGCCCGCGCGGGCTTTATTTCGAGGAGTTCGAGCTAGGGGCAAAGCTGGTCACGCGCGGTCGGACTGTGACCGAAGCGGATATTGTACAATTCGCCGCTTTGACAGGCGATTATAACCCGATGCATACCGACGCGGAGTATTGCAAAAATTCGTTCATGGGTCAGCGGGTGGCTCATGGGATGTTGACCTTAAGCTATATGGTGGGGCAGGCATATCAACTCGGCATTTTGGAGCGCACGGTATTGGCTTTTCGGGAATTAGAGATGAAATTCAGCACACCCGTTTATATTGGCGATACCATTCGCGCAGAGTTGACAGTAGCGGAGAAAAAAGAGGCGAAACGTCTAGGAGGTGGCATAGTGACATTAGAAGTGCGTATCCTCAAGCAAGATAATAGCGTCGCCCAAAAAGGGACGATGACGCTACTGATGGCATCGCGCCCTGAATGAGCGCCCAGAGACGGCATGATGTGGTTATCATCGGTGCGGGGGCCGCGGGCTTAGCCGCTGGCCAAGCTTTAAGCTCTGCCGCTGTGGATTTTATCATCCTAGAGGCGAGCGAGCGCATCGGCGGGCGCGCACATACGGACGAAACGAGCGATGCTTTCCCGATAGAATTAGGGGCGGAGTTCATCCATGGCGATAACGCGCCAACCCATCGCTTGCTCCTATCTGCTCATATGAAGACGGTCCCTGTGGCGCGCATGGCTAATCTTTGGTGGGGCGAATCAGGGGGGGCGGCCGTCCATTGGGAGCAGTTGCCGCCGCCATTAACGGCCGAATTTCGGCGACTTTTTGATGATTATAACCGTTTGGCCGCCGTATCGTTGGCTGAGGATTGTTCGCTAGCCGATTATTTGCGACAATTGGGGTGGGGCGGGACATCTTTGGCGCGCGCGGATGTGCTTTTCGCCCAGACCTGTTGCGCCTCTTTAGACGATTTGAGCTGTTATGACCTCATCCGCGAGATGCGAGCGGACCGCGCCGGCGCGGGGGAAGCGCGCCTACAAGAGGGGTATGGCGCTTTTTTGCGTTGGTACGCGCGCGATTTGCCCATCCGACAGCGCACAATAGCGCGGCGCATCGAATGGGGCAGGGGCGGGGTTACGATTTCCACCGACTCAGAGACTTACCGCGGGCGAAAAGCGATTATCACCATACCCGTTGCGCTGTTGCAAATCGGCGCGCTCGTTTTTCATCCGCCTTTGTCTGCGCGCAAAAGGTGGGCTATAGAAGCGTTCCGCACAGCCCCCGCTACCAAGCTCATATATCGTTTTCGTAAGGCGCTTTGGGATGATAAATGCACCTATCTAGCGCATACAGGCCGCGCGGCGCGTTGGTGGCCTTCGCGTTATCAGCAATCCGACAATGTGCTGATGTGCTGTTATGTCACAGGTGCGCGGGCGCTGTGGTTCGACGCGATGGCAGAAACAGAAGCCTTAGAAAACGGCTTGGCAGAGCTAGCGCAATTGCTGGGAGTTCCCTTTAGGGCCTTAAAGGATGAACTGGTTTGGGCGCGGCGTGTATCATGGGTGCGGCAACCGTTTGCTAGGGGCGGGTATGCCCATTTGCCGCCCGGTTCGGCGCAGGCGCGCCCCCTCTTGGCCGAGCCAGAGGGCGATGTTCTGTTCTTCGCCGGAGAAGCCACCGCTTTTGATAGCAACCCGCAAACGGTTCATGGGGCGCTAGAGAGCGGTTGGCGAGCGGCGCGCCAATGCTTAGCTTCATGAAGCGGCGTACTTTTTAGCGATGGCCACAGTCGCGCTGTGAATATCCACAATGTCTTCAATATCTTTGGCATAGCCCCCACCCATCGAAACAGCTACCGGTATGCCTTCTGCTCGGCAAGTTCCTATGACTAATTCGTCTCGTTTGGCTAACCCCTCTTTTGTGAGCGCCAATTTGCCTAGAGTATCGCCTATGAAGGGGTCAGCGCCCGATACATAGATGACGAATTGCGGGCGAGCCAGACATAAAACCTGCTCTAGAGCGATTTCTAGGGTTTCTAAGTAAATGTCGTCGCTTGTGTTATCTGCTAGCCCTATGTCGAGGTCGCCCTTGACCTTGCGGAATGGGAAGTTGTTTTCTCCGTGGATGGAAAAAGTGAAGATAGTGCTATCATCTCGCAAGATGGCGGCTGTGCCGTTTCCTTGGTGGACGTCACAATCAATGATGGCAATGCGTTTGATGCTATAGTCTATTTGTAGGGTTTTGGCGGCGATGGCGCTATCGTTGAACACACAATAGCCCTCTCCATGGTCAGGGCCTGCGTGGTGCGTCCCCCCGGCGAGGTTGACGCCGACGCCATCTTCTAGAGCGGCTATGCAGGCGCTGATGGTGCCCCCGACCGAACGCCGAGAGCGTTCTACCATCTGCGGCGACCATGGAAAGCCGATGCGACGAATTTCTGCGGGCGATAATGTCCCCCGAAGCACTTTGGCTAGATAGTCGGGGTGATGCGCGCGTAAGATGTGGTCATCCGTTGCCGCTGGGGGGATGTGCAGGGCATCGCTGGTTAGGGTAGCGGTCTCGATGAGCCTTTGACGCAAACGCGCGTATTTGCTCATCGGGAAGCGATGACCATACGGCAAGGGTAGGACGAAGCTATCGGCGTAGAAGGCTTTCATAAACGCTAACCCATGTCTTCTAGGATGCGCTGGGCTGTCGTTTTAGCGGATAACATCACCATAGGCACGCCACCGCCGGGGTGCGTTGTCCCCCCCACAAAATAAAGCCGCCTGATGTGAGGCGCGCGTATAGGCGGCCGCCTGAAAGCGGCCCAGCGGCTGTTAGGCGATGGCCCATAAAGCGCGCCCCGCCAAGCGCCCGATGAAGCCTCTAAATCGCGCGGGGTTAGCAGGTGCTGTACGGTGATGTGGCCGATGATGTCTAACCCAAAATGGCGGAGCTTATCTAAAATAACGTCCCGATAAGTAGGGGCGAATGTTTCCCAATCTGTCGCGGGGTGGGTGGCTGGCGCATTGACCAATACGAACCAGTTTTCATGACTAGCTGGCGCGTGCGTAGGGTCTGTTTTGGCGGTGATGGCAACATAAATCGTTGGGTCTGTAGCGGGCTGGCGATGTTTGAATATGGCGTCGAATTCGGCCGGGTAGTTGGAGGAGAAGAAAATGTTATGATGCGCCAACTGTGGATGCGTTTTATCTACACCGAGCAATAGAATAAACCCCGAACAAGAGGGCGCATATTGTGTGAAACGGCGGCGTAGAGCGGCTGTGGGCAACAACTTATGGTAGGTTGTGGCGACATCTACATTGGATACGACCGCATCGGCTTCGATAAGTTGGCCGCGCTCTGTCTCGATACCGATGGCTCTGCTATTCGATATGATGATTTGCCGCACGGCATTGCCGCATGAATAGTTGACGCCCAATTCATCCCCTAATTGTTTTAACGCTTCGGCAATTCTGTAAACGCCGCCTTGGGGATACCAAACCCCGCCGTTAAGCTCCACATGAGCGATGACATTGAGCGTGGCAGGCGCAGAATAGGGGCTACCGCCGACATAAGTAGCGAAGCGCCCCAATAATTGCCGCAAATGGGGCGAACGTACGAAGCCTTCGATAGCGCCATTCATCGAGCGGAAGGGGTCAGCTTTTAGCCAATCAGAGATGGGCACACGGGCGAAACTGCGCCAAGTGGGCGGCTCGTCATAGATGAAAACGGGACCCGTGATGCGGTGAATTTGCGCGGCATAAGCGAGATAGCGCAGGTAACCTTCAATGTCGCGTTCATCGAGACGTCCGATTTCTGCGGCCATTTGTGGCCAATCTCGGCTAGCATCTAAGCGGAAACCGTCGGGATAAAAATATCGCGTGAGCGGTTCTATGGGTTTTAGCGCCAAATAATCCTGCATATTGCGCCCCACGCTGGCGAAAAGCTCTTCCAAGACGTGACGCATGGTGATGACCGAAGGCCCCATATCCCAGCGGTAACCGTCTGTGGTGCGTTGGTACATTTTGCCGCCCACTTGTGGATTTTTTTCTACAAGGGTGACGCTGAATCCCTGATGCGCTAGACGAATCGCTGTCGTCAATCCACCGATGCCGCCACCGATGATGAGGATCTGCTTATTGGGCATGGGGCGCGCTCCATCTTTTGTTGAGCTTAGATGTCTTTTGGGGGATGCTCCGCCCTTTCCAACGGGGGCCGCCATTGAAGCGCCACCAGATGGCTTGTAGCGCGATGATGGTCATAGCGATGACTGATAAGGGCAGGAAAAGGGCATCTCTGGCGCGTTGCCGCGTGAAAGCGGCGGATAAAGCGCGCAAGCCAAGCCCTTGTACGATGAGCAGAAGCGCCCATTGCCGCCAAGCCATTGACGAGAGGGCCAAGAGCCACGGAAGGATGAAAACGGTTAAGTGAAATACGATGCCCACGCACAAAAATACGACGCTATCCCCATAGCCCGCGAGGATATTTTTAGCGAAGCCATCCCGCGCTTGTGCCCAATTGCGATACATACGGCAGTATAGATAGCCGTTCGCATCGGCCATCCACAGGCGCAAGCCATTTTTTTTGACGAGGCGGGCGAAGGTCACGTCTTCTAGGATATTATCCGCGACGCAGGCATGCCCGCCCAACTGTTCATAAGCCTTACGTCGCCACGCCATGCACTGGCCATTGGCGGCGGCAAAGATGCTGAAGGGGGTATGATGAACGAACCAAACAGGTAGATAATTATGAATGGCAAAAGCCATCAACGGCACGACTAAACGTTCTGCGAAGCTGTGTGTGATTTGTGTGGGCCAAACGGCGAGCAAGTCGGCTTCGTTGGTGGCTATCATCGTTAGCAGTGCGGATAAAGCGTCTTCTCGCCATTCGACATCGGCATCTGTGAAGATGAGTATTGCCCCGCGCGCTTGTTGCGCCAATTGATAACAAGCCCAATTTTTACCCAGCCAACCTTCGGGTAGCGGCGCGCCGCTGATAATTTTGAGCCGTGAATCATTTTGGGCGATGCGTTGCGCGATTTCTACGGTTTTATCGGTAGACTGGTCATCTAATAGGAGCACTTCGTAATAGGGATAATCTTGGTTGAGCAGGCGGCTTAACGTCTGTTCAATAATCGCGGCTTCGTTGCGCGCGGGGATGAGCACAGAGACGAAAGGCTTATCATGGTTTATGTCTCTCGTCGAGCGCTTCAATCGCGGGAATGCGAAGGTGTTCACTATCGCCACGGCGCTCATCACACCGAGCGCCATAGTGATTAAGGCGAGTAAGAACTCAATCATGGTCATGCCCCGTACTCAGCCCTGCCGTGAATAGCGTATTCGTGGTAGATGTTTTAATTCCGCGCGGTGCTTGTATGCTAGCAAAAGCAGGTTGCCACCCGCAATTTGGAGCAAGATAGGGTTGGGATGCGCCAGAAATAAGTAAAGCCATAGGCTCAAAAACGCTAGGATGACGGCCCAACCGCTACTTGTAACAGCCTTAAACCAGTATACGAGCATAATACCCAATACGGTAGGCGCTTCCCAAATGGTTAGCCCCACCCATACGCCAAAGGTGGCGGCGACGCCTTTACCGCCATTAAAGCGCAAGAACGGGGAGAACATATGCCCTGCAATCGGCGCTAAGGCCATAGCGACCATAGGCAAACCCTCCCAGCGTAAGCTGTGATAAGCGATCCCAACTGGTATGATGGCTTTCAGCGCATCGAGTATCATGGCGAGCAAACCCCACTTTTTACCCCCTGCGCGTAAGACGTTGGTTGCGCCGGGGTTGCCGTCTCCATATTGGCGGATGTCCTTATGGAGAATATAGCGCCCGACGAGCACCGAAAAGGGGATAGCGCCCAACATAAAAGCGCCCAAAATGCTGATAGCTATCTTCATGAGCGCCTTTTATAACCCCAATATCCCATCGCTAAAAACCCGCCCATCACGATAAAGCCCACGATGGCCGGACCGTGTAAATCCCAAAAAATGAGTTGCCCGATGCTCTGCAGTAGCCACACGATAGCGTAGATGGTTAGATGCGGCTCTAAACGAAAGCGGGGCGGGCGGATGACGGCGGTGACTACCATAGCGACGAGCATCCAGCCGACGAAGTTAACCCACGGAATACCGAAGTAACCGTATGGCTGTTCCCAAACCCATAACCCCCAGCGCACCATCTGCGGGTCTAGGAACAAGTCCCACGCGGTGAGCGCGGCGGCGCTCAAGCAAACGAAAGCGACAAACCCAAAACGTCCCTTGTAATTTCCTAGTATGCTGTATGCCACAGCCCAAGCAGGGGGCAACATCATAAACCATGCAATAGGGATGAGTAGCGGAACGCCGCCTAATTGGGGTTGTAGAAATGGCGTATAATGGTATTCCCCAAAAGGGACGCCCGTTGCCGAGCCGATTTTTTCTGATAGCCAAGTGATGCTCACGGCGATGGCGAAGCTGAGCAAGGTGCGCTTAGCGCCCCACGATTGCCATAAGAAATAGATTACAGCGCTACATTGGGCAATAATCGTGATGATGATGCCGTGGCGAATGGCTATATCGCCCCACGCCCAGCGGATGATGGGCACAGAGACCATGGCTAGTACCCAGATGGCGATGAGCCCATAACCGAGTTTGATATTGGATTTGTTTAAGACGATTGAGCTTTGATGCAGTTTTTGAGTCATGGCCTTGATGATGTGATTTGTTATGATTTGAGCAATAGGGATAAGTCGCCTACTACTTCTAGGCCGGCGTTACGTCCAATGCCAGAGAAGATTGTGCGGCCCGATAGTGTGCTTAGGCGGGTTTCGACGATAGCTTGTAATGTTTCGTCTACCCGTTTGTGCATGTCTAGCTTTTCTGGCCCTTTTAGAGCGCCGCCAGCCGCGCGGGATGAGCGCATCTCTAGGCGTAATTGTTTATCTTTCACCACCCACATCACTTGAGAATCGGTGACTTCTAAGCGTTCGACTTTAGCGCCGGTATAAGTAGCAAAGCGATAAAGTTTATTATCGTGCCATAGGCCGATGATGAAACCGGGAAATGTGAAACCCAAGTTGGGGATAACAGCAATAGAGGCCGTTAAAGAAGTGCCGTAAGCCTCAAAATGGTTACTTTGTTGCCAGATGTAACCGGAGGGGAAATTGCTCCCCCAATCTTTTTCGATGTAACCGCGCCCGTCGCTAAAATTGATGCGCTCTCCATTGATGGTTAATTCACCGTTGATACTATGGTCAAGGCTGACGATGCCGTGGTTGCATTCCATGAAAGGTATCCAGCCGTACCATCCCATAATACCCGGCGCGGCCCAAGTGATTGGCCAAGGCGTCAATTCATTGAAGTGCAAATCTCCGATGACCTTTGTATCGCCATCATCAATATTCAGCGTTAGGCAATCCCTGCGGAAATGATTAGGGCCAATGCGGACATCGAAAGCATCTTCTGCGGCGACAAATTGTTGGGCGGGGTAGGTGTGATACGTGGCGCGACCGCTCATGCCGTCGAGAATTTGGATGAAAGCATGGGTTTTAGCGGGATTGGGATTGATGAAAATGCCCGGAATGATGGCGTAACGCGCGTCTTCTGCGGCGTTGATGATTTTGAAATACCAGCCTTCAAAGAATGGCGGTTTTTTGCGATGTCCATGATACCAATCTGGATTTAAGGTTTGCCGTATGTATCGTCGCATTATTGGCGTCCGAGCTTGAAAGTGTGCATGAACGTATAGATGGCGTTATAAATGCAATTCCACGTCGCGCGGCTCTGCGATTTAATATCATGCGCGCCATTGACTTCGAGATAATGGACAGGGCCGCCTAGACGGTGGACGAGTTGTCGCGTGAGTTTAGGTTGCACCAAGTCATCTTGCAGACCTTGAATGACGAGCGTAGGGACGGTTATATTGGGGGCGGCATCGTAAGCTTTTTGCCCCACTTGGCGCAGTTGGTCAATGACACTGACCGGAATTTTGAAGTCGCGTATGGCCTGTTGCACTTCCGGGTCGTCTAAATCAATATCGGGTATGAACTCGTGAATGCCTCGCCGCATGTCGGGGTTATTGAAATCTAGCTTGAATAACTTGAAAGGGGCGAATTGAGGCACAAAATAGCGAATGGCGGGCAGGGTTTGCCATAAAATGTGGTCTATCTTCCAAAAAGGGGCGATGAGGATAAGGGCATCGGGCGGATTTTCTGATGCGGCTTGGAGCGCAAGCGCGGCCCCCATGGAATTCCCTACCAAGATGGTTTGCTGATGTTTCTGTCGAAGATGATGGAGCGCTTGGTGTGTTGTCGCTAACCAATCTTGATATTGGCGATGAGGTAGATTGATGAGGTCTACGCCAAAACCGGGCAATAATGGACCGTGAACGGTCCACTCGTTCTCATGCAGGTGCATCGCCATGAGATGAAGCTCGGCCGGCGTGCCCAAGAAGCCGTGCAACATGAGCGCGGCCCATTTACCGGCGGGCCATAAAAAAGGCTGATGTTCTTCACCTTCAAAAGCTTGGCTTAATTGAGGCAACATGGATAACTCTCATCATTATTTTGCCACAGCAAGTCTAACCAATAAATATGAGCAGGGATTAAGCGCAGGGTAAAAAAATGCGCCACTTTTATATATTGTTTTTAGGCACCCGTTGGGCGTGGAATAAATCGAAGAAGAATAAAAACGCGCCTTGAACAATGACGCCCCAACCATGTCCACGCCACGAAGCGCGCCCCCTATGGCGATGGGCGAGCCAGTAGCCACCGAGCACGTAGAGTATATCAAGCCCTGTGTTGAGCCATAACAAACGGCTTAAATGGGTCGATTCTTGGTGAAGTATTTGTGGGTTTAGGGGGTCGTTGTGCCCTTTATATCGCTTAACCGTGAAGTTGTTCCCCACCGCGGCGATGAGGATATTGATGCCTCCCCATACAACGAATTGTGCGCCTATTCCTCGCCAGAACCCCTTACTCAGGATGGCTATAAACCCTAACAAGATACTCAATTGACCCCAAGCCAATAATCGGCGCGAAAGTTGGCGTTGGAAGTTCCAAATCATGCGGTCACCTCCTCGGTGGTTGGGCGCGATACCTTTATACGATGCAGTCGTGAACGGACGATGCTCTCTTGGGCAATCATCAAGGTAGACCCAAACGTGATGAGAATATTGGTCATCAGGAAGAATAGCGCTTCTTCTATTGGCAATACGCCGCCCAACAATATGCCTAAAGATTGGTCATGGGCGATAGTCCATGTGCCGGCGGTGATGGCTAAAGAATCCGCCCAGCTGAGATATAACGTGGGCACTAGGATACCGATAGCCACAATGCGCCGATGACGCCATAAGATGTCCGCGCCAAACGCTAATTGCACAATGATAGGCGGTAGCGACCAAACGAGCAAAAGCCCTAGATAGGTGGCGGGCTTCCAACCTGATGCCAAAATCGCTATAGAGCCGAGCCACAGTAAAGCGCTAAAGCCTGCTGTGATGATTCGTATGCGCGGATTTTGCGCTGTTATAGGATTTATGGGCGTGTGGCGCATCAGCCAGAAGCAGAATAAGCCGGTCATGATGGGTTGCAAGACAAAGAAGGTGTATTCTTCTATCGGGACGTACCAAATGATAATGCCAGAGACCAAAGCCACATCGTAGTACCAAACGCCGGTCGCTACTAAATAATTATCCCACAAGAAAGTATAAGCCACTGCGATACAGCAGTGGGCGACGATGACGACCCACGGTTGCCAATTATAAAGCGCTGAAGGTTGCCAATGCTTGCGTCGCCAATCGTGGATAGTTAATACACTGAGTAGGGCAATAGGAATACCTAAAAAAACAGCCAAGAATCCGAAATAGGTCATGGGGTGCCTTCTTGCGCTTCTAATTCGTCTAAGATATTGCGGATGATGCGGGCGCTGTTCTGCAAAAGCGCGTACTCCTGTTGGGTGAGTGGCAAGGGGAAGCTATCTAAAACGCCTTGTCCGCCGATGAGATGCGGCATGGCGACGGTGACATTAGGGATGTCAGCGATGATGGGTTGTGGGGTACAGATGGTGAGAATAGCGCGTTGGTCGTGCAGGATAATATTGGTGATGCGTGCGAGCGCGCTACCAATGCCGTAATAGGTGGCGCCTTTGCCCTCGATAATGTGATAGGCCGCGCGGCGCACGCGCTCGTCAATTTGTCGGCGTAGGTCGTCGTCCAATATGAGGTCGCGTTCACGGCAGAAATCTTCTAAAGGCAGACCGCCCACAGTCACGAGCGACCACGTCAACACTTCAGAATCGCCGTGCTCGCCGATGACATAGCCGTGAATGTGATGTGAATCTACGCCCAAATGACGCCCTAATAATGAGCGGAAGCGCGCCGTATCTAGCGTTGTGCCAGAGCCGATAACGCGGGTAGAAGGCACGTTGAAATCGGCCGCATAGCGTGCGGCTAGGTGGGTCATAATATCTACGGGGTTGGTGGCGATGACAAGTATCGCTTGTGGCGCGTATTGAAGGATAGATGGGATGACTTGGCGGAAAACGGCGGCATTGCGCGCCAAAAGTTGAAGGCGGGTTTCGCCCGGCTTTTGCCCAACGCCCGCGGCCACGATGACCACGCGACAATCTGCTAAGTCGCTGTAGTCGCCTGCGATGATGTCCAGAGGCTCTGCAAAGGGCACTGCATGATATAAATCATCCGCCTCTGCCTGAGCGCGTTTATGGTTGACATCCACTAGCACAATCGTACGCCCAACGCCGCGCATGATGAGCGCGTAAGCGGCCGTTGCTCCGACCATACCACTACCCACTATCCCGATTTTCATCAAATACCCTCCTTGAAGGTTTATATGGGATTATAGCGGGTGTTGGGTGTGGTGGGTAAACCGATTATGTCGGCTTCGCCACCAAATGCTAGGCAGGCGTTTGAGTTTACCTAGCGTGGTTGTGCGGGCGCGGCGATGAAAGACGTCGTAATCATGTGTTTCTATGTCGCGGAGAATCGCTTCGTAGAGATTGGCCGCGGCCATGATGGCGAAACGCCCGTCTTTATCTAGCAGATGGATGCCCGGTTGTGCCTCGGCATAGAGTTGGCGGTTGCGCGCGATTTGAAAGCGCATGAAGTTACGCCAGCGTTCATCCACCCGACCTAAAGCGATGTCCGTTTTGCTCAGCCCGAATGCGCTTAATTCGTCTAGAGGTAGGTAAAGCCGCCCGTTGCGCCAATCTTCGCCGATGTCGCGCAAGATGTTGGTGATTTGAAGCGCAACCCCTAGACGAATGGCATAGGGTAGGGCGTCGGGGCCAGAAAATCCCATGATGTGCATCACCATCAAGCCGACTGTCGAGGCGACGCCATAGGCGTATTCTGCTAATTCGTCGAAATTTTGGTAATCCTCATGGTTGAGGTCGCGGGCGACGCCATCAATCAGTTGGAGGGCGTAACCGTGGGGAATGCGAAAACGGGCTTGGGTATCTGCCCAAGCTAAACGTACCGGCGAATGAGGATTGGGCGATGTGTCTAGAATTTCTGCCCGCCATTGTTCTAGACGCGCTAGCCGATTGTGCTCTTTAGAGCGGTCTACAATATCATCAGTAATACGACAGAAGGCATAAAGCGCGCGGGCCGCTCGGCGTTTTTCGGGTGGCAATAAAGCCGAAGCCATGAAGAAGGTGCGGCTGTGGTTGCGGGTGATGCGCGCGCAATAGCGATAGGCTTCGTCTAGGGTTTGCGTATCCTCTTTGATTAAATTGCCGTGGATGTGGCTATTGAAGGCTTCTTCTGCCCATGCCAACAGGCGTAATTCCCATGGTTGTGAGTGTAATAATGTCATAGCGTTGGCTCTAGGATAGTGCTGGTCGCGTTGGTGAATTGTTTGCCACGGCGCGGTTCGCCAATGAGATTTTCTACGATGATGGCGGATGATAACACCCCCGGTAGCCCGGCGCCCGGATGAGTGCCCGCGCCCACAAAGAACAAGTTTTTGAAATCTTCGCTCTGGTTGTGGGGTCGGAACCACGCCGATTGCATGAGGATGGGTTGGACAGAAAATGCCGCGCCCAACTTACTATTGAGTGTATCGCGGAAGTGGAGCGGGTCTATGTAGTGTTCCGCGACGATATTGGCTTGTAGGTCTGGGAGATAGTTCTCTTCTAAGAAATGGATGATGCTATCTCGATAGGGCTTCGCTTTTTCACGCCAGTCTACATCTGCGCCCAGATGCGGAACAGGGGATAAGACGTAAAAATTTTCGTGCCCTTGTGGCGCAATAGAGGGGTCGGTAATGGTGGGCATGTGCAGATACAGCGAAAAATCGTCTGCAAGGTGCTTGCGGCGGAAAATATCGGTGAGCAACTCTTTATAGCGCGTGCCAAGGATGATGTTATGATGCGCTAAGCCCTGTTCACGGTAAAGCCGTTTGGTGCCAAAATAGATGACGAAAAGGGACATGCTGTATTTCATCTGGTTCATCTTAAAGCGCAACCAGCGGCTTTGGTGCTCTTTGGCGATGAGCTTATCGTAAACGAAGCCGACATCAGCATTGGCTACAACATAATCAGCGGCGATTGTTTCGCCGTCGGCTAGGCGTACCCCTTGAACGCGCTTGTCGCGGATGAGAATTTCTGCCACCTCGGTATTGAGATGTATCTTGCCACCTAATTCTTCAAATAAGCGCACCATCGCGGCTACAATCGCGCCTGTGCCACCGATGGCGTAATGGATGCCCCATTCTCGCTCCAGATAATGAATCATGGCGTAGATAGAGGGCGAGTCGAAGGGGTTGCCCCCGATGAGCAGGGGATGGAAGGAAAAACAGCGCCGCAGGAAGTCATCCTGAACGAATTGCGAGACGTAGCGATATACGCTCAGGTACGATTGCATCCGTACTAAATCCGGCGCGACCCGTAGCATATCTGTGAACTGTAAAAAGGGTTTATCAGCTAGTTCAATAAAGCCTTTTTGGAAGATGGCTTTGGTGGTCGCCATAAAGCGTTTGTAGCCTTCTTTATCGGCGGGATTGCGCTTTTCGATTTGCTCTAGAATGAACGTTTCGTCGCCGTTGTAATCAAAAGGCATCTTTTGGTCATCGAAAATGCGATAAAAAGGGTCGCAGGGCACCATCTGGAAATAATCTTCGCGCTGTTTGCCCGCCGCCTGCCAAATGTCATCGAACATGAAAGGCGCGGTGATGACCGTTGGCCCGCCGTCAAACTTGAAGCCATTTAGCTCATAAACGTAAGCGCGTCCGCCGGGTTTATCGCGTTTTTCGATAATTTCGACAACGTGGCCCTTTGCCGCGAGGCGGATAGCCGCCCCTAAGCCTCCGAAGCCACTGCCAATGACGAGCACTTTTGCCATATTAGTTCCCCTCCTGTGTATAGGCGCGATTATCCATGGGTCATCCTAGAGTGGCATTAGGTTAAAATTAAAGCGCTATGAAAGAGCCAAGTTATTTCACAGATTAAGTGTGCCGCTACCCCCTTGAAGGTGATGGTCGAGGATGGCTAGGGCCAGTTCGGCGGGTTTTTGGGCATCGCTAGGTAGGCGTAGGCTGACTTGCCGCCAAAAAGGCGTGTCTACGGGGCCGGGATGGACAATGCTGAAGCGATATTTGCGGTTTTCCTTTTGTAGGACCGCTACGAGCGCTTCTAAGCCGGCTTTTGCGGTGGCATAAGCGCCCATTTTAGGGATGGTGATATGGTCTAAATAAGCGCCTATGAAGATGAGATGCGATTGGGGCTTGAGCAGGGGTAGACAAGCGATTGTGGTTAGGTATGCGCCATTGAGATTTGAATCTAAAGTACGCCGCCAATCATCGGGGGAGAGCTGGTCTAATTTATCGAACGCTAGTTCGCCCGCCGCATAAATCACGAGTTCTAGGCCATCGCTTTCGCCGCCGATGAGGCGCACGACCGTTTGGATGCTATCGTAATCTTCCGCGCGGAAGATGTGCGAATCATCACACACAGGCGGGATGTTGGCGATATTACGGGCCGCGCCATAGGTACGCCAGCCCTTTTGGTGTAGTAGTTGCACAAGGGCGCTACCGATGCCGCCGGAGGCGCCCCAAATGAGTGCTTCGGGCATGTTGCTATCCTTCTAATGTGTTTATGGATGAAAGGAGTTGTTTTAAGGCGATGTCTTTGCTTTTCGCTTCTAGCATGACATCAAAAGGGCCGCTGGCTTGCCAGATACGCGACCAATAAATGAATTCCTGTGCATCGGCCATGGCGGCATGTTTACCGATTTTTTCCCCCAACGCTTGGGATGCAAAATGGACTTTTGGGGGGCCATCGCTCGCGTCCCAAGTGGCGAAAACGCGCGCGATGAGCGTATGGATGGGCGTTGGGACGGTTAAAATGGTGTGGTGCAGATTATCGAACACGACCGGCAAGCCGCTTTGTTCAGAGATGCTGAGCACATCTTCTATATGATAATGGCTATCGTCATTTTCGATGACGAGACGCTCTTTTATCGTCAATGGCAATTCCCGCGCCACCGAGATAAAGCGCTCTATTGCGCTCGTCTTGTCCCTATATACGCCGCCGATGTGGAGCACAATTTTGCCATCTATGCCGGCCCCTAAAGCTTCCAACAGTTGCGCTGAGTAAGCGATTTCGGCGATGGCGGTGGATACGGTTTGTTCGTTGGGGCTGTTTAAGACCGTGTATTGTCCGGGATGCATGGAAAGGCGTATGCCTGCTTGTTGGGCGAACTGCCCGATTTCTGCTAAGCGTTGTTTATATTCGCGCCACCAAGGGATAGTATTCACAGGGTGCGATGCGAAGGGAATACAACTCGACCCGATACGAAATAATCGCCAATCGTGCGCGGCGTTATGACGCAAGATAGCGTTCAAATCGTCGAGATTGCGCTCTATTAGGCCGCGTAATCGTTCTGGGGTGGCGTGGCGCAGTTGGCAAGTGTGGTTGGTTGTGCGGCCAAGCAACTCTGATACGCAAGGATAGCCAAATCTAGGCATGGCGGCCTCTTTGAAGTCTGTGGTAGATGCCAACGTTTCGCTTTATACGATAAAAATGCTGATTGAGCGATAGATGAACCAGATGTAAGAGGCTTATGAGGGCGTTTTCAAAAACGACAAGATGTCTTGGGTGAGGTGTTGCGGGTTTTCCTCCATTGGGCTGTGGCCTGTATGGGGATATTCTTTCCATTGGGCATGGGGCAAAAGTTGACGCAGGCGAAGCCCCCATTCAATGGGGATGACCGGGTCATTATCGCCCCATACGAGCAGGCAAGGCGCTTGAACCGATTGGATATGTTCATCTGGGATGCGGCCCGTTATGGCGTGCGGGATGAGGTCGAGCAAGCCCATATCCCACCCGCGGATTTGCTTGGGGCGTAAATAGGCCCGGACTTCAGCTGTCGCTAGTGGTTTGCGGTTTTGGTGTGTGCTCGCGATGAAGCGCGCCATTGGTTGGGGGCGTAGCAATAGGCGCAAGGCGAAGCGCGCCGCAAAGCGGATAGGCGGCAAGTCTAGTAGATGAGCGAGCCATCGCGGCGTTTTTCCCAAATGGTTGATGGCGGCATCAATGAGGATTAAGCGTTGAACGCGGTCGGGGTGGTGAATAGCCATTCGCATAGCGATATTCGCCCCCAAACTATGCCCGACGAGGGTTGCTTGGGCGATGCCTAAAGCATCCATGAACTGGATGGCGAAAGTGGTTTGTGCGGTTAAATCGTATCGGAATTGGCGCGGCTTGGCGCTGAGTCCAAAGGGGGGAGTGTCAAAGGCGATGATACGATAGCCCGCCTGCGCTAAGGGGCGCATCAAATAGCGCCAGCTGAAGGTAGACCCGCCGAAGCCGTGCAAAAATAGGAGCGTAGGATGGCGGGGAGAGCCATACTCAACATAGTAGGTTTTGATGCCATTGATGTTGACGAAACGCCCGCCATCGTCGGCGAGCGCTTCGGGTTCGCTGTATTGTTCGCGTTTGAGGAGGATATAAGGCGTGAGCGCCAAAGCGGAAATGGCGAACCCCGTCGGCAAGAGCAAACGCCAATTGCGAATCATGGTTTGTCCTCCAAAAAGGCCAATAGGTCTGCGTTGAAGGCATCGGGGGTCTCCTCCATAGGGACGTGACCGATGAGCGGATAGGTGATCCAGAGCGCCTGAGGCAGGGCGGCGCGCATCTCCTCGCCTAAAGTGATGGGCACCCATGTATCTTCCTCACCCCAGATGAGGGCTACGGGTTTATTGGCGGCGGTGGTTGCCAAATCGGCGAGGAAGATAGGGGTCTCTTCTCGAGCTTGGATATAGCTTAAAAAGCCTGCCGGCCAATCTTCGATGGCGAGCGGCCGCTGATATTGCTGGAGGATGTCTTCTGTGATGATTGATGGGTCGTAGTAAGCATCGGCTATCATATCAGCAAAATATTGTGGCGTGACCAAAGCCCGAATGGCCGTAGCGGCAAAAGGGGTAGAAGGGTCTATATTCATGATGAGCGATAGCGGCCCGCTACGGCGCGTGTCTTGCCCTTCTTGACGCGGCGCCCCAACGCCCCCCGCGACGAATACTAACTTTTCGACGCGGTCAGGATGGCGCACGGCGAAATAGGCAGTAATACCGCCTCCCATGCTGTGCCCGACGATAGATGCCGTTTCGATGCTCAGTTCGTCCATTAAGGCGGCGATGAGGTCGGCCATCCACGCGCGGGTATAAGGCAAATCTGGGCTTTTATCCGATAATCCGAAGGGCGGTATGTCTAGCGCGACTGTGTAAAAACCAGCCTCTGCTAGCGCTGTTTGGGCGCTGTCCCACGTTTTGTTGGAGCTACCGAAGCCGTGGATGAAAATAACAGCGGGATTCTGTGGGTTACCGCGAGCGATGTAATACACAGACACCCCATCTAGCTCAGCAAAAGAGCCGTCGGGGTCGGCTAATTCTTGGGGCGTCTTGTATTCTGTTTGGGCGGCGATATAACCAACCGCTAACCCACAGAAAATGATGAAAAAGAAGAGGCTCAGTCCACGTAAGATAATTTTATTCATCATGAAGTCGCTTTCACCTTTTTGAATGCCGCTAATGCTTGTTGTCGCGCTAAGTGATGGTCAACGATGGGCGGGGGGTATTGCGCCGTCCGATTGGCGATCCATGGTGCATGAATGTCGCGAGCGGGGAACCCGCGCAATTCGGGCACCCAATGGCGGATATAATCGCCATTGGGGTCAAATTGTTGGGATTGGGATACAGGATTGAAGATGCGGAAGTAGGGTTGCGCGTCTGTCCCTGTTCCGGCCGCCCATTGCCAGCCGCCGTTATTGGCGGCGAGGTCGCCATCTATCAGCCAATCCATGAAATGTTTTTCGCCCTCGCGCCAATGGATGAGCAAATCTTTGGTCAAAAAGCTGGCAACAATCATACGCGCGCGGTTGGGCATCCAACCAATGGCTTTTAATTGGCGCATAGCGGCGTCTACGATAGGATAGCCGGTCATACCCTCTTTCCAAGCGGATAGCGCGTTAGAAGCGTTATGCCACTCCATTGTATTATACTCTTTTTTGAAGTTTTCCTGCGCCACGTGCGGAAAGTGGTATAGAATATGAGCGTAGAAATCGCGCCATGTTAACTCACTCACCCATGTGGCGACGGATTGCCGCGCCCGCGGGTCTGTACCTTGCTCGTAAGCGGTGCGCGCGCCCCAATAGCATTGGCGCGGCGATAGCAAGCCAAAACGCAAATAGGGTGACAAGTACGATGAACCCGCCGTGCGCTCATCGGAAAAAGGGGTATTGGGTAGCAAATTGCGGTCGGTGTCGTAGCGATAGATGTCTGCTTGCAGAAAGGCATTCAGCCGTTGGATAGCGCGCTGTTCGCTCGCTTGGGGTAGGGGGATGGTATCGCTATAGCCTAATTGCTTAAGAGTGGGGATGTTCTCGCTAACGAGCGCTTGGACATCTGCGAACCGACCGATTACATTGTCCCAAATAGGCGCTTTTTTTAAGGTATTCCACTGTTTTTTGAAAGGGGTGAACACTACGTAGGGCTGACCATCCGATTTGAGTAGGTCTTGTGGTGGGATGAGGAGCATATCATCATAAAGATGAAACGGTATCCCCAACTGGTCGAGTGTGGCATCGCGCTGGCGGGCATAAGGGGAATAATCGCGATTCGCGTATATGGCGCTGATAGCGATTTCGTGGCTAATTTGTTTGAAAACGTCTAAGGGTCGGCCATGACGGATGAACAGCCGCGACCCTTGACGGCGCAAGTCGGCGTCTAGATGTGTGAGGGCATCCAGCAAAAAAGCCATTCTGGGCGCGCTGTGGCTCGTCTTGGCCAGAATCAGAGGGTCGAATATGAATAAAGGGATGACCGACGCGCCGCTTTCCAGCGCGTGATTGAGCGCGGTATTATCGGCGAGGCGTATATCTCGCCGAAACCAATGGATAGTAAAAGGCGCTTCGCTCATGGGGTGGTCTCCTTTATGCTATCGTAGAAACGCGCCACTTTTTCCATCTTTTGAGGTGGTAAATGACGCATGACATCCTTAGCGACGCGCCAAGCCCCCAATGATACGCCCGCGGTGGATTGTCCGGGGAAGATAGAATCGCCCACTAAGCGCAAATTGGGCACGCCTGTTCGCGGACCGCGCGCGCGCAATAATGATGTCTGGGGAAATCCGCCAACCATCCCTAGATGGCGACTCGTGTAATAATGATAAGTGACGGGTGTTCCCGATAAGGTCAGTACAACGCTATCTTTAAATCCCGATATAGCCGTATTCACATGGTCGAGGATGCGTTCTGTGTAGCGGGCTTTTGCTTCGTGATAGGCTTGGGGGTCGCGCTGGAGCAATTCCCACCACATGCCCACTTGGGTATGGGTCGTTATAGTGGCGGCGCGGTGGCCGGAGGGCGCTCTGCTCGTATCCCACGTCGGAGATAGCGAGAGAAAGGTACTGCGGCCCTCTCCCAAAGGCCCATCCATATCAGCGATGATTTGATGATGGTCTGGCATGTTGGGCGGCAGACGAGAAGCATCTATGCCCAAATGCAGGGCGAAAGCGCCCCAGCCCAATTGGCGCTTTTGTGTATCGCGCCGCAGGGAAGTAGGGCTATTTTCTGCTAGCAAGTTGTCGAGCGACCAAGGCGTAAGATTGGCAATGGCGAAGTCGCACGGCATGAACGTTGTGCGGTTAGCGTGGCGGCCCTGCTGGACGGCAACGCCAGTGACGCGGCCGCCCTGCATACAAATTTTTTGGACACGCTGGCGATAGAGAACTTGCCCTCCGAAGGCTTCGATAGCATCAACCAGCGTCTGGGCTAAGCTACCGATGCCGCCTTCCACGTGATACACCCCCTGCCGTGCGAGGTCTAAGGCGGTAGCTCCGTACACCGCGTTGGCATAGGGCGTCGTGGTTTGCGCCGAGATGAGCAATTGGGCATCTAGAAAGCGCACGAAATGAACATCGCGCCCGATGGAATAGCGCTGAAGCCATTGGTACACACTCGAAAACGCAAATGGTATCAGTCGCAAATCGCGCGGGAAATGCTTCAGACCTGTGCGAATCAGTTGTGCCCATTCGGCTATATCTTGTGGCGGCCAAGGCAACCCATCGGCGGATAAACGCCAGCCGAGGTCTGCGATGGCGCTTTGTTCCTTCCAAAAGGGTTCCGAGTTTGGAAAGTGATTGAGCACGTCGGCGTTATCTTGGGTGAGCGCAATGCTACGGTCGGGTAGGTGAACTACCCAAGCGGGGTCATGTTGGCGGATGGGCCAGCGTATATCGAGCAATTCGCCAATCATCGCGTGCGGGCCGTAAGGTTGGAATCCGCCAGCGACGGTCGCGCCCGCCTCGAAGCGATAGCCCTTATGATAAAATGTGCCCGCGCAACCGCCGGGGTAAGTGTGCGCTTCTAAAACAGTAACGCGATAACCCGCTTTAGCCAGTAGCGCGCCCGCTGTTAACCCGCCGATGCCAGCGCCGATGATGATAATATGGGGTGAGTGGTGAGTTTTGGGCATCATTGGTTCTTTATTGGTCTTTCTTTTCCACTATCCAACGGGTGCGAAGATGGCGATAAAAGAATAAGATGCGTAGGGGGATGCCATCGAATATCAGGCGCGTGAGTAAGCCACTCACCCCCGCCTTATGGGCTAAGGTGACGCGGTCAATGAGGACGACCTCGTCCCCTTGAGGTTGGAAGATGTGTTCATGCCGCCAGTAAGCCATAGGACCGCTTATCATACGGTCGGCGAAAGAGTGCGCGGTGGGGCCTTGCTCGTGGCAGGCCACCCAACGTATAGGGATGGGGCCAAACCATAATGTGAATTCTAGCTCGCCCTCATCAAAAGCTACCCGATTGTCGCGCCGCAGTTGCACAAAGATAGGCGGCGGTGTGAGGATAGATAGCGCTTTTGGGTCTTGGTGAAAGGCTATCATCTGCTCTAGGGTTGTTTTCATGCGGGATTGTTTTTCATAGGTATGGGCGTATGCGGGTTGTTCTTGGTTCAAAAGAGTGGTCATTTTGCGGATTTCCTTTGCTTTCTGCGTAATATATTGGCAGAATCGCGCTAAAGTCTGATAATTCAGGGATGAGTGTTTGATAAGTTTAAGGGTTTACAAAACCCCACAAGTCCGCCTAAATGCGTTGAATATGCGTTATAATTGTAAGAATTGACCCAGTCCCCATAAAAAGGTTTGTTATGAACGATATTTTCATCTCTTACTCGCGCAAGGATAAGGCCTTTGTCCAACGCCTTGTAGAGGCTTTGAACGCGCAGGGGCGCGATGTATGGGTGGATTGGGAAAATATCCCCTTGACGGCTGAATGGTTAGAGGAGATATACAAAGGCATTGAATCGGCGAACACCTTTGCTTTTGTGATTAGCCCGGATTCGGTGCGGTCGGAGGTGTGTAACTTAGAGCTTTCTCATGCTTTGGAGTATCGTAAACGCTTAGTACCGATAGTACGACGAGAGTTAATCGAGCCGCATGACCAAGCCGCGTTGCATCCGAGCATTTCTTCTCATAATTGGGTTTTCTTCCGCGAAGAAGATAATTTTGAGACCGCGTTTAATAAGCTGACCACAGCTCTTGATACGGATTTAGAGCATTTGCACTTGCATACGCGCTTGCTGGTTCGTTCGGTGGAATGGAACGAGCGCGAGCGGGATAGCAATCTTGTTTTACGCGGCAACGAACTAAGAGAGGCTGTGCGCTGGCTGGAAAATAGCGGCGATAAAAAGCCCGAACCCACCGAGCTACAACGCGAATATATCGAGGCGAGCGTTAAGGCCTCTGCGGCGCGACGGCGGGCGTTGGTATTGGTGGGGGTTTATGGTTTTGTGGTGCTGGCGCTGGCGGCTTTCGCTTTTCTACAAGCGGTTAACGCCGAGCAACGCCGCCGCGATGCCGAAGACCAACGCCAAATTGCCGAGCTAAACGCCTCCACGGCGGTTGCGGCTCAAGCCACGTCGGACATGAACGCGCGACTCGCTTTTAACAACGCCGCCACAGCCCAAGCCGCAGAAGCCACCGCAATCTTTAACGAAGCCCTCGCCCAAAATTTGGCCTTGGCGTCTAATGCCCAACAAGTGCTATACCGCGATAATAACCCTTCGTTGGCATTGACTATCGCTTTGGCTTCGGTAGATACCGATAATCCTTCGTCTGTCGCCCAAAGTATCCTCGCTCAGGCGGCGTATGCCCCTAGCACGCGCCTATTGATGGATAATATGGCGGAAAATTATGGTTCGCGCGTGGCGATAAGCCCGGATGGTCAATGGGCTTTATTGCCCACTGTGGATAACGAAGTCATTTTAACAACCTTGCTGACAGGGGAGGTTCAGCAACGTTGGTCTTTTGGTGAACATCAAATTTATGCGGTCCGCTTTTCCAGCGATGGGCGCTTTGCATATATCGCTACAGCCGCCACCGCAGATGAGGCTGCTTCCTTAGTTAAGATGGATGTAGAGAGCGGGAGCGAAGTACAGCGCGTAGATGGCGTTGAAGATTTCAACAATTTATCGGCTACCGCGGATGGCCGCTGGCTTGTGGGTGGGTCTCAAGAAGGGAATGTGGTGGTTTACGACGCCACCACCTTAGAAGAATTCCGCCGTTTTGATGGCGAGAACGACACGATATGGAATGTATTAACAAGTCCTGATAGCCAAGTCGCCTTTGCTAGTTATCAAGCGGGTTATGTGCGCGGGTGGCGGATTGAAGATGGCGAACTGCTCTATGAATTTAACCCCCAATTGGGCATGGCGGAGGCGTTGGGCATCACCCCTGATGGCGCGCGCCTGCTGATTGGTTATGACGAGGGTAGTTTGTTGATGTGGGACTTAGCCACGGGCGAGGAAGTAGACCGCCTGACAGGGCATACCAACGATGTATGGGATTTGGCGATAAGCTCTGATGGCAAGACGGCCGTATCAGCTTCGTATGATACAACGCTCATCTATTGGAATTTGACGACGAATGAACAGATTCGCCGCTTGACCGGCCATCGTTCCGCCATTTATGGCATCGCCATGACGCCGAATGGGCGCAGAGTGTTAACCGGTTCTCAAGATGGCACCGTACGCCTATGGGATTTAGAAAATGGGGCGGAATTACAACGTTATAGCGGTCATACGAATTGGGTTTGGAGCATCACCCCATTTGAACTCCCTGACGGGCGGATGGTCATTTTATCTGCTTCTCGCGATACGAAATTAATGTTGTGGGATATTGAATCGGAGACGATTATTCGCGAATTCGTTGGCGCTGAATCGGAGATTTATAGCGCCGATGTCAGCCCCGACGGCCGCTTTGCGCTTTCGGGTTCGAGCAATGGTCGTGTGATTTTGTGGGATGTATCCAACGGCGAGAACGTAGCTGACTTTTTAGGGCATAGCAATCGGGTGCGTTCGGTTGCGTTCAGCCCGAATGGCCGTATGGCGCTATCTGGTGATGATGATGGCGTCATCATTTTGTGGGACGTAGAGTCACGGTCGGAACTGCACCGTTTTATAGGACATCGGGGGCGGGTGTGGTCGGTGGCCTTTAGCCCCGATGGTCAATTGGCCTTATCCGCCGGCATAGACCAAAGCCTGATTTTATGGAGTATCCCCGACCGCGCGGAGATACGCCGCTTTAATGGCCATACGGGCGTTGTGTATCGCGCTGTTTTTAGCCCTGATGGGCGCTATATCTTATCGGCTTCTGAGGACCGTAGCGTTAAATTGTGGGATATAAACCAACCTGAATGGATTCGTCGCTTCGATGGTCATACCGCTGATGTGAATAGTGTGCGTTTTAGCCCTGACGGTCGGTTTGCGCTTTCCGCCTCTGACGACCGTACCTTGCGTCTGTGGGATGTGGCCAGCGGCTCTGAAATACAGCGCTTTGATGGCCATACAGACGAGGTGATGACCGTGGCTTTTTCGTTAGATGGGCAATCTGCTTTATCTGGCGCTAAAGACGCGACGATACGCCGTTGGCAAATCCAATCGCTAGAAGAATTGATTCGTTGGACGTATGAAAATCGCTATATTCCACCTTTGACCTGCGAACAACGAGAATTGTATCGCATCGAGCCATATTGCGATTTGGTGGGCGCGGATGATTTAACACGTATGACCCCTACGCCGCCTCTCATTCTTTCACGACCATGAGTGAGATGTAAAAATTTCCCGAATAATCGTAACGCTCCTTCAGTAATTTGTTGTGCCAAACTGTAAATACTGATATAGTGAAAATGTCAGCTAACGACAACAAGGAGTGTTCCATGAAGAAGTGGCGTTTCTTTGTTAACGATCCTGAAGACGGCGAATTGTCGGAAGAGGATCTAGAAAATGTCGCTGGCGGCGGCGGACCGCCACCCGGCGAAGACTAAGCTCTTTGCAACTTTTTTTGAACTCGGAAGAACTTAATCGTCTTCCGAGTTTTGTTTAAGGGGTAAAATCGTTTAGAATGATGAGCGAGTTCAGTTGTACGACAACCAAAGGCGATGAGCTATGCAAGAGCGCTTATTCCGCAAGGAAGCTTTAGACCGCTTATCTTCACCAGAAGAGTTAGACCAATTAATGCAAATTACATCCCCGCGGTCTTGGCTGGCGCTGTTGGCTATCATTTTGCTGATTATTGCGGGCATCGCTTGGGGAGTTTGGGGTAGCATAGCGGAAACGACGAGCGGCGAAGGTATTCTCATCCGTGGCGGCATTGATACGATTAGCGCGCCTATCAGCGGGCGTTTGGATGATATTTATATCCGCCTAGGGGATTCTGTGGAGCAGGGTCAGGTCATTGCGCGTGTTTTGCCGACGAACTCCGATGAGTTAGTGCGCGTGGAGAGCAATTCTAACGGCCGCGTGATTGAAGTGCGGGTGGCGGCGGGTAATTTTGTGCAAATTGGCGAGCCGCTCGTGAATCTAGAGCCGACAGGGGATGTCGTACAAGATATAGAGGCGATATTGTTCTTGCCGGCCGCAGAAGGTAAAAAGGTGCGCCCCGGTATGAAAGTGCAGGTCATCCCTACCACCGTCCGCGCCGAGGAGACAGGCGTCATGTTGGGGTGGGTGCGTACGGTAAGTGAGTTCCCCGAAAGCCAAGAGAGTTTGCGACGTGTCCTTGAAAATGATGATCTAGTGACGCGCTTTTTTGAAATAACCAATAACGCCCCTATACAAGTTCGGGTGGATCTCGTGCCCGCGCGCGATAGCGTGAGCGGTTATAAGTGGTCTTCTCCTGAGGGCGCTAAGGTGGATATCCAAAGCGGCACGCTATTTGACGCCACAATCATCCTCGACGAAAAGCCGCCTATCGAGTTGATATTTCCCTTTTTGGCGAGGAATTAAGACTGATGAGCGATACCTCTAAAGTGATAACCGTGCGGCGCACCCGCCGCGCGCGCACGCCGACTGTTTTACAAATGGAAGCGGTAGAATGTGGCGCGGCCTCTTTGGCGATGGTCTTAGGTTATTACGGGCGCATTTTGCCACTAGAAGAATTGCGTTCGGTCTGTGGTGTATCTCGCGATGGGGTGAAAGCCAGTAATATCATCCGCGCGGCGCGTATTTATGGCCTGAACGGCAAAGGCTTTCGTAAAGAAATCGCGGAACTGCCGTCTATGCGCTTCCCGATGATTGTATTTTGGAATTTCAATCATTTTGTGGTGTTGGAAGGCTTTGGGCGGCGCGTCGCCTATATTAATGACCCGGCTTCTGGGCCGCGCACGGTATCTATGGCGGAATTCAACCAAGCGTTCACCGGGGTTGTGCTGACATTTGAACCCGATAGCGATTTCGTGCGGGCGGGCGAGCGTCCCAGCTTGATGAAGGCTTTAGCTGGGCGCTTATCGCAATCGCGCTTGGCTTTAACCTATGTCATCATCGCTAGCCTTGCGCTCGTCATACCGGGGTTGGTTGTTCCGACCTTCGCCCAAGTTTTTGTAGATAATATCCTCATACAGGGTCAGGTGAATTGGTTAGTCGGGCTATTAGTCGCCATGGCGATAACAGCGTTGTTGCGGGCTGTATTGGCGTGGTTGCAACAGCACTATCTGCTACGCCTAGAGGCGAAATTGGCTTTGGCTACGTCTAGTAAATTCTTATGGCACATTTTGCGCCTGCCTTATGAGTTTTTCACCCAGCGTTATGGCGGCGAAATCAGCTCGCGGGTGGCGATTAACGACCGTGTCGCCTATTTGCTCAGCGGCGAATTGGCGACGGCGGCCATCAATATTGTTTTGGTCATCTTTTATATCGTCTTACTGTATCTATATGACCCGACCCTGACGGCAATTGGCGTTGCTATCGCTTGTGTGAATATCCTCGTTTTGCGTTACATTTCGCGGCGGCGGGTAGATGCCAACCGCCGCCTTCTGCAAGAGCGGGGTAAGCTGTTGGGTACGGCCATCAACGGGTTGCAGACGATAGAAACTATCAAAGCCACCGGCGCGGAGGATGCCTTTTTTGCGCGTTGGGCGGGGTATCAGGCTAAAACGCTGAACGCTGAACAGCAATTTGGGCTAGCGTCGCAGGTTCTACAGGTGGTGCCCGTCTTTTTATCGCTGGTCAACGTCACCGCCATTTTGTTGTTAGGCGGCTTGAAAGTGATGGATGGGACGTTGACTATCGGCTCTTTGGTCGCTTTTCAAACGTTGATGGCTAGCTTCATCGCGCCTTTTAACCAAATCGTCAACCTCGGTGGTCGTATTCAAGAGGTGGCGGGTGATATGAATCGTCTGGATGATGTGTTACGCTATCCCTTAGATGCCACTTTCGCGCGTCATAGCGCTTACGCGGCGCCCTCAGCGAAGTTGAGTGGTCGTGTGGAATTGCGTAACGTCACTTTTGGCTATAGCAGATTAGATACTCCTTTGATTGAATCTTTTAGCTTGTTGGTGCGCCCCGGCGCCCGCGTCGCTTTGGTCGGCGGGTCGGGCAGTGGAAAATCTACCATTGCTAAACTCGTCTCGGGTCTTTATGAGCCGTGGGAAGGGGAAATACTGTTCGATGGCGTGCCCCGCCAACAATTGCCGCGCGAGCACATTAATAACTCGGTGGCGATGGTAGACCAAGATATTTTTATGTTTGAGGGGAGCATCCGCGATAATTTGACCTTATGGGACCCCACAATACCGGAGATGAATATCATCCAAGCGGCTAAAGATGCTGTTATCCACGCTGATATTGCAGAACGCCCTGATGGTTATGACCATATCATCGAAGAGGGGGGGCGCAATTTTAGCGGCGGGCAAGTACAACGTCTGGAAATTGCGCGCGCGTTGGTCAACAACCCCTCAATCATCATCCTTGACGAAGCGACTAGCTCTTTAGACCCTGTGACTGAAAAGCTCATAGACGATAACCTGCGTCGGCGTGGGTGCACCTGTATCATCGTCGCCCACCGTCTGAGCACTATCCGCGATTGCGATGAAATCATCGTCTTAGATGGCGGTCGCGTGGTACAACGCGGCACGCATGATGAATTGAAGGATGAAGAAGGCCCCTATAAATATCTCATCCGCGCAGAAGCGGCGGAGGAAGAAAAAGCTAAAATGTATATGGAATTTCTGTATTAGAAGGCCGGTTTTGTGGATAAACACGACGACCGACAAGATTCTACAACAACGCCTCGTGGTTTTGGAGAAGAAGCGCCCATCGTCATTGGGAGCAATAGCCCAATTGCGCTAGATGACCCCGATGATTTATGGCTGGTGACTAAGGGCGTGGTAGATGTTTTCGCCGTGCGGATACGCGGCGGCATCGTAGGGGGCGAGCGGCATCATCTGTTCCGCGCGCATGAGGGGGATTTGTTGATGGGATTTGACGGCCAATGGCAGTCTGATGGGGTGCAGATTATCGCTGTGGGGACGAACCAAACAGCGATAGCGCGCTTTCCTCGTTCCCGCTTTCAACAATTGCTCCAAGACCCCGATTACGATTTGGAGATGATGGCGCTTTTGGATGGCTGGATTGCGAATCTGTCTATTGGGATAGAGCACACGTCCGCCCTGCGGCAATTTGTGCCCATCGCTCCTCATAAGCCTATCGCATTAAAAGAGGGACAGATTGCGCGGACAGCGCGTAAGACGCTATGGGTGCGTTGCGTGAGCGGTTCGGTACAATTTTTGAGCAAAAAGGAATTACCGCTCATCACTGAAGATGATTATATCCCGCTTGCTGATACAACGTGGCTTTATGCGCCGCAACCCGCGCAGATTTACGCGATGGATACACCTTCGTTTGTCAAGCAAGCGTTGCGTTGGGAGTATATCGAAAATTTTCATCGTGTCGCGCAGAATTGTATTTTGTGGAATATCGAGCGCCATGAAGCGATAGAACGCGAACGCTTACGCAAACGTGGCGAATATGACCAAGGGCAATTGAACAACGCTTTTGGGCGCTTGGCAGGCATTTTGCATCGGGAACGCGCCGCACAATATCAAGCGGATTATGGCGGCGATGAGCCGCTTTTTCTCAGTTGCCAAGCGGTGGGTAATGCCCTAGGCGTGCGGATTGTACGCCCGCCGGACCCGATAGATGGCCGGGCAGAGGCGTTGACTTTAGAGGCGATTATTCACGCATCGGGGTTGCGGGCGCGTGAGGTGGCATTAAGAGATGATTGGTGGCGGCGAGATAATGGGCCACTGCTGGGTTATTGGGGGACAGAGCGCCATCCTGTAGCGTTGTTGCCCGCTTCGTCAACAAGCTATAACCTGTATGACCCCAGCACAAACAAGCGCCAGCGAATTACGCCCCAGTTGGCTCAACAGATTAACCGCTTCGCGTTCTCTTTTTATCCCACTTTGCCCAATCGCCCCTTAACTTTGTCGGATTTGGCGCGCTTTGGGTTGCGTGATAGCTTGCGCGATGTAGGGATTGTGGTTTGGATGGGCGTTATGGGTGGCTTATTGAGTACGCTCATCCCGCTAATTACGGGACGCATATTCGATATGATTATCCCTGCGGCGGATAGACGCGGTTTAGTGGAATTGGTGATGATTTTGTTGGTCGCCGCTTTCGCGACAGCCATCTTTCAGGTCGTGCGGAGCATCGCGGTATTACGTATTGAAATGAAATTTGATGGCACTTTGCAATCAGCCATTTGGGACCGATTGTTGAACCTGCCGACTGCTTTCTTCCGCGGATATTCTGCGGGAGACCTCAGCTCGCGCGCGATGGGTGTTTCCACGATACGGCGGACCGTTTCTGGCACCATTGTTTTAGCGATGCTTTCTAGCGTTTTTTCGCTTTTTAACTTCCTCCTCTTGTTCATTTTAGACGCGCGTTTGGCGGTCGTGGCAACGACGCTCGTATTGCTGGCCGCGTTGATAACGTGGGTGGCCGGTTATCGTCAAATGCGCTATCAGCGGGCATTGGCGGATATACAAGGGAATATTTCCGGTTTGGTCTTACAACTCATCACAGGGATTTCTAAACTGCGAATTGCAGGGGTGGAAAATCGCGCGTTCGCCCAATGGGCGCAACGTTTTGGGCAACAAAAACGACTGGCGTACAAAGCCGGTAGTGTTGAAAATGCATTAACTGTTTTCAACATGGTTTATCCAATCATGACATTACTTATTCTTTTCGCCTTTGTCGTTCAGGATAGCGCGATTACGACGGGCGTATTTTTGGCATTTAATGCGGCGTTCACCCAATTTTTGCTAGCAGGTTTGGAGTTGAGCAATGCATTTATTTCTGTTTTAAGGATTGTGCCCAACTATGAACGGATGAGGCCCATTTTGCAAACTTTGCCAGAAGTGGACGCCACCCGCGCAGACCCCGGCGAATTGACCGGGGAAATTGAGGTGAACCATGTGAGCTTTCGTTATAAAGAAGATGGCCCGCTGATATTGAAAGATATTTCGTTTCAGGTGCGCCCCGGCGACTTTGTCGCCTTGGTTGGGCCATCGGGTTCAGGGAAATCTACGCTGTTGCGTCTGTTGTTAGGCTTTGAACGGCCTACCTCTGGGGCGATTTTTTACAATGGGCAGGATTTAAGCGGTCTAGATATTCGTAGTGTGCGCCGTCAATTGGGGGTTGTGTTGCAGAATAGCCAATTGATGACCGGCGATATTTATACCAATATCGTGGGGATTGCGCCGTTGAGCATGGAGGCGGCTTGGGAAGCGGCGGAGATGGCCGGTTTGGCGGATGATATTCGCCAAATGCCGATGGGTATGCATACTATCGTCAGCGAGGGCGGAACGACGCTATCGGGCGGGCAACGCCAACGCTTACTCATCGCGCGCGCTATCGCTAAAAAGCCCAAAATTCTCTTTTTTGATGAAGCGACCAGCGCCCTTGATAACCGCACCCAAGCGATTGTGAGCGAAAGTCTAGAGAGTTTAGATGCGACGCGCATTGTCATCGCGCATCGCCTGAGTACCATTATCCATGCGGACCGCATTCTAGTATTTGAACGTGGGGCGATTGTCCAAAGCGGCACCTACGAATCGCTGATGCGTGAAAAAGGTTTATTCGCTGAGCTAGCTCGTCGCCAACTGGTTTGAGGGGGCAATTTCGTGTTCAATCGTTTGAGATGGATAGCTATTGTTGGGATATGCGCGTCGCTTTTAGGAGCTTGTGCGGAAGATGACTTGCGGGTCTTGCGCGCTCAAAAGGCTCTGAATGCCACTGTAGACACCCCTATTGTCATCGGTCTTGTGTGGCCCTTTTACGCCGCATATGACCAATTGCCGCAAGGGGTGCGGATGGCAGTAGAAGAAATTAATGCTAACGGCGGTTTGCTAGGCGGTCGGCCATTGCGATTGATAGAAGCCGACGATTTCGATTCTGTTCGGGAAGGGCGTTTGGTCGCCCAAGAATTCGCTGAGAATACCGATATGGTGGCCGTGATTGGCCATGCGTGGTCTTATATTTCTGTGCCCGCATCGCCGATTTATGAGTTCAATGGATTGGTGATGCTATCGCCGAGTTCGACAAGTCCGGAATTAACGCGCAATGGCTTTCAGTTTATCTTTCGCAATGTCTCTAGCGACGAAGAAATCGCCCGCCAGCTGGCCATTTATGCCGAATCGCAGGGTTATGCGCGCATGACAATTTTACATGTGAACGACCCGAACGGCCGCCAATTAGCCAATATTTTTGAGAATGAGGCCGATAGGCGCGGCATCAATGTTGTAGACCGTCGTAGTTATCAAGGGACGAACCGTAACTTTCGTACCATCATCGCTAACTGGCAATCGTTAGATTTTGACGCGATTTTTATCGCTGGCTCTAACCCTGAAGCGGCCGAGTTCATTTTACAAGCGCGCACCGCTGGCATCGAAGCGCCTATAATGGGAAGCGATGGTTTAGATACCGATGATTTGTGGAATATCGCAGGCGAGGCGGCAGAAGGCACGGTGGTTGTATCTCATTATCACCCCGATACCCCGCGCGAGCAACAGCAACGCTTTATCGAGAAATATCGCCAGCGCTATAGCACAGACCCCGATACATGGGCGGCACAAGGTTATGACGCTGTTTATCTTTTGGCCCATGCGATGACTGTAGCCAATTCTTCTAGTTCAGGAGCGATTGCCCAAGCGCTTCATCAGACGCGCGAATGGCAAGGGGTGACGGGGCCTCATACGTTCAATGAGCGGGGAGATGTGGTGGGAAAACCCATCATCTTAAAGATTTTACAAAATGGCACTTTTGACTTTTATCAAATTGTTAATGTTGCGGATGAAGCAGACTCTGCGCGGTAGGAAGTCCTACCCCGCGATAGACGTATTGGATTTTTAAGCAATGAGGGTGATGTGACCGAACATTTCGACCATGAACAGTATCTTAGCCCTTTTACGTGGCGTTATGGCACGCCCAAGATGCGCCGTATTTGGTCGTTGAAATATAAGCGCTTATTGTGGCGTCGTATTTGGGTCGCTTTGGCGGAGGCGCAAGCCCAAGCGGGATTGGTGAGCGCCGAGCAAGTCGCGGATTTGCGCGCGCATCAAGATGATATAAACATCGCCCGCGCCCATGAATTAGAGCGCCAACTGCATCATGACCTGATGGCCGAGGTGCACACTTACGCGGAGCAATGCCCGATTGGCGGGGGGATTATTCATCTCGGCGCGACCAGTATGGATATTGAAGATAATGCCGATGCGCTCATTTTGAGAGAATCGGTTATGTTGTTACGCGATGATTTACGCCAATTGCTGGCGGAACTCGCCGATGCCATCGAACGCGAGGCGGAATGTGTTTGTATGGCGTTCACCCATCTTCAGCCTGCCGAGCCGACGACGGTTGGCTACCGTCTGGCTGGGTATGCCCAAGATTTATTGGCCGACTATGAAAATCTGGAAAAATTAATAGCCCACATCCGCGGCAAAGGCTTTAAGGGTGCGGTGGGCACTGCCGCTTCTTATACGGAACTGTTGCGTCATAGCGACGTATCGCCCCAGCAATTAGAAGCTATGGTGATGGATAAATTGGGCTTAGCGCCTTATCTTATCACCACCCAAACGTATCCCCGCCGCCAAGATTGGGAGGTGGCTAATGCGCTGGCCGGTTTGGCGATGAGTTTGTATAAATTGGCCTTTGACTTGCGTTTGTTGCAGTCGCCGCCGATTGGGGAATGGGCCGAGCCTTTCGGCGAGAGACAAATAGGTTCTTCAGCGATGCCTTTCAAGCGCAATCCTATTCATGCGGAGAACATAGATAGTCTTGCGCGTTTTGTGGCGGGATTGCCGCGCGTGCTATGGGATAATGCCGCCCATAGCTTATTAGAACGGACGTTGGATGATTCCGCTAATCGCCGTGTTGTTTTGCCAGAGGCTTTTTTGGCCGCCAGCGAGCTATTAACGCGTACGCAACGCCTCGTCCGTGGCCTGCAACTTGACCGCCGCGCCATCGCTCGTAATTTAGAAACGTACGGCGTTTTTGCGGCGACAGAACGTTTGCTGATGGCGGCGGCCCGCGCCGGGGCAGACCGTCAGGAATTGCACGAAGTTATACGCGAACATAGCATGACGGCTTGGTCTGTTTTGCGGGAAGGGGGGCAGAACCCGTTAGCCATGTTGCTATCATCTGATGCGCGGATTACCGCCTATATCCCGATGGATGAAATCCCTAACTTGCTATCGGCATGGAATTATGTTGGCGATGCGCCCGCTCGCGCCCGAAAAATGAGCGATTATATACGGCAAACCATTAGATGAAGCTATTGGCGATAGGTATTTATCATATCGCGAAGCAGGCGGGCTACCTCGGCCGGCTCATTTGAAAAGATGATGCCGCGCGAAGCATTGATGATAAGCCCCTTTTTGTGGCGATTTATGCCCGCGCGCATCACGAGAGCGGTATCGCCGCCTTGCGTACCGATGCCGGGGACCAGGAAAGTCATATCCCCGACAAGGTGCCGCGCTATTTCTAATTCGTCCGGATAGGTTGCCCCCATCACCAGCATACAGTTTCCGCGTTCGTTCCACTGTTGGGATACTTTTTCTGCCACGTATTGCCACAGCGGTTTAGCTCCCACCCGCAAATCTTGGATTTCGCGCGCGCCAGTGTTGGAGGTGCGGCATAGAATGATGCACACTTTATCTTCTCGGCTGAGGAAGGGTTGCAGGGCCTCGCCGCCTAAATAGGGATGCAAAGTAATGGCGTCAAAGCCCCATGTGTCGAATATGGCTGTGGCATAGGCGGCATTGGTATTATCAATATCGGCGCGTTTGGCATCGCAAATGAGGAATATATCGGGATGTTCTGCTTTTAGATAAGCGGTGGTCATCGCCAATTCCGCGATGCCTTGCGCTCCCCGCGCCTCATAAAAGGCTGTGTTCAGTTTATAAGCGGCGGCGTAAGCGTGTGTTTGGTCAATAATCCATTGATTGAAGGCGAATTGTGGCTGGGGTAGTTGCTGATACTCCTTCGGTATTTTGGTTATTTCACTATCTAGCCCTACACACAACAACGATTGGATAGCATCTACCCGCGCTTCGTATTTATTCACAGCGTTCATAAATGCCCGTGTCTTCCTGCCCAACCGTGGGGGTCGTTAAACCAATCGAGGATTATATCTAATTCATTCGGTTTGAAGTAGCCCTGCTCTTTAGCGATGCTGAGGATAGCCTCGAAGTTAGTTAAGGTATGAAGGTTTATTTTGGCCGTTTGGAAGGCGATATGAGCGGCCCGAAAGCCGTAGCTGACGATGGCTAAAACATCATTGACTTGGGCTTCTGCTTCTCGCAAGGCTTGTGCGGCATTTAAGCTACTGCCGCCCGTGGTGATGAGGTCTTCGATGAGCAAAACGGTATGGCCGGCGACTTCTCCGCCTTCGATACGTTTTTGTTTACCGTGTTCTTTGGTTTCTTTGCGGATGAAGACAAAAGGTGTTCCCATTTCAAAGGCGAGCGCGGCGCTGTGGGGGATGCCGCCGACGGCGACGCCAGCGATGATGTCATGACCGATGTTTTCTTGTTGGATGCAATGGGCGAAACCGCTAATGACGGTACGCCACGAGTCGGGATAAAAAGGCAAGATGCGATTATCTACGTACACAGGAGAGACAATGCCAGATTTGAAGGTGACCGGCGCATAAGGCGCGAAGCCAACAGCGCGGATAGTCAACAAGGTTTGTGCGACAAGTTCGGCAATTTCGGGCATATTTTATCGGCTTTCGCTCAGGATAAGCGCTGGCGCTAATGGGCCACGATAGACCAGCGCCGACCAATATTGTACCGCTTTTGCGCCCGCCAAGACGAATTTTTGGTAAGATTGCCCATCTAAAACGCCGCCACAACCAATGATGTCGAAAGGGCGGCCATGAAGTGTTTGGACATGGGCTAGCGTTTGAACGGCTTTTAGGGCGTATGGGTGAAGGGGTTGGCCGGCTATGCCCGCGATTTGTTGCGGGTTGTCAGGGGCTGGGGCGGGCAGGGTATTTGTGGCGATGATAGCCGCCACGCCGCTATGATGGCATGCTTTGGCTAGCGCGTGATATTGTTCTTGCGATAAGTTGGGGCTAATTTTTAGCCATAAGGGGATATGGGGGGGGTAACGATGCAACTTCGCGCTAATTTTTTCGCATAGTCTAGTCGCTTTCTCCTCTGTTTGGTGTCCGAGAGGGTCATCTTCGGTGTTGGGACAGCTAAGATTGAGTGTGAACCACGTTGGCCTTACGCCCTGTTCTAAAAATATGTCGAAGGCTTCTAGTATTTCTTGTTCTTCTTGGCGCTCATCGTCAAGGCCCGGCGAAGGGGCGATATTAATGCCGAACACAGGGGGTAAGTTCGGGGTTTTGGACGCCAAGAACAGCGCCGCCGCTCGTGCGCCGGGATTTTTAAGTCCTACGCGATTTTGTATGCCGTATTGCGGAGCATGTCGCCATAGGGTGGTTCCAGCGTTGCCTAAGCGGGGATAGCGGGTGTAAGAGCCGAACTCAACAGCGCCGAGTAATTGAGGGATAGCGCGCCAACCGGGAATGATATTGATACCCTGTTGAACAGCGGATATAGCTTGCGCTTCGTCGGAGAAACCTAGCCCCTTGACGAAACCCGCGGCTAAGATGAGCGGCGAAGCCAAGCGCGCACCGCCGATGAGGAGCGTTTGGCGGGGATGGCTCGACGTTTGCAACCCTTTTAACAACAGACATAACAGCGATGATGCATCCGCTAGGGCGGCTAGTTTGAGCAGGTTGTGGTGGGCGCGCTCCGCTGATGCGCGAAACAGCCACGGTCGCGCGATGTGTTGGTAGAACCAATCCGTCGTCTTAAGGAACATGCTTTAGGTCTCAAAGAGATTTTGCCCGTATCCCGCGGGGACGCACACTTGTTCACCATCGAATACTTTTCGCCCGCGAATCCATGTTTCTTGAATGCGCCCATATACGCGCATCCCATCAAAGGGGGTCCAGCCGCAGGCGGTATGGAGCGTGGCATTTGCTAAGATGTAAGACGCATCGGTATCTATGCGGGTATAGGTGTCTGAGGGTACTTGTAAGCCCCAGATTTGGGCGGGATTGAGGCAGACCAATTCATGAATGCGCTCCAAAGAAAGCCGACCTTCGCGCATTGCTGTAAATAATAAGGGCAGTGTTGTTTCTAGGCCGGGCACCCCATAAGGCGGAGCATCAGATAGCTTTTCAGCGCGGGTATGTGGCGCATGGTCAGATTCAACCACATCTATAAGCCCTTCTTCTAGGCCGCGCCACAAGGCATCACGGTCAGCGCGGGTTTTTAGCTCTGGCTTCATCCGTCCGAAAGCGCCTAGGGTTGGCAAATCGTCTTCTGTTAGGAAAAGATGATGCGGGCAGACACCAATAGTGATGGGCAATCCTTCCGCTTTGGCCGAGCGCAAGAAACGCAATTCCTGCGCTGTAGAAATATGCAGAAAATGGGTGCGCTTGCGGAACTTTCGGACGCAGTGGAGCACATCTAATACCGTTTCTCCCTCGGCGTGTACCGCGATAAGGTAGCGCGACGGCCACGCGGCATAGTGCGCTTCGCGGTCTTCTTGGCGTTCGATTAAAAGGTCTCCGGTCGTGGCGTTGTTGAAGATTTTTAAGCCGCAGACGTTGTTGATGTTCGCATAGTCAGAACGGTTATCGGATTGCGAAGCCCCGAAGTAAAGTCCCCAGTCGCAATGAGCGCTCGCACGGATGGCCTCTAATTTGGCTTGTAATCGCGGCAAAGAGGTAGTAGATGGCGGCGTGTTGGGCATATCGAACACGGCCCAATAGCCGCCCGCGACGGCCGCCGCTGTCTCTGATTGGAAAGTAGCTTTATGAGACCAGTCTAAATCGCGCAGGTGTGTATGCGGGTCTATGGCCCCTACCAGCGTGATAATGCCACTCATCAGACATATGCCCCGCGCAGGACCTTAGCCAAAAGCGCCATGCGGATGAACATACCGTTCTCCATCTGCTCGAAGTAGACCGCGCGCGGGTCGGCATCGAGGATGTCATGGTCTTCTGCTGTGCCCATTTCGTGCTTGCGCGGCAAGGGATGCATGAGAATGGCGTCTTTTTTGAAATACTGCATCAAGGAAGGGGTGACGATGAAATCATCTTTAATGCGTTCGTAAGCGTCGGGGTTATCTTGAAAACGTTCTTCTTGTACGCGCGTCCAGTAGACAACATCGCTCGCGCCCAACACATCCATAAGATGACAGGTTTCGTAGACGGATATACCCCGATTTTCGGCGATGCTGATAATTTCGGGCGGCATCCGTAACGTATCGGGCGATACCAAGCATAAGCGCACTTGTTTTGCCTCGTAGTAAGCGATTAATTTGGCTAAAGAATGAACCGTCCGCCCATGTTTGAGGTCACCAACAAGCGTGATGACCAGACCATCAACATGTTCTTTTTGGTCAATTATGGTGAATAGGTCTAAGAGCGCTTGGGTTGGGTGCTCACCGATGCCATCGCCACCACTGATGATGATAGTGGGGTTATCAATGCGCTCATTCAAACGGTCGAGGTAATAAGCGGCCTCGTAAGAAGAACCGACGGCAGGATGGCGTAAGACGACCACATCCGCATAACAGCCCGCGGCGCGCACTGTATCCGCTAGGTCTTCGCCTTTGTACATAGACGAGAATTGTACCCCATTGCTGACGGCGACGACATCACCGCCGAGGCGGCGCATCGCGGATTGGAAAGACATATCTGTACGGGTGCTGGCTTCAAAGAAAAGCGATGCCATCACTTTACCAGCGCACACTTCTGTAAGTCCGCGGTCGTGTTGGCGTACCCGCTTGCGGATAGAAGCCGCCGCATCAAAGAGAATTTGTAAATCTTTGCGCGCAAATTGGTCTACAGAGATGATGTGTTTGCCAGTGAATTGTCCATTGATGGGGGGGGGCAAATAATCGCGGGCATGAGAGCGCGGCGAGCTTAACCCTATTGTGATTGGCTCTGTTTGCGACATGAATGCCCTTTCCTCTAAAAACCGCATCTGCTGATGGCGACTGACGATTATAAACAAGATTGTCGTCAATTGGTATGGTGATATGCCATAATAGTAAAAAATATTTTTGCGCCAACAGAGGAGCATCGCCATGCAATTAGAGGCCAAAAGCGGCTCTATTACCAACACCTCCGCTGATACTTATCTTTTATATTCGACAGAAATAACATCAGGAGAATTGTCTGGCGGATTGTTGGAACAGATGAACCAATGGACGGGGGGAATCCTTGCGGATGTTATACAACGGGGCGAATTCACGGGAAAGATGGGAGAGACGCTGACGCTTTATCTCCATGACGCCCCGGCGAAGCGGCTTAATGCCTCAGTGAAGCGGCTTATCATCGTTGGTTTGGGAAACGCGACCGCTGTATCTGCAGAAACAGCGCGTCGCGCTACAGCAGTTGGGATACGTAAAGCGCAGGATTTGAAAGCGGCGCATGTCGCTATCGTCATCATGGAGGGCGAACTAACGGCCATAGTTGGCGCACAGGCTATTGCTGAAGGGGTCTGCTTGGCGCTATATCATTATCATGGGCAAAAGTCGGATACAGCGCCCATTCATTCTATCCAGCGGATAGAGCTATTCGGACGCAATGGCGATGATGAAACAGAGGTGGCGCGCGGTTTAGAAATTGGTTATCAAATCGCCTCCGCGGCCAATATAGCCCGCGATTTGGTGAATCTGCCCCCCAATATTTGCACCCCAATGTATTTAGCACAACGCGCCACAGCGCTAGGCGATGCCGTAGGGCTGGCAGTGCAGGTGTTGGAGCTACAGCAGATGCGTTCGTTGAAGATGGGAGCTTTGTTAGCCGTCGCCCAAGGGAGCGAAACTCCGCCTGCTTTTATCATCATGGAGCATCGCCCGCCCAATACTAGTAACACGGAGACAATCGTTCTCATCGGCAAAGGCGTTACGTTTGATACGGGTGGTTATTCCTTAAAGACGGCTGATGGCATGTCTAAGATGAAGGGCGATATGGCCGGCGGCGCGGCGGTCATTGGCGCGATGTCGGCGATTGCACAGTTGAAGCTCCCTATACGGGTGGTGGGTTTAGTGCCCGCTGTGGATAATATGGTCAGCGGGAAAGCGTATCGCCCTCAAGAAGTGGTCACCGCTAGTAATGGCAAAACTATCGAAATCATTAGCACAGATGCTGAAGGGCGTTTGCTCTTGGCGGACGCGCTTGTCTATGCCCAAAAGTACCACCCGACGGCGGTTGTGGACATCGCTACCTTGACGGGGTCATGTTATATGGCGCTCGGCGGGGTTGCGGCGGGGCTATTTTCTAATAATGCGGAATTGCAAGAGGCCTTGTTAGAAGCTTCTCGCTCGGCAGGAGAGCGCTTGTGGCCACTGCCGCTTATGGAAGAATATAAGGCATTCATCCGTTCGGATACAGCCGATATGAAAAATTCGGGCGGTCGCTATGGCGGGGCTTCTATTGCCGCCAGCTTTTTACACCATTTCGCCGATTATGCGGCGTGGGCGCATATTGATATGGCCGGCCTAGAGCTAGATGCTAAAGATAACCCCTATTTGCCTGTTGGCGCTACTGGCTTTGGCGTGCGCTTGCTCGTCGCTTTCGTTCGTCATTGGGTGGAACACAAAAGGAGCTAAAATGCAAATTCTGGGTATAGATATTGGCGGCTCTGGCATAAAAGGCGCGCCTATCAACGTAGAGACGGGCGAATTCGTGGCAGAGCGGCATCGTCTGGAGACGCCACAGCCAGCGAAACCCCAAGCAGTGGCGGAGGTGATTGTTGAATTGGTGAGGTACTTTAATTGGCATGGCCCGGTTGGCTGTACTTTTCCCGCCATAGTCAAGCAAGGGGTGGTATATAGCGCCGCCAATGTAGATAAGGCATGGATTGGCACAGATGCCCAGCAGTTACTCGGCAGGCGCACCGATAATCCGATTATCGTCATCAATGATGCTGATGCGGCGGGTATTGCAGAGATGAAGTTTGGCGCGGGGCGTGGGCACGAAGCTGAGATTGTGATGATGCTGACCTTGGGTACGGGCATCGGTAGTGCGCTATTCGTCAATGGTACGCTAGTGCCCAATACGGAGTTAGGACATCTTTATATTAATGGGAAAGAAGCCGAACACATCGCTTCCGACCGCGTGCGCCGTGAGGAAGAATTAGGGTGGAAGAAATGGTCGAAGCGGCTTAATGCTTATTTAGAGCATTTGGATTTTCTATTTTCGCCGGATTTATTCATCATTGGCGGTGGCGTGAGCAAAAAATACGATAAGTTTTTCCCTTATTTAGGGGCGCATGGCAAAATTGTTCCCGCTCAATTGCGGAACGATGCGGGGATTATTGGCGCGGCTTTGGCGGCGCGCGCCTTGTTCAAATGAAGCGCTTCAAGCTTTAAGCTGTTTTTCGATTTGGCGAATTTGCGCTTCTGTCTGTTGGAGTAATTTTTGGGTCATCGCCAAGGCGGCTTGTTGGTCTTTGGGTTTGGCTTGTATTTCGGCCAATTTCTGGCGATATAAGTTAGCGGCCGCACGTAGCTTTTCTAGCTTTTGTTCATTCTCAGATAATTTTTGCGTTGCCGCTTGCTTATCTGTTGGCGATGTCGCTTTGGCGGGCTTAGCAGGGCGTTCGCCTTTTTTATCGGGCTTGCGCTTCGGTTCTGTTTTCGGCTTTGTCGGTTGCGGAGGCGGTGCGATGCCTTCGTCTTTGCGTTTTAGCCACTCCCATTGACGGGTAGTGACATTCATAGCGAATAAAGCCATGCCGTCAGATTCGGGGTCGCGTCCGAAGATGCCCTCCACGATGATTTCATCTTCGGGCACATGCAAGAATTTTTGCACATTTTGCCAATGCTTACGAGACATATAAATTTTGTATTTGACCGGTTCTTTTAAGGGCAATGGCACGCCCACCGGTAAATTGGGCAAGGTGTTCATGGGGTGCGTAATATGGGCGATGACGCCTTCGTCACGTTCTTCAGTCAACGTCGCGCGTCCTTTAATGGTCATTTCCACTAAGCGCGCTTCGCCAGCGGGCAAAATTTGGGAGTTGCTAGGGGGGTGCCAATAGGGGTGCTCTTCGGGGTCAAAGATTTTTTGCTCTAACTCTGGGGTAATTTTTTGTCGCACAAGATAAAAGAAGACCCCGCCGACCGTCCGCCGCCGTTTGCGATGCGGAACAAAGAGGCCGCCTTGCGCTTCGACTTCAAAAGTCTCTTTCAATACATCTTGGGCGAATTGTGGCCCACATAATTCAACTATCCGCTGAATGCACTGGAGAGGGCGCGGATAACTTTCGTTGAGTTGGGCGGCGATGGATTGAACGAGCGCTTCCTTTTCTTCTGTAGTCATCGAATGGGTATCCAAAATGATTTTTCTCCTGCTGAATTCGTCATGCGCGAGATGAGCATCGCTAAAATAAGTGAAAGCGAATGCTGAAATCCTCAAAAGTGTGGGTCGTTGGTTGCCATTCTAATATGACTTCTTCTACGCGGGCGGCTGGTGGTCCGTTGTGGAGAAAGTAAGCCAATTCATCCAGTTTTTGGCGCGGACCTTGCGCGATGACCTCCACAGAACCATCTAGCCGATTCCGCACCCAACCGGTGACACCGAGGCGGATAGCCTCCTGACGGGTGAAGTGGCGGAAACTGACCCCCTGAACCTGTCCTTTAATAATGGCATGAAATTGCTCAAGCGCCATAGCAAATCATTCCTAGTCTATAGTGATTTTACCGAACAACTGGTTTTTTGATAACAGTTTTTGGGATTTTGGAGACTAAAAAGGGAGCTTTTATGCTCCCCCTTGTTTTAGTGAGCGAGTAATTTTTCTTGGCGTTTGCGAAGTTTGATGCGTTCTTCCGCATTGAGAATCCGTTTGCGGAGGCGCAAATTTTGTGGCGTGACTTCTAAAAGCTCATCTTCGGCCATGAACTCAATCCAATCATCGAGGCTCATTTGGCGCGCAGGTTTAAGGCGGATTTCGTCGGCATAGTTTTTGGTGCGGACGGCCGTAAGGTGTTTGCTTTTGGTCACATTGAGGTCTAGGTCTTCGGCGCGGATATGCTCCCCGACGACCATACCGGCGTAGACTTCGGTTTGTGGTTCGATGAAGAAAGTGCCGCGCGCTTGTAAGTGGGTGAGGGCATAAGCCATCGCAGTTCCATCTTCCATGGCGACTAAACTGCCGAATTGGCGGGTAGGTGGTTGGGCACTACTGACCGGTTCGTAACCATAAAACAGGCTATGAATTTGCCCCATGCCGCTGGTGGCGCGCAATAGCTGAGACCGAAAGCCGATGAGAAAGCGGGTAGGGACGTGATAAGTGAGATAAGTGGTGCCGTTGGTTGTTTGCATATCGTGCATCGTGCCACGCCGTGCGCCCATCATCTCCAGCACGGTGCCGGCGACATCATCGGCGACTTCTATATGAACTTCTTCCACAGGCTCTAAGATTTCGCCTGTTTCAGGGTCTTGTTGGAAGATGACTTCGGGCTTGCTGACCTCGAATTCGTATCCTTCCCGTCGCATTGTTTCGATGAGGATGCCTAAGTGGAGTTCGCCACGGCCGCTAACGACGAAGCGGTCGGGTGAATCGCCGTCTTCTACGCGCAAGGCAACATTGCTACGGGTTTCGTTATATAGACGCTCACGCAGACGACGCGACGTGCCCCAGCCTGTTTTGCCTTCGCGCCCTGCGAACGGCGAAGTATTGACGCCGAAGGTCATCCGCACTGTTGGCGCTTCTACGCTGATGGGCGGTAACCCTTCCGCCACGTCGGGGTGGGCGATAGTATCGCTAATGCCCAACTCCTCGAAACCTGCAAAAGCGACAATATCGCCTGCGCTGACAGTATCTACTTCTTGTTTGGCGAGATTATGGAAAGTGAATAAATATTCTAGCCGTCCTGTAATGCGTTCCCCTTTGGGCGTTATCCGCACGACGGACATCCCTCTTTGTAGCTTGCCCGATTGTAAACGCCCTACGCCGATTTGACCTTTGTAATTATCGTAGTCTAGTGTTGTGACCAATAACCGCGCAGGTTGATGCTCGTCTATTTGCGGCGGTGGGACTTCTTTTATGATAGTTTCAAAGAGCGGGGTTAAATCAGGGGCGATAGCTTGGGTGGTGTAACCGGCGCGCCCATCAATACCTATCGCGTAGATGATGGGGAAGTCGGCTTGTTCGTCGGTAGCGCCTAATTCCACGAATAGGTCAAAGGTTTCATTGAGCGCCTCTTCAACGCGCGCGTGGGGGCGGTCTACCTTGTTGATGACAACAATAATCCGCAAGCCTAAGCTCAGGGCTTTGCGGAGGACGAAGCGGGTTTGTGGCATGGGGCCTTCTACAGCGTCTATGAGCAATAAGGCGCCATCCACCATATTTAAGACGCGCTCCACTTCTCCGCCGAAGTCGGCATGTCCAGGGGTATCTACGATGTTGATTTTAACGCCGTTCCATGTGACGGCCGTATTCTTGGCTAATATGGTGATGCCGCGTTCGCGTTCTAGCGCGTGGGAGTCGAGGATGCGTTCGCCCGTTTCCGCGCCTTCTCGGAAAACTTTGGCCTGCTTGAGCATGCCATCTACTAACGTGGTTTTGCCATGGTCAACATGGGCGATGATGGCGATATTGCGTAAATCGGTTCGTATTTGTGTCACGCGGTAACCTACTCGTTTTCTACATTGATTTCGGGCGATAAGGTACAATCCAATCTGCCATTGTATCAGATCGCTAGGGCAATTACATAGGGCAGGTTGTTAAGGGGACAATAAATCTGACCTAAGGCTTCGTGATGGATTGAAACTCTTGTGCCAGTGTGCTATCGTTACAACGGTTTTGTGTCGGGATTTTATCTAAATAAAACCATCATTTACCTGGTTGATAGCTATAGAAATTAAAACCTATGGAGCCAATCGCCTACCGTGAGTTAGATACTCTAGAAGCTGTGCATTGGTGGTACGAGGGTATGCGCCAGATTACGGCGACATTTTTGGAGCGCATGCCAACCGCCCAAAGCGGTTTGACCATACTTGATGCGGGTTGCGGGACAGGGGGAAATTTATTGTTCTTGCAGAAGTACGGCCGCGTTTATGGCTTCGATTTTTCCTCCTTGGCTGTGGGCTACGCCAGCAAACGGCATAGCCGCTTGGCGCAAGCGGATATTCAGCATATCCCGTTCCCCGATGGGTATTTTGACCTTGTGACCTCTTTTGATGTGCTGGTGATGGTGCCGAATGATGTACGGGCATTGCAAGAGGTATCGCGGGTGATGAAGCGTGGCGGATATATGTTAGTGCGCGTCGCCGCGATGGATGCTTTCCGCGGCCCGCATGATGAAGTTGTGCGTAGCATAAGACGTTATGTGCGCGCTGAACTGCGCCAAAAGATAGAGCAAGCGGGTTTGCGACCCCTGCATATCACGTACGCTAACACGCTATTAGCGCCAGCTATTTATGTGGCGCGTCGTTGGCAATCTTGGCGCTTAAATTCGCATCCCCAAGAGCGAGAAGGTTCTGATGTAAGCTCGACGCCAGAACCATTTAACACCGTCCTTAAAAAGGTATTGGGTCTAGAAGCTTGGTGGATTAAACGCGGGGGGCGTTTTCCCTTTGGCGTATCATTATTTGTGTTCGCTCAGAAGTTGTGAGGATAATTTTTGATGACGGTAACAAGCCAAAATAAACCGAGTATTACCGCTTTTTTCCCAGCATATAATGATAGCGGCACCATCGCCAGCATGGTCATTGGCGTTATGATTGTTTTGGAAGAATTGACAGACGATTACGAAATTATCGTCATCAACGATGGTAGCAAGGACGCAACGCCGCAAATCCTCGACCGTTTAGCGGCAGATTACGAGCGCGTGCGGGTGATTCATCACCAAAAGAATCGTGGTTATGGCGGGGCTTTGCGTTCGGGGTTTGCCAATGCGACCAAAGAATGGATTTTTTACACCGATGGCGATGCTCAGTATGATGTGCGTGACCTGAAGACCCTCTACCCGTTGTTGCAAGAGGGCGTGGATATGGCCCAAGGCTACAAGATTAAGCGGCATGACCCCTGGTATCGTATCGTGATAGGTCGCTTGTATCATAATATGGTGCGCTTGCTGTTCGGACTGCGTTTGCGCGATGTGGATTGCGATTTTCGGCTCATTCGCCGTCAAGTGTTCGACAAAGTGCGGCTCACCCGTGATAGCGGCGTGATTTGCGTGGAATTGATGAAGAAAATCCAAGATAATGGGTTTGTTATCCTCGAAGGCCCGGTTAGCCATTTTCATCGCGCCTACGGTCGCTCGCAGTTTTTCAACTTCCGCCGCATTTTCCGCGTGGGAATAGACCTATTCCGCCTATGGGTAGAGTTGGTGCTCCGTAAAGAGCATCTATTGCCCAACACGCCACACAGCCCAGAGATATTAGCAAAGAACACGGCTGAGGAAACGGTATGAGCGTGGATGCGGCCTTCATCGGTAAAAAGGTTCTCATCACAGGTGGTTTAGGGTTCATTGGTAGTAATCTGGCGCATCGTTTGGTGGAATTAGAGGCGGATGTGATGGTGGTAGATTCGCTCATACCAGACTATGGCGGCAATTTATTTAACATTCATGCTATCCGTGACCGTATTCGGGTGAATATCGCCGATGTGCGAGATATTCATGCGATGCGCTACCTCATACAAGGGCATGATTATTTATTCAATCTCGCCGGGCAGGTGAGCCACATTGATAGCATGACAGACCCGCTTACCGACCTTGATATTAACGTGCGTTCCCAACTCACGCTGGTTGAAAGTTGTCGCTTATATAACCCGCAAATCCGCATCATCCACGTTTCTACCCGACAACAATATGGTCGCCCGCACTATTTGCCCGTGGACGAGAAACACCCTATCCATCCTATAGATGTCAATGGGGTGCATAAGGCGGCGGGAGAGATGTACTTTATCCTGTATCACGAGATTTACGGGTTGCGTTCTGTTTCTGTGCGCTTGACCAATACTTATGGCCCACGCCAGCTCATCGCGCATAACCGTCAGGGCTTTATTGGTTGGTTCATCCGCAAAATTCTTTTGGATGAAGATATTCAATTATTTGGCGATGGCCAGCAATTGCGCGATATGTGCTATGTAGATGATGCGGTGAGCGCTTTGTTATTGGTTGCGGCGCGTGATGAAGCTATTGGGAAAATTTATAATGTGGGTGGCCCTGAGCCTGTTTCCCTCAAGCAAATTATAGAAACGCTCATTGAAATTAGCGGCAAAGGGCGCTATACGCTGGTGCCATTCCCCCCGGAACGTAAATCTATTGACATAGGCGATTATTACACGGATTTTTCAAAGATTCACACTGAGTTGGGTTGGTCGCCCCAAATCCATCTGAGAGAGGGCCTAGCGCAAACAATGTCCTTCTATGAACAGTATCGGGATTATTATTTATGACTAGCTCATCTGTCGCTGTGCCTTTTAGTGACTTTGCGGCGCAGGTGGCGGCGCTTCGCCCACAGATAGATGCGGCCATCACCCGCGTTTTAGACCGCGGATGGTTTATCTTAGGGCCAGAAGTTGAAGCGTTTGAATCCGAATTCGCGCAATTTTTAGGGGTGAAGCACGTTGTAGCCGTAGCCAATGGCACAGATGCAATTCAATTGGCGTTGATGGCCGCGGGCATTGGTCATGGCGATGAGGTGATTTGCCCCGCTTTGACGGCCGCGCCAACAGCATTGGCCATCTTGCACGCGGGCGCGCGGCCTGTTTTCGCTGATATTGACCCGCTTACCTATACTCTGCATACAGAGCATCTGGCCGATTTGATAACCCCCGCCACTAAAGCGATTGCGCCTGTTCATCTGTATGGTCTACCGTCGAATATGACCCAAATCATGGAGATCGCGCGCGCCCATCATCTACTTGTGATTGAAGATGTGGCGCAAGCGCACGGGGCGATGATTGGCGGGCAGATGGTCGGCACGATGGGGGATATGGCTTGCTTTAGTTTTTACCCCACCAAAAATTTAGGCGGTTATGGCGATGGCGGAGCAATAGCCACGAATGACGATGAACAAGCGCAACTTTTGCGTCAATTGCGGAATCTAGGTCAAAGGGGGCGTTTTGAACACGTGAGCATTGGCTTGAATAGCCGCCTCGACGATTTGCAAGCCGCTATTTTACGGGTGCATTTGGCGCATTTAGCGGCCAATAATAGCGCTCGTCGCCAATTGGCCAGCGCATACCAGCAGTATTTGGCAGATTTAGACGCTATTATCCTCCCTCAAGCGCCGCCTGAATATCATCATGTGTATCATTTGTACGTCATAAGGACGCAAAAGCGCGATGCGCTACAGGCCTATTTGCGTTCAGTAGGCATTGGCACAGATGTGCATTATCCTCGCCCGCTCCACCGTCAACCTGTTTTTGCCCATTTAGCCCCGCGTGAAGGGGTTTTGAAGCATGCGGAATGGGTCACCGAGCAGTTGCTTTCTCTGCCTTTGTACCCTCTGTTGAACCAAGAGCAGGTTCAAATCGTCGCCGAGCATATCCGCGCATTTTTGATGGGCCATGCTAAATGACCAATGAGACGACCGATAAACCACAAGCGGATTCTATAGAAGCGCGTTATGGCATCACCGACCTGAAAGCAAGAGAAGCGCGCGCGTTGGCGATGGGCGGGGCGGAGCGTGTGGCGCGTCAGCGGGAACGCGGACGGCTGAGCGCCCGCGAGCGTATCGAATTGCTATTAGATGCGGGTTCTTTTGATGAGTTGGGGTTACTAGCGCATAGCGACCGCCAAGAAGATGCCGACCAGACCGCGGCAGACGGCAAAATATGTGGTTATGGAATGATTAACCGTCGCATGGTCTTTGTGTCTGCCGATGACCCCACGATAAAAGCGGGCGCTGGCGGACGGGTGGGAGTATCCAAGCAATATCACGGCGCGGCATACGCTACAAAGAAAGGCTTTCCGTGCATTCATTTGGGTGACGGCGGCGGCGCACGCATCCCGGATATTATGGGCGCTACGGGGATGATGAGCATGGTTTATCCTATTCAGGGGATGCCTCGTAACCGCCATGTGCCCCAAATTACAGCGATTATGGGAGATTGTTATGGCGGTCCGACATGGACGGCTTCGGTGTCTGATATTGTTGTGCAAGTGAAAGGCGCGGTTATGGCCGTCGCGGGCCCGCCGATACTGGCGGTGGCTACGGGCGAGCAGGCAACGCCGAGTGAATTAGGGGGCTGGGAATTACACGCCTATAAGACCGGTTTAACCGATATTTTTGCTGAAGATGATGCGGATTGTTTGTGGAAAATTCGCGATGTGTTAAGCTATTTGCCGTCTCATTCGGGCGAGTTGCCGCCCCAGTTGCCGCCTGTTCAATCGCCCCAGCAACGTATAGATGCCCTGTTGCAAATTGTCCCGCATGACCCTAAAGGGTTGTACGATATGCGCGACGTCATCCGCCAAATTGCGGATGCGAACAGTGTTTTAGAGTTAAAGCCTTATTTTGATGAAAGTCTCATCACTTGTTTAGCGCGTTTAGATGGGCTTGTCGTGGGGATTTTGGCCAATAATCCAATCGTGAATGCGGGCGCGATGGGCCCCGGCGCTTGTGAAAAGGCGGTCGCTTTTATCTGCCTGTGTGATTCGTTTCATATCCCGTTAATATTTTTGCACGATACGCCGGGCTTTTTTGTCAGCCGCGCGGCAGAGGAACGCAAGATGCCGCTAAAAATCATGACCTTTATTCAAGCACTCCAGCAAAGTACCGTGCCGCGTTTATCGGTCATCATTCGCAAATCTTATGGCATGGCGCATTGTAATATGGTGGGGGCTAATATGGGCGCTGATTTATTGCTGGCATGGCCCATAGCCGAAGTCTCTTTCATGGCGCCAGAAGTTGCTGTCAACGTCGTTTATGGCCGCAAGCTATTAGAATTCCCAGACCCACAAGCGGCGCGCGATAGCTATATAGAGGAGATGCGCCGCAATAACGCCGTATGGGATGCCGCTGGGCTAAACCTTGTAGACAAAATCATTGACCCGCGCGATACGCGGAGCGAATTGGTCAAGGGATTGCGCCGCGCCATAGGGGCGGATGGCCAAGGCGGGCGTAGCCGCCGTCTATTGGCCAATTGGCCGCGCATGTTTTAACGCAAGCTGTAGAATACTTGCTCATCCTTGCGCGATGATGTGAGTAAAATTTTAGGCGCACCTGCTTTAATAGGAAGGTTGACATTATTCATGTAGGTGAAGCTGATGCGCCCCTATTCCTCTGCATCCTATTTCATCCAACGCTTTAGGTATCCCTTTACTTCGATGATAATAGCTTGTCTCGCGGGGCTTGTTTTAGCGACAAATCTCATTGCGTTGTGTTTTACAGATACAGGCGCGGGGCAATTCATCTTGGGGTTTTTGCCAAACCAACCCTTGATGAGCGTTTTTGCCGGGGTATTGGAGGTGACGATAGAAGATGCCGAGTCGCTCGCCTTCTGTACGGATTTGAATAATGGCATCAGCGTCGGTTGCTATAATAACACCCAATTAGGAGCGCCAAACCCTTATGTCGCTTGCTTGATGCAGTATTACCCGCCGCAGGGTACGGATGCCAGCGACACAGCCCAAAATTTTGAAATGGCCGCTCGACAATCGGCTATTTGGCATTTTTCGGATAATTTCACTGTGGCATTCAACGCCACACTCCAAAATAGGGTTAATGCCATTGTCCAAGATGTGGTTAATAAATATGAATCGGGCGAGTGCGCCACCGCTCTTGCGCCCTCTTTGACGATTGACCCTATAAGCGCTGTGAACTTTTTAGCGCCGGATGAAGATGGTTATGCCCTTAGCCCGCATGAGTTAAAGATTACGCTGACGGACAATGGAAAACCGCTCCCTAATCAAAGGATAGAAATTCAAACATCGTCGGGAGTTTTCCTAGCTAGTAATAGCGACACCATCCATGTACAGACAGATGCCGAAGGGGGCGCCACAGTCGTTTTAGCGCACGATGCGCCGAGTGACGCGACTATCACCGCTCGAACAACAGTGACCTTGAGGAGCGGAACGCAGTTAAACCCCGGACCGAATATACAAAAGCTGACCGTTGCGCTGACCGAAGATGTCGTTTTAGAGGCGTTGGCTACTAAGCGTTGGGCCCTCCCTAATCAATTCGCTGTTTTGAAATTTCATGATGTGAATCGCAACGGTCGCCAAGATGTTGGCGAAGCTTTGGTCAATTGGACCGTCACCGTGCGCGAATTGCCTAATGGACCCACTCAGACCAGCGCTTTGGGCGCTGATGGTATCCAGCTATTCAACGCCAAACCGAATACATTTTATGAAGTGTGCGAAGTCATTAATAGCGGCTGGGCGATTACCACAGGCTCGGCATGTGCTAGCGATGTGAAAGCGGGCGATACGGTTTCATTTGGCAATGTTGCCTTAACTTCAGTATTGGTGCGGAAGTTCCACGATTTGAACGGCGATGGTGCGTGGGGCGATGATGAACCGCCTCTTTCTGGATGGGGTTTTAGCGCCTACCGACAAGAGGGCGGTATATGGGAATTAAGCTATAGCGGTAGCACTGATGAAGAAGGGTTGTGGGGGTTTTCTGGCGCGGGCGCGTACCTTTATGAAATTCGCGAAATAATGCAAACAGGCTGGTACGCTTCTACCCGCGACACGCAACAGCTGGAGACAGAGGGGCAAAAAACGTATACAGTGGATTTCGGGAATGTGCAACCCGCGGCTTTGACCGTTCAAAAGACGTGGCTTGTGAATGGCGCGCCGCAACAAGCGCCCGACGAATCCGCCATTTTTTGTATCCGCCGCCAAGGACCGGGCAACCCTGCTACTGCTTTGATGCCCTCGACAAAGAACGGCGCTCCCATTACGCCCAATGAAGCGGGGGAATATTGCCAAGCAGTTGTTGATGAGACCCAGTGGATAAATCTTTGGCCCGGCGATTACAGCGTGCGGGAAGTGGCCCCGTCTGGTTGGCTTGGGAGTGAAACGCTCAGCGTGAAGGTCACTAGTGGTCAAAATCAAGTGATAGCCGTTCAAAACGAGCGCCAACAGACAGATACACAAGGCACAATCATAGTCACTAAGGCGATAGAAGGCGATGCGACGGGAACATTCACCATCTGCGTAGATGATGTGTGCCGCGAGTTTGAAGGGGACGGCGCTCAGCATGTGTTCGCCGTCTCTGAAGGTGAGCATCGCATTTACGAACAAGACGCTGGCCCCGAATGGCAGGAAGCCGCGGATAGATTGGTCTATGTATCCGCAGGGCAAACCGTCTATGTGACGATGACGAACATCCCTCTTGAGCGAGATAACCAAACATGCGCCCCCAACCCAGACCGCGACCTACGGAATCACCTCACGTTCATCTACCGCCCGGCGCAATATCCCGTCGTCCGCGGTCAAATCCACAACACCTCCGACTTGTGCTCCTATGACGTGGGCATGGCCAGCTACAAGATGTTCAGCTGGGACACTAACACTCAACAGCTCATCGAAGCCAAGACCGACATTGTGGGCCCCGGCGAGACCATCTCCTTTGAGGTGCAGGTGTGCCCGTGCGCGACACAAGTAGACCTGTTCTACGGACTGCCCATCCAACAGTTCAACCCAAGCTTGCGCTACGGACCGCGCTTGTTGGATGCTGTCATCGTGAATTGGGATAACATGTGCGTACCGGAAGGTCAGAACCCGCCACCGCCGCCGCCCAAGGATGACGAGCCACCGGTGAACGAGACGGAAGAACCGCCAGCCGATGAGACACAAGAGCCACCGACTGAGGAGACGGAAGAACCGCCAACCGAGGAGACACCAGAACCGCCTAATGGGGCGTTTGATACCGAGGCGACCCAAGAGCCGAACGCGCAATGAACGCTTGTCGTCAACCGTTGAATCGGTAGCCGATGCCGGGCACTGTGAGGATGAGCGTAGGGCGGCTGGGGTCTAGTTCTACTTTTTCGCGCAAGCGGCGGATATGGACATTGACGGTGCGCTCACTTTCGATGTCGGCGCTATAGCTCCATACCGTGTCTAAAATTTGACGCCGAGATAGGGCTTGTCCGGGATGTTGGGCGAAAAGCATCAGTAAGCGGAATTCGGTAGGGGTTAAATTGAGCGATTTTTTATCGCGCCATACTTGCCCCCCCATACGGTCAATGACAAGGTCGCCGATGTAGAGCATGTCGCTATCGGCGGTAGATAATTCGCCATAAGCACGGCGTAATAAAGCGCGTATGCGTGACCGTAATTCCTGCAAGCCGTAGGGTTTTGTGACGTAATCATCCGCGCCCATCTCTAATCCTAAAACTTTATCCACCTCATTACGTCGGGCGGTGAGCATTAAAATAGGTTGGCGCAATTTGAGTTGACGAATATTACGGCAGAAATCGAAACCGGAGCCATCGGGCAGGCGAATATCGAGGATGATAAGGTGCGGATTGTTTCTTTTCGCATATTCAACACCCTCTTGACCGCTTGCTTTGCAAATGACGGTGTAACCTTCTCGTTCTAAGCCCTCTTTTAGGCTTTGCGCCACGGCTAGGTCATCTTCAATGAGCAAGATACGTGTAGTCGCATTCATTTGGTTACGAACTCGTAATCAAATTAGAAATAATTAGTTATCGGTTGCATCTTATCCCTAGATATAATGAATGTCAAAGGGTGTTTTGGTAGAAAAGTGTCGAGATGGGACATATTTCAATTCGTTGGCAATTGCCATTAACGTACGCAGGCATAGCGCTGATGACGACTTTGGCGCTGGGCATCGTATTATTGACTGTTCTACGCGGGCATTATGCTAATCAGGAGCGTTTATATCTACACAATAACGCTCAAGTGGTCAGTGGTTTGTTGGCGGGGTCATTAGCGAATAACAGCACTTCGGAGGATTTGCGCGCGCGCGTGCGTAGTCTATCCTTCTTGTCAGAGGCGCGCATCGTTTTACGCGATTCTCAAGGGCATATCATCATAGATTCCGGTTCTCCGGCGATTTCTTTGGTCGCTTTTAGCACTATGGCTGGTCAGAGCGTTAGCCCCCGCCCGATGGATTATGACTCCCCATTGATTCCGAGAAGCCCTTCATGGACGGCCACAGTCCGTTTAGAGCCTATTGAGCCGACACAGCTCACCGAAGCCACGTCCGATTTAGGGGATAGCATTTTTTTATTTAATGCTGAACCCAGCGCTTTAAGAGATTTGCCAATGGGCGAGCAGTTAGAATATCCAATTGCACGGATACGCGCGATTGAAAATATCGAACCCACGATTCCTTTAGGAAATGTCATACAAATATCGCGGACGCCTTTTGGCTTGAATATCAACGATAATCTCATTTTTGGGCAACGTTCGCATCGTCGTAGCGACCAAATGGGGTCAGCGCCCATCCGAGATAGGCAAGGGAATATATTGGGATACATCCAGCTATCGGATGGGCCCGCTTATGGTCTAGAGATTCTAGATAGCGTGGCCCAGAGTTGGGCGATTGCAACGATCGTTGCCGTCTTTTTGGCGGCAATCGCGGGGTGGTTTATGAGCTTGCGGTTGACCGCTCCTTTGCTCGCGTTGACGATGACGACTACGCAGATGGCAGGTGGGGATTTATCGGCGCGGACGCATATTCTGCGCCGAGATGAGCTGGGGACTTTGGCGCAGGCTTTTAACGATATGGCCCAACGGGTGGAAAGCATAGTAGTGATGTTGCGTCGCTTCGTGGCGGACGCCGCTCATGAATTGCATACGCCACTGACTGCGCTAAGGACGAACCTAGAATTGCTTTGCGAAGTATACGACCCCAAAACAACCCGCCGCGCTCTGGACCAAATCGCGCGTTTAGAAGTTTTGGCCGACGATTTACTAGATTTATCGCGTTTAGAAGCGAAGGCGGATGAACACCCCCATAAGGTTATTGATCTCGTTGAATTAGCGCGAGAATCGAGCGAGATACACGCTTCCCGCGCAGAACAAGCCGAACTTGAATTCGAGGTATCATTGCCTACAAGCCCGATGTGCGTTATGGGGGATAAGATACAACTCCATCGTTTATTGTCTAACCTCTTTGATAATGCCATCAAATTTACACCCCGTGGCGGGCGTATTGCGCTGTGGTTGGACGCCACAGATGGCATGGCTCGGCTGACAATTGCCGATAATGGCATTGGCATTCTAAAAGAAGACTTGCCATTTTTGTTCGAGCGATTCCGTCGCGGTCGCAATACGGCCAGTTATCCGGGTAGTGGTTTGGGATTAGCGATTGTCAAAGCGATCGCCGATACACATCGGGGTATTGTTTGTGCAGAAAATACCGCTAACGGCGCTTGTTTTCGGGTGATGTTGCCCCTGTTGAATGGGGGTTCCGCATAAGACGTGCGAGTTCTCCGCAGTTGCTATTAAGAGCCGTTTTGCAAACTTTTTTACAGTTGATTGCGAATCTGTAATCCATACAAAACGCTTATGAAACAGCCTCTATAGACAATAGCTTTCATGACTATTGCTAAGGGAGGTTTTTTTGATGAAGCGTTTATTTTTTATGTTGATTGTGTTGTGTTTTGGGGGTGTTTTTGGAAGCTCTGCCCAAGATAACCGCACGACCATTTCAATAACTGTGCCTGAATTCTTTGAGGATACTTTTCGCGCGGCTATAGATGAGTTTGAGGTAGCCAATCCGACTATTCGCGTAGAAATAGTGACTTTGGATAGTTTGAATGCGCCAATTGGCGGTGAAGCTGATGTGGCTACTTACCTTGATAACCTAGAAGCATATGTTCAATCGGCTGATTTGCTTTTGTTATCAAATAGCCAGCTGACGCTAGAAGCGACCCGTGCGGGGTATATTTTAGATTTGATGCCGCTTATCAATAGTGACGCGAGCTTGAATCTAGACGACTTTTACCCCGCGATGTTAGATGCATGGCGATGGGAAGGCGGTTTTTGGGGATTGCCGATTGCGGGTGATGCGCTTCTGCTGTATTACAATCCCGCCGCTTTTGATGAAGCGGGATTGCCATACCCAAATGCGTCTTGGACACTAGCCGATTTTGTCAATGCGACGCGCGCGCTAGCGGAGGTAGATAGTAGCGGCAGTGTCACGCGCCCCGGCTTTTTAGACTTCAGCGGCGGGCAAATCGGCGCGTTAATAGCTAGTTTTGTGGGTGCGTCTTTGGTGGATGAGAGCGCCTTTCAAGCACAGCCGACTTTTGATGCGCCTGAATTGGCGTTGGCGCTTGACCAATGGGCTGAGTTGTTGCGCGATGGTTATATCACGCCGCAAGGGGAAATTGATTTCGCGCAAGTGCCATTCATCTTCGGCGGTAGCTTTGTGGGACAAGCAGGCAGTGATGCTTCTTCACAAAAACGGGTAGCGTTGCTACCTAATGGCGGGGCCGGTGTCGATACTGAGGGGTTTGCCATTAGCGCCGGCACACAATCGCCAGAAGCGGCTTATGCATTGCTTAAGTTTTTGACGACTAACCCACAAGTAACGAATCTATTTTTGGGAGCGCCTTACCCCGCGCGTCATTCTTTAGCAGGTGTTCAGCCCCAAGAGGGGGCTTTACAGTTTGCGCTGTCGCCAACGTCGCCAGAGACTGAAGCTATTGTCCGCGCCGCATTTGAACAGTCTGTATCAGGGGTGGAGGTTTATTTCGCCAGTTTTCTAGATGATGCTTCTCAGATGATGGTGAATGACGAGCTAGATGCTTATAACGCCCTTGATGAATACGAAGCGCGGATTAACGAACGATTGCAGAGGAGCGCATCGCGTCGTGATGAAACGAATATCGTCGTTGAGGCGATAACGCCATTGCCGCAATTGGCGACAGGCGAGATAGAAATTCGTTTTGGCGCGACCGGCTTTGCTTCGCCATTCCCTAATGAGGCGCTTTGGGAACAAGCCGTCGCGGATTTTGCGGCGCGCGACCCCGAAGTCGGCAGGGTTATTCTGGATACAACATTTCCACAATCTCTACAAGAGTTGGCCGAAAGTTACGATTGTTTTTACACGCCGACCAATTTTATCCCTACAGCCGATTTGCTTCTGCTACGTAGTATTGGCCCGCTCGTCGCCACTGACCCGCAGTTCGATACAGCGGATTTTGTCAGTGGGGCATTGTCCCAAGTAGAACGGGATGGCCAGCTGTGGGGAGTGCCTATCCAAATTCAGCCTTCGGCGCTCCAATATGATAGCGCTGTATTCGCCGATGCGGGCGTATCAGAGCCGAATCCTGACTGGACGATTGCCGACTTCGAGCGCACACTCCGCGATTTTAAATTGACGTCCACTGATTCTATACCATTCCAACCCACGGGTATTGGGAATACAACCTTGTTGACCTTGATTGCGATTTATGGGGGGATGCCGATAGATTACCGCACGAATCCGCCTACTATTGATTTCACCAGTTCAGCGACGGTCGAGGCTATCCGACAGGTTTTAGATTTAGCGAAAAATGGCTACATGTCTTATAACCAGCTGGTAGCCAGAGGGGGCAGGGTGTTCACAATCAATGTTAGGTCTAGCGAGGAGAGCATTCCGCTGACCACAATCGTTCTAAATGGCTTGGGTTTTGGCGCGGGTGGCGGTGTATTCGTCTTTGGGGTAGGTGGCGATGAGATAGTCACCACAGGGGAAGATACCAAGCGTTTAATTCCTTTCCCAAGGGGTAACCAAATGAACGCCATTACTTATGATTTGGGCGTGGGTTATATCAGCGCCAATAGTCCCCACGCTGAAGCCTGTTATCGCCTGCTGATGGATTTGGCGGGAAATAGCGCTTTGTTCCCGGCAATGCCCGCGCGCTATTCCCAACTTAATGACCCTGATTTGGTGGCCACCCAAGGCGAAGCTACGGTCGCTTATTATCGCACGGTGGCGGCGTTATTGGCCGAGCCTAATACTATCGTCATCCCGACGCCGGATATTGGGGCGGGCAATTTGGGCGCTTTTTTGAACATGCTTTGGCTGAATCGGGCTTTTGACCGCTACGTGTTGGAAGACGCCGATTTAGAGATGGAGCTACAAGAAGCCGCGCTCTACACCACGGGATATTTGGCTTGTGCTAGCGTGATACCGCCTTTCAATCCTACAGCGGATACCGCCGCTAATTACTTCGCGCAGTTTCGCGATTGTGCGATACAGGTAGACCCTTCTATGGCGGATGCTTTGCCGCAGTAGCGCCGTAACCTATACAGAAATGGAACGTATTGAAGTGTGAAAGACGTCTTATATAACGGCGTTCGTATAATCTGAAAGGAAAAAACAATGCGCCAATATATGTTGTTTTTCACACTCATTCTTTTGTTCGCGTCGCCCACTTTAGGTCAAGAAGGGGATATTGTGTTGACCATTGGCGTCCCGGAATGGGTGGCGGATAGCGCTAAAAGAAGTAATCTGCTATCCGATTTTGAGCGTTCACGTAGCGGCGTGCGCGTCGAGTTTGTGAATACGGAGAATACAGGCTTTTATGTGCCATCAGAATTTGATATTGAAGAACATTTGAACGGGGTAGCTAACTACGTTAGCCAAGCGGATATTGTGCGCGTTGATAATTACAGCTTGAGCGTAGAAGGCACGCGCGCGGGATATTTCTTGAATATGGCGCCGCTCGTCAGCGCTGATGCGGGTATAAATGTGATGGATTTTTATCCTTCTGTGTGGCAGGCATACCAATGGGATGGCGGTATTTGGGCGGTGCCCATTTCTGCGAGCGTTAGCATCCTCATTTATGACCCGGCCGCTTTTGATGCCGCTGGCCTAGCGTATCCTACGCCTGATTGGACATTTGGCGATTTAGCGATGGCCGCACGCCAATTAACGGTCCGTGATGCGAACGGCACAGTGACGATGCCCGGCTTTTATACATGGGATACTCGTTTGCTATTGCGTCTATCGGCCCCGTATGGATTTTTTGATGAAACCACATTGCCCGCTCAGCCACGTTTGGATGACCCACAAATCGCCAGCGCTTTACAGCAGTATTTAGATTTACAGGTGGATTTAGACATCAGTCAAGTGGCGCAGTTCAACCCTGATTCTGTCCCTATGTCCATCAATCGTATTTATCCCATTGCGTTTCCATCATCTGTGGATAATCGCGAATTGAAAGGGACTTTACTTCCCGGTGGGCGTGCCGGTCTATCTGTCGAAGGTTTTGCGATTAGCGCCGGCACCCGACATCCAGAGTTAGCGTATGAGTTGCTGATGTATCTATCTAGAAACGAAGCATTCGCCAATCTTTTTTATGGCGATCGTCCCGCGCGACGTAGTTTGGTGGACGTTTTAGCGGAAAGTGGCTTACGTCCCAACTTTCCCCCGGAAGTCAATACGCTGATTGATGCGGCGCTGGAAAATGGCCTGTCGCCATCGGAGTTGCGTTTCGCTGGGTATATTGAATCGCAACTCTTTGTGGGGGAAACAGAAACAATAGATGTTGATAGCGTCTTGCAGGGCGCCCAAGAAAAGGCCCAGCAAGCTTTGCAATTGGCGGATGACCGTCGTAATAGCGGCACGCCTATCATCGTGATTACGCCCGAACCTCCGCCTGTCCTCGCTGAAGGGGAAGTGGCTATTCGATTTCGCGTTGCGTCTAATATTTCGCCACTGCCTAACCGCGAAGCGTGGGAAAATGCTATAGATGAATTTGTGGCATCCGACCCGCAAGTTGGGCATATCATCTTCGATTCTGGCTTTTCCACCATTCAACAGACGCTAGAAGAAGAGTACGATTGCTTCTATAGCTTCAATAACGAGATACCTGTTATTGACCCAACGCTCCTGTTAAGCCTTGATCCCTATCTAGATGCGGATGCATCGCTCGATAGAGCCGATTTCGTCAATGGTGTGCTCGCTCAAGTCCAGCGAGATGGTCGAACTTTGGCCTTTCCCATTGTCTTGTCGCCATCTGTGCTGTGGTATGATAGCGCCGTTTTTGCCGAAAATGGCATCCCCGCGCCTGAAAATGGCTGGACGATAGACCAATTTGCCGATGCTCTGCAACGCTTATCGCAGAATTTGCCTGATGATGTAAAACCATTTGGGGGCAATACGTTTTCCCCTAGTTATCTATTGATGCTGATTGCCGCTTATGGCGGTTTGCCGATAGATGTTAGCACCCAGCCCATCACTTTGAATTTCACGTCTGCAGACAATGTAGAAGCGATACGCCAAGTTTTAGAGTTGGCCAAGGCGGGCTTATTAGATTATCAGCCCTTGGCGCAGTTCGGCGGGGGATTCGGCGGGACACAGTCCTCACCGATATATGCCGATACGTTTACGCCTTATAGTTATGGCTTATCGCGCCTATCCGCCATAGATGCGAGTGGCAATTCTGTAGAATCATCTATACGCGCGACTTTATACCCGCGTGGCTCGCGTTATACGCCAATTTCTTACACGCTTGGCATAGCCGCTATTAACGCAAGAACGCTGGTATCTGATGCTTGTTATCGTTGGATTAGTGCTATCTCGCAAGACCCTGCTCTGTATACAGGTGTGCCCGCCCGCCGTTCGGCATTCTCCCATCCATCTTTGGGGAGTGTTTTGGGCGAAGACAACCTGACTTTTCTAAATCAGGTTGACCTCGCGTTGAACGACCCCAATACGGTCATCATTTTTGATGTGAATGTGGGGGCGACGGTTTCACCGGGAGATTATCTGATCTTTTTGTGGCTGAACCGCGCGTTTGACCGCTATGTGTTGGAAGATGCCGATTTAGAAGCGGAATTGGCCGCCGCGCAATCGTCAGCGGTTGCATATCAAGAATGCATCGCGCCAATACCGCCCTTTGATATATCGCAATACCCCACACCGTCAGACCAGCAACGCTACTTCGAGCAGTTCACGGATTGTCTTCTGTTGGTAGACCCTGAATTGGCTAACAGCTTGGGAATTTCTTCGAGCGATTAGTGCCAGTTGCATTTGCTCAGTTGGTCAAGCCGCCTTGAAAATGGCCTGACCAACTGAAATTTTAATAGAGGACGCGATGATGCTTTGGGTTATAGATACGATGTTTTTTACGTTAGACCGGATGTGGCAACATCGGCTATTGGTGTTGTGGGTGGTTGTTGGCCTGACCATCGCCGTAACCCTTTCGCTTGGCCTGACGCTTTACGTAGATTCTGTCTATACCGAATTATTGGAGACGCGCTTAGCTACTCCGCCTTATGCTTTTCGGTGGCGTTATTTAGGCGCTTGGAATGGGAACATCAGCCAAGCGGATGTTGAAAGTGCGCGTCTCGTCATCCAAGAGCAATTCGCAGAAATCCTAGATTTGCCCACCTATCAAAATGTATTTTTTGTGCGCGGTGGTCTATGGGCTAGCCGTATGGAAGATGGTATGGCGCTGGGCAACTTTAGTTTAGGCACGTTGCAGGGCGCGGAATCGAAGATGCAGATTGTTCAAGGGGTGTGGCCAGCGCCACAACCCGCGTCTGATATGCCTATCCCCGTCCTCATCCCTGAGAGTATGTTTTATCGTGTGGGTTTACAAATAGGCGACGAACTCACGATACAGCGTTCGGGAGGGGGTACGCATCGAGTCTTGGTCGTCGCTATATGGCGTCCCATAGATTCTGATGATAAGGAATGGATTTTTGCACCCAAGTTTTTTGATGAAATTATCCTCGTGGAACCTGCTACGTTGTGGCAGATGTTGGAAGGTGTGTCTACGCCGATTGATGAAGCGGCTTGGTTCACGATTTATGATGGGCGCGCGCTACGCACTTCCGATGTCGGCGGTTTGTTGGCGCGTATCGTAGATGGCCAGCGCAATATCGAGCGTGTTTTGCCGGGGATACGGGTAGATTTGTCGCCCGCAGAAGGGCTGACGCGCTTCAATAACGAGGTTAACCAGCTCACTCAACAATTGTTCATCCTCATTGCGCCGATAGGGGGATTGGTTTTGTATTTTGTGTCGTTGATGGCCAATCTGCTGGTGAGCCGCCAACAAGCGGAAGATGTTAAGTTGCGTAGCCGTGGCATGAGCCGTTGGCGGTTAGTCTGTTTGCATCTTTTCATGTGGTTGTTGTTCGTTGGTTTTGCGCTGTTATTGGGCATTTTATTAAGCCCGCTTTTGGTGAGTTTGGTTGGTCGGACGTCTTCGTTTTTGCGCTTTGAAGACCCTAGCTCTGTGCTTGAGGTGGTCATCACGGAACAAGCGTTATGGATTGCCGTGGCGACGGGCTTCATTGCGGCTAGCAGTGGCTTATGGCTAACGTGGCGCACGGCGCGCCAAAATGTCAACAGTTTTCAACGCGCGTCGGTACGGTCTACACAAGCATGGTGGCAACGCGCTTATTTAGATGTGTTGCTGGTGGGTATAGCCGTTTACGTGTTCTATACTTTGGTCCAACAGGGCGGGTTAGTGGCTAATGCACAAACTCCGTTCAGCGCCCCGCTCACTTTTGTGGGGCCGACGCTATTTGCCTTAGGTTTTACCCTGTTGATGCTACGTTTGTGGCCCATGCTTTTGAACAGTATTGCGTTTTTGTTGGCTTATACCCGAAATATTGCTTTTTTGATGACCCTACGTGAGCTAACGCGCTCCATCAGCCGTTATCGTGGCGCATTGTTGATGATGTCTTTTACACTGAGCTTGACCGGTTTTACAGCGTCCATGGCGAGCACGCTCGACCAAAGCCTGCGCGATACGATAGATTATCAAATTGGGGCCGACGTGGTCATTGTGACAGCCGTAGATGCCGAGACAGAAGCATCACAGGATGAAGATACTGGGCAGACGACCTACACAGTGACCGGCTACAATGTGCCCCCTGTCGAGGGCTTGCTAGCGATTGAAGGTGTCGCTAGCGTCTCGCGCGTGGGGGAATATCCTGCGCGGCTCGCTGTTGGGTCGCAACGGGTGGATGGGGTCATTGTGGGCGTGGATAGAGCGAGTATGGCGGCGGTGACTCGCTTTCGTGAAGATTATGCCGCAGAGTCGTTGGCGGCACTGTTGAATAAGCTCGCGGGTCGGCGCACTGGCATTTTGTTGAACCGCCAAATCGCCCAACGCAATAATCTTATTATTGGTCAAGAAGTGGTATTACAGATACAGGCCTTGAACACGTGGTACGATGTGCGCGTGCCTATCGTTGATTTTGTGGATTATTTCCCCACTTTAGACCCTAACGTCGGCTTTTTCGCTATTACCAACCTCGACCCCATATTTGAGCTGGTGGGGACGGTATTACCATACGATGTGTGGTTGCGCTTATATCCCTCGGCGGATGCCCAAGCGGTGAGAGCGGCCATTCTCGCCAGCAATTTCCCGATTTTGCGTTGGCTTCAGCCGGAAACAGCTTTGCAAGCGGCGCGGGCGGAACCGTCCCGTCGTGGGGTGTTGGGGTTTTTATCTGTTGGTTTTGTAGCGGCTATCGCGCTCACGCTGACAGCGTCCATCATCCAAAGCACGGCCTCGTTTCGCGCTCAAGCAATGCAATTGGGCGCGTTGCGGGCGATGGGATTAGGCGGTGTTTCTGTGGCGGTTTATATCGTTTTACTTCAAGGGATATTGGCGATAAGCGGCGTTTTGAGCGGTACTTTGATAGGTGCAGTGACAACGCTACTCTTTTTGCCCCTACTCGATTTTAGCGGCGGATTGCCACCTTATTTGGTGCGAGTCGCATGGGATGAAATCACGCTTGTTTATATAGCCTTTGCTGGCGTGCTATTGCTTGTAACGTTGCTAATGGCTCTTTTGTTGGGTCGCCAGCAAGTCGCCACAATCGTTCGGTTGGGCGATGTCGCATGATGAATTAAGGGAAGCGATATGAAGCGATTTTATGTTGCTATAGTGCTATGTGGGGTGTGCTTTGTCGCCGTCGCCTGCGGTAATTTGTCCACCGACGCTAGCCAAGCAGGCCCCACACCAACGATAACGCCCGTGCCCACAGCGCCAGCCGCGGCGCGACCCACTTATACAGTCCAACGGGGCACGGTCCAAGAGACACTGACTTTTAGCGGTCGCTGGTTGCCGCGCGACCAAGCGCGCTTATCTTTTGAGATAGCCGGGAGTGTGCGTGCAGTGACGGTTCAACGCGGCGATACCGTGAAGGCGGGGCAGTTGCTGGCGGATTATCAAATTACAAACCTCGAAAATGATTTAGCGAGCGCACAGTTAGATTTACAAGCCGCTATACAACGTTTGGCATCTGATGAAGGTGGCGGCGATGCAATTATTGACGCTCAATTTGCATTGGCGAACGCGAACTTAAGTTTAGAAAGTACGATGAGTAACGCTCCGTGGACACAGCTAGAATCGGCTCGGCTGAGTTTGGAAGATGCCCAGCGCAATCTAGAAAATGCCCAGCGGAATTATAACGACGCCATCAGTCGCCCGGATGCGCCCGCAAGTTCGGTAGATTCTGCTTACCAATCTTTGGAGCAGGCGAAAGCTAGCTTGAAAAATGCTCAGAATAGCTATTTTTCTGCCGCGCAGAGTTATAACAACTATTTGATACAAGTGAAGCAAAGTGAAAACAACGTCCTACAACAAGAGGTTAACCTCCAACGGGTCATTGAAGGAAGTGGCACGAATCCGGATTTAATCCAAGCGGTTCAATCGGCACAGTTGCGCGTTGACCAGATTCAAAAGCAAATTGCCCAATCATCGCTCTATTCGCCGATAGATGGAGTCGTTTTGGAGGTGACGATTCAACCGGGGAATAATGTAGAAGCCTTTAACCCGGTTATCACTATCGCCCTGCCAGAGCCAAAAGAAGCTATCGCCAACTTGGCATTCAACGATATACAACGGCTGAGCGTTGGGATGATAGGTGTTTGTCAGGAACTAAACCGTCCAGAGACGGCGGTTCAGTGCATTGTGCGCCAATTGCCGCTCAGTAGCCGCGATGCTGACCAAACCGTGCGCGTGGCCGCTAGTTTGGAGAACGTGGCGCTGGGGCAGTTGATAGAAATAGAGATGCCGTTGCAAGTGCGTGAGAATGTTTTGTGGCTACCCCCTGCGGCTATCCGCACGTTTCAAAATCGCACCTTTGTTGTGCTTCAAACAGCGGACGGGCAAAGAGTGGCAGATGTGGAAATTGGTTTACGGACAGATGAGCGCGTGGAGATTCTCAGCGGTGTATCTGAAGGGGACATAGTAGAAGGCCCATGAACCACACCCCATTTATCATGTGTAAACAAGTTGTAAAGGCTTATCGCGTTGGCGAGCACGAAATCGTCGCTTTGCGCGGGATTGACTTTCAGATGGAAAAAGGGGAGATGGTGGCGATTATCGGCCCAAGCGGCGCGGGCAAAAGTTCCCTGCTCAACTTATTGGGCGGCTTAGATAACCCAACAGCGGGGCAACTGGTGGTTGACGGGCAGAACCTGTTGGATTTGAAGGGACGCCATTTATCGTATTATCGCCTGACGAAAATTGGTTTTATCTGGCAACAAGTAGACCGAAATTTGATTGTGCATCGCAACGCTCTAGGAAACGTTACTTTGCCGATGATGTTAGCAGGTGTGCCTATCTGGGAAAGACGCCGCCGCGCGCGCGATTTACTGAGCGCTGTGGGCTTAGATGGCTTTGCTCAGGCTCGTTCTGAGCAATTATCAGGTGGGCAACAGCAAAGAGTAGCTATCGCCGTAGCTTTGGCAAATCGTCCCCAATTGTTGTTGGCTGATGAGATAACAGGCTCGTTAGACCGCGATAGCGCTGTGCAAGTGATGGATTTGCTTATGCGTTTACGGGAACAATATGGCTTGACTATCCTGATGGTGACGCATGATATGGATATTGCCCGTTATGCCGACCGCATTTTAACGTTGCGTGACGGCGCTTTGGGGGAAGATTTATCTCATCTGGGCGCGGTTGGCCCCACTTTGGATAATCAAGGGCGTATCCAATTGCCCGATGCAGTGCGCCAGCAGTTGTTGGAGGCGGGACGCATCGCTGTTGAGGTGCGTCCGGAAGGCGTTTTGTTACGGCCAGAAATAGACATAGAGGATGATGCCGAAGCGCTTTTGCAAGATATGATTCCCCAAGATAGCCCGCCACAAAAGCGCCGCGGGTTCTTAGCGCGCCTCATGGGTCGGCTGAGACGAAAGGGGGGCGCATGACCGAGCCTTTGTATCAAGGCACGATTGTTCGTGTTTCGGACGTGACGCGCACTTTCGTAAGCGGCGATAAAACATTATCTGTGTTGCGCGGCGTCCACTTAGAGATGCAGGCTGGCCAGCTCGTGGTGCTGTATGGGCCTTCTGGCAGTGGTAAAACGACGCTTCTCAATCTGATTGGCGCGCTTGATTATCCTACTTCTGGCGCTATTTCGATATTGGGACAAGATATTGTGCGCCTATCGGAGGGCGCGCGCGCCCAATTGCGCCGCCATAAGCTGGGTTTTATCTTCCAGAATTATTCACTCATCGCGAATTATACGGCGCTTGAAAATATAGATTTAGTCTTACGGTTATCTGGGCTGTGGTTTTGGGAGCGCCGCAAAAGGGCGCAGGCGGCTTTAGAGGCTGTTGGCTTGAGCGCGTGGGCGAATCATATGCCAGAAGAGTTGAGTGGCGGTCAACGACAACGTATTGCCATCGCCCGCGCGTTGGCGCTCCGTCCGGCGTTAATTTTAGCGGATGAGCCGACGAGTGGTCTTGATACGCGCACGGCGCGCCGTATATTGGCGCTTTTTCAAGGGATTGCCCGCAGACAGGGGACCGCTTTTCTGATCGTGTCCCATGACCCCGCGGTCGCCAACTTTGTTGATAAAGCTTATGACTTGCACGAGGGATATTTGATACCCCATAAATCAGCCATCGTAGAAGGGAGCGTTGAAAATGCGGCAGATTAGAGCAATAGTAGGGCGTTTGTGGATTTTGCTTCTCATGGCTTTGTCTATGCTCGTTGGCTTATTGTTGCCCTCTTTGACTTCGCAGGTGAGATTGGGACAAGCGGAACAAACGCCGATAGAACCGCTAGCCGCTAGTTTTACGCCAACAGAGACGATTCCACCTAGCACCCCTTTAGCAACGTTAACACCTTCACACACACTCCGTCCGCCGCCGACTTTTGAGCCGCCAACAGCCACAGTCGCGCCAAGCGCAAGCCCGACAGCCACGGCGACCCAAGGGGTTCGCCTTGATATGCAAATCCCCGGTATACAAGGTTTAGAAACAGCTACGCCTAGCTCAACGCCCGGTTGCACACCACGCGCTGATTGGAAGCAAATTTATGAAGTGCAATTCAATGATGCGCTAGACCGCATCGCGGCACAGTATAACATGACGAGCGCCGAATTGGCGCAAGGTAATTGTTTGGCAGACCCGAATCTTATTGTAGTGGGGCAAAAGTTGCGTATACCGGGCGGCGCACAACCGAGCGAGCCGAGCGTAGCTTGTGTAGATTGGGAGGTGCTGACACCTATCAATGGCGCTTATCAGGTAGATGGTTACGGTACGCTGACGTTCAATTGGCGGGGGCCAGCCGCGCCGCGTAACCTCATCCGCGTCATTAACCCTAACGGTCAAATTTGGGAACGGGTGGTGGATTTGCGCCAGAACGAGAGCGTGAATATCGCTGTTGAGCCGCTCTTGTTGGCTGAGGGAACTTATACGTGGTATGTTTTCCCGCTTGATATGAATTTTGTCCAAATCCAATGCAAAGAGGGCGGGCCGTGGTCTTTCCACAAAACGCAGGGGCCCACCCCCACGCCCACTTTGGATAACCCATTAGGGCCCTAGTTTGGGGCGTTAAATCATCATATACAGCTTATGGTAAGCGCCTTCTTGGGCTAGCAGAGATTCATGGTCGCCAACTTCGATAATTTTGCCGTGGTCCATCACCACGATGCAATCTGCCGCGGTGATGGTGCTCAGGCGGTGAGCGATGACAAAGCTTGTGCGCCCTTGGAGTAGCCGCCCCAAAGCGGTTTGGATGATTTTTTCTGTTTGTGTGTCTATGCTACTGGTCGCTTCATCCAAGATGAGGATGCGCGGGTCGGCCAGCAGGGCGCGCGCGAAGGCGATTAATTGACGTTGTCCCGTCGATAAGAGCGAACCGCCTTCGCGGATTTCTGTATGATAACCATTTTCTAAACGATTGATGAAGTCATGAGCGCCAACAGCCTTAGCGGCTTCGATGACGTCTTCATCCGTTGCGTTTAGGCGTCCGTAACGGATATTGTCCATCACAGTACCGACGAACAGGTGCGTTTCTTGAAGCACAACGCCCATTTGTCGGCGCAAACTCGCTTGGGTGACATGACGAATATTGATGCCATCTATGAGAATCTCGCCGTCAGAAATATCATAAAAGCGCATCAGGAGTTTAACGAGGGTGCTTTTGCCCGCGCCTGTATGCCCGACGAGAGCGACAGTTGTACCAGCAGTGACCTGTAAATTGATGTTCTCTAGCACCGTCTCTTTGCCGCTGTGATAGCTGAAAGACACGTTGTGAAAATGAACATCGCCATGGATAGGGGGCATTTCCTGCGCGTTTTGCTCGTCGCGGACTTCAATAGGCCAATCTAGCAAGGTGAACAGCTTATCGCCGGCGGCCATCACCGCTTGGAACAGGTTATAGCGCTGGGCTAACATGCGTATAGGGAAGAAGAATTGGTCAATGTATAGCACAAAAGTTAGTAAAATGCCGACCGTGAGCGTTTGTTGGAGCACGAGAGTGCCGCCAATGTAAATCAGAACGCCGGTAGCGATGCCGCCGACCAAATCTATACTGGGGAAAAAGAGTCCAGCGATGAGCGCTTGGCGCACATTTGCCTCTAGATTGTTTCGGTTGGTTTCGGTGGCGAAACGGTGGTAATTGTAGGCTTGACGGTCGAAGGCTTGGGTGACCCGCACGCCATTAAAAGCTTCTGCGAGTTCTGCGTTCACGCGGGCGTTCGTTTCGACAACCCGTACATAGGCCGAACGGGCATAAATGCGCCATAAATTGGCAATGATGATGAGGACAATCATCACCATTAACGAGATGATAGTGAGTTGGGGGTTGATGATGAGCATCGAAATGACCGTTCCGACAAGGATTAAAGCATCGCGGATGCTCCCGACGACGGCATAAGTGATGGCTTCGCGCAGGGTATTGACGTCGCCGATGATGCGGGCGATGAGCCGTCCCGTTTCGTAGGTGGAAAAGAACGATAAAGAGAGATATTGTAGATGTTCAAATAGTTCTTCGCGCAGTTTTTGAATGACCCGTTGCCCAGCAGAGGCCATGTTGACAATTTGGGTGCGAAACCCCAACATGCCCGCTCCTTGAATGGCCAAGTAGGCGATAACCCCTAGGACGACTACGCCCATATCACCCTTGCGGATGCCTTCATCAATCGCGAAGCCGACGATTGGCGGCCCAATGACGTTAGCCAGAACGCTGAATAACATGGCGACCAAAGCGATGACAAGATGGCGGCGATGTGGGATGAGATAGCTCCCTAACCGCTTGGTCACTTGCCAATCGAAGGATGCGCTGTCTTCTTGGTTAACTGGCCCGCCTCCTCTTAAACCCATATTGATGCTCCTTACTTGCCACCGGCTAGACGGTCAATGACCGATTTGATTTCGCTCGTAGACCGCCCATTGCCGTCTGATAAATCTAATTTTTCTAGGGTATGCTTGCGGCGTTCTTGCTCTTCTAGTTGAAGGCGATAAATGTCTGCATATAATCCGTCGAGCCGAAGCAAGGTATCATGAGTGCCTTTTTCAACGATGCGGCCATCCTCCAGAACAATGATTTGGTCAGCATTGAGGACGCTACTCAAGCGTTGGGCGATGATGAATGTTGTTCGCCCAACCATGAGGCGCTCTAAAGCTTGTTGGATGAGGAATTCAGTTTGTGTATCTACGCTACTTGTGGCGTCATCAAGGATGAGGATGCGCGGATTGATGAGCAGAGCGCGGGCGATGGCGATGCGTTGCCGCTGTCCGCCGGATAGCGTTACGCCGCGTTCTCCAACGGGGGTTTCGTAAGCATCGGGAAATTCCATGATAAAATCGTGAGCATTGGCGGCTTTAGCGGCTTCGATAACCGCTTCTCGTGTGGCGGATGGATGGCCATAGGCGATGTTTTCGTGGATAGTGGCGGAGAATAATAAAGAATCTTGTAGCACAACACCAATTTGACGCCGCAAATGGTGGATGTCGAAGTCGCGCACATCTATACCGTCAATCGTCAATTTACCGTCTGTGACGTCGTAGAAACGCGGGATAAGATTAATGATAGATGTCTTGCCAGAACCAGTAGCGCCTAGTAATGCCGTTATCTGCCCCGGTTTGGCCTCTAGCTGGATATGTTCCAAGACCATTTTATCATCGTAGGCAAAGCTCACATCCTCGAAACAGACATGCCCGACGATAGGTTGCGCGATGGCAGAGGGTTTGTTGGTGATGGTTTCGGGAGCGTCTAGAACTTCAAAGACGCGGCGGATGCTGGCGATGGCTTGGGTGGTGAGCAAAATGACAAAGCCCAAGAAGCGGATAGGCTGGGCTAGCAACAAGACGTAAGCGTTGAAAGCGACAACGATACCCACAGTAACCCCGCCAAAGCCTGATTGTTGCATAAGGCCGCCAAAGAGGAGCACTAAGCTTGTGCAAGTGGCGGCGATGAAGGCGCTGAGAGGTAAAAATGTCCCCCACTGTACGATGAAATCCATCTGTTCTTGATATAGTTTTTCTGTGTTATCGTGCCAGCGACTTATTTCATAAGGCTCGCGGGCGAAGGCGCGCACCACCTGAGCGCCCAGCGCTGTTTCTTGTAATTGGTTGCTCAGCTTTTGTGTGCGCTCCATGACAATACGCCAGCGAGGGTCTACCCGCAGGATGAAGTTTTTGGACAAAAAAGCCAAGGGAATCATCGGCGTTAGGGCGATGAGGGCTAAGATGGGGCTACTCGTGAACATGACCACACTCACCCCGCCGAGCAAAATAAAGGTGTTCAGCCCATCAATAAGTCCAAAGCCAAAATAGCGCTGAACCTCGCTAACATCGCTGATGGCGCGAGTAATAATAGTTCCCACTTGGGCGTTATCGTGATAAGCGAATTGAAGACGTAGGACTTTATCGTACATCTCGTTACGAATATCGTAGGCGATATGATGAGATAACCGTTCGCCAAAATAGCGTGATAAAAACCCCATCAAGCCGCGCAAGATACCCAACCCTATGACGAGTAGCCTAGCGTTGAGCATGTAGCTGGCTTCTCCGCTGGCGATACCGACGTCAATTACTTGGCGCAGGATGTATGGGATAGCTACTGCTAAGACGTTTGCGCCGACGATGCCTACAAAAGCGATGAATGCCCAATGCCGATAAGGGCGTAAATAGCGCATCATGCGTTGCCATATGGCAAAATTGCTTAGGTGGGGGAGCGGCCGTTGGTCGCTTATTTCAGCAGACATGGAAATACTTTCTGGATATGGAAATGCTTTCTAAATTTTTACAATGGCTTCGCTACATTACCATACCATAAGTGGTTGAATTTGGAAAACCCTAAAAACCCATCTTGTGGATGGGTCTTGAAGGCTGTTGAGCCGATTTATTTTAGGGCTTTAGTTTAAGGATAAGAATAGCCAAAGGGGGTAAGGCTAGGCGCAGGCTATAGTCAAAACTGTGCCATTTGACAGATTCCGAGGCGATGCCGCCATAATTGCCGAGGTTGCTACCGCCGTAGTGTTCAGAGTCGCTATTCATTAGCTCCTCATAGAAGCCTTCTTTGGGGACGCCGATACGATAATCATAACGAGGGACGGGGGTACAGTTCAGCGCGATGACGAGAAAATCGTCAGGGTCTTTGGCAAAGCGCAGGAACGAATAGACGCTTTGTTCAGCGTCGTTCGCTTCTATCCAGCGAAAGCCGCGCGGGTCGAAATCGAGTTCATAAAGCGCTTTTTGAGAGCGATAGAATTGGTTCATGTCTTTTACCCAAGTCTGTAAGGCGCTGTGGGTAGGGTAATCTAACAGATGCCAATCAAGAGCGCGCGCCTCGCTCCATTCGCGCCATTGACCGATTTCTGCGCCCATGAAGTTGAGGATTTTACCGGGGTGGGTGTATTGCAACCCTAAGAGCAGACGTAAAGAAGCGAATTTTTGCCACCAATCGCCCGCCATCTTGTTGATGAGCGAACCTTTGCCATGCACTACTTCGTCATGAGAGAGAGACAGCACGAAATTTTCGCTAAAAGCATACATCGTAGAGAAGGTAATACGATTATGCGCCCAACGGCGATAGATGGGGTCTTGGCGCATATAGTCGAGCGTATCGTGCATCCAGCCCATATTCCATTTGAAAGTGAAGCCTAACCCGCCTAAATAGGTCGGACGGGAAACCATGGGCCAAGCGGTAGATTCTTCCGCTATAGTGAAAGCGCCGGGGCATTGGGTGTGGACAATTTCGTTAAATTCTCTCAAAAAAGCGATAGCTTCTAGATTTTCGTTGCCGCCGTATTGGTTTGGCAACCATTCGCCCCCCCGCCGTCCGAAATCGAGATAAAGCATCGAAGAGACGGCATCTACGCGCAGTCCGTCAATATGATATTTTTTGAGCCAAAAGAGGGCGTTGGCAATCAAAAAGTTTTTAACTTCGTTACGTCCATAATTGAAGATGTAAGTACCCCAATCGGGATGTTCCCCTAGGCGCGGGTCGGCATGTTCGTAGAGGTGCGTGCCGTCAAAATAACTTAAGGCGTGGCCATCCTTAGGGAAATGGGCGGGCACCCAATCGAGGATGACGCCAATATCATTTTGATGACAATAATCCACAAAATACATAAAATCTTGTGGCGTCCCATAGCGGCTAGTGGGGGCGAAATAACCGGTGACTTGATAGCCCCAAGAGGCATCTAAAGGATGCTCTGCAACGGGCATGAGTTCGAGATGGGTATAGCCCATATTTTTCGCATAGTCAACAAATTGATGCGCTAGCTCGCGGTAGGAAAGCCAATCGCCATCTGCATTACGTCGCCATGAGCCGAGATGCACTTCATAGATAGAATAGGGCTGATTAAGTAGCTCTTTATTTGAGCGGGCCGTCATCCACTGTTCATCACCCCAACGATAGGCGTCTAAATCCGCTATGATAGAAGCTGTGCGGGGTCGCTTTTCGGACTGAAAACCGTAGGGGTCCGCTTTTTCTACGCGGTAGCCATTAAAGCGCGAACGAATATGATATTTATAATTGAGTCCGATACCGAGATGCGGGATGAATAATTCCCAAACGCCACTATCTCCACGTAGGCGCATCAGGTGGCGGCGTGTATCCCAACCGTTGAAGTCGCCAACAACACTCACACAATAGGCGTTAGGCGCCCAAACCGTGAAATGTACGCCCGTGACGCCATCTATTTCGCGTATGTGCGCGCCTAATCGTTCATAACTTTCATAATGTTTGCCTTCGCGAAGGAGGTACAAATCATAATCGCTTAGCAAGGGTGGAAAGGCGTAAGGGTCTTTAATGTTGATACTAGCGCCATCTGTTTTGACGATAGCTAGCTCATAGCGGTAACCCGGCCACTTCGCTTGTACCGTTAGCTCAAAAAAGCCGCCATCGTGTATACGCTTCATCGGCGTTTTGGTTCCGTTGGGCCCGATGATAGCCACTTCACGCGCATCAGGATGAAAAGCGCGTACACTAATGCTTTGGCCATCTACTGGATGCGGGCCCAATAAGTCGAAAGGCGCGCCGTGATCGCCTTTCAGCAACGCTTCGATTGCGTCGGGATGAATCGTCATACGAAATCACCTGAAATTCTCTTCATTTCAGGTGATTATACTTCAGATTCGCCTAATCCGCCGACTCGATACCTGCTTGCCTAATTTTATCCCTAGCACTAGCAGTAACCACGGTATGACGGAACGCCACCAAGGCGTTTCTCCCGTACGCGGGAGTTGGGTAACACGAGCGATTGCTAAGCTGGCTGTCGCGCTTTCGGAATTATCCTTTAGGGCGACGGTATTTGTGATAATGCCATCTAATGGGCTTGTGATGACCGTAGTGATAATACGAAATTCCACTTGCTCACCAACATCAAGCACGGGTATCTCTACAGTAACCGTTTGGCCAGATACGGTAATGGTGCCTTTGTCTGTTTCTACGGCGTCTATACGCAGTTCAGGGCGGACATTATCCACAACGATAATATTATTGCCTGCTAGGGTGCCTGTGTTGCTAACCGTCGTCACCCAAGTGATTTGCTCGCCGGGTAACCCAAGACTACCCGCAGGTAAAAAGCCTATTTTGCTAAGGCCGGGGTCGAAAATGCCGATATTCGGCGCTGAAATGGGCTGAATACGAAGCCGCGCATTGTGGCTCGTTGCCGTGCCGTAGGGACTCGTCACCACACAACGATATTGAGCGTTATGATGGCTTTCATCCACTGCCGCAATTTGCAATCTGTTCTGTGTAGCGCCGACAATGTCCACGCCATCTTTTTGCCATTGGAAAGATAGGGGAGAAGGACCTGTGGCGGCGCAAGTGAAAGTGACGGCATCGCCAATTTGAGCGGTAGCATCTTGAGGATGTCTGGTGATTTCTGGCGCGCCGATATAAGCGACTTTACTCACATCGCCGGGGACGAGCGCGAAGCCAGGGCGCATCAAAAAATACAATTCGCCATTTGGCGATACATCTAGCGCGACGAGTCCGAACCCTAAGCCCGTGATAAAATCTTGGCTTGTCCCCGTCTTCAGGTCATAGCGATTAATCCACCCACCGCAAAAATCGCCATAGAAGAAATCGCCGAAGTAGTCGCTTGGATATTGGCGGGTAGCGCTTTCATAAAAGGCCGCTCCGGTGACAGCGCAACTGAAACCCGCATAACTATGGTCATACTGAAATAAAGGGTCTTGAGAAGTGAAACCGACTGGAGCAGGTGTAACGATACCCACATCTGTACCTTCGCGGTACGGCCAACCATAATTAACGCCCGCCGCGCCATCATTGACTTCTTCATACGCTTTTTGCCCAACATCATTGATGAACAAACGCCCGTTTGCGTTAAAGTCGAACGTGAAAGGATTGCGAAAGCCATAATTCCAAATGGCGCGGTTATCGCCGCTGGTGGTGGTATAAAAGGGGTTGTCGCTAGGGATAGAGCCGTCATCGTTGATGCGTAATAGTTTACCTAGCGTGTTATTGAGTGATTGCGCGTTGAGGCTGGTCTTGTTTTCTCCGGTGGCGATGTACAACTTTCCGTCGGGGCCAAAGGCCATGGCCCCCCCGTTATGGTCTGTGTTAGCAGGATTTAGAGGGCTGAGTTCAAAAATAATTTCTTCTATGCCTGTGGAGATATTGGGGTCTGTTGATGAAGCTTGAAAGCGGCTAACACGATTATGAAGCGGAGCTGGCACCGTGTAATAAACGTAAACATAGCCATTAGAAGCGAAATTAGGATGAAATGCAAGCCCTAGCAAACCGCGTTCGCCGGTTGTCGTGGTTGTTACAGTTAAAAAGGGATTCGGCAAGAGCACGCCGTTAGAGTCAATGATTCGCAGGGCGCCGCCTTGTTCAGCGACGAATAAGCGCCCATCCGGGGCAAAGCGCATCGCTGTTGGGGCGGTCAGCGCGCCGCCGCTCGTGACGGGGATGATAGTAAAATCGGGCGGCGGCCCGGCAGAAACAAGGCTAATGTGGAACGCGAGCAAACAATACAGTAAAAGCGCTAGCCTGAAGGAAGTGATTCTTTTGAAAAAGTGACTATTCATCATTGCCCCCCTTCTATATCCTTAAAAGGATAATACGGAATAGAGGTACATTAAAGACAATTGGGAGATTTTTTACATCTTTGATAAGTGTGAAAATAATAAAAACCATCAGAAGGGGTGATGCATTTTCCCCCTCTGATGGTTATCTTTGAGAAGCGTTATTGGCTTTGCGCTTTGATGAAGTCCCGATAGAATAGGGCGCTTCGTTTGGGGATGCGCGCTAGCGTTTGGTAATTGACGAAGATGATGCCGAAGCGTTTATCGTAGCCTTCGGCCCATTCAAAGTTATCTAATAAGCTCCATACAAAGTACCCTTTGAGCGGTGCGCCTTGTTCTATCGCCTGTTGCGCGGCGGCGAAGTGGCTTTCTAAATATGCGACTCTACGCGGGTCTTCTATCACGCCATTGACGGGGGTAGGCTCATCGAAGGCGGCCCCGTTTTCAGTGATGTAGATAGCTTGCGGCGCATAATCTTGGGTCACCCTTAGGAGTAAATCGGTCAACCCTTGAGGGTAAATTTCCCAATCCATAGCGGTGAATTCTGATTGGTCTTGGCGCACAAAGCGTACCCCAAAATCTTCATCTGCCGCGCTAGCGATAACCCCGCGGCTATAGTAATTGATGCCGAGGAAATCGGTGGGGACGGCGGCTTGTCCTATGGCTGTGACGTCTATACCGTCCAATGTTGCGCCTAGCTTAGCCACAAGGTCTTGTGGGTATACCCCTTTGTAGAGCGGGTCTAAGAACCAGCGATTTTGAAAGCCATCCATCAAGCGGGCGGCGGCTATATCTTCTGGTTTGTCGCTGGCGGGATATTGGGGAGCGAGATTAAGGGTGATTCCTACTTGCGCGTCGGCGACGTGATGGCGAATGACAGGCACGGCCGCGCCATGCGATAACAAGAGGTGATGCGCGACGCGGTATGCTGTCGGTAAGTCTTTTTTACCGGGGGCGTGGCGTCCCTGCCAGTTACCGACAAAAGCGACGACCCACGGTTCATTATGCGTTATCCAGTGACGGACCCTATCGCCTAATCTTCGGACGACCACTTCGGTATAATCGGCAAACCATTTGACGCTGTCGGGGTTTTCCCAACCGCCCAAATCTTGTAATGCTTGGGGTAAATCCCAATGATATAGCGTCAAGAAGGGTATGATGTTATGCTTAAGCAATTCATCTACGAGCTTATCGTAAAAATCCAGCCCTTCGGGGTTAGTCGTGCCAATGCCCTTGGGGATAATGCGCGGCCAAGAGGTAGAAAAGCGATAAGCTTTTAGCCCTAAATTAGCCATCAGTTGGACATCTTGAGGATAACGGTTGAGATGGTCACATGCGACATCGCCCGTATCGCCATTTTTGACCATCCCCGGCGTGTGTGAAAAACGATACCAAATGCACTCGCCACGCCCATGGCTCAGGTCAGAGCCTTCAATTTGATAGCTGGCCGTGGCGGCGCCCCAGAGAAAATCTTGTGGAAAACCCATAGTCAACGAATCCTTATGCTACCCACATATCGAAAGTAAATAAAGAAACCTGCATGCCCAACAATAAAATACAAGCAGTGGTCCAAGCGCGGTCAAAGACGATATTGGCGCCTAGCCTTGCGGGCATTATGAACAGCGATGGTATGACCAAAACATAGCGTATTAAGCTTTGTGGTGCGCCGCTGGTCACGCTGACAAAAAGCGCCGCGATACCATACAGTGATATTAAAGGATAGCGCCTCCATGTTGCTAAACAAGCGATGAGCGCTATTAAAACCGCCCCAAACTCTAACAAGTAGTAAACGCGCATTTGAGAATTGTCGCCATTGATGATGCTAGTGATTGCTTTTTGGAATCCATCCCAGAATGCGCCAACATTGAGCAATGCCCGCCCAAAGAAGTTGGCTTCCACTAGCTCGAAACTGTGCCCCAGCGCCGCCCTCCAGACCAGATAGGCCACCAGCGGTAGCGTCATAGAAGCGCTATTGACGATGAGGGAGCGAGCCGACGGCCAAAGGCCATTTTGTAGATGATAGTTCCGAATTTCTAGCAACCACGCTATCCACAATGGAATGATGAGCAGACCCCCTGTGGCGCGCGTCCATGTGGCGAGCATAGCGCATGTGCCCGCCCAAAGCCAATTTTTACGGCGCATGAGGGCTAAGGCACTGAACGATAACCCAATGAATAGCCCTTCAGTGTAAACTTGGGCGAGGAAAAAGCTAGATGGGAAGATGAGCAAGTAAAAGCTAGCGCGTAAGCCGCCCGATTCGTCAAGCTCGGCACGCGCTATATCGTATAGCGCGTACATCGCTAATAAAGTGCCACCCAAAGCGATGAGAACCCCAGCTAAAGATGCCGTCGCAATCGCGTTCATCCCCAATGGCGTCAACAACCCTGTCATGAACGACATGAGCAAAGGATACAACGGGAAGAAGGCGTGATTAAGCGCGAGGGGGCCATTAGGGGTGTCGGCGACGCGGATAGCGGGGTCGTCATAACCTGCGATGGCGATAGAGATATAGAACTCGGAATCCCACGACACTTGCCGATTCATGAATGTTTCGAGCAAATAGGGCTTATCGTTTTGGCTCGTCCGTCCGGTTTCTTGCGGTGTCCAATCTAGAGCGCGGTCGGGCCGCATGGGTTGGTAGCGCGCATCAACCATCGTTTGGAAGCCAACGAGTATAAACGCCCAAGCTAACCATAGAGCGATGATTTGTCTTTTGGGGGACGCCTTCCACGGAGCGAATAGGGTTTTCATTCGCCTTCTGGCCTTTGGATGATGTACAACGAAATGGATTGCGGTGGTAATTTCAGCGTTGGTTCTGCGTCCCATATCTGGTCATTTTGGTATTCCGCTAGATGTTCAGCGTCGAATAACCAATGCTCGACAGTAGCAGGCCAAGACGCCCCGATGATATTCACGCCACTTGTCACGGTTGTATCATCCATATTGATGAGAATAAGCGTTATAGCGCCATCTTCGCGTTGTGCCGCATAGGCGGAGACATGTTCCAAAGTAGAATCTGCCTGTAATAACTGCGAGCCAAAGCGCTGATATATCTGATAAGTGTAGTAAGAGGGGCGAGCCGCATAACGGCTGAAAAGCCCAAACCCGCCGCGATTGTCAGAGCTTTGCAAATCAAAATAGGCCACGATAGAGACCTGTTGTTCGATTAGACGCCCTAACACATCGCCTATCCAGATGGCATTATAGAAAGAGTCAGGCGATGCCTCGCCGCCGATGACAGCGCTCCAATGTGAATTGACCTCGGTAACGGCGATAGGTATATCGCGGCCGGTTGTTTCTTGGATGACGCTGCGCAAGAAGGGAATGATGATGTCCCATTCAGCGCTATTGTCCCGCAAATCTTGGATGCTGGTAACGCGCCCGCCCGTCCCTAATGGGAAGGGGTAACGATGGATGGAAACGATGTCCACCATGTCGCCGTTAGCGGTCAAAAATTCACGCATCCAATCACGGCCGTCAGGGTCTTTGGGGTTTTGGGATTCGATGCCGGGATATTGGCTGACATCGGGGCCAATGAGGATGATGTTTGGGTCTACTGCGCGCATGGCCGTAGCGATGGCGCGCCATTCGTCGTTGTGCTGAATGGTCGTATAGTTATCAAATAAGTTGGGTTCGTTACCGATGCTCCAATAGCGGACATTATATCCTTTTTGGAGGTTGGTATAACGCACTAGCTCTGCCGCTTGTTCTGGCGTTCCTTTTTCGAGCCGCACACTGATACTCGGCTCGGCGTTCATCAGGCGTGCGAGGGCGATAAATTGGTCAATTTGATACGTTTGTATGTTATTCAAATCGCCCCAGCGCCCCCCCGGAAAGCGCATATAAGTGATGCCCGCAGCTTCGGCCATCGGCATTAAATCGAAGGGCACAGCGCTGAGCGGCCCGTAATTGACACCACGTACATAAGGGGAGATGTCACCGATAGGTTGCGTGGCATCTACGACGATAGCGGCGTCTTGCGCGAGGAGATGCGATGATGTGCTCAGCCCCAAAAGCAGGCCTAAATAGATGATGAAGTGACTCATTTTCATGGTAATTGTTTTAGAAAACTTTGATAATGTTCAATAAGATAATGTGTTGGATTCTGGTAGAACTCGTCCGCCGATACGTTGAGATTCACTTGATGTTGAGCTGGTTGAACGGTGGGGTTGGCGGCGGCGAAGCGCTTAATGACTTGGGCATGCGGTTTTAGTGTGCCATCAGGGCGCACGAGTCCGAAGAAGCGTTCATGGCGGGATTCTTCACAGGGGGGCTTATCCCATAACTCTTGGGCGTAGTCTGCGAAGCACCATAAGAAAGCGCCACTTGCGCCAACGTCTATTAGTCGTGGGAGCACTTGCTCCACATAATGAGCGAAATCGTCTTCAGAAGCCATGAACTGCTCGCGCGGTTCGCCATAGGCTGTCCAACGCCATACTTGGGAGGGTTCGCCGGGGGCGACCGTACACCCGCCCCATTCCTCCATAAGGGTTGGTTTGCCGCAGAGGGCGGTGACCATCGCGCAGGTGTAAGGGACGAAGTCGGGGTCAAGTGGATGACGCGCCCAAGGTACATACATTGGATAAGCGTGCATCACCGCCACATCGGTTTCTTGGAAGACATGGTCAATACGCAAGCCGTTATTTTCGTGCAGGCTGGCGGAATGAAGCCCACAAGTGACCGGATGAACCGTGTCTATTTCCTTGATGAGTTGTGTCATTTCGCGGACCCATGCCCTGCCGTCTTGTTGGGTTTTGGGCCATGCGAATAAATCGGGTTCATTGCCTAAATTCCACATCCAGATAGCCGGATGTTGATGCAAGCGCTCTACAACGGTTCGCAAGAGCAGTCGTTCTGCGGATAGGGCGATAGGGTCGTGAAAAGGGTTGCGGTAGCTACCGCTGACCACTTTGGCATCACTGACCAATTGTTTGAGCCATTTGGAAGGGCGCGGCGCATTCGCGTCTAATAACCAACGCGGCGCCCAATTCGGGCCGCTCATATGGCCGGTGAAAAAAGTGACATCCAACCCCAACCCATGCGCTTCGGCAATATCGCAGACGGCCTCTAGATGTTTGAGGCGGTCAGGATGGACACTATCTGGTTGGGGTTGGAAATCATCCCACAATAGAAATATACGCACTACTTTCATGCCAATGTCGCGGATGATGGCGAATTCTTCGCGCACTTCGCCATCATCGAAATCACGCCACCAATACATCGCTTTACGTCGTGGCCAATAATTGACGCCAAGCACAAAAGGTTGAGACATAGCTATTTATCTACCCCTGTGATGACAACGCCCCGCATGAAGAAGCGCTGAGCTATAAAGAATAGCAAGACAGGTATCAACAAACCCATCAAGGCTGTGGCTTGGATAAGGTGTGGCTGTTGGTCGAATTTGAAGTTGTATTGTTGTATACCAACGGAGATAGGGTGCAATTCGGGCTTGCCCAAAAGATAGATGAGCGGCTCGAAATAATCGTTCCACGCATAAACGAAGTGGAAAAGCGCCACCGACACAATGACAGGGTAGGATTGGGGGATGATGACCGATAGCAAGATGCGGAGCGGTCCGGCACCGTCTATCATGGCGGCTTCGTCTAATTCGCGCGGGAGCGATAAGAAGTATTGGCGAAGCAGAAAGACATTGTAGGCGTTGGCGAAAAAGTGCGGGATGATGAGCGGTAGCCAAGTGCCCGTCCAGCCGATGGTGGCGAAGAAGGCGTAAGTGGGTATTAAGGTCACTTGTTTGGGCAAGATAATTGTGCCGATGAGCACCAAGAATAAAAAGCGCTTGCCGGGGATGGGGAAGCGAGCAAAAGCATAAGCGACACAAATAGACGATAACAGAGTGCCAATCATGCCAGCGATTGCGATGAATAGGGTATTGCCTAGCAAACGCGGAAAATTAATGCCATTCCATGCTTCGGCAAAGTTGCCCATACGCGGGCTAAAATAGGTGACCGGCTCTAATGTGCGCCAAGACCCTTCCCAGCGGATAAGGCCTGCTTCCGGGTTGGCGGGGTCTATGAATTCGCTGTATTGGCGGAATTTGTTAACTATAGCCAACTCGCGGATGCCATCCTCAAAGGGCACTTTGAGCACATCGTAACGTTGCGCGACGGGCAGGAACTTGGAGATAGCGTTAGAAGGGATGTCAATAAAGCCTTCCTCAGGTTTTTGGGGGTCTATAAAGCGGGTATTTTCTGAATCTTGTTGTACGAGCGCTAGCTGGAAAGTCCCGCGTTTATTGGGGGCGGTGGAAGTTACCTCGTAAAGTTGGTACGTTTGCCCTTCATAATCAAAGTATTGGTAGGTAGTGGGGTCTTCGTAGCGCAGGGGGGCAACCGGCAGGATAGAGCCGCGGGCGCTGGCGATGATTTGGTCTTTATCTTTGAAAGCGGTGACGAACATATAGCCAAAAGGCATCAAAAAGGCGGCCAAAGCCATAAAACCAAACAAACTGACAGAAGCCGTTAGCGCTAAGTTACGCAAACGTTTTGAGAAATAGGGCGATTGAATGACTGTCCGATTGGGCATTGTGATAGCGCTCATAGTTGATTTTCCCCTCCTGCGGCATAAAAGACCCAATAACGAGCCGTGAAGAACAAAAGGAGCGTGGCGAGCAATGCTATCACAAATAAGAACCACGCCAAAGTAGCGCCATAGCCCATGTCTTGGAAGCTGAAAGCCGTCTTATACAGGTGGATGTTGAAGAACATGGTGGCATTGCCGGGGTCACCAGAACCTTCTTTGAGGATGTAAGGCGTCTCAAAGTATTTGAATAAGCCTATCACCGCGAGCACCAGATTATAGAAGACGACCGGTGAAATCATGGGAAAGGTGATGTTGCGGAATTGTTGCCAAACATTGGCCCCATCCACGCGCGCCGCCTCGTATAACTCTGTGGGTACGCCTTGCATACTGCCAAGTGTGATGAGCATGGCGTTGCCGACACCCCATAAGCCGATGATATTCAGGGCGGGATAGATCCATTCAAAGCTATTCAGCCAGTCGGGGCCTTTTAATCCGAAGGACTCGATAATGCGATTAATCCAGCCTGTTTCGGTATTGAGAACACCACTCCAGATATAGACTGCAGAAACAATCGGCACCATGTAGGGCATATAAAATAAGGTTCGGGCGATCCGCTTGCCGACAAGGTGTTTGGCATTCAGCAAACTGGCTAAAGCGATAGGCACGATAAAGGCAAGCGGCAAGGCAATGACAGCGAATTTGAGCGTGACACCTAACGAAATACCCACGAGAGGGTCGTTAAATAATTTTTCGTAGTTTCTTAACCCGGCAAAGGTAATTTCGTCGGGTTTGGTGACGATGAAGTTAGTGAAGGAAAAGATAAGCGACGCCGCCATAGGGATGAGCGTGAATGCAAAGAAGCCAATGATCCAAGGCGATAAGAAAATCCAACCCCAGATGCGCTGTTGACGCAAGAGCGTAGATTGACGGATATGTTGTGGTTGTTGGGTCCCGGTCGCTGGCAAGTTCACCTGATTTATTGTAGCCATCGGATACCTCCAGATACATTTCAAATATGAACGAATGAATGAAGTATGGTGGGAGGGATACCCTCCCACCAGCTATGGAGGAAGATTATGAAGCTGTTACTTCACTTCATCTGCGATGGCTTGCAAGTCTGCAACGAGTTTTTCAAGTTCGGCTTGTAGGTCTAGGCCGGGGGTGCTTTCCATCAAAGTTTGGAAGGCGCCGAGGCGGTCTTTGGCCTTCAGATAATTGGGCATGAAAGCTTCGTGGCTGGGGCTATCGGCATAATTGAGGCTGGCGGTGGCGACAGACCAATCTACACCTTGGGGGAAGCGTTCATCTAGAGCGGCGAAGAAGGCTTCTTGTTCTTCTTCACGCGCGGGCATGCCGCCATAAACTTGTAATAGCTCTGGCGAGGCTTCGCCGACTAAATAGGTCAGGACGGTGAAAGCGGCTTCGGGGTTTTTGGTGGCTTTCATGATGCGGAAAGTATCGCCATGGAGTTTGGCGGTGATGACGCCGTTATGAGAGGGCACAGCGGCAATATCCCAGTCGTTTTGTTCGCCGATACAGCAGGTGTACCACAGGTGGGAATGCGCCATAGCGACATTACCGGACGAGAAGGGGTTACCAGCGGCTAATAAATCGCTACTGATTTGGGATGAGTTGGGGATGAAGTGGTCTTGCCAAATGCCATCATAGAACCATTGCAACCCCACTTTATAAGGTTCGGTCAATACAGCGTTGCCTTCTGCATCAAAGGGATGAGAAGCGCCAAAGAGGCTAGCGTAACCGCGGGTTTCATTCCATTGAGAGACAAAGCCCCATTGAATGACATTTTCGGGGTCGAAGTCGGCACTGGTGGCGTCGTTGCCGTTGGCGTCTACAGTGAGGAACATAGCCAGTTCGCGCAGTTTATCCATGGTCCATTCGTCGCCGTCGGCGTAGGGCGCGCCATATTCATGAGGTGGGTATTCTAGGCCGGCTTCATCAAAGAGGCCGCGGCGGTAGTAGATGAATGATGGGAAAGTGGCGAAAGGAAGCCCAAGCAAGCCTTCACCTTCGACGCGATAGGCGTTGACGGCGGCTTCTGGGAATTGGGATAAATCATAGCTTGCGGCATCTACCAGCGGTTGGATGTCGAGATACTGGCCGGCGAAGGCGTTGGCGCCATCGTAACCAACAGGGCCGACGATGTCCGGCGTTTGTTGAGAGGCAATGAGGGTACTAAGGGTATCGCCGGCGACATTGTTTTCTACAATTTGGATTTGTAATTCAATTTCTGATTGGCTGGCGTTGAACTCTTCTACAACGCGGTTTTGAGCTTCGATTTGTTGAGGTTGCCCGCCGGCACCCAAGCCGACGAACCATGTAACGATGATACGTTCTTGCGCTTGGACTGAGAGCGCTCCCAAGAGTAAAGTGAAAACAAAAACGAGTAAAAGGGGTTTGAATTTGCGAGACATATCTAAATCCTTTTTTTGAAATTCTGCAAGCGATGGGTTTTAGGTATTGCTTTTTTACCTAGTTCCTATCAATAAAGCCTCCTTTGGTGCATGTTTAAGTAGAGGAACCGCCGCATGATTGCCGTATCACCAACTTGGTGGGTAGCAAAATGTGGCGAGGTTCTTTCGTAATCCCTTCAATTAAATCAATGAGCAATTCAGCCGCGCGCATCCCTTTTTGTTGAATGGGCATATGAACGCTAGTCAGTTGCGGGGTGGTCGTGGTGGCGGATGGCAAATCGTCGAAGCCAATAATGCCCACGTCGTCGGGGATGCGAATACCGGCGTGTTGTAATGCATGCAAGGCGCCGACGGCCATTTGGTCGCTGGCGACGAATACGGCATCGGGTTTGTGGGGGATGAGCGCTTGCATCGCTCTGTAGCCCCCTTCTCGTGTGAAGTGTCCCTCTTTGACGAGGTTTTCATCGTAGGGGATGCGCGCGCGCCCTAGCGCGATGCGGTAGCCATTCAAACGGTCTATCGCATCTATATTATCTAAACTGCCGGTGATGGTGGCGATGCGCCGTCTGCCCAAGCGGATGAAGTGGTCTACTGCGCTAATAGCGGCTTCGACGTTATCAACGGTGACATAGGTGATTTGGTCGCTAAATTCTTCGGCGCGTTCGACCATGACAAAAGGGACTTTGGCGCGCATTAACTGGGGAATAAGGCTACTGCCACGGGTAAAAGAAGCGAGTATGACGCCATCCATGAGATGATTTTGGATGATACGCCGATAAAAACGTTCACTATCTACGTTTTCGTCGCCCATCCATACGAGAGTGCCATAATCCCTTTGATTGGTATATTCTGTGATGCCACGCAATAGGGTAGGGAAGTAAAAGCTATCTTCAAAAACGACTCCGGGGATGTGGGGGATGACTAGCCCAATGATTTGTGAGCGCTGGGTGACCAGCATTCGCGCGGCGGGATTGGGGGTATACCCCACTTCGTCTATGACAGCCATTACGCGCTGGCGCGTCTTTTCGCTGACGTAATTTTCGCCATTGATAACGCGAGAGACGGTTGAACGCGAAACCCCGGCTTTTTGGGCGATGTCTTCTAAATTCATTTTGAAAACAATCCAATCTATTTCTGGGAACGCTCCCAGTTAAATTAAATTTATATGAGAATGTTAAGCTTGTCAAGAAATTGGTGGCGTCAGAAAAGGGGCGTTTTGTATTTATGTAAAGGGATGGTAAAGGGTTGCTAGGGGCGATTTTGTGCGCTTGCCACATTCAGCTGATTAAAAACAAAAGCGCCAAGTTCAGAAAACTTGACGCAAGTCACCATCGCTTAGATGGCGGATTCGGGAGCGACGGGATTCGAACCCGCGATCTCCACCTTGACAGGGTGGCATGTTAGGCCGCTACACCACGCCCCCAATGGGATAAGGTAACGATACCATGCTGGGCGGAGATATGTCAAGGTAAAGTTTGCCTTGATGGCGAAAATTTAAGGTTTAATCAGCCGTTCGTATAATTGGGCGTAGCGTTGGGCGATGTCGGCGATGCTGTGGCGGGCGAGGATATAGGCTCGGCTTTGGGCGGAGAGATGCTCGTATTGAGGATGTTCTAAGACCCATTGAATGCCTTGTGCGAGGTCTTGGGCGGAAAAGGGGGTGGCGAGATAGCCATTCTCGTGATGTGTGATGAGGTCAGGCATTCCGCCAATACCGAACGCCACGCAGGGGACACCGCTAGCCAGCGCTTCTAAAACAGTGTTGGGTAGATTATCTTGTTCAGAGGGCGCTACGAAGACATCAGCCGCCGCGTAGATGAGCGAAAGGCTCAATTGGTCGCGCAAGTTCCCCATATAATGGGCGGGTAGGGGAAGGGTCTGGAGCGCGCGGTCAGCGCCAAGAATGAGCAATTCTACATCTTTCAAAGTCCTTAGATGTTCTATCGCCGCTACGAGATGATGAAACCCTTTGCGCTTTTCTTGCGTGCCTGTTTGCGCGCTGAACAAGATGAGCCGTTTTTCTGTGGGCAGGCCTAGGAGGGGGCGCAAGGTTTGTTTATCGCGCGGGTAATATATGTCGGTATCTAGGCCATTTGGTATGACTTCGATGGCGCTTTTACGGAACAAGGGGCTGTTGCGGGCGTAGTCGCCTAGCCAACGGCTGGGCGTGACGACGGTGAATGCCGTATGCCGCCAATGGTTTTTTTTAGCTTTCAGCGTGTGGTAAGTGGCATCTTGGAAGCGCTCGGATTGTAATTGGGGGCATTGTCCGCAAGCGTTTAAGAATCGCTCGCAACCATCGGTGTAATGGCAACCGCCGGTCATGGGCCACATGTCATGGAATGTCCACACGATGGGAACGGGGATGTGTTTAATAGCGCGAACGGGCAGGAAACCATCTCCCACCCAATGGATATGGACGATGTGCGGCCGAAGCTGTTTGATGGTCTTGGTAATAGGGATAGGAAACCAATTCATGCTCCAATTGGTGGATGGGAAGATGCGTCGGCGATACAGCGGTTGTTTATCCATATACTCGGCGAGTTGTACTTGTAATCTGTTCAGACGCCCCGTTTGTTTGTGGATGTTATGGACGGAGGGGTCTGCGCTATGACGATGATTTACGAGCATCTGAGAATCTATGCCCAGCTTTCGTAAGCCGTGGTGTATCCGATAGGCGGCAATGGCCGCGCCACCGATGATGTCGTGAGTGGAAAGGTGTAAAATTTTCATCGGGCCACTTTCAGGCGGTTTTTGATAGCTTGTTTGATGCGGCGTGACCAGCGCCGAACGGTTTTGAGGTTATTTTGATAAATGATAAGGACCCTAACGCGCATTTTCAACAGGGCGCGTTGCCATTGATAAATGCGGGAGTTCAAGAGTTGTTCTACATCCTCTGTAGGGCGCAGAACGATTTGCGGCTGGTCTTGAATATCGCGCCACATTTGCTCAACTTGTGGGGGGTGCGGTCCTTTGTAGCGTTCTAACCAGCTGGGATATTGGTAGACATTATGGACGCGAAAAGGGTTTTTAAGAGCTAAGAAATTATCGCGCGCCCATTTTTCGGCTTCATCCATAGCGCTCCATTCGGCATGGCTATAGTAATCGCTTTTGGCCAGCACTTGCTTAGGGAAAAGCAAAGAATAATGATATAGGGTGATCCCTAATCGAGCGGTTTCTTCAGCGGATAGCCATTTCAGACGGCGCAAATCCACCCCTTGGGGATTGTGCACAGTGGGGGGGCGATGTGAGCTATAGGTATAGCCCACACCCCATTTGAATAGGCGATGATAAACATTCGCCCCCTGTCGCAGATAGAATCCATCTACGCAATAGAGCGGCGAACCCCAGAAGGTCATCATTTTGAACGACATGCCGCTTATATTGGGATTATGCCTCAGTAGCGACATCACTTTTTCTATATCCTGCGGGCGATAAAATTCGTCAGCATCCACTTGCCATAAATAATCGCCTGTGGCGCGTTGGGCGTATGCTTGGGACATCTCGTCTTTTTCGTCCCAGAAGTCATCACGGGTGATGAGTATAACTTTATCGTCGGGGTCTTCGTTTTGCTTAAAGTGACGTAAGAGCTGAAGCGTATTATCCAGCGAGTGGCCGTTCGTGGTGGCGTAGTGGGCGGCTGAGCGAACAGCCCCTTCAACCACGATGATTTGATGGGCGAAGGGATATAACGCGCGTAGATTGTATGGGATGAACGGCTCACCATTTAATACAATCATGCCAAAGGATAGACGCGGGAAATCATTCATGATGTTTTCTTAAAATGCGCGCTAGGGCGGCTTCGGCGGCTTCGGGGCGTGTTTCGATATAGGGCACGCTTTCGGTCGCAAACCCTTCTGTTTCGGCTTTGGCGATGCTCTGCAACAATTCGTCTGCTGTGCGGGCGTAATAAAAGATGCCTTTAGCGATGTAATCAGCGTATAAATCGTGCGCTTCGGGCCCAAGAAGGGTAGTCGCAACCTGAAAGTATAGCGCCTCGTAACAAACTGTCGAAAAACGGGTGATGTGGTGATGTGTTTCTCGGAGTAGCGCATACAGTGGCTCTTGAGTGGCAAAATCGCATTCCGCGCGCGCCAGCAGGCCGTTATCATCCAGTTGTTTCATGATAGCGGGCTTATCTTGGATACTGCGCGGGTGCAGGCGTATGAGCCATAACCATGATGGGTCTGATTGTTGCATAGCGCGTAGGATGATGTCGGGTATATGGGAATGGGGAGGTTGAAGCGATATTAAAATGCGTTTGGGGGCGCTTTTCAAACGGCGATAAAAATCGCCCGCGTCATGGGGCGGTTGATAGCTGAATTGACCGTTAGCCCAACGCGCTAGCCATAGATTGCCGCCGACGATGGGCAAATGAACGTGCGCGTCGGCTTCGCGGCCAGCGAGGATATTTGTCTTTGATTCTTCGCCCCAGACCCAAAAATAATTCGGCAGAAGACCGTAGCTGTTGGCGGGTATTGCGGTCCAGTGATTGTAAGCGGCGTGGTATTTGCCTTGCTTGCCGTGTTGAACATCTACTGTAGGGATGCCGAGACGGCGGGCGGCATATATCAACCCCATGCAAGGGAGATGATAATACGTGGTGAGAAAGACGGCCCGCGGTCGCTGGCGGCGCAGTGTCGCTGTAAAAAGCCGAATGTATACCTCTAAAGTTTGGATGATGCGGCTGAGGTCGTCTAGGGTGATGGGGTTATGCCCGATGACACGATGGATGGCGTGGTTCAGCTCAGCAAAGGCGGCGGGGGGGATATGAGGCTTAAACCCCATATTGAGTTGTAATCGTTGACGGGCCAAATAGGGCGCAAGCCGCAGAAACGTTGTAGGGTGTGCGCGCGGTAGCGTGTGGCTTTCATCCGCGCTATGAAGTTCTACTTTACCCGTTGATAGGCTTGTGGCATGGCAATATTCGATGAGCGGGTCTAGATGGCGATGATAAAAGCCGACTTCAAAGCGGTCAGAGTAATAAATCGGCATCGAGAAAAAAGCAACATCAACGGGATGTAAAACGCCATCATGAGCGTTTCCCCACAACTTCAGCCCGTCTCTGATGGCTTGGCGGGCGCGTTGTAGCGGATGCGCGGGTATCGCTATTTTGAGCGCCTCTAAGCCGACCCCTAAATCAGGGCGCAATAAATGCCGCCAAAGCTCCATACGAATGAGTGGCCATAGGTGAATGGCTTTGTACACAACACCGCTTGTATCCACCTGTTTTTCAATGGCGACGATTTTTTCGATGGCTTGCCGATGTTCCATAGGCGGTTGTATGAAGCTTAACGCCGTTGTTTAGAGGCAATAGACCATAAAATAGGTGGCGTAAGCGCACGTAAAGCGCGTTTTAGCTTTAGCCGATATTCGGGGGGGCTTGTTGTGTTTTGGGGATGACCGAGCAGGCGGTTATAGTCTATGACGCTGACCATGTCGTTGATGGGCTGTGTATCAAGCCCTAATTTTTCAAGTATGGAGATAAGATAGTCCTGCGAGCGCGCCAATTCTTCTGTATCTATCTCTATAAAGCGTTGATGCGCTGGGTTTTGATGCCAGTCTGCTAAAAGCGCTTCGCACCGATTATCTACTGCTCGAACAAAGGCGTCTAATTGGCGGGTGGCAAGTTGGGTGAGCGCTTGTTGGCGTTCGCTGACGGCTAATTTTTTGGCTTGTCGCAAAAGTTCATCAAATTCAAAGTGGAATGAGCCATCTTTTTGCCACGAGCGAATGACTTTTTCGATGGGGCGACGGGTGTAAATGAGATGAATACGCCCCTGATAACGACGAATAAAAGTCTCTAAAAAGTATAAAGGGTATACCGGCACTTTGAGCACGAAATAAGGTTTGCTCATGTCGCAGATGCGTTCATAAGCCCCTAACACAAAATCTAGCTCGCGCTCGTCCATCCAGTAATCTTCTTGATATAAGGTCGTGTTATCCATCAACTGCACGAAGAAGCGATGCAGTGGCTCATATTCCTGTACCCTATTCAGCGCATACATCGGCACGGATACATCAGGATGACGGTTGAGCATTTCTACGAGTAAGCGCGTGCCTGTATGACCCGGTCCGGTGATTAGGATGCATTGAGATGGAATATTCGTCATCAAGGGATGTCCTCAACTTTGGCTTTAGTAATGCCAGTATAGATAGTCTGTTGTGGTTTGTCTACGGGGTAATGCATCGGCGGACGGCGTCTACGATTAAGCGATGCTCAGCCTCGTGCATGCGAGCTGAAAAGGTTTCTAGGGTATCTTGGGAATAGATGGGAACTTTGCTAAAGGCGATGACCGGGCCGGCGTCTACTTTGGGGATGACGTAATGCACCATACAACCGCTCTCTTGAATTTCGCCAGCGCGATAAGCGGCAAAGGCGCGGGCAATGGCATCCGTTCCGAGGAATTGTCCGGGCAAGGCGGGGTGCAAATTAACAACTTGATTGGGGAAATGGTCTAAAAAGGCGCGACTTAGGATGTGCATCCAACCCGCCAAGACGATTAAATTGGGTTGATACGGTAATATCATCTTGGCGAGGTCGGCATCGTATTGTTCGCGGGGGAGTGATTGTTCTGAATAGGGTTTTAGCGGGAAATAGCAGGTAGGGATATGGGCCAACCGCGCCCGTTCCAACCCATAAGCCGCTTTGCGGTTAGAGACGACAAGAACAATTTGGGCCTGCAAGTGATGATTGCCGATGGCATCTATTAACGCTTGTAGATTGCTACCGTTGCCAGAGATGAAAACGATTAAACGCGCCATTAACTTATTCCACTCCTTCGATGATGACGCGCTCTTGATGAGCGATAATATGGCCGATGACGGCAACGTCTGGCTCTAACAAGGACTGCGCGCGCGCTAAATCGTTGGCTTCGATGATGACTAGCATCCCAACCCCCATATTAAAAACGCGGAACATCTCTTTCGGGGAGATGTGGCCGCGCTGTTGTATGAGGCTGAAGATGGGGGGTTCTATCCATGTCCCTCTGCGGATGTGGGCCGCTAAGCCTTGTGGTAGGATGCGCGGCACATTATCGTAAAGCCCGCCGCCTGTGATGTGCGCTAGCCCATGGATAGCCACGCCAGATGTCCTTAGGCGGTTGATAGGTTGCAAATAGCAACGGTGAACTGCCAAGAGGGCATCGCCAATGCTAGCGCCCAATAGAGGATGTGGTTTTATCCAGTCTAAATCATCGAGGACTTGACGGGCTAGCGAATAACCGTTGGTGTGTAATCCGCTAGAGGGTAGGGCTAGGATGACATCCCCTGCTTTGATGTTTGCCCCGCTAATTAGGTTAGCATAGTCCACATAACCCACAATTGTACCGACAATATCAACCTCATCAGGTTGGTAAACGCCCGGCATTTCCGCCGTTTCTCCACCAATTAAAGCGCACTCGGCAAGTTGGCAAGCGTGGGCCATCCCGCGGACGATGGTAGAGACGATATGCGGGTCTAGCTGTGATGCGGCCACATAATCGAGGAAAAAGAGGGGCGTAGCGCCTTGAACAAGGATGTCATTAACGCAGTGATTGACTAAATCTTGTCCGATAGTTTCCCAGCGTCCTAGACGGGCGGCCACCTTCGTTTTCGTGCCCACGCCATCGGTGGAGGCCACCAACACAGGCCTTGCCAGCGATTTGAGGTGGCTGGCATCGTACAATCCGCCAAAGGCGGTTGTATCAGACAGGACTTGCGGGCTATAGGTGGCGCGTAAAGCATCTTGCATCTGCTGTACGGCTTGTATGCCCGCATCAATGTTCACGCCAGCGCGGGCGTAGGCACTGCCTGCGGGGCGTCCTATATCGCGGCGGAAATGTTGCCCTTCAAAGTGGATGTGCGAAGTCCAGCGATAGGCGGCCGTGATGGCGCTCTCTAAGTCTGATGCGAGGCTCGTTATCGCTAAGACGCGCCCCCCAGCGGTGCGGATTTGTTCATGGTCGGCGCGCGTCCCCGCGTGAAAGATGATGCTATCTTGGGATGTTTTTAGGCTCTCTAGACCCGTTATGGGAAATCCTGTTTTATAAGGCCCCGGATAGCCGCCCGATGCCATGACAACAGTAACGCAACTTTTGGTTTCCCATATTAATTCTGACTGTTCTAGGACGCCATTTATGCAGGCTATCATCAGCGTATATAAACTGGTTTTGAGCAGAGGGAGCAAAACTTGCGTTTCGGGGTCGCCGAAACGACAGTTGAACTCCAGTACTTTAGGCCCCTCAGGGGTCATCATCAGGCCGGCGTATAAGACGCCAATATAGGGGATGCCCCGCGTTGCTAACTCGTCTACCACTGGCTGGAGTACGCGCTGAATAATATCTTGAAGTTGTACTGCGCTGATGCTGTTCATAGGAGCGTAAGCGCCCATGCCACCGGTATTAGGCCCGGTGTCCCCATCGTGAGCGCGTTTGTGGTCGCGCGCGAGGAGCATAGGCTTTACAACTCGGCCATCGCAAAAAGCCAAGACGGATATTTCATCGCCGCTCAAGCGTTCTTCGATGATAATTTTATCTCCCGCGGGGCCGAAAATGCGGTCAACCAAGATATTTTCAACGGCTTTTATGGCTTGTTCTGTTGTATCACAGACGATGACCCCTTTGCCCGCGGCTAATCCATCTGCTTTGACAACGCAAGGGCGCCCGTAAGCTTGCAACCATTGTATGGCCGCTTCGGGGTCACTGGTCGCCATGTACTGGGCTGTGGGGATTTTGCGAGCGTCCATCACGGATTTGGCGAAGGCTTTAGAAGCTTCTAATTGTGCGGCGGCTTTGCTAGGTCCGAAGATGGTTAAGCCCGCTTCTGTGAAAGCATCTACAATGCCGTTGGCCAAAGGCTCTTCTGGGCCGACAACCGTTAAAGAGATGTGGTGTTCCTTGGCGAAGGTGATAAGGGCGTCGAAATCGTTTGCGGGAATAGGGATATTTTGGGAAGGCGCGCGAGGGCGTAGCCCGTGGCCATCATTCGCTCGCCATGTCGTGCCGCCGTTGCCGGGGGCGACATATACGGCGCTCACCTCTGAACAGCGGGACAGACACCATGCTAGGGCGTGTTCGCGGCCGCCAGAACCTATGACGAGGACCTCATGACCTGTTGTTGACATCAGTGCGCCACCTCGAAGATGTATTTGTCCCTTTCATTATCGCGAAGCCATTCCGGAATATTGATAGGGTATTCGCCCGAAAAGCAAGCCGTACAATACGTGTTGGGCGTATCTACCGTTTGTTGTATCGCTTGCAACATACCCGATAGGCTCAAATAGTCGAGACTATCCGCCCCGATACGGTCGCAAATGGCGGGAATATCTAATTGGTGGGCGATAAGCTCTTTATAAGTTGCCATATCTACACCCATAAAGCAGGGATGGCGCACAGGAGGCGAAGAGACGCGGACGTGAACTTCAGTTGCTCCTCCTTCGCGCAATAATTGCACGAGCGGGCCAGATGTATTGCCGCGGACGATAGAATCATCTATTAAGACGACGCGCTTCCCCGATAAGTTGGAAGTTAAGGCGTTGAATTTGAGATGGACGCCTTGCTTGCGGAGTCCGTCGTCTGGTTGGATGAACGTTCGCCCGATATAACGATTTTTCGTCAAGCCCTCGCTGTAGGGTAATCCCGATTGTTGGGCGTAACCGATGGCGGCGGGCGTGGCGGAATCGGGCACGCCAATGACGATGTCAGCGGTTGCGGGCGCTTCTTTGGCGAGTTGTCGCCCCATGTTTTGGCGCGCTAGATGAACAACCTTTCCATCTAACAGAGAATCGGGGCGGGCGAAATAAACATATTCAAAAACACATAGCGCCCGTTGCGCCGCTTCTTTACCCTTGAATGACATCATCCCATCTGCGTTAATGCGGATGATTTCGCCGGGATTGACGTAACCTAAGTACTCGGCGCCAATCGTATTGAGCGCACAAGATTCTGAAGCGATGACATAGCCATTATCTATTTGGCCGATGCTGAGCGGTCGAAGTCCGTTTGGGTCGCGGACGGCATATAAGGCATCGCGCGTCAAAATGACGATAGAATAAGCGCCTTCCACAATTTGCATCATGGCGCGGATGTGATTAACCCAAAAATCATCCGTTTCTTCGACAGTCACCCCATTATTCTTCCAAACCTCTATGGGCGCGGCGAGAATTTGGGTCATCAGTTCTGTATCTGAAGTAGAAGAAAGCCCAACGCCGCGTTTGAACAGCATATGCCTTAGCGAGAGCGCATTAGTCAAGTTGCCATTGTGGGATACGCCAAGAGGCCCGTATATGGTTTCTACGACGTAAGGTTGGGCATTTGCTAGCGAGGTTGAACCGGTGGTGGAGTAACGATTGTGCCCAATGGCGATATGACCGCGTAAGGGGGTTAGGTTGGATTCGTTAAATACCTGAGAGACCAACCCCATATTCTTATAGCTATAGGCGCGTTGTCCATCGCTAGTGGCGATGCCCGCGCTCTCTTGCCCACGATGCTGTAACGCATATAGCCCGAAGAACGTTAGGCGCGCTACATCGCGTCCGGGGGCATAAATGCCGAAGACACCGCATTCATCGTGTGGCTTATCATCGTCTAGCAAGGTTAAGAAATCTTGGTTCATGGTATACCTTATTACTGGTTAACTTGTCGGTAGGCATTCATGGCGTTTTGGATACGCTCGGATGTCGGCAATGAGGCGCTGTGAAAAGGGCGAGTGGTTAGCTTTTCGTAGGCGATGATGTACCGCTCGGCGACATCGGCGATGAAAGCGTCTGGCATCGTTGGCGGCGGGCCATCCCCATAATAACCTTGGTTAGCGAACCAATGCCTTAAGAATTCTTTGTCGAAGTGTTCGGGGGTATCGCCTGTCATAGGGATTGCCCAATAGCGGCTTGAATCTGGCGTATGAAGCTCATCTATGATGGTCAACTTATCGTCAATGAGTCCGAATTCATATTTTGTGTCCACTAAGGCGAGTCCAGCTTGTCGGGCTATTTTTTGCCCATATTCAAATAGTTCTAGCGCCACCGATTCTATTTGCTCCCATAATTTTTTTTCTACTAGCCCTGTGGCGATAATTTGTTCACGAGTGAGTTGTTCGTCATGCTGTCCGCGGGCCGCTTTGGTGGTTGGGGTGATGATGGGGCGCGGGAGCGGGTCGTTTTTTCGCAAGCCATCCGGCAGAGGGATGCCGTAAGGCCGCCGTTCCCCTCGTTCGTAAAGCTTCCATAACGAGGTACTCGTCACGCCGCTGATATAGCCCCGCACGATGACTTCAAGGGGCAGAGGCTGGGCTTCGCGCACAATCATGACGTTTGGGTCTGGCACGGCGATAAGATGGTTGGGGATAATGGCTTCTGTTTGTTGGAACCACCACGCGCTCAATTCGTTGAGCACTTGACCCTTGAAAGGGATGTATCCTAAAACGCGGTCAAAAGCGGATACGCGGTCGGTGGTGATGATGATGCGCTGACGCTCTGTGTAGCGATAACTATCGCGCACTTTGCCCGATTCTTTAACGCCAAATCCCTGTAAATCAACCGTGCGTAAGGCATGTGGGATGGCGGCTAAGATGTCTTCTCGCTTTAGCACTTTATCCCTCCCATGTTAAGGCGTTATGAAAGAGCAAGCGCCCGCTACCGCCGCTTTCGCCACGGTGCCAACGTGGGTGTTGCCACGGAAAGATGTGGTCTTCGGGGTGTGGCATTAGCCCAAACACATTGCCTTTAGCATTGGTCAAGGCGGCGATGTTATCTAAAGAGCCGTTTGGGTTGAAAGGGTAGGTTGTCGTTTGCCCTTCGCTAGCGGTATACATGAGCGCTACTAACCGATTTTGCCATAAGTAATCGCGCGTCGCAGAATCAGAAACAACGATGCGCCCCTCCCCATGAGCGACAGGGCAATAGATGAGTTTATCATCCATGCCGCGCAGGAACGGGCTGGCGCATTGGGGATTGGTTTTTAGGTAAACCCAACGGCATTCAAAATGGCCTTTTTGGTTGTAGGTTAAAGTCACTTGGCGTTGTTCCCCGACCTGTGGCAAAAGCCCCGCTTTGACCAAAGCTTGGAAGCCATTACATATTCCTAAGACGGGACGCCCATGTTCTACGAAGTCTTGCAAATGGTCAATGAGGCGATATTGAATGTCCATGCTCCATAAAACGCCCGCGCCGAGGTCATCGCCATAGGAAAAACCACCGGGCAGAATGAGGAGCTGATACTCTTTTAGCCTTTTTTCGCCATTGGCGAGTTGGTCAACGGTGACGATTTGCGGTTCTCCGCCGACCATTTCACAAGCGAGTGCGGCGTCTCGGTCGCGGTTGGTCCCCGGCGCGTGTAGGATGAGCGCGCGCGGACGGGTGGTGAGCGGGCGCGGCGCGGGGTAGGGGACGAGCGCTTTTTTGGGTGTGATAGCGGATAAATCCTCTACATTTCCGCGCCAAGCTTTTTCTAAAGATGCTACTGAAAGATGGATGATTTTTCCTGAAGCCATGCTATGAACTGTCAAATGGTCGTCGGAAGTGATTATACCGAGTGGCGCATGTGGTACATTTTGTAAGATATTTCGGAGCGTTTGTGCATCGGCGGGTTTTACCTCAACGATGAAGCGGGTATTCGTTTCCGAAAAAAGGTTGACGATGTCATGCTGTGCTCTATCGGGGAATAGATGTTGGTTATCTTTATCAAGGGCTATATCCGCCCCGTAGCCGCCCGCAATGCACATTTCCGCCAAAGCTACGATAAGCCCGCCTTCGCTAATATCGTGGCAAGCTTGCACGATGCCGCTTTGTATCGCCTGATGTAGCGCGCGCAGGGTATTCAGCGCGTTGGCGTTGGGTTGGGGCACTGTGCCAGAGGTATTTTCTGTGATGAGGTTGTAATGACTTCCTCCCAGTTCATCGCGGGTTTCGCCGATGATGAACAAGAGATTGCCGCTGGATTTTAAATCCATGGTCACCGATTTTGTGGCGTCGGGTACGATGCCTACTGCTGAGATGAGCAGTGTTCCGGGGATAGCGTGTCGTTCTCCGCGCTCATCTGTGTATTCGTTATTTAGGCTATCTTTGCCAGAGATGAAAGGGGTTTGATAAGCGATGGCGGCGGAATAGCACCCTTGGGCACAACGCACCAAAGCGCCCAGTCTATCGGGCAGATTGGGATTGCCCCAGCAAAAATTATCGAGGATGGCGATTTGGTCGGGGTCTGCGCCGACACAGACGAGGTTACGAATCGCTTCATCTATGGCTGACCACGCCATCGCGTAAGGGTCTAGCAACCCATATTGCGGACAAATACCGTTGCTGAGGGCGATAGCGCGCGGAGGGTTGAGCGCGCGCTGTGTATCTAACGGGATGATAACGGTAGCGTCGCTAGGGCCGTGGTCTTTTTGACCTACGAGGGGTTTAACAGCTGTTCCCGCCCCCACTTCATGGTCATAACGTCTTATCACCGATTCTTTACTAGAAATATTGGGGTGCGCTAACAACGATAGCAATATCTCGTCGTAATTTGGGCGGGTGGGTGAAGGGGGTGGGGAAGATGCTTGGGTAGTAGGAGACCACACCGCTTTTAAGCGCCGTAGAGGAAGCCCTTCATGCAGGAATGAGAGCGGTATATCGCCAACGAGCGCGCCCTTGTAAAACAATTTGAGCTGTTGTGTAGCTTCAAAAGCCCCGATAGCAACGGCTTCTAGCTGATTCCGCTGGCAAATTTCTTGCAGGCGCGGCCAATATTCTTGTGGCACAGCTAATACCATACGTTCTTGCGCTTCGCTCAGCCAAATTTCCCAAGGGCGCAACCCCGCATATTTGAGCGGCACCCTGTCGAGGTGAACGACAGCGCCCAGATTTTTGGCCATTTCACCAACAGCGGATGATAACCCGCCTGCGCCGCAATCTGTTATGGCGTGGTATAGGCCTTCGTCGCGGGCTTGCAAGATAACCTCTAGGATTTGTTTTTCGTTGATGGGATGCCCAATCTGTACCGAAATGCTGGCTATTTCGCTCGTGTTGGTATCCATTTCCATGCTGGAGAAGGTGGCGCCTCGCAAGCCATCGCGCCCGGTGCGACCGCCGATGACCACGATATAATCTCCTGATTGCGCGCCGATGCGATGACTGCCGCGCGGCAAAATACCCAAACAACCACAGAAGACGAGCGGGTTGGCAATGTATCCTTGATGATAGATGATTGCGCCATTGACGGTTGGGATACCCATTTTGTTACCGTAATCTTCGATGCCATGTATCACGCCGCTGGCAATTCTTCGCGGATGGTGGATGCCTTCCGGGATACGCTCGTCTGGGGTGTCGGGGTGACCAAAGCAGAGGATGTCTGTATTGGCGATGGGGCGGGCGCTGACCCCTAGAATATCGCGGATGACGCCGCCGACGCCGGTATTCGCGCCGCCGAAGGGTTCGAGCGCCGATGGGTGATTGTGCGTTTCTACTTTGAACGCGATTTCCCATTGGTCGTCAAAGCGGACGATGCCCGCATTATCTACAAAAGCGGAATGAACCCACGGCTTGTTAATGGCTTGTGTCGCTTTGCGGATGTAGGTATTCAGCAAGCCGTGAATCCGTTGTTCGGTTGGGGGAGAATAGGGGTTTGTTTCGTCTTCAGGGCCTAAATACACAATTTCTGCTTTGAAGGTTTTGTGGACGCAATGTTCGCTCCATGTTTGGGCGAGCATTTCAAGTTCTACATCGGTAGCATCGCGGCCGAGCGATTGGTAATGATTTTGGATGGACCGCATCTCGTCTAGATTCAACGATAGGCGGCGTTCGGCGCTGATGGCCAGCAAGGTATCGTCATCGGCTTCTTGCATGGGTATGGATTGCGCTAATGGGCCGACAAGATCCGCAGTTGTCGAGAAGTCGGGCCAAACGAGGGCATCTATAGCATATTTTTGGATAATCGTATTGGCGAATAATTGTTCTGCTAGGGTTATGAGTTCATCTTGGCGGAGCGTACCGCTGAGTTCGTATCGCAACCCTGTAGCGGCATGAGTGATGCCACCGAAACCTAGCAGACGCGTGGCACGTAGCAGATTTTCGGCCGCGGGGTCTGTGACTCCGCGGTGATAAGTTGTATCTATATAGTGGGGAAAAGATGTTGCGCGGGGTTTTTCGTCGGGTTGGATGATTTGGTAGCGTTCGGTAACGGGGTCGCAAAGTAGCTGAGTGGCGAGTTGCTCTAGGGCAGATTTTGTGAGGTCACCTTGGATAAAAAAAACACGGGCGACGATACAGCCCGTGAGTGATTTCACGCCGATTTGCTGGGCCGATTGCGACCATTTGTATTGATGAACTTCTTCAAGAGCGTTTCGGTCAGTGACTTCAATACGAAACACAGTATGCAGTCTCCCCTGTGGTCATTGCATGGGGTGATAGTAATCAATTCCCTGAGGCTTTGCAATCCCTAGCACCTACGAGATGGCACGTGCAAGGCCCTTACAATTGGTTTACAATGAATCGTAGAATCGTTATGACAGAGGTTGTTGTGCGCGTCTTAATCGTTCTTTTATGGATATGGGTTCTCGTTGGCTTTCAAGCTGGCGAAGTGACCCCAGAAATAACTCCTGATGATATAACCAACGATACCTTGACCGCCACCATCCCTAGCGAGGGCGAGATGACCGCAGAAGCCACTAGCGCTACGCTTGATAATCATCTCACACTCGTTAGCGGGCGCGTGATTTACCAAAACCGTTTGCCGAACGATAGCGGTATTGTTATCGAGGTGTGGTCAGCGAATCACCAGCAATTGGCGGTTGCTATTAGCGATGATAACGGCGGTTATACGGTGCACGTACCGAATGATGAGCCTCTGCGTTTTGTCTTCAAAGCCCCATTGCATCGGATGAATGCTTTTATCCTACAACCGCTAGAAGTGCCGCCGTTAATGATTCTAGCTGGCGGCGATTTGAATCAAGATGGGTGTATTGGTGAGCAAGATGTCGCCATTTTGAAAGCTTATTTCAATCAATCGAACACACCATATAGCGATATTAACGGCGATAATCTCACCGATATTGCCGATTTGGCGATATTGAGCGGCAATTATGACGCCATGTGCGAGCTTATCTTGAGCTTATCAACCCCTACCCTCGCGCCCACGCTTCCCAGCGCAACACCAACACCCCCAGCCGCTGAAGCAACAGAAGGGCTTGAAGTAACAGCCGAAATAGAGCTGACGCTAGAAGAAGCGACCGTTGAAATCACCCCGGAGATAACCCAAGCTGTTCATCCAACAGAGATATTGACCCCTACAGATGCTTTAACCCCTGAATGGACAGCGGAAGCGACAGAAACACCAGCGCCGGAAAGCACGGTTGAAATCACAGCAACGGCAACAGCTACTAGATTGATGACGCTTACGGTGACGATAGAAGCTTCGCCCACCCAAACCCCTGAGCAGACCGAAACGGTCACGACGAGCGACCCATAGGAGCAATTGATGCGTGGGATGATAATCATTATAATTGTGTTGATGTTGGGTATCGCCATTAGCGCCACCGCCCAGAATGAAACCCTCTTGAGTTTAGAAGCAGATACCACTCTTTTACAGACGGGGCAAATTTATGAGGTACGCGTCCGCGCGCAGAATGTGCCTAGATTGTGGTTGGTCCAGCTAGAAATTCGGTACGACCCGCAACATCTCTATATCATGGGGACGCGGTCGGGCGCGCCACTACAAACCGGGGACTGGATAGGCCCTGAACAATCATTGGTCGTCAATAATCGCGCTAGCGATGGGTTGATTGAATATACGGTATCGCGTTTAGCGCCAGCCGATAATGCGAGCGGAGATGGAGTGATAGCGCATTTTCGTATTTATCCGCTGAGGGCTGGCGAAACACAATTAACGTTTAATCGGGGTGAGATTATCGCTGTAGCATTTGAAGATACAGCATCGGGGCGTATCGTTAGAGAACAGGTTGCTATCCCCTTTGTGCCACAACTGTTGTCGTTGACTGTTTCTGGCGAGACCGTAGCCCCACCGCCTGAGGCGACTGCAACGCCTCAAGCCAGTATTACGCCCCCATTTGATTCTGAATTGGATGCGACACCCCAAGCGCTGAACTTTACCGCAGTGCCAACCTTAGTCAATGTAACCGCTGTCCCGCAGGTAGATAGCGCTATTCTGCCATCGCAAGCGCCGTCGCCGTTGATTTTTTTGGCGTTGGCGCTTATGGCGATTGGAAGCGGCGGCTTTATTTTGCTCCTATGGGTTAGACGGCGGTCTAGATCTTAGGCGATGTATACGAGATCTCCTAAGGTGATTTCAAAAACAGATTCGCTTAATGAACGGGCGTAATAGCCTCTGACGCCATCATCTAGATACTGTAAGATGGCTTTTGTCTCTGACGATGATAGCGGACTTTGCGCTAGATATTGGCTGAACTCAACGCACGGTGGGGCAGGCGTCAACGCTTCTAGGCGGTGTTTTTGGGCATTTTGCTTGGATTCGATGATGATTGCTCCCATAAGCTGGCGCGGATGTACACGCTCTGCGACGTCTATAAGAATATTTTCGCCCGCGATGCCGTTTTCAATCCACGCTCCGAAGCGCTCACGAAGCAAATTATAATGACTGCTGAACCCTAAAGAGATGTCATTATCGGAACGATTGCGCGATTGCGGGTGGTCATGATGATGCACGTCTATAATCGTTTCCCCCTTGCTATCGCGCCCAATGACGCCTTTGGGAGTGATGCGAAGCGAGGATACCCTTTTTAAGGGGGCTGTATGATAAACACGCACCCCTTTTTCGATAATTTTCATGTGAGATTGCTGAACTTGTAGCTGAATTATCGGGCCCAGAAATTGCATAGGCATTTCTCATCAAGTGAGGGGTTTGAATTGCCCCCAACGGCGATTGTGGTAAAGCAGTGGTTCAGCCGTGTAGGGTGTGCCACCAGCGAGCACTTCGCCAACAAAGATAGTGTGGTCGCCGCCATCGTACATGTTACGGATGCGGCAGTCTAACCATCCAACAGACGTAGGGATGATAGGGCACCCGGTTTCTGCTGTGAAGCAATCTAACCCCGCGAAACGGTCTTCTACATCAGGGTACATGCCAGCAAAGAGCTTGCCGAGTTCAGCTTGTCCCTCATTGAGGATATTCACCGCAAAGACACCGCTTTGTTCAAGCAGTTGGTGAGTTAGAAGCTTGCGGTCAATGCAGACGAGTATGAGCGGCGGATTGAGGCTGACGCTCGAAAAAGAACTTGCGGTTGTGCCTTTCCATTTTTCGTTATTGAGGGTTGTGATAACTGTGACACCGCTAGCCCATTGGGCTAAGATTTGTTTATATTGCTGTGCATCCACTGGCATGAGATAGTCGCCCCTTCTTAAAAATATATTGCGCGCGATTTTAACCCCAATTTGGCGACAAGAAAAGTTACAACGGTGTTTTTCTTATAGTCATTAACCACATGTTGGGTGAATATCCATAGATGTAATTTGCCTATAAAATGGTTAAGGACAGAGAACAATCCACTATGAGGAGCAAAACATGTTAGAAAAACTACGCGAGTTAACGCATGTGGTCTTATTATGCGATGACATCGAACAGATGAAAGCATTCTATAGCCAAGTTTTAGGTTTAAGCATCTATAAATCCTCAGATGATTGGGTTGAAATAAGCGTCGGTGGCACTTTACTAACCCTCAGAAAGCGGAATCGCCCTTACGACGGCTTGAAAGGGGCAGGAGCAGGGGTGCAATTAGCCTTTCGCGTTCATCCTGATGACGTCGGAGCTTGCTATCGCGAACTGATGATGAAACAAGTGAATATCATCGAGCCCCCTACAGATAAAAGCTACGGACACCGAACTTTATTCTTCCAAGACCCTGAAAAAAACATCGTGGAGATATTCGCTGATATACCGTCTCAAGCAGAGGGTAGTATTCTATCCTCATTATCTGTAGAACAGGTCTTGCAGATTTCACCACATTGTGAATTACAAGAATTCAAGCCGGGAGAAATCATCGTCCGACAAGGGGACGAGGCAGATAAGTTTTACATTATTGTTAAGGGGCGCGTGCAAGTCACAAATCACACAGAGACAGGCAAAGAATTACATATCGGCTGGTTGCACGACGGCGAATACTTCGGCGAAGTGGGCTTGCTACAAAGCCACCCCCGTACAGCCACTATTCGAGCTTCTAGCGATGGCCCCGTTAAAGTTATCGCCATTGATCGCGAAGGCTTTAGCGAACTCATCCACGATTCAGAAGCGGCTAGCAAGGATTTATCGCAAGCGATGTATGACCGTCTAATGGAGATGGCAGGCAAAATTATCGCGGCCAGCAATCACTAACACGGCCTCTACTCCATGCTTGACGGTTGGCTAGATAGAGGACTATACTCTGACAATTTGTAGAAATTAACCAATTGGAATATCTATTTTTGACAAAACAACGCTGAAAAGGACTGTATATGCCTACAGTGGAGAATGGGTTTGTTTTCAGAGACCCTAGCGAAAAATCCCGCGAGTTAGCGCGGCGCGATACAAAGGCTTTATCTCCATCTTACACACGTTCCTATGGGTTTGCCATTAGTCACGGTCGCGGCGCCGAGGTGTGGGATGTGGATGGCAATCATTATATTGACTTCGCCGCGGGTATCGCTGTATTGAGCACTGGTTTTAGCCATCCCCGCATTGTAGAAGCTATTAAAACGCAGGCCGAGCGCTATATCCACATAGGCGGGACGGATTTCTTTTGTCCAGAACCCATACGTTTGGCTGAGAAGTTACACCAAATCATCCCCATTCATCGAGCAGAAACACCCGAAGACAAGCTAACCTATTTTGCCAACTCCGGTACAGAAGCTATAGAAGCGGCTTTGAAGTTAGCCCGTTATCGCGAAGGACGGTCACACATCATCGCGTTTTATGGCGCATTTCACGGTCGTACTATGGGGTCGCTTTCGGTGACAGCTAGTAAGTCTATACAGCGAGAGAGATACCCTTATATCCCCGGCGGCGTAACACATGTTCCATATCCAGCGCGGCATCTCTGTAAAACAGGGGAAGGTAATTGTGATCAGTGCTGGTGTGATGCTGTTGGGTTTATCGAACACTTCGTCTTAAAATCTAAAGTTCCCCCGCATGAGGTGGCGGCTGTTATCGTCGAGCCGATACAGGGAGAAGGGGGATACATCGTCCCGCGTGATGATTTTTTCCCGCGGTTGCGGGCTTTATGCGATAAACACGGCATTTTACTGATTGTTGATGAGATTCAATCTGGTATTGGGCGCACGGGTAAGTGGTTGGGCATCGAGCATTGGGGGGTTCGCCCGGATGTGGTATGTCTCGCTAAAGGGTTAGGCTCTGGTGTGCCGATTGGGGCTGTAGTAACCCATAAAGATATTATGGGGGAGTGGGTTCCCGGCGCTCATGCGAGCACGTTTGGCGGCAACCCTCTCGCTTGCGCGGCCGCCTATGAGACCTTGTGCGTCATCGAAGACGAAGGCTTGATGGAGCGGGTGACGGAACTTGGTCAATATACGCTAGAACGGCTAAGGCAGTTTAAGGCGTCTCATCCTTCAATAGAGCGCGTAGACGGCTTTGGCTTTATGATAGGCATCGATTTCACCGATTCAATGGGCAACCCCATACCCGAATTTCGAGACGAAATCGTCAACCGCTGTTACCTCAATGGGTTGCTGACTTTGGGATGCGGTAAGTCCGGCATTCGGTTTGCGCCGCCATTGGTGCTAACGCGCGAATTATTGATGGAAGGGCTGGATATTTTAGAACATAGCATCGCGGAAGTTGAAGAGGAGCTGTGGGAAGCTGTAGCTCATTGATGCAAAAGGGGCGGAAAGTCGCCCCTTTTTTTATGCTCGCGCTTTTTTGCCGCGCTTTTTTTCCGCATCCAGTAGAATACTACGCCGTTCCGCCTCCAATGCTGTGATTTCGTCTGTTGGGCCGGTTTCTTTACGTAAAAGGATGTCGCCCGGCTCACACTCTAGCACTTTACATAGGGCATTTATCTTGCGTAAATCTGGTGTAATCATATCGCCCGATTTAATGCGATAAAGCGCGGCGATGGAAATTCCTGCCATTTCAGCCAATTCTTCGTAAGTGAGCCGCCGATTGTGTTTGGCCTGCCATTTGAGAACTGCTGGCTCTAGGTCTATATAAGTTGGCATGGCGTTCTCCCAAAGGAACTGTCTATCGCTTAAATTATCGCTTAAATATCCTTAAAAATCAAGGATATATATAGTAAACGTAACAAATAGAATCACCAATTAGTACTAAAATGTGCTATAGAAGTTGACTTTACTATCATTTAGTGATAGTATTCATTTCATCTAATTAATATTGTTTCAGCTAAATTATCTAAACGATTTACAGAACCACATAAGCATATGTTGGGCGGGTATTGCTTTTATTGTTAGCGGGAACGTGGGCATAACAACTCGGATGAGCAAATTATCGGCGGGCAATACGTATTCAAAACAGCATCCAGATTAGGGAGAGAAAGCCCAAATGCTCACGGAAAAGCTAAACGTTTCTTCTATCACCGAAGCCCTAGGGATTTATGGTTGGTCCGAACTAGACACTGTAATACTCGCCGCTTTAACCACAGAATTGCCGGTTTTGCTGGTCGGCGCTCATGGTACAGCAAAGTCATATTTGGTAGAGCGCCTTGCACAAGCATTAGGTTTGGAATTTCGTCATTATAACGCCTCATTAATCAATTATGATGATTTAGTCGGCATCCCTTTGCCTGAGGAGGAGGGGCAATCTTTACGATTTGTCGCCACGCCGGGGGCGATATGGCCAGCGCAGTTCGTCTTTTTTGACGAAATTTCGCGTTGTCGTCCTGACTTACAAAACAAGCTGTTTCCTATCATCCATGAGCGTCGGGTTGTGGGGGTTTCGCTATCTCAGCTACGGTATTGCTGGTCAGCCATGAACCCGCCAAGCGGGGATGAATTGAACAGCATCACAGCGCAGGATTATTACTTGGGGTCAGAATCGCTTGACCCCGCTTTGTTAGACCGATTTCCATTCGTTATCTCCGTTCCCAGTTGGCGTCAGATGAATAAATTGGAGCGCCGCCGTGTTGTTCACAGCCGTTTGAATGGCGCGGGCGCCGATGGGGTGTTATTGACTGAACTCATCGAGAAGTGCCGCGCGCAAATCCCTATCGTAGAGTCGCAATATGAAGAAGCGGCTGTGGATTATATTTTGTGCGCGATGGATTTGTTGGAACGCGCCAAGTTACCTCAAAGCCCCCGTAGGGCGCGGATGTTCGAGCAGATGCTGATTGCGATTCATGCGGCGCGGTGCGTTCTGGAGGGCGAGGACGCGGACTTTGAACAGAGCGCGCAGATAATGTTGCGATATGGTTTGCCCCAAAATGCTACAGAAGTTCCGCCTTCGCTCCCGACAATTTATGCTATCCACAAGCAAGCGTGGGAGCTATCTTCGTTGATGGAAGATGATATTTGGCGCATCATCCTAGAGGAAGAAGATTTGGTCAAGCGCGTTCTACTGGGGGTAGAGCATGGGGTTTCTGACGATGAATTATCACGCTTGGTGACGCAGGCGCTGAACGCAGATGAGCAAGAGCATCGTAAAATAGGGTTGGCTACGGCTATGTTCCTCGCTTTTCGCTTTGAACGGGAATTGACCCCCGCGGCGTTGGAGTTCCTCAGCAAGCTTTGTAACGATGTGCTTTGCCCGCGCAGTCATTCTGTGACCGCTCATCTGAACAGCCCGGATCGTAACCTTTGGAATGAGATTTACGCTTGGGCTAATCAACATCCGACGCATCAACAGGGGATGTTAGAGATTAAATTCGTCTTGGCAGGGTTTCCTAATTTATGGCGGCAAGCTTCTTGGAAAGATGGCTTGAACGATTTCCGCATGTATCTTGATTTATTCGGCGTGAAAGGATGTGAAAATGACTAATTCGTCTCTGCCAAGCTGGCTCAATACTGCCACGCCATCAGCGCATTCACCTTCGCCACAACCCAATGCGCCACAGCCGCAACCAACACAATCGGCGCGTCCTCCTAGTTTGTTGCGGCGCGCGCAGGCTAACCATACCGTTAAATGGGTGTTGCCGCCTAACGGTCTATTTTTGGTGCGCTTTGATTTAAGCGGTTTGGGCGACCCACTTCACCGACTGATAGGGACGCCCCTAAACCTTGATGCTAATAGCGCAGTTCACTTGGTGGATAGATTAAGCAGTGACCAAGCGCTCTTGGGACAAGTTAAAGATGCGCTAGACGATGCTTGGAGGGCATATTCATTAAAGGGCGCTATGCTCTTATATCCGTGGTCAACGGCAATGCGGGAGGTTTTTACAGCTAAGCGAGATGAAAAGCCGCCCGCAACAGGCGCTAATGGTGATGATGGTGATAATGAAGCGCCCCCACACCTCCATAACCAACTCGTTTTGGTCAATAAAGAGATAAAATGCTTGCGAGCAATTGATGTGCATCTGATTATCAATGTTCTGGCGCGCGCCCGGTCGCAGGTGGTTAGCGCGGGCACGCCATTGGCTTTGGAGACGGGTTTTCTCAACCGTAGTTATGTGACGGATGATGCGCGCCTTGTGCGTCTGGTGCAGGCGACGGGTTATGTTGAGGAGACGTGGCAATGATGCCGATGCCTACCTTCCGTCGCAAGTTAAAGCCGGCCCAAAGCGATGCCGTGATGGAAATTGTCAATCGTCTTTTGCGTTCGTTGCCGTCGGCGCGTTTTGAATTGGATACATTTTTGCGTTTAGCAGGTGTTGTAGTGACGCGAGAGATACAAACGGCCGCTGTAGAGTGTTCGCATTATCCACGTTTGCTCATCAATCCCGATTTTGTGCAGAAGTATTGTCAAAGGGATGAGCATTTGTTCTTACTCGTTATGCACGAGATGTGGCATATTTTGCTGGCGCACACGAGTTTATATCCTCAGATGACAGAAGCGCATAATATCGCTTTTGATGCCATCATCAACGCAGAATTGCTACAGCAATTCAAAGATCCGGAATATTTGGGCTTCTTTGAGCGCATAAACCCACCGGACAAATTCCCGCATCTGTTATTACGCCCGCCGATAGGATGGCCAGATAACCCCCAATACCTGAATATTGGGCCCGAGGGGACAAGGCGCATTCTAGAGCAACTGTATCCGCCTACGGGACAACAGAGCGTACTTCCTTTTTATCAGGAAGTGTTGGATTTAATCATCAAAGAGGCTTTTGATAACGGTACATTGTGCCCAATGCTTTTAGGCGACCATCAGGCATCGCGCGCTAAAAAAGATTTGATGTCTAACGGGGTGTTCCGTGAGCTATTGGGGGATGTCATCGAGAGGTGGCCCGGTGCTCCTTATCAAGGCCGCGGCAACGGGCAACAGCTTAATGAATGGCGAGCGGTATTTGGTCCTTCCTCTGAACGATTAAGGCGCGCTTTTTCGGTCGTTTTGCGGCGTTATTTAGGCCCAAACCGTGGCCATATCCCGCAACGCGGGCGCATTTCGCTTTCTGATGTGAGCGGGAAAGGGGTTTTGCCCAATGGGCAAGATCGCTTGGCGCCAGCGCGCGAATGGTTAGGGGTTCAAAATACATTATGGTCGCAAAAGGGGCAAATTCGGGCGCGAGCGCCCCAGAAACCCAAACAAGCGCACATTTACTTAGATGTGTCGGGTTCGATGACTGATGTAATCCCCTATCTACTGAGTTTGATTTTGCCTTACGCGGCGAATGGCATGGCCAGCGTTTTTCAATTTTCGACGATGGTACATCGTTTATCGTTCGGTGATTTGCGTAGCGGGCTTTTGACAACGACCGGTGGCACCAACATTCAATGCGTGGTTGAACACCTTTTGGAAGTTCCCGAAAAGATTCAAAAGGTGTTGATTATTAGTGATGGTTATGTGGGCAAGCCACATGAAGAGGCGATTAGAGCCTTGAAGGCGCGTGATATGCGAATTCACGTAGTGTTACCGTCAGAGTCGCCATTCAGAGATGATTTGCGAGCGATAACGGACTCGTTCACGGTTTTACCACCGCTAGAAGCGCTATAAAGGTCGCCAAAGCTGGTAGTCAAAGCCATTCATCGGTATGGTGTCGTCTAGGAAGTAATGCGTTTGGATAGCGCTAAGCACAGGCTGAGGGAAGAAGCCCGCGCGCAAGATGATGAGTCCAAAATCTTTTTGTGTAATCATGGCGATAAGTTGCGAAGGGTCGTATAGCCCATTTTGCCATAGGTTGTTGAGCTGAACGGCGTTGGTGATGACGTCGCGATGGTCGAGAATCATAAAGCCTGCATCTTCTGACATGACGAGTCCATCCGTTCGGCGAACTTCTTCTAGGATTTTTTGACCGTTCGCATAGTCATTAGGAGAAGGAAAATGGCCAGTAACAGCATAACCAACAGTCCAACCCGCGGAATCATACAGCGGATAGCGATGGCCGGGCGCAGGCTCGATTGACAGCACGCGGGCTAAGTCACTGAATAGGGGGCCAGATGTGGGGAACTTAAAAACCCTAAGGGCATAAAACAAAAACATACATAAAGCGATGAGAGAAAGCAGAAGGTTAGGTTGTCTAGGCATCCATTTGAGCTTCGTGAAAGCACTAGATAGATAATTGGGGGGCACATGCCAAGCCCCCTGAACCGTTTTGGAGATGGCTATACCGCTGAGAATACACATAACCACAATCGTTGTAGCGAAGTAACTATCTCCGGCGCCCCATTTACCCGCACCTAGCGTGCTAATGAGCGACACGATAAACCACACGCTATAGACTGATAAGCGCGAAAAATATAGTTCATATACGACTACCCCTAAGGATAGGAGCAACAAGGGCCAATGAAGATACAAAAATTGTCGCGCTAGGCCGACAAATTGTTCTGTTATATAAGGATTCTGGTTAGAGCTGATGATATTCACCCACCATTGCCCCTCGGTTATCACCATCCAAACGAGGAAGATAACGCCGGCGAGGCACCCCAAGGCAAACCCAAAGAAAACAGCTGTGCGTGGGTTGCGAAGGAGCATCCACAAGAAAATGGCTAGGCAAGTAGATATAGCAAGCTGTTTGGTATAGCCAGCGCACAACAACAATACGATGACCCATATCAGGCGCGAGGGCTTACGATGGTTCGCTTCAAACAGCTGGCTGGCGACAAATACCGCTAGCGTTTCAAAAAAGACCATTAAGAGATGTTGCCGTAAAAGGGGGCCAATATGATAAATGTAATTGGAAGCAAGAAAAGCCAATCCCGCTAGAAAAGCTATCCAGCGGTGTTGGGCTGATTGGTGCACTGCACGCATAATAATAGCGGCAGTGAGCAGAGTGGCGACGAAGATAATAAGCCTTCCATACCAGTATGCAGGTCCAAACACCCAGACAAAAGGTATCATGATGAAATGAAAAAAAGGAGGATAACCGCTCCCATAAAAGGGATATACATCATTATTGCAGTATGGGCATTGCCCACGTGACAATAAGATGGCGTTATTTAGCTCGAAACCTTCCGCTTGATCATAATCGAACGGGAAAGGGATAAGGGCAATACCGAAGGCGATATAAATAAGCGCATGCGCGATTAAGATAATCGTGATGATGATGAGAAATGACTTCAATAGCATTATCGCTCGAATCTGATTAAATAATTTGGCTTGTGACGATACTTGATGAGGTAGATATAAATCAAGGGTGTTTTTATTTCGCATAGTCATTAGACAAAAGACAATATGGAAAATTATAAGAAACTATGATGTAATTGAGAAAAATGGCGCAATCTGCCAAAAACCAAGGAGCACCAACAATGAAAAACCTGTTTCGCGCCACAACAAACCTATCTGTAAGATTTCGCCTCATCACTTTGAGCCTCTCAATTATCATCATCGCATTAGGCATCAGCGCTTGGACACAATTAAAGCAAGAACTACTACCACCGGTCTCCTTTCCCCAAACCATCATCCTCGCACAAGTGAGCGGGATGAGTAGCGAACAAGTCCTCAACATCATCACCTCAAAAGCAGAAGCAGAAATTAGCAAAATACCAGAAATCGTTAACGTACAATCCACCACAACGAATACCATCGGAGCGGTCATCACGGCTAGTTATGACTTTGGACTAGACCAAGAAGTCATCCAAAACAAAATCAAGGATGCCTTAAGAGATGTTTGGATACCCACTAGGAGCATCCGCCCAAATGAAGATGAAAGCAACGTTGAATTCAGCAGAAGACTTATGGGGGATTTACCCGCTGATGTCATCATCTATATTGCTGAAAAGAACAACAACTTCCTATTCCAGCTGGATAAAAACGTATGGGAAGCGTTCAGCGATGAGACATTAAGAACTCTCATCAGCTACATGAATACAAAGAAGAACACTAGTAGCCAGACACAAACCGCATTAGAAATACTCGTCCAACAGGAGATAGAGCCACAGCTTGTCGCTTTAAGCAATGTGGCTGATATTAATGTTGATGGCGGACAACAATTACCTTCCGAAGGCAACCAGATTCGTACTGTAGGCAATGTAGAGCGGAACCTTCTATCGCAACTATCGCCAAGCGTGTGGAATGTTATCACCTCTCGCATCGAAGGCATCGGTAGCCAGAGCACACCCAATTTAAGCGTCATCGAAAATGTTAGCTTTAACATCCCCAATGAAGCCCCTCCACTACCGACGAGTTGGCAGTATCCACACTTCAAGGATGCCAGCGACTTACTAGAACTCAATAGCGCTATCACCCCTCTAGCAACCATTCTCAATCAATTTGTCAAAGAAGGGGAGATTATAGGTCCTTTGGGACAGACAGATGACTTGACACCCGATGTCATCGAACAAATGCTAGCTATAGAGCCTAGCATGGTAGAGTACTTCAAGGCAGAGCATTTGGTGGCGATGCCTCAAGAGGTTTTCGATGCTTTACCCGATGAATACATCAACAGCCTCGACGGATTTACAAGGGATGCTCTAGCGGCTAAAGCGTTAGCGAGCACCATTACAAACAAGAACAATACCATCGAGGCTGTTGATTTGCCTTCAGCTTGGCGCATCCAACCGCCGCGGATTATTGAACTCAACTTATCGGAGCTTATTCCAACAATCACGTTCAGCGTCTCTGCGGAGCTACCGAATACAGCGCCACTGACAATAGCAAGTGAAACAACCGAAGCCACATCTACGACAGATAATAGCAGAGTAGAAGTCGCATCGGCAGATGTGCCGCAAGGCCCAGCATTACCGGAGATATATAAGCTGGCGGGCGAGTTCATCGGCGTAGAACTAGACACAGCAGATGATTTAATACCCGTCGAGCTACCGGAAGAGATAGCATCTAGCTTAGGGGTAGAAAGCTTCAGCGCCGCCGAATTCTTCAATAATCTGCTTCTATTAAGCAGTAGCGGCGCATCTGCAGGAGGAACTCCCCCCGGATTTGACCCTTCTCAATTAAATATCCAAGAGTTATTCGGGGCATTGCAAGCTTGCAATGTAAATATACTGAGCCTAGACCCGAATAATATCAACTTTGGCAGTATCATCATCGGCTGTACACCGGCGGAGGTCATTTCATTCATCACCCGTTATGAACCTAGCTTCTCGGATAGGTTGCGGGCGGAAGTATACGAATATTTCACAGATGATGTGCTCAGCTTGCCGAACATGTCACCGCCATTAGGTGATGCGTGGGACACATTATCTAGCCAACCGCAGTTCAAAGATAAACCACTGAAACGGGCCGAGGATTTATTCATCATTGGGAATGGGTCGGCATCGGGGGTGCTCAATACCATCAACACTACGATACCCAGCGATTTTAAGGGCTATGAAATCCGACTCTTTGATAGCCTAACGCCGACAACGCTAAGATACCTGAGCCAAAGAGAGCCTGAATTCTACGAAGCGCTAGATGAGGCGATATTCACTAAACTATCGCGACCCAGCTTGAGCGCGCTTCCGCAAGCGGTTCGGGATAATTTAAGCGCGGAGACGTGGGCAGAGGTAGAAAAAATCATCAGCGGAGAAGCTTCTACTGCCGCAGAGGCATTAGCTGACTTATACCAAACCAATGTCATCCCACCCAATCCGGATGCGCCAGCGCTCAATGCGGAATGGCAATTCATCGCTAATTTCCTGAATATCGAACTGAACAATGCCTATGATTTGTTCCGATTCCCTGAGGCGACCGGGACACCGAGCCAATTCATCAATGGACTGTTTGATACCGCTGGAGGGACTAACTTTGCACCCGGTCTGCTAGGCGGGATGAGTTTAGAGGCATTCGAGTTCATCAGCAAACAAGACCCTAATTTCGTCAACGAATTGGAACCACAAGCCCTACGTTTGTTACCAGACGAAATCATCGCGAGCTTACCTAAGAACATTCAAGAGAAGGCGACTTCGGATAGTATTTTCATTCCCACAGATAGCATCACGCGCGTGAATGGCAATCCGGGTCTGTTTGTGAGCGTCTTTAAGACAGCAGACGCCAATACAGTGGAGACCTACTATCAAATTTTAGATGTCATCAAAAGCATAGAGGAGAAAAACCCATCCGTTCATTTTAACACGGTATTTGAGCAATCAAGTTTTATCGAAAAGTCTATCGAAGGCGTGGTGAGAGAAGGGGGTCTGGGGGCGATATTCGCAATCATCGTCATCCTCGTATTCCTGAGCGGGGGAAGATGGAGCCAATCGCCACGCCGTATTGTTGGCGCGATAATCACCGTTACTTTCATAGTGCTACTAGGGTTATTCATCCTGAGTCAAGCGGCGCAAACCGGAGGAGACATCAACCGAGCATTCGCAGAATCTGACGTGGTCATCAGAGTATTGTTGATGCTAGGCGTCATAGTGGGTGTGGGCATTAGTGTATGGCCGAGAGAATTGCCGTATCCCGCATGGCGGAGCACAATGGTGATTGCCGTGAGTATCCCACTATCTTTGCTAATGGCCATCGCGGGGATGAAATGGCTATCGCCAACTGTGCACCAGCTCATCAGTCCGCTAGCAGAATCGTCAGGGTTCTTCGCCTTCATTTTGAGGCTGTTCCCAGAGAATTTGACCATCAATATCATGACGCTGTCGGGTCTGACGGTAGCTATCGGCAGAGTAGTAGACGATTCTATCGTGGTATTAGAGAACATCTTTAAGCAATTGCAAAGCGGCATGAATAAACGGGATGCTATCATCAGCGGGTCTACTGATGTTTCGATAGCGATTTTTGCGGCAACAGGTATCGCGGTCATCGTGTTTTTGCCGCTAGGTTTAACGGGCGGCATCATCGGCGAAGTATTCCTACCGTTTGGCTTAGCTGTAACATATGCTCTGGCGGCATCATTCATTGTAGCAATTACGGTTGTGCCAGCATTAGCCTATTTCGTCATCAACCAGGACAACATTCACGAAGATGAAGAGACATGGATGCAGAGAGGTTATCTGCCTATCTTGAAAACGGCACTGGGTTCTAAAAGAAATATGGCGGTCGTCATCGTAATTGCTTTTATCTCTCTAGCCATCGGCGGGGGGCTCTTCGGTACACGACCGGCCACATTTTTACCCGCATTCGGTGAGCCACAAATCACCGTGAATGTCGAATTGCCAGCAGGAACGCCCATCACCGACACGAACGAGTTGGTGAAACAGATGGAAGCCTATATCCAAGAGCGTGTGCCAGAAGAAGAAATCAAAAATATCAGTACCATTGTCGGCGGCGGCGGAATATCGTTTGAAGCGCTCCTCGGAATCGGCGGTGGCGTAAGTGAAAATATGGCGAGCATAACTGTTATCGTAGAATCACAAAGCGCACTAAGCGTTTATACGCCTTTGCTGAGAGAAAAAGCGGAGGAGATTTTTGGCGCGAATAATGTCATTGTGTCGGATGCCTCTTTAGCGGATGCGGGCATTGGCGGATTTGAACTGGTGGTATCGGGGCCGAACCAAGCTGTTTTAGCAGAAATAGACCCCATCATCATTGAGACATTGAACAAGGTCGAGGGTCTAGCGAATATCAGTAGCAACTTAACCGCAGTAGGCGGAGCGAGCGCCGAGACAACAACTTATATTCGTGTAAATGGGAAGCCGGCTCTGAACTACGAAGCGGAGTTAGAGACAGAAGACACATTAGGCGTGACAGACAGAGCCATACAAGCCATTCAAAACCTAGATTTGCCCGAAGGCGTAGAGGTAGGTCGCGGCTTCAATAGCCAATTCCAAGCGCAGGGGTTTCAAGATGTGATTGTAGCGATGGCGATTTCTTTGGTGCTCATCGTCATCATCCTCATCATCACATTTGGTTCTTTGGTGTATTGGCTAGCGCTCATCTTCAGTGTGGCAGTGGCTCCGGTGGGAGCGGCTATTGCTCTAACACTAGCGGATAGACCCTTGGGCATTTCTGCGCTCATCGGTTTATTGATGCTCATTGGGTTGGTGGTAACGAATGCTATTGTGCTGATTGACAGGGTGCAAGCGAATCGCCTTGAACGGCGCATGCCACTGAATGAAGCGTTGATAGAAGCGGGGAGCAGGCGGCTACGCCCCATTTTGATGACGGCATCAGCGACCATTTTCGCGCTCATCCCATTAGCCATTGGGTTATCAGAGGGGGCGATTATCGCGTCTGAACTCGGCATTGTGGTTATGGGCGGTTTAATCAGTAGCACTTTATTAACCCTCATCGTGGTGCCAGCTTGGTACAAAGTGTTATCGCCGCTTCATCAGGCGCTCACAGGTCTACTCAAAAGGTGATTAGGGTAGTGGTGAGGGTGGTAAGAGCCGGCCATTGACGCCGGCTCTTTTAATATGTGAATCAGCTACTGAGCTACTGTTTCCGTGCTAGCGGGGATGAGGTCGAGGTTTTCGCCGACTTTCTTAAAGGCGGCTAAGGCTCTATCTAGGTGTTCATAAGTGTGTGTAGCCATATAACTCGTGCGTAATAGGCTGGCGTTGGGCGGTGTGGCTGGCGGGACAACAGGATTGGTGTATACACCCGCTTCAATAAGGGCCGCCCAAGCTAGGCCTGTGCGGAATTGTTCGCCTAGAATGACTGGGATGATGGGTGTGCAACTGTTACCGGTGTTATAGCCCAGACGCTTGAAGCGGGAGCGCATGTACTCCGCATTTTGCCATAGGCGCTCAACGCGCTGAGGCTCATTCTCGATAATATCCACAGCGGCCAAAACAGCCGCGGCGTTGGGGGCCGGCAAAGCGGCGGAAAAAATGAGCGAACGCGCATGATGTTGGATATAGTGGATAACATCTGCTGAGCCAGCGATAAAACCGCCAATGGAGGCAAAACTCTTGCTGAATGTGCCCATGATGAGGTCTACATCATCCACCATATTAAAATGATAGGGCGTTCCGCGGCCGTTGCCAGTGACACCGACACCGTGAGCATCGTCCACCAGCAAGCGCGCGCCATATTTTTTACACACGTCCGAAATTTCTTTTAGCGGGGGTATATCGCCCCCCATACTATATACGCCATCCACAACGACGAGAGCACCAGCGTCAGACGGTATCTTGCTGAGGACGCGCTCTAAATCTTCTACATCATTGTGTTTGAAGCGTTTGAGTTCCCCGCGAGACATCATAACGCCGTCTACAATCGAGGCGTGGGCATCTTTATCTAAGACGGCGTAATCGCCTTTGCCTATCATAGCGGTGATAGTGCCGACGTTGGTTTGGTAACCTGTGGAAAAGACCAAGGCGGCTTCCTTGCCGACAAATTGGGCTAAACGGCGTTCTAATTCTAGATGCAGTTCTAAGGTACCATTCAAAAAGCGCGAGCCAGTGACACTAGGGCCGTAACGTTGTAGAGCGTCTGCGGCGGCTTGACGTACGCGAGGGTCGGTTGTTAGCCCTAGATAATTGTTCGAGCCTATCATCACAACCTCTTTGCCCTCGAAGATAGCTGTTGTGCCTTCAGAATCGCTTAGGGCGCGGAAAAAAGGATAAATCCCCATCGCCATAGCTTCTTTTGCTTGGGTGAAGCTATGAATTTTATTAAACAAGTCAGCCACAGAATCACTCCCTTATGCCAGATGTTTTAAGAGATTAGTCCACACTTGTTAAGCAATCTACGTTACTATAACACCTGATGCAGACGTTAGATATGCAGTTTAACAGCAATTAACGCCTTTCACAACTTGCGGAATTGTTCACAAACAGGGTAGAATGAAAGCAAGTTGTTTGTGTGTATTTAGGAGTTGTGACTTATGTCTGGCTTGACCATTCGCCGCATTATTGTATGGACTGTCTCTATGGTTCTAGGTTTTGTGGTGGGGTATCTCATCATTACAGTGGGTTTTGATGCTCTGCCTCTGTTCACGTCTGTACAAAAGCCGGCGGGCGTCTCCATTGAGGAATACGGTATTTTATATTTCCTATTCACAGCAGTGCCCATTGGTTTTGTCTTTGTCATCTGGTTGGATTATTTCATGGATACCAAAATCCTCCCAGATTAATAGGTTGAGAAGTTAAGAAGAAGAAGCGCCTCTTGTATGGCGCTTTTTTATTTAGCGCCATGGATTAGGCCCGCTAGCGCGGGAACAGACATATTTCCCAGCACCCGCAAACGAGGTAGTTCAAAATAATTCGTGGTCGTGTGATAAGCGCCGCTTTCGGTGGTCATAGCTCGCAATATGGGGGTAGTTTCCAGAACTTGCAGGGTGTTAGCATCGTATCTGCCAGCCGGGTATGCCAAGAAACGGGCCGGGCGCTGGGTGAATGCCTGTAAACTCTCCACACTACCCATCACCTCGTAGATGAGAAAATCGTAATCTCTGTTCCTCAAGTCCATGTGGCGCTTGGTGTGTGGCTCCATAGACATTCCAGCTGATGCCATACGGCGAATCTGTTCCCACGTCAGATGATTTGGGTTGCCGAGGTCGCTATAGCCGGTGATGATAAAAAACGTCCCGACAAAACCGACCTCTTGCAACATCGGGAATACGTATTCGTAGTGGTCGAGGTAACTATCGTCGAAGGTGAGCAAAATGGGTTTGCTAGGTAGTGGCGCGCCCCACTGCAAAGCGTTGTGTAAATCGTAAGGGGTGATGGTTGTATAACCTTGGTCGCGCAGATAGCGCAGATGCTCCTTGAAAATGTGGGGTTCGACCGTCAGACCGCGGCGTATATCATCGGCTGATGGGGGAAGCGGGCTTACATAATGATACATCAATATGGGGACGAAGATACGCCGCAAAGTGCCATCGCCGTCGTAACGGTCGCTGGCGACGGTCTGAGATGACGCGAGCTGATAAGCGGAAAGAAAAATCAAAGCGATGATGCATATACAAACGTTCAAGATGCGATTATGAAGACGTAGATGAGCCATGGATTAGATTTGTACGATATTTCACGATTTGATAGGTTTTGAAAGTATTGTCACGTTATATTATCCACTATGACAGAACAAAAAACATCACGACTTCCCGGATTCTATAAAAAAGCACTCGCCGAACGCAGAGCTATTATCGCTGAGTGGGCGCGCTTATCGGATGAAGAACGGCATTCGCTGTACGATAATGATTATTTCACCGGCGTAGAAGCAGATGCCATGATAGAAAACGCAATAGGCGTTTTCTCTTTACCGTTGGGTGTAGCGACCAACTTCCTCATCAATGGCCGAGAATATCTCATCCCTATGGCTATCGAAGAACCATCCGTAGTAGCCGCCTGTAGCAACGCCGCTAAATTGTTCCGCGATGGCGGCGGGTTTGTCACCAGTAGCGACGAGCCTATTATGATTGGGCAAATCCAAGTGTTGGAGGTGTCGGATTTAGAGGCGGCTAGGGGGCGTATTCTCGCTCATCGGGCGCAGTTACTAGCGGAAGTAGACAAGATTGGCGGTAGTATCACTAAACGCGGTGGGGGCGGACGCGATATAGAGGTGCGAATCCTTGAGGATACGCCCGTCGGCCCTATGCTCATCGTTCATGTGCTTTATGATACGCGCGACGCTATGGGCGCAAACGCTATCAATACTGCTGTAGAACATTTGGCGCCACATATCGAAGCTTTAAGCGGCGGGCGTGTGAACTTAAAAATTCTGAGCAATTTAACCGACCGCCGTAAAGCGCGCGCTGAAGGTATGATACCGGCCCAATCATTGCACCGCGACGGGATAGATGGCTACGATGCAGTACGCGCGATTGTAGAAGCGGGTGTGTTTGCAGAAGTAGACCCGTATCGCGCGGCAACACATAACAAAGGGATTATGAATGGCATTGACGCGGTGGTCATCGCCACTGGCAATGATTGGCGCGCCGTGGAGGCGGGCGCTCATGCTTATGCGGCGCGCGATGGCCAGTACCGCAGTTTAACAAAATGGTGGCAAGATGATGACGGTAATCTCCGCGGCTCAATCGAGTTGCCCTTAGCGGTTGGCATTGTGGGCGGTGCGACGCGCGTACATCCGATGGCGCAAATCGCGCTCCGCATCCTGAATATCTCGTCTGCGCGGGAATTGTCCGAAATCATGGCGAGCGTCGGTTTAGCGCAGAATTTAGCGGCTATCCGCGCATTGGCCACGGAAGGCATTCAAAATGGTCATATGCGGATGCACGCGCGGCAATTGGCGCTAGCGGCCGGCGCGCGCCCTGACCAAGTCGCGGCCATCGCTCAGCAGATGATAAGCGAAAAGCAAATTCGCCTTGAGCGCGCGCAACAGTTGGTCGAGGAATTGAAATTGACGAATGGCCATCGCGCATGAAGCTGAGTGTGAGATTAATCGTTTCAGAAATTTGGCAGGTTTCGATAGTCTTTGATAGCTATCTTGAATGCTTGCGATAGGTTTTGATAGCTATTTCGACCTAGAATGACTGGTGATTGTGATAAGTTCTAAAATGCTTAGGAAAGCGCGATGATAACTACACTGAATCGTCCCAATCTGAATACAGAGACGCGCCATGCTCCTCATCGTGGGGAAATCTATAGCTACACCGTAGAAGAAAACTCTGATGGGTCAACGCATATTTTGGCGTTAGTTCGTCTTGACGATGGTTCTATCGTGACTGCCCAACTATCAGATGTCAGGGGGAATATCGCTATAGGCGATAGGGTAGAGATGGTTCAGCGCAAGGTAACAGCAGAGGGCCCTAAGGGGATGATTGTTTACGGATACACGTTCCGCCAAATTCCTAAAGGGGCTTAAAGACGATACGCCCCGTTTAACGATGACAATAGTTAAAAACAGCCGCACTTAGCGGCTGTTTTTATTCGTATAGCTAGCGATTCACTTTTTAGGAGGCGCGCATCCGCGCAATTTCCTCTGATTTGTGGTCGAAGGCTAAGGATAGCTCCGTCTGGCGGTCGAACAGGTGCATATTGTCGAGATTCATAACGATGTTCAAGCGTCCACCAACGCGAGCATTGGTGCGCGGGTCGGTGCGTGCGATGAAATTCTTACCGCCTTCCTCTAGATAGATGATCATCTCGTTACCCATTTGCTCCACAACTTCGACATTGGCTTCAAATGGAGCGGGAGTAATCCCTTGAGGTTGGAAGCTGGTATCGTGAATATCTTCTGGACGGATACCCAGAATGACATCTTTACCAACATGCGCTTTGTAGGGGGCGGATTTTTCGGGCGGAACGTGAACTTGGAAGATGTTGGCGTCAACAAGCACACTATCGCCTTCTTGGCGCAATTTAGCGTCGAAGAAGTTCATAGAGGGACTACCGATGAAGCCGGCGACAAAGACATTGCGGGGATTGTGGTATAGATTGAAGGGCGTATCTAATTGCATGAGGTCGCCCGCATTCAATACCGCAATGCGCGTACCCATGGTCATCGCCTCTACTTGGTCGTGGGTGACATAGATAAAGGTGGTTTCTAGGCGTTGGTGAAGTTTACTGATGAAAGAGCGAGCTTCTACCCGTAGCTTGGCATCGAGGTTAGAGAGCGGCTCATCCATCAAGAAGACGGCGGGTTCGCGGACGATGGCCCGCCCTACAGCGACACGTTGACGTTGACCGCCGGAGAGCTGGCGGGGGCGACGGTCTAGCAGAGCCTCGATACCGAGGTTACGAGCGGCTTCGCGGACGCGCTCATCAATGATTTTCTTGGGTGTTTTGCGGAGCCGTAAACCAAAAGCCATGTTATCATAGACAGTCATATGAGGATATAGCGCGTAGCTCTGGAACACCATGGCGACATCTCTATCTTTAGGGGCGACGTTGTTAACGACGCGGTCGCCAATTAAAATCTCGCCAGAGGTAATTTCTTCCAGCCCTGCTAACATCCGTAAACTAGTGGATTTGCCACAGCCAGAAGGGCCTACAAAAACTAAGAATTCTTTATCAGCAATATCTAAATTTAAATCTTTTACTACGACATTATCACCATATGCCTTGCGAACATGCTTAAAAGTTACACTAGCCACGGATTTTACCTCCTAATGTACTGTTCAATTTGCACAAATATTTTGCATAATCTGAAGATATGACAAGCTACAAGGAGGATTATAATAACTACTGCTCAAATTTGCCAAAAATTGGTCAAAATACATCCCAACAATAAAGGCGATTCGTGGTGATGAATAGCGCAACACATAACCCAACAGCAGAAATTATCGCCATAGGAACGGAAATCCTACTGGGCGAAATTACAGACACCAACTCGGTGTATATCGCCCGAACCCTGCGCGATATTGGCGTTAACTTATATTATATGGTATCGGTGGGCGATAACGAAACACGGATTGCTAAAGCAATAGAACAGGCTTTGGAGCGAGCGGATATTGTCATCACCTCTGGCGGATTAGGGCCTACGATAGACGACATGACACGACAAGGGGTAGCCAAAGCAACAGGGAGAGAGTTGATTTTTCATCAATCTTTACTTGACCAAATAGCGGCGCGGTTTGCTAGCTTTCGGGTGAAGATGACCGATAATAACCGACGTCAAGCGTATTTGCCACAGGGCGCGCTCCTCATCGAAAACCCCGTTGGAACAGCGCCTAGCTTCATTGTCGAGCAAGGGGATAAATGTGTTATTAGCTTGCCCGGCGTTCCACGGGAGCTAAAATTTTTGATGATGCAAAGTATCATCCCGTATTTACAAAGACGCTACCAATTGGGCGTCATCAAATCGCGTGTGTTGCATACGGCCGGCATTGGCGAAAGTATGTTAGACGATTTAATCGGGGCGGAGTTATTATCTGGCGCGAACCCAACCGTAGGCTTGGCGGCGCATCAAGGATGCGTGGATGTGCGGATAACAGCCAAGTCAGATACGTTCGATAACGCAGAAACCATGCTCAACGAGGTTGAAGCACGTTTACGAGAGCGCATTGGTAAATACATCTTTGGGGTAGATGGCGAAAAGTTAGAAGAAGTGCTGGTGCGATTGTTGAATCAGCATCAAGCAACTATTGCCATTGTAGAAGCAGGCATCGAACGTCCCGTCACGAGCAAATTACGGCGTATAGCGGATGGTAGCCATATCATCTACGAGCGCCACTTAGACCACCCACAAAATATCTATGAACAATTTGCAATGACGAAAACCCTTCCTCTGCGAGATTTAGCCCACGAAACTGCACGGCTACTATATGAAAGCACGGGGGGAAGTATTGGCGTGGCTATTTTAAGCCTGCCTGAAGTCGCTGAAAATGGCGATGTACAACCCTCTACGGCTGTTGCGGTATACGCTGGCGATACCGAGCGGGTGCGAACCTACGGTTTTGGCGCGCAATCAGACTTTGCCCAATCTTGGGTGAGTATGTGGGCTATGGCTGTGCTTTGGCAATTGCTGAAAGAAAAATTCGATGGGCGCTGACTTCATCCAAAAATTGCAAGGTATATTGGAGCAGAACCGATTGAAACGCGCGCTCTATATCGAGCCACGCCTAGAGCAAATGCCATTAGCGATACAACGCTATGACGACCCCTTTTTACCCTACGCTAAAGCGATAATCACAGCAACGCGCGACATCGTATGCGGATACGTATTCGATACCGCCGCATTTTTAAGCATCGGCGCGGCGGGGGCCATCGCTTTGGAAAGGGCCATCGCATATGCGGGGGAGGCTATGCCAACTATCTTGCATGGGCCTTTTTGGGGAAGCCATTACGCCGCGCTACTGGATAAGGGAGCGTTTAATGCCGATGGGGCAACCATAGTCTGTGTAGAAGATGTGCCATATTACCTAGCGAAGAACAAAGTTGGCTTCGTTGTTCGCAATAAGGGCGATTTGGGTACAGCGGCCCACCCCATTTATTTGAGTGATGAAAGTTGTTTTTTAATAGGGGAGCATAGCTTCAAGGTACATCATTTGCCATCGGTATTACAAGATGATTTTCAAGAAAGCATTCGTCAAGGGTTGTTAAATGCCGATAAATGAACAACTGTCTCGGTCACTGGCGCAGGATGGTTTAGTGCAATTCGGCTATTTCGGGGGTGAGCGTCCATTTGAAATTCGTCTCGATTGGTTGGCCTCCTATCCCCACACGCTGAAATTACTGACCCAACAGTTATCAGAAGTGTTGCCTCTGTACGCTCTAGAATATCTGCTTTGTCCTGTGGAAGCGTTACCTATCGCTATCGGTTTGAGCTTGCATTCAGAGATTCCGCTTGTGTACAGCCGCGGCGATGGACAAACGCCAGCGGTGAATTTCGTCGGGGCTTATGATGTTGGTCATCCTACAACACTCATCCTAAATGCTCTATGGGGCGATGAAAGCGTAAAGAAATTCATCAAAGCGGGGGAGCAGGTCGGTTTAGTCATTACGACTGTGTTAACGGTGATTCAAGTTTATGAACTTTCGCTCCCGAATATCTCTGTAGTTTCTTTGTTGAAGATGCCTGAGCTGATTGATGCTTTCGTCAAAGAGAAGCGAGTGCCCGCCGCCCATGGCGAGCACTGCTTATCTTGGCTGGCTAATCATCACCCAAGCTCAAAACGGACATAAACGCCTCTTGAGGCACTTCTACAGTGCCTATCATCTTCATGCGCTTTTTGCCCTTTTTCTGTTTTTCGAGCAATTTTTTCTTGCGGGTGACATCGCCGCCGTAACATTTGGCGAGCACATCTTTACGCAAAGCTTTAACAGTGGCGCGCGAGATAATCCGCTTGCCAACCGCCGCTTGAACAGGGACGGGGAACATCTGCCGCGGGATGAGGTCTTTGAGCTTAGTGATGAGCTTTTGGCCCTTATGGTAGGCTTGGTCGCGATGAACGATAATAGCTAGGGCGTCTACGGGTTCTTCGTTAACTAGAATTTCCAATTTCACCAAGTCATCTTCGCGGTAACTATCGAATTGATAATCAAGGCTAGCGTAACCGCGCGATACGCTCTTGAGCTTATCGTAAAAATCTACGATAAGCTCAGAAAGAGGCAGGTAGTAATGCAAAATCACCCGCGAAGCGTCTAAATATTCGGTGGTGATATATTCGCCGCGCTTTTTAATGACCAAGTCCATGATAGCGCCAATATAATCTTGGGGCGTGTAGACTTGGATTTTCATAATGGGTTCGCGGATTTGTGCAATCACGCTTTCATCGGGGAGTTCAGCCGGGCTATCAATACGGATGACGGAACCATCGCGCTTGATGACTTCGTATTCGACACTGGGAGCGGTCATCAAAATATCGAGGTCATATTCACGTTCTAAGCGCTCTTGAATGATTTCCATATGGAACAAGCCCAGAAATCCCACTCGGAAGCCGAAGCTCAGAGCTTGGGAAGTTTCTGGCTCATAAACTAAGGAGGCATCATTCAATTGTAACTTTTCGAGCGCATCGCGCAGTTCGTCGAAGTCGTCGTTATCGGTGGGGTAAATGCCGGCAAAAACCATGGGTTTCACCTGTTTATAGCCGGGCAAAGGTTCTTGAGCGCTATTATGAGCTAGGGTAATCGTATCGCCGACCCGACATTCACGCACGGTCTTAAAGCCTGTAGCGATATATCCTACTTCGCCCACGCTCAAGCTCTCCACAGGGCGCATATCAGGCGCGAAAACGCCTAACTCTACCGGTTCAAATTTGCCATCTGTCGCCATCAGGCGCAGTAAGTCGCGCTTACGAATCACGCCATCTACAACGCGCACATAAGCGATGACACCCTTATATGCGTCGTAATGCGAGTCAAAGACTAGCGCGCGGGCGGGCGCATCTATATCGCCTTTGGGCGGTGGTACTTGTTGTATAACACGCTCTAAAACATCTTCCACGCCAATACCACTTTTCGCCGATATACGAAGCATATCTTCTGCCGGGATGCCCAATAAATCCTCGACTTCCTGCGCGACATCATCCGGTCGGGCGGCCGGCAAGTCTATTTTGTTGATAACGGGGATAATCTCTAAGTCTTGTTCTAAGGCTAAGTAGACATTGGTCAAGGTTTGCGCTTCAATGCCTTGGCTACCATCTACGACGAGGATAGCACCTTCGCACGCCTGTAAAGCGCGGCTGACTTCATAGGTGAAGTCTACGTGTCCGGGTGTATCTATTAAATTGATGATGTACGTCTGCCCCGATTTGGCGCGATAAGTCATGCGGACAGCAGAAGCTTTAATAGTGACGCCGCGTTCGCGCTCTAAATCCATGCTATCAAGCCATTGCTCTTGCATCTCGCGTTCACTGACTGTTTGCGTCAGTTGCAAGAGACGGTCTGCAAGGGTGCTTTTACCATGATCTACATGGGCGATAATAGAAAAGTTACGAATTAAATTTTTGTCCATGTCCCGTTCACTGTAAGATGAATAGTCGTCTTCATTTTAACCCGTCTATAACGAACATTATAGAGTAAACTTGCGCTGAGAAAGAACGCGCTCAATAGCGCTATCCACATCAGCTAATACTGGATATGGCGTATGCCACCCCAACCATATGAAGAATTCAGTATTGCCAGCGGGCCCTTTTATGGGGGAGATGGTCAAGCCATGGATGAGGAAGGATTGCTCAGCGGCGAATGATAGGACATCGTAGAGGACACGCTGATGAATGCGTGAATCGCGCACGACTCCGCCCTTGCCAACGTCGCCTCGTCCTGCCTCAAATTGTGGCTTTATGAGGATGACTAAATCGGCGGGGGTATACAACCAGCCTTGCAGAACAGGGAGCAGTAACCGTACAGATATAAATGAGACATCCATCACAACTAAGTTTATGGGTTCATCCAAGCGCGGTAAATAGCGGGCATTGGTTCTCTCGATAACGCGGACACGCTCGTCCAACCGCAGAGAGTAAGCGAGTTGGCCATAACCAACGTCAATAGCGTAAACACGGGCGACGCCGCGTTGCAACAGACAATCTGTAAACCCCCCAGTGCTAGCGCCAACATCGGCGCTAATCCGCCCTCGGACATCTAGCCCAAAGTCATCCAGTGCGCTATTGAGTTTATCTCCCCCGCGACTTACAAAACGGGGCTTATCTACGACAGTGATTACATCTTCCGCTTTTGTGGTGAAGCCGGGTTTATCTACGCGCGCGCCGTTCACAAATACTTCTCCCGCCATAATCATCGCGCGCGCTTTTTCGCGGCTGGGCGCCAGATTGCGCTCTACTATCGCAATATCAAGTCGCTTTTTGATGGTCACTCGGTGGCATCCTCAATCTTTTGTGAGCGGCACGAGCATCTGGGCTGTCGGCGGGGAATCGGGCGGAAATTCAAAGCCATCTGCTGTCATAGGCAGGTAGCCCTCTGCCGCGATGATGATACTGTATGGCGTTTCGGTCGCCAGTAGGCGGTTTACCTCAAAGTAGCCGTTGCGGTCGGTATTGGCGGTGGCGAATACTTGCTCTTGAGACCATACGAAATCTTCAACAGAAAAATCTTCGCTCAGTAAGATAATAGTCACACCCTCCAGGCCGACCCCCGTATCAGCATCTAAGATATACCCATTCAATTGAATGCCGCTGGTGGTGGAGAAAGGGTCAATAGGCAATTGCCCGATGCCGACGCGGGCTGTCGCTAAAGATAGCGGCACGCCGTTGATGAGTAGCTCGAACTGATAAGCGCCATCGGGTATAGATACAGGCGTTGATAAGCGCAGGACGAAATTTTCACCGCTGTTCGCTGTATTCCAAGGTATGGTTTGTTCAAAAAAGATTTCCTCATCCACCGCCCAGCGTATCGTCCACAACGTGCCCGGCGCGATTTGTTCCCAATCAAAGAGGGCGTAAATGGCTTCTACCCCTACAGAGAAGGCGCTTGCTGGCGGGGCAGACACAGCGGCAAGCGGTGAATCAGCGCTAGCAAAGTGGGCATCAGTGAATATTCTGGGGAACGCGCCCTCTTGAGCACCGGCAACAACGAAGTCAGCGGTTGCGGATAAAATGTTGTTAATGTATAGCTCGATGCGATAATTGCCCGGTATCAGGCCATCTACAGGTTGTAGCCCCACTGTTTTAGAACCTGCAGGGCCATCGCGCCATGTATCGGTACTACGCGCGCCAGAGATTTCAGTACCGTTATAGTACCAAAGCACTGCCCAAGGCAAATCATTTTCCATGTTTTGATAGATAAAGCGCGCGCTGGCAATACTGCCTGTTGGCAGAACGTAGCCATTGCCAATGATATTGCCGCGCGTATCGAGAAGCCCGAAGACAATATTGCTGAACGTCGGTGTCGGCTGAGGGGCGCCGCCAATGATGAACGTTTTGTTGGCGACGGCGAGGCCATCTATGAACAAACGGAACTCATAAGTTCCGTTGGGCCATGGCTGGCCGCTACTGCCAATATACCATGTTCCGTTCGTCCCGCCGCTCCAGCGCACGGGCGACAAACTGAACGCTTGGTTGGGGACGCCATCCACCGTCACGCGCAGTTCATAGACCGTTTCTGGCCGCATATTCGCATAATCGAAAAACAAATAGAGGCTATTTGTGCCTGTGGGCAAGCTGTTCACAACGGTTGTTGGTAAATTGTTCACGACGCTGGGGGCGAAGAATAGCCTAGAAAAGGTTGGTCTATTCAGCGGTTGGGTTTCAAACTGGGGCGAAGTGATGAATTCTACCTGCAGACCTAGGCTAGCGCTCCGCAAAAGGGGACGAATGAAACTGGCGGGTCTTAAGGTGTTAATTGGGTTGCCGATTGGCACACAACTATCATTGGTATTAATGAGTCCATCGAGATTAGAATCTTCAATATAGCGACACGTGGTGTTGCTGACCCCGCCGCCAGATAGCGGCGCAATCGCCGGTATAGCGACCAAACGACCACGTTCATCATAAACACCGCCCCCTGTCATCGTTGGCGGAATGGTGACACTCGTTTTAATCCATGACCGTTCCCCTCTTGGTTCTGAAAGGAAGCTGATAATGGTAGCTTGCAACGTTTGTAGGGGGTCATTTTCGAGGCTGGGGTAGCCAACCACCGTGAGCGTTTGGTCTAGCGATAGGGTGGAAGAATCCCCCAACTGGACAAATGGCAATGCCAAAGTGGCGGGTTCAATAAATCGCCCATTCAATTCACGATTAACCCGCAAGAGCGCGATGTCTAGCCCCGTGTCTGCTTGCACGACATCCGCGCGATAAGTGGGCACAGGAGGTTGGTCTCGGCGTAGATTAATAGCGACAATAATCACATCGCCGGGGCAAGTTGTGCTTTGCACCGTATGATGAGCATTAGTCAATACTAAGCCGTCGCGACTGACGATAGTCCCCGTGCCCACGCAACTGGTGATGAGGCGCTCGCCAACGCGGCGCGCTTGAATGATGAAAACAGTTGCGCGTTCGATGTTCGACAATGAATCCCCGCCTAAGGTTTGGGCTAAGGCTAGATTGGCCAGCGCAAAAAGCAAGCAACCGAAAAAGATATAGCTCAGGTAACGCATTAGAAATCTAACTCGCTCAAAAATCGCTCGAAACGTGGATATTCGATGTCATAAACGGCTTTATCAGCTTGAAAGGTGATGATAATCGCTTGGCCACGGCTGATAGTTAAAATATCAAGCCCGCTGACCACCGTTGGGATACTCTCCAGAAAAGGGCTGGATTCCCGAAAGACAAACGTATAAAAAACAGCTGTGGCAGGGGTATCGTTCGGCAATGTGAAGGGCTGGGTGGCTAATACTAAATAGTTAGAGAGCGTTTGCGAACGGTTGAGTGTGAACGAATCGAGAATGTTACGTTCATCCGTGCCTTGCCCTATCGGTCGGATGCTCACCTGCATGGTGGTCTTGAAGCCTAAACGGGCTACATCGCGAACCCGAAAGACATAATCACCGCTGGTATCTAATAGCCAATTAGCGGGGTAAAAAGCGCGGATACCCGCCTCTATATTGTTGTATGGTTGAAGCGCGTTAATAGCGCTATCGCGCAAGCTATAACCGAAACCAAAAGCGGCAAAAGCGGTGATAATCAACAGATAATGAGACCAACGTTGCCGACGCGATAGAGTAGGGGGGGATTGAATTTCAATGACACTCATTGCGATTGCGCCTCTATATCCTGCAAACGGCGGTCAGCATTATTGAACAAGAACGATACTACGATAATAGGCACAATGATGACGATTAGAGAAAAGACTAAACCGAAAAGTGGACGTGGCGAGCTGACCAACAACCCTTGGGCATTCGGCAAGGCGACGGAAGCATTAATAAGTCCAGAGCGCAAAGGAATAGCGATGCCTGTAACTAGAGCAGATAGTAAAAAGGTCAGCGGCAATAAAAATAAGCTTCCGCTGATAAATTTTGTCTCAGCCAATGCATAGGCTAAGACGATGCTTCCGCCTAACTGAATGGCTATCTGCGAGAAAACGCGATTAGCAAAAACGTCGGGTAGAATAGGTGTAGTAAGAGCGAGTGATACATTCAATACTGTTCCATAACTAACAGCGGTCGCCGCCCCGTAAGCGATGCTATCCGCACGTATACGTAATAACTCTGGCCAAACAATGATGCGAATAACCGCATATTTCAAGAACTCTTGTAACACGCCAATGGTCAAGGTGTAGCCGAGGATACGATTAGAGGCACTAGCGAGCGCTAACCAGCGTTCCGGTTGGATGATTTGCTCCACAACTTGTAAGCCGACGCTACCCGAAAGAAAAAGCGTGATAACAAAAACAACGCCAAGCCGTGGGCGAGGTCGAGGGGCAAGGCGCTCTGGCGCATATGAGAAGCTATACCACAGCAACGCGGGCAACAAAGCGAGCGCTAAATTAACGATAACCCTTAAAGAAGGGGGAATAACAACGCCAACCCAATTGACAAGTACAAATAAAGCGATAGCCACTGAGAATAATAGCCCCACCTCAATGATGATACTGCGCCATACGCGCCGATAGGGATAAACTTCTAATTCTTTGGGTGAAGCCAACAAGCGCGTATTTGGTGATAATGTCACAGGATTTCTATCCCCATCAAAAAGTCTGTATGGTATCCTTAGGTTAATTATTCCTAGCTTATCTTCATCATTTAAGGATGGTCAAGAGTGGGTTATCTTCGTCAGCTTGCACTCATCATCATTCTAGGTGTTATAGCAGGGTGTAATCCCACGAGCGAAGAAAGCGGCGGGCTTAATCGCATCGTTTATGGTTTGACGCTAGAAGTTAGCGGCATAGACCCTCACATCAACCAAAACGCTGAGCTTGGCATTGTACTTCGACAGGTTTACGACACACTGGTTTACCGTGACCCAGAGACGAAAACATTTGTCCCCGGCTTAGCGCAATCTTGGACTATTTCTGAAGACGGGTTGGTTTATACTTTTTCGCTACGTGATGATGTGGTTTTTCATGATGGTACCCCATTCAATGCTCAGGCGGTAGCCACAAACCTTGACCGCATTCGCAATCCCGAAATCGGGTCTCAGCGAGCGGTTTTTTTGTTGGGGCCACTCACTGAATATCAGATTGTTGACGACTATACCATTCAACTCATTTTGAGCGAGCCATACAGCCCGCTTTTGGATGCACTCAGCCAAGTTTATTTGGGTATAGCTAGCCCCAAGGCATTAGCGGAATATTCCACAATACGATACCAATATCATCAAGTGGGGACAGGCCCTTATACTTTTGTAGAATATCTACCCGGAGACCATATCACTATCCGCCGTAACCCGATTTATAATTGGGGGCCATCGTTTTATCGCCAAGATAACGAATATCCGATTGAAGAGATTGAATTTAGGTTTTATCGTGACCCGGCGACACGCTTATTAGCCTTGGAATCTGGCGAAGCGCAGATTATGGGGGAAATCTTGCCAACAGATGCCCGCAATATCATTGGGCGAGAGGATATTCAACTGCTACCCGTGGAAATACCCGGCCAACCGTTACAATTTTATATGAATACGCGGCTTTTCCCCACGGATAGCGTCGTTTTTCGCCAAGCGCTTCTTTACGCGACCAACCGCACTACGATTGTGGATGCCGTTTTTCAAGGTTTTTCGCCTATCGCTTGGGGGCCTATCTCCCGCAAAACGGATTATTACAACCCCTCGCTCAGAAATCTCTACGCTTATGATGTCACCCGCGCTCAAAATTTGCTGGCGTCCTTAGGGTATACAGATTCCGATGGGGACGGTTGGCTAGATATAGGCGGGGTCACTATAGAGGTGAAAATTATCGTGCCGCCGTGGGGCCAAGTACCTGATGTGGCTCAGCTCATCCAAGACCAATGGCGATTAGTCGGGATACGCGCCATTTTAGAGCCTGTGCCGGGATTCAGCGCATTACGCGAGCGGGTCATAAATGGGGACTATCATTTAGTGGCATTTGATGCCTTTGGTGTAGACCCATCTATCTTGAATCCGCGCTTTTTATCATCTGGCGCGGATAATTGGACCGGTTTTAGTAGCGCTCAGCTCGATAGCCTGTTGCTAGAAGCGGTATTGCAAAATGACCCGAATCAACGCTTGACCTTATATGCCCAGGCGCAAGCCATTATCATGAACGAAGCGCTCATTTTGCCTATACGCGATTATGTGAACTTGAACGCCCATACGAGCGCTATCCAAAACTTAAGCTTTGAACCCATTGGCTGGTTTCCTCTGCTATACAATGCTTCTTACCAGCCGCAGGGTCGGTAAGTGTTTATGCGCTTTTTGCCGCGGGTTGTTTACGGACTGTTTACCATTTGGCTAGCGGCGACGCTAGCCTTCTTCGCTTTACGCATCCTTCCGGGAGACGCGGTTGAATTGCAATTGGCGCAAATTAGCGCGAGTGAGGCCGCCAAACAAGCGCGACGCGCCCAATTGGGCTTGGACGAGCCATTCTTCGCACAGTACTTACGATTTACATGGGATTGGATACGCTTAGATTTTGGTCATTCGTTGTATACAGGTCTGCCCGTCAGCGAAATGATAGCTCAGCGATTGCCGAACACGCTTCAATTAACGGCTTTATCGCTATGTTTTAGCGCGCTATTGGGCTTGGGGCTAGGCATTACAGAAGGTATAGGCGCGTGGGGCATTGGGCCGACACTATTCATCCAATTTGCCCTGAGCATACCGTTATACTGGACAGGCGTTTTGCTTCTATTCATTGCCACTGCTTATCTAGGGCCTATTCGTCATTCTATTTTGTTACCAGCGCTCGTGTTGGGTTTTCATGCCAGCGGAGCTATAGCGCGGCTCATCTCTACAGCGATTCAGGAAGCGCGAGGGGCGGATTATATCCGAACGGCATATGCAAAAGGGCTGAGGCGGTATCAAGTGATATTCAATCACTTGCTCCGACCATCTTTATTGCCGTCCATAACGCTTATCAGTCTACAAGCTGGCTTTTTATTCGGAGGCGCCATCTTTACGGAGAGCATTTTTAGTCATGCGGGGGTTGGTCTTTTGTTGTTAGAAGCGGTTTCTAAGCAAGATTACCCGGTTGTGCAAGGCGTCGTTATTTTATCTGCGGCAGTCTATACCGCGCTGAATATGTTAGCCGATTGGCTTTACCAACTATTAGACCCACGCATTCGTGTTTTATAAAATTCCATGAAGCTCATCGCATTTATCATCTGTCTAGCATTTAGTGTGTGGGTTTTGCCGCTACTCGCTGGACACGACCCTTATTTAACCCAACCCGAAAATATGTTAGCCCCACCAAGCTATGACCACCCGCTAGGGACAGACCATTTAGGGCGTGATGTGTGGAGCCGAGTTGTGTCGGGCATTCGGTTGACTGTCTACATGGGCGCTGTATCTACTGCGTTAGCGATGGCCAGCGGTATTTTGTTAGGCTTGTGGTGGGGAATTGGCGGTGCTTTAACAGGCCGTGTATTTCCAATTATCATCAATGCTGTCTTGGCGATACCCCAGCTGATTATCGCCTTGGTCATCATCACTCTGCTTGGCAAGGGTGTAAATTCATTGGCGTTTGCTGTGGGCGTGTCGCAATTGCCCTTTGTCATCAGAGTAATACGCGGGGCTGTTATCGTTGTCAATCAATCAGACTATGTTAGAGCGAGCTTAGCCTTTGGCGCCACAAAAACACATCTTATCCGCGCGCACATTTTACCAAATATTCATACAACAATGACCGCCTATGGTGCGATTACCTTTGCTTATAGTATTTTGCAAGCGGCGGGCTTAGGCTTTTTGGGGTTAATAGGGGAGCCGGGAATACCAGAACTAGGAGCTATGATGTTCGAGGGGCAAGTAAGCTTTCGGCTAGCCCCATGGGTTGTTTTGTCGCCGGGAATTGCCTTATTCATCCTTGTTTATGCGGCCAATCGGTTGGCCAGCGGTTATGCTCGATTCAAACCGTAATCAATGTCCCCGGCTGAGTCTTTCCAACGAGAGTCTCGTATAGCAAATTAGGATGTAAACCGCTAAAGATGCGTATTTGCAATGCAGATTGTCGGGTTGCCAATAAGGACATATCGCGCACTTTAGTTAACATCCCCCCCGTCACATCTACACCTGCTGACCCCGATAAGTGTTGGGAAACCTGTTCATAGTTGCTGGAGTTTATGTGCGAGATGATTTTTCCTTGGCCATCGTAAACGCCGTCCACATCGCCGAGCAGGTACATAGACTTAACAGGCAAAAGAGGCACTAAATAAGCTAGCAAGGTCTCTGTAGATAATATCGTGCCGCCAATTTCATCATCAAAAGCGACGTCGCCATATACAAGAGGGATAAGCCCGTATTTTAAAGCGCGCTCGATTGCTGTTATCGCCCAAGTATGAATAGACCCTCGAGATGCGATAACAGATACTGAGGGTTGCACCCGAAAGATGGGGAGTCCCGCTTGGTCGAGCGTCTGGGCAACAAGAAAATTTAATTGACTAGCGACAAAAGCAACGCGAGCGAATCCGCGCCATTGCTCAGCCGTGTGAACGCCGCTGATGGTGTTATATTTACTGGCTTCGTAATGCCCAAACGAGCCGCTACCATGCCCAAGGAGGATTCGGAGTTCAGGGCGCTCATCGAGCGCGCGCTTGATTTCTTCTGCTAAGCGCATCATGACTGACGCGCGAAATTCGCTTGCATTAGATTTATTGGTGATGAGCGAACCACCTAGTTTGATGAATACGAGCACAACGTCACCCCTCATTATGGACTATGGTCGTTAAGACGCTCGTAGCACCATTATTGAGCAAAGCGCGTTCAACCTTTGGCAAAAGATTTTCATCTACAAGCGCTATCATATTACCGCCGCGGCCAGCCCCTGATAACTTAGCTCCATATGCGCCCGCATCTAATGCGGCGTGGACTAATCTATCTAGGCGAGGTGAAGAAACTGTCAGATCGCGCAAACAATGATGATTATCTACAAACAAACGTCCAAGAGCTACGATGTCTCCATTAGCTAGGGCTTGGCGCGCTGAACGGACCAGTTCCCCAATTTGTACGAGGATAGGCTCAATACGCGCGCGCGCTGTTTCGTATAAGTGGCGCACCGCCCCTACAGCAACGCGCGTTAAAGATACTTCGCCACTATCTGCGATGAGTAATACAATAGGCTTAGCTAAGCTGAGCGATTCTATCGGAGCGCCGCGAGTAAAATACACAGGTTTTTCATACACGATAACGGTATTATCTACACCACTCGGCGTGCCATGATAAGTTTTTTCAACTTCATAAACGAGTCCGTTAAGGATGTCGTCAGTTATATCAAACCCTAAAGCGCGGGATAAGGCGCGCCCTAACGCGGTGGAGATGGCCGCGCCACTCCCCATGCCACTAGCGATAGGGATTTGAGAACTGATGTGGATTTGTAGCAGAGGAGGAGGGACATTGTAATGTCGCAGGACGAGCTGAGACATTTGGATAAGCGCATTATCAATGATTTGATGCGCGGGACTAAACCGGTATATTTCGCCGAGGTCAGCGGCAAAAAGCGTGAAATCCCCATCGGGAGAAGGTTCTACACGGGCGTGAGCGCGTAAGCTGGATATAGGCACCGCGATAGCAGGATGGCCATAGACGACAGCATGTTCGCCGCACAAGATAATTTTCCCCGGTGCGCTTGCTTGGATTATCATAGGACGACGCGAGGCAAGAAGTAAATGAGAATCATCAAAGTGAATCCCCAGCCTGCTAAAGAAAGTTGAAGCATCCTGTCTTTTAGCAAGACTTCTTCGGGAGCGCTACCTTCACCTTTGACATAAACCAAGTAAAGATAGCGCGCCAAACCATAAAACACAAATGGAATTGTCAAAAATGCTAAGTCTACATCGGCGAATTTGCGTGTATTGGCGTCTAAGGTGTAGATGATATAGGTGATGAAGGTGGCCGTGATGACCATTCGTAGCATTTCGTCAATGAGGATCAAGTTATAATCGCGGAAGATGGGTCTTGTTTCTATGGCTTGCTCGCCTAAAACAGCTAGCTCTTGACGCCGCTTGCCGATAGCGAGGAATAAGGCCAACAGTCCCGCGCAGACATAAAGCCACGGGGAGAAATTTTCAACTTGTATGACGACGACGCCAGCGGCAACCCTCAACAAGAAGCCGCTAGCCACAGTAATCACATCTACGATTACGATATTTTTCAGATAGAATGAGTAACAGACCTGTAGAATCAGATAAACAAGTAGCACAATGGCTAAGGGAACGCTGACGCGCCACGCCGCAATTATTGTGACTAAGGGTATTACCAAAGCGGCAGTGCGCGCGATAGGGATGGGCAACTCGCCAGAGGCGATAGGACGATACCTTTTTTTAGGGTGTTTACGGTCATTTTCCACATCCACAAGGTCGTTGATGAGGTAAACAGCGCCCGACATCAAAATGAGCAAAAAGCAGGCGATGATAACATACAGCAGAGAGCGTAACTCGAATAATTTGCCATCAAAGATGATACCGGGAAAGACGAATAAAACATTCTTTGTCCATTGCTTGGGACGCATCGTCCGTATAAGAGCGACTAAACGGGACAAACGATTCTCCAGTCATGCATCGAATTGCTATTATTTCACCACAGAAATCAGCTGAAGGCTACACGAATTATTAGGAGCTTGTCAACACAATGAACACAGCAACAGCGCGCGCGCATCCGAACATCGCCTTTATTAAATACTGGGGCAATGATGACGAAACACTACGCTTGCCATCTAATCCATCCTTGAGCATGAACCTTGATGGCCTGTATAGCGAGACAAAGGTGACGTGGGACGAGTCTTTGCAAGAAGATACGCTCATCATCAATGGCACAGAGGCATCTTTAGCGGCGCGCGCGCGCGTCGCTCAGCACTTAAACGCGATTCGCCATCGCTTAGATATAACCACCTACGCGCGCATTGAAAGTCATAATAATTTTCCGATGGGGACGGGTATTGCTTCATCGGCATCAGCATTTGCCGCGTTAACTTTGGCGGCAGTGGCCGCCAGTGGAGCTAAATTGTCTGAACAAGAACTGAGCGCGTTAGCACGCTTAGGCTCAGGCTCAGCTTGTCGTTCTATTCCCACGGGTTTTGTGGAGTGGCGTATGGGGCAGTCGCACTTGGATTCTTACGCCTGTAGCATCGCCGCCCCAGAACACTGGGACTTGGTGGATATTATCGCCATCGTCAGCCAAACGCATAAAGAAGTGGGGTCCGGGGAAGGCCATGGTTTGGCTAAAAGCAGTATCTTGCAAAGCGCCCGCGTGGCGCATGCTCAAGAACGCTTGACTATCTGCCGCGAGTCTATCCTAAAACGCGACTTTGCAACCTTGGCCGAGGTGGTCGAGTTGGATACGTTATTGATGCACGCCGTGATGATGACCAGCCAACCCAAGCTGTTCTATTGGGAACCAACAACATTGGCGATTATGGCGCGCGTTCGGCAATTGCGTGCGGAGGGGTTGCGCGTTTGTTACACCATGGATGCCGGACCTAATGTGCATTGTATCTGTGTTAGAGAAGATGCCGAAGTTGTAAGAGAGTCCCTTTTAGGTATATCTGGAATAATAGACATCCGCACAGCGCGCGTTGGCGGGCCGGCGATATTGATATAAGCTATCTTGCATCTACGTACAAACCGCCCTTATAATGCTCTTAAGTGTCCATTGATATTAGGATGAGTTTTAATGTTAGATCTCATCGTGGGTAATAATTTTCTGCTATCGCTCATCGCTTTTGGTTTGGTGCTCATACCGGCTATCATCATCCATGAGCTGGGGCATTTTCTGGCCGCCAAGGCGGTTGGTATCACTGTATTGGAGTTCGGCATTGGTTTTCCGCCGCGCATCGCTCGTTTGTTCATGTGGGGAGAAACCGAATTTACGCTGAATTGGATACCGCTAGGCGGGTTTGTTCGTCCACTGGGCGAGGATATGGTACGTCCCATCAGCGACGAGGAGCAGTTGCGACAAGATAAAGAGAAAGTGGCTGAGCGTCGTCAAGCCTCTACCAAAGCAGATACCTACCTCAGCGAACGCGAAGAATTGATAGCGCGCGGTGTCACAGATATGAAAGCGGTGAATGAAGTAGGCCCCTTCGCGCGGATATTCTTTATGTCTGCTGGCGCTATAGCGAATTTTTTGTCGGCATTCATTCTATTTGTGATTATTGCGTTGATAGGACTGCCTCAATTGGTCGGGGCGCGCCTGCAGATGACCCATATAGCCCCAAATTCTATATGGGACGAACTAGGCGTGGCCCAAGGCGACGCGGTCGAGCGCATTAATGGGCTGTATTTCTTGACAGTGGCCGATTACATAGAGCAATTGCGCGCTTTAGAAGGCCAAACAGCCACGCTGACGATGAGAAATATTGCTACCAATGAGAATTATGACATCACCTTCACTGTGCCGCCTATAAATCCTAAAGGTTTTGTCTATGTAGCGAGTTTGCAACAAGGCTCACCCGCAGAAGTGGCGGGTATACGTCCGGGCGATGTGATTACGGCTATAGACGGACAGCCTTTTACCAATCCTTTAGACCCGATTAGCCAAATTCAACGCGAAACCGGCACCCGTCCCGGCCAGCCCATACGCCTTTCGGTCTTAGGGGTAGATGGCCAATCTCGTGAGGTTGAAGTTATACCCGTGTTGCAACCAGAAGAAGGGCTTGGGCGCATTGGCGTTGGAATAGAAGCGCGCTACAGCCTCGGCGATGAGATGACCTTGTTGGCGGAGACGATTCCGCAACAAGCTTACCGCCCACAGTCACTACCTGCGGCTATATCTTTTGGGGTTGAGGAGACCATCACAACGTTTCAGTTAATTCTAGAAATACCTAGGCGCTTGCTAGAAGGTTCTTTGACGGCCGAGGAAGCGCGCCCCGTCAGCGTCATTGGCATTAGCCAAATCGGGGGAGATGTTTTAAGACAGAGTATAGAAGACAATCGCCCGACAGATATTTTGAATTTTATCGCTATCATCAGCGTTTTTCTGGGGGTAACGCAGTTATTGCCTATCCCTGCGCTAGACGGCGGGCGCATTGTATTCGTCTTGATTGAAATTATCCGAGGCAAGCCCATCTCTCCTGAACGGGAAAGTGTGGTGCATCTCGTCGGCATTATCGTTTTGCTGTCGCTCGGCGTGATGATTATGTTTTACGATATTGTCAACCCTATCATGTTACAGTGAGGAAGCAGTGTCTGATAACACCTTCTACGATGATGGTTTTGAATTGCTTGACGAAGAAGGGCATCGCCCAAGACCCCAATTTGAAGATGCGCTGGATTCGTTAAAGTCGGGAAAACGCCGTCCTAATAGCGCCGCTTTGATTTATGGATTATCGCATCTGACGCCTGAAAATGCGCGTATTGTGGAAGGCCTATGGCCGGATTTAGATACCCGTTTTCGTCAACGCTTGGTGGACGCGCTGGTAGAGATTAGCGAAACGAACTTTGAGCTAAATTACGACTCATTGGCATTCATCGCTTTATCTGATGCAGATGAGCGTGTCCGCAAGTCCGCCATTGAGTTGTTGTGGGAAAACGAGACAGAAGAAGTGATGGATCGTTTCATCGCTATTATCGAAATGGACGGACACGACTTCGTGCGCGCAGAGGCGGTCAAAGCGCTGGGGCGTTTTATCTTGAAAGGGGAGTTGGGCGAAATGTCGGCGCAAGTAAGCCAGCGCGCCCGCGATTGTGTGACGACGCTATTACACGATGACCAAGAGAGCATAGCAGTGCGCCGCCGTGCCTTAGAAGCTTATGCCAATTGCAGTGACGAAGGGGTTGCCCAAGCGATTGATAGCGCCTACAAAAGCCAGAATTCCCAAATGCGGATGAGCGCTGTTTTTGCTATGGGCAAATCTTGCGACCCAATATGGAACGAGATTGTCTTGCAAGAATTATCCAGCCCTTCGCCAGAGATGCGCTACGAGGCGGCGCGGGCGAGCGGTGAATTAGAAATCAGCGAGGCAGTACCTCTATTATCGCAATTGGCGCTAGATGATGACCGAGAAATTCAGGAAGTGGCTATCTGGTCGTTGGGGGAAATTGGCGGCAAAGAAGCCATGCGCGTCCTCAACTATCTTGCCGAACAGGCGAACGATGATGACGATGAGGCCCTCTTAGACATCATCGATGATGCTATCGGCAACGCTAGTTTTGCCTCTGGCGATTTGCTGTTCTTTGACTTCGATGAAGAATAAAATAAGGCCGGCCTACATACGAAGTAGAGCCGGCCTATTTTCTAGATATAGGCAATGACTGGTACTAACTACCCCAGCAAGCTTTGAAGCTTCATCGCAAGCCCCATGTCGCCAGTTATTTTCACTTTCCCGCTCATGAACGCTTGCATGGCGTTCATAGCTCCCGTGCTGACTGCGTGCCAATCGTCGGCCGCGGCTTTCAAGGTCATATTGGGGTTTTCGACCGCGCCTTGGCCGGATTCTGCTTTGCCATCGGCGATTTTAAACCAATAAAGCCCACCATTGTCACCGCTTAAATCGAACTGGATAGTTGCATTGACGCCGGAAGCTTTTTCAGGAGAAAAGCGTTCCACCATACCTGTGAACAAGCCGGCGATTTCTTCGGCAGTTGGCATTGTTAAACTCCTCATTTAATATGTGATTCACTGTTGACTTTTTTTCTATAGCGCCCCTAGTATACAAAAACTAGGTGGCAGTAGCAACATCCGACATGTAAACTTACCAGCAAGGGTTGTGAGAGGTAGCGATAATTATGAGGCGGTTTTATCTGCTTGGGTTGTGTGTTTTGCTCGGCCTCGTTATCCCCAACAATGCCGCACAAATGGGCATTTCTTCCTCTGTTGATTTGGTTTATGTGGGCGCTGATTATAATGTTTATAGCGTGAGTCTCGACGATAACACGACATATACCATCACAAATGATGCTTCTACTAACCGTCGTTATCAATGGCCGACGCTTTCGCGAGATGGTCGCCTCGCTTATTTTTGTTGCGACCCCGCTTACGTACAGGGACTGCAAGACTTGCGAGCTGAGGTGTTCATCAGCCCTGACCTGCAAAGTGAGGGGCTAAAGGTTTATGATGGGCCTAATCAGGGGGCGATTTATGCTTATTGGTCGCCTTCAGCTTGCCGAGGCGTGGCGGGTTGTTGGGACTTGGCCGTATTGATTAATGATTATTTGGCGAGCCACCTAAAGATTGAACTTCTCCGCAATACAAGCCAAGGGACGAATCATGAACGTATTGGTGTAGGATTGCCATTCTATTACAGCTGGAGCCCTGATGGAAGACAGATGGTATGGCACCGTAATAATAGCGCTTTAGATATTTACAATATTGATGAAAAATCCGTAACCAACCGTCTAACAGAAGCGCCGGGATTGTTTTTATCGCCTGCATGGTCTCCAGTTGATGACCGCGTGTTGATTGCACATCAGGCGGGCGCTAATCAAACAGAATTGGTCATCTTCGCAAATGGCCTTATGCAAACACTCGCTCGCAATCTAAACGGTTTAGTTTCTTTCGCATGGTCTCCAGATGGCAATTATGTCGCTTATCGCACCATTAGCCCCGAACAAATCGGCCCGCTATTCATCATAGATGCCGTCAGTGGCGCTGTTGTCGCGCGGAGTAATGTGGATAGCGTCATCGCCTTTTTTTGGTCGCCGGATAGCTCTAAAATCGCCTATATCACGCTGGCGACGCCACCGGGGACATTCAATACCCAAGCATCATCAGATAGAAGCCGTATTGTGCAGACAAATGCCGATTTGGCGTGGAATATTGTGCAATTAGACGGGGTCAATGTGCGGTATAACACCTTCATTCCGACCGCTGAAATGCAATATCTGCTCCTTTATTTTGACCAGTTCGCCCAAAGCCATCGTATTTGGTCATCGGATAATCGTCACATCGTTTACGGCGAAGTTGCCGATATAGACACGCAACGGTCTATCATCAGCATTTTGGATGTCAGCAAAGTAGATAGTGTGCCTTTGGCCATAGCGGATGGCGTTTTTGCCATATGGAGCTTTCAGTAATAAGGATGTTCCCACGAATCTTATTCCTATGTTTTATCTGCGTGGCGCTTCTTTTAGGCGGATGTTTCCGTAACCAACCTGAGGTTATCGTCATCACAGCCACTTTTTTACCGCCAACATTTACACCGATGGGCGTCGAATTACCATCATCCCCTTTAGTCTTATCGCCTGTCCCCATCCAAGCGGATAACTTGCCAACCTTAGACCCTTTCCCGACGGGGGCGGACCCTGTGCCTGTTGAACACGTCGTACAGCCGGGCGACACTCTTTCCGCGATAGCGTCTCGTTATAACACAACTGTTCAGACACTGTTAAATATCAATCCATTGCCAAACCCGGATATACTTTCTGTAGGTCAAGTGCTACGCTTGCCACAAATACCCGATGCATCTACGCCGTCTATTAAACTCATCCCCGATAGCCGCTTTGTCAGAGGCCCACGTTCCCAATCTTTTGATATAGCGCGTTTTATCAGCCAACAATCGGGATATATCCGTTCAGCCAGCGATGAGGTGGCAGTAAACCAAGCTGATGGTCGAGCGAATACGGTTCGACTGGGGGCTAGCGATATTGTTAAGCGGGTCTCTGAGGAATATAGTATTGACCCGCGATTGTTGCTCATCCTGCTGGAATTGCGCGCTGGCTGGCTCAGCCAACCCACAATCCCCCCAGAACTACAAACCCATCCACTCATCAGTTTAGATGCGTCGGGCAATATCATACGAACGGGTTTATATCGCCAGCTGAGCTGGGCGGCTAACACACTCAATTACGGTTATTACGGTTGGAAATATCGCGGTCAATCCGTTCTCGAATTCGGCGGCGGTGAGCGGCTGTCGTATGCCATGGGGCTAAACGCTGGCACTATAGCGGTGCAATATTTCCTCAGTCAAAACCGTGATGTTGATAGTTGGCGCGCTGACCTCGACCGTTTTTACCAACTCTATTACGCTTACTTCGGTAATCCCTTTCAAGATAGTATCGAGCCATTAGTACCGCCTCAAATCGTCCAACCCCAGTTCATTTTGCCCTTCGCCAATGGGGAAACATGGTTTTATACGGGTGGCCCCCATGGCGGCTGGGGAAGCGGTAGCGCGTGGGCCGCTATTGATTTAGCCCCACCAGACGAACGAACGCCCAGCGATACGCTATGTTACGTGTCTGACTATTGGGCCATTGCCGTTGCGCCGGGCATCATCACAACCAGCCACGATGGGCTTGTCATTCTCGATCTAGACGGTGATAGTGATGATACAACGGGCTGGAATGTCATTTATCTTCACCTAGCCGAAGATGGGCGCATCGAAAGTGGTAGTCGCGTGGCGGCTGGCGACCCCTTGGGGCGTCCTTCTTGCGAGGGGGGATTTTCAAATGCTACCCATATACACATCGGCAGACGTTATAACGGTGAATGGCTACCTGCGGATTGTTCGGGGTGCCCGAACGGGCGAAGCGTACCTTCTTTTAATTTGGGAGGATGGCAAATCGTCGGCATTCCTAACCAAGAATATCAAGGCTTTATGATATTTGGCGACCAACAACGACAAGCAGAACAAGGACGGTTAACACCGATTAACCGTATTTCGTGGCAGTGATAAGGAGAAAGCGTGTGATAAAACACATCGTTGCGTTCGTTTTACTATTGATTATGGTAACTGTCGGTATGGCTCAAGAATCAGGGCCAACGGATGTTGCTCAGGTTTTGGTTAGCGCAACGCCTGTTCGTGGCGTTATCGCCACCTCTACCCCACAAGCGACATCCTTAGCGTTGCCGACGCCACTTTTAACGGCGACACCCACAGATGTTGGCACTATTTTTCTAGAGGCCAAACCTGATGGCGGGACTATTAACGTACGTTTAGAGCCAGATCCGGAAGCGCCGCGCATAGGCGGCATCAATCCCGGACAGACCTACGAGGTCACGGGTCGTTATTTTCGGTGGATACAGTTTCGATATACAGAATCGCAACTAGGGTGGGTTTTTGATGAATTAGTGAACATCATCGGACCGGCAGAATTCATCCCCGAAATTGACCCGTTCAGCACAGCTGTTCAAGACCCTAGTATCATCAGCGCTAGCCAGACGTCAGAAGCCATCACACTCACACCGGGAGGCATTTTGACAGCAACCGCTAATTCACGCTTTATTGAAGCGCCCACAAGTGTTTTAGAATCGAGCGGTTCTATAGAGACAACCCAAAGCGCGCGCTTGCCAACCTTTACACCCCCGCCTAGCGTTGTCGCTCCGCCGACGAACAACGGCTTGGCGATTGCTGAAGGGGCCAGTAACGCCAGCGCTGAAAATAGCCCTTTGCCGAATCGTATACCTCCCATTGGGCCAATAGCGATTCTAGCGCTGATTGGTTTTATTGGGGTAATTTTAAGCGCCCCGCGCCGCTAAACAAAAAGCCCACTTGGTCAAGTGGGCTTTTGAACATTTTAGGTTGAGTTTAGTAGCTACTGCAAGAGCTACAACCGCCGCTACCAGTATCTGAACTCGCGCCGTCTTTAGCTTTGAAGGACGTACCACAACCACATGAGGAGACGGCATTAGGGTTCTCGATACGAAAACCGCCGCCCATCAAACTATCCACAAAATCAATGGTTGCCCCTTTCAAGTAGATGAGGCTGGTGGGGTCAACGACGAGCCGAACCCCTTCGACTTCGACAACTGTATCATAATCTTGGGGCGCTTGTTCAAAGGCCATCCCATATTGAAGTCCAGAGCATCCCCCACCAGACACAAAAACCCGCAAGACATGGTCGGGTATATTGCGCTGTTGTAATAGATTGGCAATCACTTGAGTAGCGCTTGGAGTGACGTTAAGAACGATTTCTTCTGTGGTCGTTTCACGGCCGATGTCTGCCAAAGCCATATCATTACTCCTGTCATTCGACTTTCCAAAATGATAACATGATAGCCAATAAAGGTCAATTAAATAGATGAATATGAGCAAAATTCTTTAAGCAGGTATCCAGTAGGCGCAATTGTCATCGCCTTCAGAGACGCGAGATAGCAAGCGCGGAACGACCCCTAACAAACGGGACACCAAGAGCATATCTAAATGACAGGTCATTTCGGTTTGATGCGCCAGATGATGATAGGGACAGTTGCGCGTCCGCAAGATGAAGCCACCGTCTCCTCTTTGCCATTCTGCTTCATAGCCGTGCTGGTTGAGGTATGCGACGACAGCATCTAGGCGTTCTGGTATGGGCGCTTGTGGATAGATGCAAGCTTCTTTGGCCATGCCATCGGCAACGCCTTCTAGAATGACGTTGATGCGCTCAGGGGGAAATTGTTCTTTTAGCTCGGTGACGAGTCCAATAGCGAGTTGCTGGTAATTGTTGTGGAACATCCCTTCAGCGCGTTGTGTGAGCATGTAAGTATGTTGGGGACGCCCCGGACGGCTACGATGCTTGACTTGAGGAATGGCCACAAAACCTTCCTCTTGCAAGCGGTTGAGATGATGCCGCACAGTCACCGGCGTTATATCCCCGCGGCGGCGCTTCAATTCGGTGACTAGTTGCTCGATGGTGGCAGAGCCTAGCCTCTTCAAAATTTCTAAGATGAGACGGCGTGTTTCTTGCATGGCTTTTAATAAATAATAATGTTGACACTCATCATAAAAAGTCTATCATTAAGGTCATCCTATTGTCAAACAAGCGCCAAGCGTGTAGGATTTCGGCGATATATTTTTCTCTCCACATTGAACAAAAGGTTTTATATCGTGTCATCGGTTGTAGTGGCCTTTCAGGGTATCGCTGGCGCTAATTCTGACCTTGCGATTCGCCAGCATTTTGGGGATTCTGTAGAAACCTATCCTTGCGCCGAGCTGACAGAAATCTTTGAGGCGCTGGGGTCTGGGCGGGTGGACTATAGCTTGTTACCCGTAGAAAACGCGCTTGCGGGCGCAGTCAATCAATCTTATGAATTGCTCATGGATTACGATTTTAGAATTCAGGCGGAAATCATCTTGCATGTTCACCATGCATTGTTAGCGCCTAAAGGTACTACGCTGTCTGACATGAAGTACGTTCGTTCTCATCCACAGGCCTTGCTCCAATGCGAACGTTTCCTAAGACGTTATCATCTTAGCCCTGTTCGGTGGTACGATACCGCAGGAGCGGCCTGCGATTTAGCTAAAAATCCCGAACCCCATACCGGCGCTATCGCCACCACCTTAGCGGCCAAACTCTATGGTCTAGAGGTGCTCGCTACGGAAATAGAAGACGTGCCCTTTAACTACACGCGCTTTTTTGTCTTGGGCAATGACACGCCTTCACGTGGCGACTACAACAAGACTTCTATTGTGTTCGCCACACGTAATGTGCCTTCTGCGCTTTATGATTGTCTGGGGGAATTCGCGCAACGCGGCATTAATCTGACAAAGATAGAATCGCGCCCTAGACGTAACCGCCCATGGGAACCCGTCTTCTACGTAGACTTTGAGGGGCATTGGCAAGATCCGCAATGCCAAGAAGCCTTGATGAGGTTGTTACAAAGGGCCTCTTTCGTCAAAATGTTAGGGTCTTATCCGGCAGTGCGGACGAATTCTGTTGGTATATGAGGGACATAAGATGATAGATAAGCTTGATGTAGCCATTTTGGGCGCAACAGGCGCTGTTGGACAACGATTCATCCAACTTTTGGAGCATCATCCGTGGTTTCGCGTAGCTGAAGTTGTTGGGTCGAATCGTAGCGCTGGCCAGCGCTATGGGGATGTGGTCAACTGGGTGTTGGATGGTAACCCGCCTACTGCTATCGTTGATATGATAGTGAAGCCTTTGGACAGCGCTTTAAAATCTCCATTGGTCTTTTCCGCCTTGCCGAAGGAAGCGGCCTTAGAGGTGGAAATGGCTTTAGCACAGGCGGGTCATATCGTTTGTACGAATGCCTCGGCAAATCGTATGGTTGAGGATGTGCCTTTGTTATTGCCTGAAGTTAATTGGGAGCACTTAGCGCTAATAGAAAGCCAACGGCTACGGCGCGGTTGGAAGACGGGCGCTCTGGTCGCGAATTCTAATTGTACGGTGATGCCTGTTGTGATGGCATTGAAGCCGCTTTTGCCGTTTGGTGTTCGCAAAATTCACATGGTTAGCGAACAAGCGATTAGCGGCGCAGGTTACCCCGGTGTTGCCTCCCTAGATATACTCGATAACGTCATCCCCTACGTCAGCGGCGATGAACAGAAAATGGAGACCGAATCCCTGAAGATGTTAGGTCAGTACCACGATGGGGAGATTCGGTGGCTGTCGGCCATAACCAGCGCAACATGTACGCGCGTTCCTGTTGTGGATGGTCATTTGGTCAATATTTCTGTAGAACTCGCCGAGAAGCCAGCTTTTGAAGACGTTATCGCCTGCTGGGAAACATTCCGCCCCCAAGACCCGATTCCTAATTTGCCTAGCGCACCCAAGCGACCAATCGTTTATCTTACACAAATAGACCGCCCGCAGATTCGCCGCGACCGCAATACGGGGAATGGCATGGCTACTTCCATCGGTCGTTTAAGAGAATGCCCGATCCTAGGGTATAAATTTGCCGCGTTAACCCATAATACCATCCGTGGCGCGGCAGGGTGTAGCATTTTGAATGCTGAATTGATGGCTGTTAAGGGCTATATACCCTCTTTTCAGCCTAACTATCAAGCCTACTCAGCTTGACATCCACCTATGAGTCCGATACACTTTGCCTCGTTTCCAGATGGGGTCGTTATGAATAGGGAGTTATGAGGATGAAAGTTTTCATCGCTGGCATTGACGGCTATTTAGGTTGGGCGCTAGCGCAATATTTGACATTGCATCAGCATGAAGTTGCCGGGTGCGATTTGATGCTTCGCCGCGAATGGGTCGAGGAGGTGGGAAGCACCAGCGCTATCCCCATTTATAGCCGTGAGGAACGTCTAGCGGCCTTTCAGGAACAATATGGGCGCTCTTTAGACTTCCGCGTAGGCGATTTATGCGATTATGCCTTTATCAAGGGGTTTTTGGCGGATTTCCAGCCTGACGCGATTGTGCATCTTGGTCAGATGCCCTCTGCACCCTATTCAATGATGGACCAAAAGCATTGTGTCTGGACCCAACAGAATAACATTATCTCCAACTTGAATTTACTTTGGGCGATGAAAGAAGTCTGCCCAAACGCCCATCTGGTTAAGCTAGGCACGATGGGCGAATATGGCACGCCAAATGTGGACATACCCGAAGGTTTCTTTGAGGTAGAATATCGTGGTCGTAAGGATAAATTACCGTTCCCGCGCCAAGCGGGTAGTTGGTATCATCAGAGCAAAGTTCACGATTCCAACAATACGCATTTTGCGGTGAAGATATGGGGATTACGCGCGACAGACATCATGCAAGGCGTCGTTTTTGGGACGCGCTTTGACGGCATGGGAGAAGACCCGCGGTTACGCACCCGCCTTGACTTCGACCAATGCTTTGGCACAGCGATTAATCGCTTTTGTTGCCAAACGGTCATCGGCCACCCATTAACCGTTTTCGGAATCGGGCATCAAAAGCGGGGTTTCTTACCTCTGCGCGATTCCATGCAATGTTTGCGGTTGGCGATTGAAAACCCGCCTGCGGCTGGTGAATATCGCGTCTTCAACCAGTTTGAGGAATGTTATACCATCACCGAGCTGGCCCAAATGGTGCAAGAAGTGGGTGCCAGCATGGGGTTAGACATCGCCTTGCATCATTATGAGAACCCGCGTAAAGAGCTAGAGGAACACTATTATAATCCCGACCGCCAGCATCTCATTGATTTGGGCTATGTTCCTACGCACGATGTAAAATCTGAAATCCGCGTCATGCTAGAGGATTTGTTACCCCATCGCGAGCGCATCGAGGCCCACAAAGATATTTTAGTGCCAGATATTCGTTGGGATGGCGCGCGCCGCCGCTCTGAAGTGCTAGATGCTGTAAAGTCTTAAACAATCGCTTGAGGATTGCCTTGGCGCGGAGCTAACCTCTGCGCTTTTTGTTTGGGGCATTTATCGGGAGCTATCAATGATTCAGTATTGGGAGTTATCGCAATTAACGGCAGAACAGCGCGCTAAAATATTGAGGCGCGCTGAACAAGACATCTCGGATTTGTTGCCGTTGGCTCAAGACGTCATCAATCGGGTGCGTCATGAAGGTGATGCGGCCGTTGTCCATTATGCGCGCCAGTTCGATGCAAAAACATTTGACGCCAAAAATTTGCGCGCCACAGCAGAAGACTTCGCCCAAGCGCGCGCATCGCTCGATAGTCGCGTAATTATGGCGATAGAAGCCGCCCACGATAATATTCGGCGCTTCCATGAACATCAGATGCCAGAGCCAATGTGGTTTACAGAGGTTAAACCGGGGATAATGGCCGGCGAAAAGGTGACACCTATTGCTAGTGTCGGATTATATGTACCTCGCGGAAAAGGCGCTTTTCCATCGGTAATGCTCATGTTGGCGACACCGGCGCGGGTGGCCGGTGTGCCTAAAATAGCGGTTGTCACGCCTCCCACGCCCGAAGGACGGGCGGATGCGGCGTCTTTAGTGGCCGCAGAAATTTGTGGTATAGAAGAAGTCTATGTGGTTGGGGGCATGCAAGCAATTGCGGCGCTAGCCTATGGGACAGAAACAATACCCAAAGTCGCTAAAGTCATTGGCCCCGGAAGCAGTTATGTTTCTGCCGCCAAGCGGTTGCTCTATGGCACAATGGATGTAGGTCTGCCCGCTGGCCCTAGCGAATCTATCATCTTGGCGGATGATACCATAGACCCGCGGCTAGCCGCGCTAGATTTATTGGTCGAGGCAGAACACGGTCCAGAATCGGCGGCGCTATTAGTCACGCATAGTCATAAGCTGGCTAACGCTGTGCTCGATATTCTGCCCGATTATATCCATGAGTTACCTGAATGGCGTCGTAAGTTCATTGAAAATGTCCTCAGCAACTATGGCGGCATACTCCTTACAAATAGTCTGGAGGAGTCTATTGCTTTCGTTAACGATTATGCGCCGGAGCACCTCGAACTACTGGTAGCAGAGCCATTCGTGATATTGAACAAAATCCAAAACGCCGGCGAGATTTTGTTAGGGGAACGCACCCCCATTCCAACCGCTAATTACTGTCTGGGGCTGAACGCCATTTTGCCAACAGGCGGATTCGCTCGCACTTTTTCGTCCGTTAGTGTATGGGACTTTTTGAAGCGCAGTGGGGTAGGGTACTTATCGCGCGAGGGTTACGAGCGCTTGGCTGACATTACGACGACTTTAGCCGATTATGAAGATTTTCCGGCACACGCCATGGCCATCCGCAAGCGCAAGGCTATCTTCGATAATGACTGATATTTTGCAAGAGATTCAAACCCTGCAATTCAAGGACAAGGGAAAGGCGGAAGCACTTCTCTTGTCCTTTATCCGCCAGAATTTCCCTTTCGACATCGCGTCCGTATCTTTGCGCCCCTCGGCAGTTTCGTTGAATTCGTTCAATGGTATTATGACGCTCAACGATGGCAAACGCTTTTTTTTCAAGAGCCACACAGAATTCGATACCATTATCAACGAGTATTATCACGCCGAGCTTTTAGCCAACGCAGGCTATCCTATCATCCAGCCGATATTTAAATCTACGGATGTTGGCAAGCAATTCTTAGTATATGAACTCATTGAATCGCAATCTGTGTTTGACATCGCATGGGAGCTAGAGAACAGCCCTAATCCCGATGAGCGCCCAATTTGGGGCATGCTGGAAAGCGCGCAGTACGCCGCAGATGATATGTTATTTGAATTGTACAAAAAGACTTTCCAAAAAGATGTAAACACAGAAAACGCGCCCATACACCAGCTTTTTTACCACCGATTGACTGGAGGGCGCCTAAAGCGTTTTTACGGTTTACAAGAGTCCACAAAAGGCTTTAAGGTGGACGATGTCGCTATCTCGATGGAAGCATTATGGAACGCAAAATGGGTCATCAATGGCAATTCCTACGATAAATCGCTAAATGATTTGGTCGTGCGGGCTACCGAGCTACTAAGGCCACAAAGAAGCGGGCCGGCGATTATTGGGCACGGTGATGCTCATAACGGTAATGTATTTCTTATAGTCGAAGAAAATCAGCCCAAACTATACTACTTTGACCCCGCTTTTGCAGGTTTACATCATCCTGTGCTCGACCTCGTTAAACCCATGTTTCATAATGTTTTCGCAATGTGGATGTATTACCCCAAGGAGATAGCGCATCGCCTTAAGGTTGATATTTCTTATAGTCGTGGTGAAATCCGCATGAACCACGATTACAGACCGCATGCTATCCGTAATCTTTTCTGGCGTAGTAAAGTGGATAAAACCCTTATTCCAACTTTATCTCTGCTCAAAGAAGCGGGTGCATTGCCCAGTTCATGGATAGATTTCTTTAGGTCGGCTTTGGCTTGTTGTCCTCTACTAACCATGAACTTAGCCGATTTATCCCGCTTTCCACCAGAGATTTCGCTTCTCGGATTTGCGATGACGCTTGAAATGGGCTTTGAAAATAACAACTTCATCACAGCAGAATTAGCTAGCATCGCCAGCCGAGTATAACAAGCTTTGTAAACGAGAGAATGACGGCGACGCATCCATGAAGATATAGCTAATCGGCGACACGATGATTTGCTGGCCGCCAATCGAGCGCAGATACTCTACAGCGCTTAACAAGGATTTTGATGGCACAACAATATTCACAGTGAACCATGATTCGTTAGTATCATCTGCGCTTCCGCCAAAAATTGGGGATATGTTGGGCCCTAGCAAACCACGTGTCAGACTGTTTTTAGCCACCGCCCGCGCGACCGCCTCTGCCGATACCCCTTTAATGTTGACTGTGATTTGGTCGTACTGTCCACCCATGAGAGAAGCGTCTATGTATTCGAGAAAAACCCGTAACAGCTGTAAAGCCTGCGGGTTCTGGAGGAGCAAGCGCCTGTTGCCGATAAGGCAAGCTTGCGATTGTAAGATGGTGCCACCTTCGAGCGTTTTAAGGTGGTTTTCTCGTAGGGTTGTGCCGGTTTGGGTTAAATCAACCACTATATCCGCGTATCCTATAGTTGGTGCCGCTTCAATGGCGCCTTCTGCCTTCACTATAGTGAAGTGGTGAATGCCATTTTTATGAAAGAATTCGCGGGTCGAGGCGGGATAGGTGGTTGCTATCCTCAAGTTACGCCCCTTGCTATGGCGAAATTCTATAGAAATCTCGTTGAGGTCCTGCATATTATCCACATCCACCCACGACTCAGGGACTGCCACAACTAACTTACAGTGCCCATAGCCTAAGGCATCATGAATGATGATGAGTTCATCGTGAGGGTTTTCGCAGACAACATCATAGCCCGTTATCCCTAACTCTACTGTGCCATCGCCAACTTTGTAGACAATATCCTTCACCCGCTGAAAGAGAATATCTATGCCAGCTATGCCCGATAAAGCGCCCGTGTATTGACGAGGGTTAGGCTTTGAAATTTTTAGCCCGCAATCTTTGAGGAAGGCATAAGTTGGTTCGGCGATAGCCCCCTTGCTCGGCAGTGCCAAAGTCATATTCGACATTGCTTCATCCTTTGAGGTGGCTGATTAAGCGCTCACTATGCTCTAGTTGGAAAACTTCACCTTGATACTGAACCGTTGCTGTATCAATAACCGTTATCGTAGGCATTGGCACATCTGACTCGGTAACGATGATAATTGCTAGTCCGCTTTGGCGTAGCCTTTGCGCCCACTGAATAGCGGCTTGATAATTTGACAGTTCGCATCTGAGGGCTATTGTCTGTAACGGCGCTGTCGTATTGGGGGAATTATCTAGCAACGCGCGCATATAATAAGCGAACCCAACGGCAGGAACAGCTGTTGAACCACCCAGATGGCGTATCAAATCGTCGTAGCGCCCGCCGCCTACAACGAAATCTCCAGCGGCGGTTTGTATACCAAAGACAACCCCGGTGTAATAATCCCAATCTCTCGCCAAGTTAGGTTCTATAATGATTTGCTGGAAATTCAGGGGGTGTTGTTCTAATAGTTGGGCTAAATAAGACCAATCGCTTAGCAGTTGACGCGCTATCGCGTCATCTGGCTCAATCAAAGCTTGCAATTGTTCAAATACAGTATGTGTATTCCCTCGTAAATTAACCCATAATTCCAGAAAGTCCAAAGCTTTAAGCACTTGGTCAAACTCATGAGCGCGTTCGTATTTGTTCAGCAACCGCTGGGCAATATCCGCACGGCTTCGCCCACCCATTGTATCGCCGCGGCGTGTAGAGTCTAATAAGACATCGAGCATTTTACGAGTTGGGAGCGCGCTATCTTCTTTATAACGAACTAAGGAGGTTTCCGATTTTGGCGGGATGACGGTTTGGATAAGCTCAAGGATGAAGCTTTTTCCTCTACCTTCCGCTTTTAATTCATGGCGATGTGTTAGTAAAAAACGATTGGTCAAATCGTCCAACCCAAAACGTCCTAGCAAATGACGCATCAACCCTGTATGGCCTAGAACGATGGTCGCGTTGTCCAGACCTAATTTGCGGCAACCTTCCCAAGCCATCATGATAATTTCTGCTTCAGCTAGGCATCCGCCAAGACCGATGAGTTCAGCGCCAACGCTATAGTATTGGTAAGCATCTTTATGACTATCAGGGCTTTCTTCAAAGACGGGGCCGCTAAATTGCCAGCGAACAACTCTTTTATGGTTTTCAGCTAGATAACGATAGGCGGCAACCGCTGTGAATTCAGGTCTGAGGGCTAATTCTTGGCCACGGCGTTGGAAAGTGAATAAACGATTGATGATTTTATCTCCCGCCTTAGTCAAAAAGATATGGGCCGGCTGAATGACGGGCACTTCTATAATTTCGTAACCATAATGCGCCATATGCTCTGTCAAGGCGCGGGCTGGGGTTCGGTAGTCGCGTTTTGCTTGAGTGAAATCTGTAGGCAAGTTGTTCGCTCCTAATATCCATGTGCCGCGAAGTATCATAACGGTTATTGCACAAGGCGCAATAGCAAAAAAGCGCCTCGATAGGGGAGGCGCTTTTTTCATTGCCGAGGCATGAATTGGGTCTATTCATACACCCCACTACTGTAAACAAAGACTGCTGGACCCTGTTCAACATCTGCTGAGGAAGTAGAACCCATTACCTCTGCCACCCAATCGTACAACCATTTGGCATCTGTAATCGAGAGGTTGACGCAACCATGGCTACGGCGATACCCGAAGCCATCGTGCCAGTAAGCCCCGTGTAACGCACGCCCTTCATCAAAGAACATCGTCCAAGGTACTTCTTCCAGCGAGTAGAAATCGTCGCCGGGTTTGCCACCGCTCATATCGTCCCGCGTTCGGCGATAATAGATATGATAAAGCCCCTCTCGTGTTGGCCAGCGATCTAACCCTGTTGCGACCAATGTAGCAAAAACGGGTTGGTCGCCTTCATAGGCAATGACGACTTGTTCGTACAAATCTATACTAATCCAACGCTCAGTAGCAACCTCTAGCGGACGGTGCACAGGCAAAACACGGGCCACATGATGTTGATGAACCCATTTATCCACGCCTATCTGATACCATTCATATCCATCTACTTCTGCCGTGGCATACAATGTCAAGCGCGTGTAACGGTATAACAGCCCGTTTGATTCTGCAGGTGAGCCCCCCGGAAATTTACTCGGATATAAGTTGACGAGTAGCCAAGCGATGGTATATTCCAAATGGACATCGTCGAGGAATACCCCAGTGAAATTGGAGATAATCCAGTTACTATCTTTGAGGAATTCGCTACGCACCCACTCGTTGGCATTAATCTGCGTCCAGCCATTTTCTTCCTGCAGGGCAGTGACAAAGTTAAAGCCCGCCTCTATACTACGCACCACATTACCATTAGGCGCATCATAGACATCAACGCGCTCTGTGATTTGTTTGTACCAGCGGTCATGTAATAGGCGTTGGCTCACGTTGGGGGTTTCTAGCGTTGGTTCCTCGTAAGCATGGATAGCGATTTCATCTAAGCCATACTCTGTTTCTTCGCAGGATGGCATCATATCGCATATCTCTTCTGCATAAAGCGGGTTCTGAATGGATAAAAACAGCATCACTGCGATGAGACCTCTTATTGTCTGCATAAAGCCTCCTCTTTAACGATACGCGCCGCTACTGTAGACATAAACCGCCGGGCCTTCATCATTCGGCACCGTGAAATCAAACTCATCAGAAGACCAGTTGAACAGCCAATGGGCATCTGTTATAGATAAATTGACGCAACCGTGACTATGACGGTAGCCAAAGCCGTCATGCCAATAAGTACCGTGAAGTGCGATGTCATTATCGAAGTACATCGTCCATGGCACTTCTTCTAGATAATAGAAGTCTGGTTGTCCGTAAGCTCCGCTCATGACCGTACGTTGAAAACGGACATACACATTAAATAGCCCTTCGTTGGTAGACCATTGCGGCAATCCGGAGGAAACTAGCGTTGCGAAAACCGCTTTTTCCCCCTCATAAGCGATGGCCACCTGTTCGTACAAGTCAACACTTATCCACTTATGGGTATCTACATCTTGGGGGCGCTCTATGGGTATGATTTTGGCGACATCATATTGGTGAAGCCATTGGCCATCTCCCACTTGATACCAACGAAAGCCATCTACTTCTACAGTGGCATAGATATTCACGCGCGTGTATCGCAACAATAGAGGGGCGTCAACGGTGGCTTCTAAACCCGGTCGGGCACTCGTTCGTTTATTTCTCAAAACCCATGCCATCGGATAAGGTAGGGGTTCATCTGGCAACAAAACGCCCGCGAAGCGCGAAAGGGTCACATCATCGCTCAGCACGCTGTTATCCACCCAACGTCCGGGGCTAATTTCGCTCCAATTGTCTTGCGTGCTCAAAATAGTTACATAATTAAAGCCGCTAGCTAGCGTTTCTATGGGGTTTCCATGGGGCGCGTCATAAATAAGGGCTTCGGCAACAACCTTTTTATAGGTTCGGTCATAAACAAGCGCATCATCAACCTTCAGAGGCAAGACATTAGGGGTAGGGTAAGCCGCAATTTCTTCAGCAGATAGCCCACAATCATCAACACAATTTTCTTGGGCATTCACAACAGCGCTGAACGCTAAAGCAAGAACCAATGCCAAAGGCGCTAGTAGTGGATTTCTTCGATTCATTCGACTACCTCTTCATCTACGAGCTTAGTTTAGAACTATAAAAAGTATGCCCTTGAAAGCGGCGCTAATCAATCATTGATACCCCTACGCCAACCCCACGCTCACGCTACTAAAATTTGCATAGCGAATATAAAGCGCAAATTTTCATTTTAGTCTATAATGGCAACATAACTCACCCTGTAGTTATAGGGTGCATCATAGGAGGGCAGGATAGAATGAAAACACTGCAATCAAAATCCATTTTGTTCTTTATTCTAATTTGTATAGTTCTTGCCTTTAGCGCTGGCGTTGTGCTAGGGCGTGATGATGAACAGCAGTCGAGTTTTGCAACGCCGATTTTAGTAGTCAATGCTAGCTTCTTAAATGTTCGCACGGGTCCGGGCGTTCAATATGCGGTGCTCGTTACTGTTGTTGGCGGTACTGAGTTACCGGTTATCGGCATTGCGAGCGATAAGGTATGGTATCAGGTTAACACAGATGCGGGCGTCGGTTGGGTGAATGTGTCCTTCACTTTGCCGCGGGGTGAATTCCGTTATGTCCCCGTCATCCGCCTGTCTGATTTGGACGCGGCTAATCTGGGGCAGGGCGGCGGCGGTGTAGCACCCGTCGGCACTTCAACCAACGTCGCGAGCGGTAACCGTTTGTGGGGGTTATCTGTAATTGGCGGAGACCTGCGCGATGGGCCGTCGGATAATGCGCGCAAACTCCGTATCGCCGTTGGCCCCGACCTCAATAATGTATATCCACTGGTAAATGAAACTTTTAATGAAGGGCGTTTGTGGTATCAAACTAATATTCCGGGCATTGGCGCTGTCTGGAACGAAGCGCACCAATTCCGTGTCCGCCCACTGATTTGTTTCGCAGGCCAAAGCGCTGGCGTTGCCGTAGAAGATGGTGGTTTGGGCAGCGGGCCGGATGGCACATCCTCTCCGGGCATCACTGTTAGCGCGGGCGATGAATTCCACATTCTAGACGCGCGCGAAGGTTTGGCTAAAGTGCAATTGTTTGATGGTTCGCAAGGGTGGTTGCCCATTGATAAAGTGGCGCAACGGTCTAGTAATGTTGTGTCGTACTGCGCGGGGGTTTCACCGACAAGCGCCAGCGCCTCTAATAGCTCTTCTGGCTCTACAACGAACAGCACAACGCCCGCTATCACGGCCCCAGCGCGCGTTGTCATCAATACTGGCAACCTCAATATTCGTAGCGGACCGAGCGCGGGTTTCTCGGTGGTTGCTACAGTGGCAGGGGGAACAGAACTGGCTGTAATAGGGCGCGCGCCAGATGGTGTGTGGTATTTGGTGGAAGGTAGTTTTGGGCAGGGCTGGCTCAATAATCAATTCGTCTTGTTCCGCGGCAGTTATAGCGCTGTCCCCGTCGTAGATATTCGCAATATGGGTAATTAAAAGGCAATCAAATATAGTAAGTAGCTACTAAAAAGAGACCTTATAAGAACCGTTAAGGTCTCTTTTGTATTTTTATGTCGCCTTGACACACATTGGTTAATTGTTGACTAAACGGCTCTAAAAGATGTTCGGGTACTTGAATCATCAACGTCACCGATGCTTCAAAATGTTCAGATGTGATTGTTGCCTCATATTTTTGAATCGATTTTTTAACGGCATCATAATAGCGATAGGGTAGTTGGAGCGTTAACATCATTTGCGGTATGTTCAAAATGGTGGGCAATGTAGATAGGGCTTGTTGGCAACTTTGGGTATAAGCCCGCACCAAGCCACCGCTACCAAGCTTCGTACCACCGAAATAACGTGTTGTGACTACGACGACATCGCCAATATCGCGACCTCGCAAAACTGCCAATGTCGGCGGGCCGGCGGTGCCGATGGGTTCGCCATCGTCGCTCATACCCTCTATAACGCTATTACCAAAACCAATGCGATACGCATATACATGATGTGAAGCGTCGGGCATTTGATTTCGGATAGTCGTAATAAATGCTTTTGCGCTCTCAATAGTTGGTGTATATCCAACTGAGCTAATAAAATGGCTGTTAGATACCAGCCATTCGCATTGATGCATTTGGGCTGGCACTTTATACGGTTGTTTCACGGCTTGACGACCTCAATATACGCTCGCAATAAAGGAGGTTCTATAAATAGCTTTTTGTATGCCTTATCGGTCCGCAACAATCGTTTTGATACTAACATGTTCACGGCTCCTTCTGCTTCTAGCGAACTCTCGAACGGTTCAAAGCCAGCCGCGGCGCGCAAAATCGTTTGTTCTAATGGCGTCAAGCTCTGCCAAATGATATGGCATTCCTGCCGAATGGGCCATTTAGTGGACAAAGCTTTTACGAGTTTATCGCTGTTATCTACCCAATTTGCCAGATTGCCCAGAAAATCCATATGGGAATAACTGGCCCTTAGTAGCCCGGCGAAGCGTCCTGTAGCATAAAGCAGGAATTCGCTTTCTTCAGACGTTAGCTTATGTCGTCCGCGCTTAGACATATAGTCCAACATCGCGCGTGCGTCTTTATCGTTATAAGGACCGACATACAACACATTATCGTTAAAAAGCTCCACGAAAGATTCCATCTCCGCCGCTGGTACTTCAGCTATATCTAGTAATCGCGGCAATGGGATGCGTGAGAAGACGAGATAAGACAATTGCTCTTTGTAGTTATCGCGCAGACCGCGTAAGGTTTGGAAAAATTTGGGGGGCATTTGACGTATCAATTCGTCGAATTCATCGAACATAAAAACAATTTGAATACCGCGCCGCAAGAAAAATTCTAGACCTAGTTCAAAGTAACGTAATCCTAAATAGGCATAGAGAGGGTTGGTGCCATCTTGCAACGCTTGATAGGTATCATAGAAGCGTTCTGCATCTTCAGCGAGCACATCAAAAGGGTAAAAAGCCAAGAATAAGCGATGCATCATGAGTTCATAACCCGCCCAACAGCGGATTTGTTGTGAATTTTCTGATGTTGTGGGGGGCAGTGGCGCTAGGAGGTTGGGGTCAATAAGAATCGCCCTAAAAAACGGCGTCGGCAAATGCTTTAGATAATGTTTTTGTACATCTGTGTTAGATAAATGCTGAATAAGGTTGGATTTGCCGATACTACCCACGCCTACCAAGGAGCAGGATTGCGCCATAGACCACTTTTGCATAACATAGCTCACTTCCTCTTTACGAAAATCTAAGGGTTGTTTACGCATTTTTAAGCTCCCACTATTTACGAACAAATGAGATATGTTTATAATGCTGTCACGTCCAACAAAATTCAACTAGGTTTTTGGCTCATGGAACGTCAATATCGCTATTACGACATCGTCATGGCGCTTTTCGTGACAGTTTTATTGCTCAGCAATTTATTGAGTAGCGCAAAAATTATAGATATAACCGCTGTAATAGGGCTAACACTAGGGCCATTGCCGTTTATTTTTGATGCGGGCACTTTGGTTTTTCCCATCTCTTACATTTTTGGCGATATTCTTACAGAAGTGTATGGGTACAAACGCTCGCGGCGCGTCATTTGGGTTGGCTTTGGCGCGATGGCCTTAATGGGGTTTTTTGTCTGGCTAACAGCCATTCTGCCCGGCGAAGCCGCTTGGGAAGCCACAGTAGGGCAGTCCGCTTATGACGCGGTTTTGGGTGGCGTTAGTGGGTTAGTATTGGCTAGCCTGATAGCGTATTGGTTGGGAGAATTCACGAATAGCTATGTGTTGGCTAGAATGAAAATTGCGACCGCTGGCAAGTGGCTATGGGGACGAACAATAGGGAGCACGCTAGCAGGACAAGGCGTGGATACTTTAGCATTTTTTACGATTGCCACTTTGCTAGGCGTTTTCCCGATAGAAATTTTTGTTTCCCTTGTCGTCAGCAATTACATCTTCAAAGTGAGTATCGAAGTGTTGTTCACGCCGCTCACTTTGCGAATTGTGCAATATCTCAAGCACGCCGAGCAAGAAGACTACTACGACTACAACACGCGCTTTACACCTTTCGGCTTTGAAGTGTGAGAGCGAGCATCTCACACTTTACCCTCTTTTTCGTTTGGGATAATTACTCATGATAAGAGCACTTATCATTGAGTAATTAATTGGTGTGTATAGAAAATAAAATTGCCGCTCTTTTGCGGCAATTTCGCTTTTGGGGGTTAGGTGCCCCATAGGGGAATCGAACCCCTGTTTTGGCCTTGAGAGGGCCACGTCCTAGGCCTCTAGACGAATGGGGCGTTACAGAAGGACATTCTAACCGCCGACCTTGTTTTGGTCAAGATGCAGAAATCGGCGCTAAAAAGCCTACTTTCTCCTTCACATCAGCCAATGTTACGCTGGCGACACTCTTAGCCCGAAGCGCTCCTTGCGCTAAAATGCCATCCAAATAACTTGTATCTTCCATAATCTCGCGATAACGCGCTTGAAGCGGCTCTAAAAATGCGATGACGCTATCAGCGACTTCTTTTTTCAAATCGCCGTAACCCCTAGCAGATGCAAAATGGTTTTCAATAGCCTCTTTGTCTAGACCCGTTAAAGCCTGATAGATATTGAGCAAGTTGTTAACACCTGCCCTATCGGGGTCATCACTAAAACGAATTTCCCGCCCCGAATCTGTCACGGCGCGCATAATTTTTTTACGGGCTTGGTCGGGATTATCTAGAAGATAGATGGCATGATATTCCGAAGCGTCGCTTTTGCTCATTTTGGCGAGCGGGTTGTCTAATCCCATGATACGCGCCCCGGCTTTTGGTATGTGCGCTTCTGGTAAAGTGAAAGTCTCTCCGTATAGATGATTAAATCTTTGGGCGATGTCGCGGGTATATTCTAGGTGCTGGCGCTGGTCATCACCTACCGGCACGGCGTGGGCTTGGTACAACAGAATATCAGCCGCCATCAACGTTGGGTAACTCAACAATCCAGCCCCTATTGAATCTTGCTGTTGTTTGGCTGATTTATCTTTGAATTGTGTCATGCGATACAACCAACCCAATGGCGTTAACGACGTTAAAATCCAAGCTAGCTCGCTGTGTTCCGACAAATGCGATTGCACAAAAATAGCGCTACGGTCTGGGTCAATACCGCTAGCTAGGTACAAAGCCGCTACTTCGCGCGTTTTGGCGCGTAATTGCTCTGGGTCTTGGGGAATAGTGATAGCGTGCAAATCTACGACACAAAAGTAACATTCATAAACGTCTTGGTCGGCAACCCACTGCTTAAGCGCCCCAAGATAATTGCCAATGGTTAAGTTGCCTGATGGTTGTATACCCGATAAAACCCGTTTTTTTGGCGTCATGAACCCTACTTACCCTTCTGTGGAATTGAAATGAACAAACGAGCATTTTACAAGCCATCATACTCATCATCAATAGATGAACGCTGATTAGCCAGCGCTTGGTACAGTATTCGCAGATTATGAGATGTCGTGTGGATACCAACAACATCACGCAGGCGGCTTTGTGCATCATGTGCCAGCTGTAGCAGATGTTGCGCCTCGTGGTGCATGTTCAACTGGATTAGGATTGCCCCCAAATTAGACCGCGCCCGCGCGATGGCTACGACATCGTTCGATTGTAGCAATAATAACAGCGCAGTAGAAAAATGGTCTAACGCTGTCTCTATATCGCCTTGCTCTTTTGCTTGGCGTCCTAATAAAGTGTGCGCCCGTGACTCGGTAGCTGTATCGTTGCCAGATGCTTCAAGTAAAGCTTCGGCTATCCTTTTGCAATGCTGGTATTGATTTTTGAGCAAATAGGCTTCGCACCGAAGCAGTTGGGCTTGATGCGAGAAGCCAACCCCTTCTAGATATGCTATCGCTGTGTCGCCATCGCCTATATCTATCGCAATCTGAGCCAACTCTAAAGCAATGGCTTCGGGCAAAATTATAGACCTTTTCGGGGAAGCCCAACGCTCTTTTAGCTCATTGAGTAGCTGTACAGATTGTGTATACCTGCCCTGCTGACGTAAACAAACGGCCATTTCCATGAGCGCGGATAGTTGCGCGTCAAAATCGCCACGTTCCCCAGCGCGACGGATGCTGTAACGAAGTTGCTCTTCAGCAAGTCCAATTTCTCCCAGCCGCATCAAGCATGTTGCATAAGCCACGCGGAGCCATTCATCTTCAAAATCGCCATTTTCCAACAGTAATTTCTCAAAAATAGCACGCCATTTTACAGGGTTACCCCGTTTGTAATGCTCCCAAAGCGTATAAACGTACTGTTTATATTGCCCCTTATCCCAGATGATGAGTGGGCTTGCCAAGATAGCTTCTACAATTGACTAGTCAAAATACCCCTGATGTGGCGGATGGGCGATGATTTCATCTATCAGTGCGCGAATAATCGGTTCTACAGACGTGTAATGACGATAGAGTTGTTCTCGGATAAACCAGCGCGCTAAATTGTGTAAGATATAAGCTTCAGATTCTGCATCCCACTGAAAAATCATGTAACTTTCTAATTCGTGTATCGCCTCCTGATAATCTTGTGGCCAAACACGAATGATATTGATAGCTAGCAATCCTTCGTCCAATATCGCGCATAGTGTCCAAAGTTTTTGTAATAATAGCGGTATAGTGTGGAATAAATCTTTATAGTGCGTTGTGATAGACCGCGCCGCGTAGTCAGCGCCCTGCCCCATTGAGATGTTTTGTACCTGTAATTTAATTAGGGCCGGGTTGCCTTGGGAATTCCTCGCGATACGTTCAACAAGATCGCCTATATCATGCAGGGGTAACTGGTTGGCGAGAAGCCTCTGTATCCATTTTCGGCTATCTGCTTCGTTGAGGTTATTGAGGTGGATATGCGCCCCATGACGAATCCAAGTGAACCGCTTCCGACTGGTTAAAACCAATGCAAAGGCGTTATTCACTGTAGTTAGGAGCATTTCCGGGGGTATTTGTATATCTTCGATGACGACAAATACGCGCATAAAATAGAGCGCATCTGCCAAAGGAATATCAACCCCAATTCCCAATTGTTGCCTTATGGCCTGTTCTATAGTCGGCAGGTCTGCGCCTTGAGCATCTACCCAAACAAGGTAGTTGAAAGACAGTTCAGAGATTAAAGCGTCAATAGCGCTGGCAACAAGACTTGTTTTGCCAACGCCTAATTCACCTGTGATAAGAGCAATGCGCGGCTCTTGCCGAAGCGCTTCTGTCAAAGTCTTTAATTCCCACTCGCGCCCATATAGCAGGGTTGAATAACGGCGTAAGTGGCGTTTTAACCGATTGACTCTTTGCAATTGGAGGCTAGTTATTTCCTTTTGACCCAGTAGTTCCGCTAAACGGGCGTACCCCCGCTTTTGATAGCGCCTAAGGCTACGTTCATCGCATGCTAGAAAGCGCTTTAAGTCTTCCGTTCCAATGCCGAAATCCGCAAGAACATAGCGATAAAACAAAACGCTATAGTCTAATAAGGCATTATTATCGCTTCGGCCGTCATTTTGCAGGTATGTTAAGGCAATAGATTTGTTGTGCGGGGATTGTTCGGGCAACTCCATGATACGCCTAATACGGAAATATTCTTCTTTAATGGTCACGGCCAAAATTTGCTTGAGCGCATAATCACGATTAGCTTGTGTCGCAGGCAATCCGTTATCCTGAAGATATTCCGTAACGAGATGCAAATTGCGTAAGGCGTGAGGAATGGCGCGCTGTGTATGTGTAATAACAAACGTATCGAGAGCTTCCTGAATCAATTGGGGATAAATTTGAACATCACCAAGTCGCATCGGGAAAAGTGTTGATAGCTAAATGTTTTCCAATCCGTTTGTACATCTGAAAGCCCGTGTAAGGGTGCCCCAAAATGCCATCATGAATCGCCCACGAGCGCCCACGAATGGTGCGCCAAGCTTCTTTATGTCGAAATGGGTTTTCATCGTTCAGCTTTTGATGATATTGTCCATTAGGTAGAAACTCGTTGTGAATGCGTACCATCTCTTGGTAACCGCGCACATAACCGAATCCATAACGCTCAAAGATGATAGCATTGTGATAAGCCAAAGGTTCTATGAGGAATAAATCATGCCCCATCTTAGTCACGAATTCCTCAAAGATGGGCACAGATTGCTTGAAAGCCCTTAGCCCACTGCGGACCTGACCCGGCGCCAGGCCGGCGCGCATTGCGGCTAGCTCTGCTGGTATGTTGCGGCTCGCTGTGCCAAAGTGGGTTGGGTTGCCGTTTTGGTCAATATCGGTATTAAATCGCTCTGAAGTTGGGTCGTTGACGACGACAAGCAGAACAAGTAGTTGGTTATTAAATGTATCTGCCATATTCAGATAGAGGATGGGGTCTCTATCTAGGGGATGTTGGCGCACAGTTAACTCCATTGCCCTGCTCCCTTTCGGACAACGAAATTGCACCACCTTATAACCATCTACTTCATATGTTAGCTTATCTATGCCGAATTGCACAAAAACCCAATCGGGGATAAGTGTGGCATAAATTGCGAATTTCTCTTCATCAGGTAAGGCGTTAATACTGCGTATCGAATTCGGCCATGACGTCATCCAGCTATCGCTCCTTCATCGCGCGTCTTATTTCTCTATCGGCATCTCTTTTGGCGATTGTGTCGCGTTTATCGTGTTGTCTTTTACCTTTGGCCAATGCAATTTCCACTTTTGCCCAGCCGCGTTCGATATAAACCCGTGTTGGGACAATGGTATAACCCTTTTGTCGTACCTGCCCCATCAAGCGGTAGATTTCCTTCTTGTGGAGCAAAAGCTTACGAGGGCGCATAGGGTCTTCGTGACCGAAGATGCCCGCTTGTTCGTAGGGCGCAATATGAACGTTCATTAGCCACAGCTCTCCATCTTGTTCTTGTACGAAGCCATCGCGCAAATTAACGCGCCCAGCGCGGAGCGACTTTATTTCTGAACCGATGAGGGCTATTCCTGCGTCATAAGTATCTAGCAAATCGTAATCGTGTTGTGCTTTACGGTTGGTGGCGATAATTTTTCTACCGCCCGATTGGTGTTTGCTCACTGTGTTATGCCTTCTAGAGTTGCTTGTAAATAACGGATGGCTTCTCCCAGTTCTATATCACGTCCGTTTTCATCGGGTATCATGGAGATATTGGGTTCTAGGCCAACTCCATCTAAAGAGTTACGGTCAGGCGTTAACCACTCCGCCGATGTAATATGAACGGAAGAACCATCAGATAGCGGGATTATTTGTTGTACCGTACCTTTGCCAAAAGTCTTTTGTCCAATTAAAACAGCTCGATTTTGCTTTTGGAGCGCCCCCGCTACCAATTCCGATGCGCTCGCGGAACGGTGGTTAACTAAAACAACTAATGGTATATCGGTTAGTTTTCCACCCGGAGTTGCCTCATAAGTGCGTTCGCTGTTCTGGCGAACATCATAGACAATGACTCCGCCGTCTAAAAATTCATCGGCCACATCTACAGATTCTTGTAAAAGCCCGCCGCTATTATCACGTAAATCTACCACAAGCGCACTTATGCCTGCTTCTGATAGCATCTCGGCGGCTTCAGATAGCTCATCAGGTGTACGGTTAGTGAAGCGGATAATCTGGATGTAGCCTATTCTCTCATCCTCGGCCAGTACCCGCCATACAACCGATGGCACATTGATAACTTCAAATTCGATGAAGGTTGTGAAGATTTCTTCAGCTTGCAAAACACTGATTTCAACGCCATTTCCTTCCTTCACTTCTCCGCGCAATTTTTGGTCTAAACTATCTATGCCCTCGGATAAATCAATAGCAACACCATTAATAGCCGTCAACAACGCGCCATCGCGAATACCCGCTTTCGCCGCTGGCCCATCTGGAAATGGGAACAAAGCATAAGCGCCGCTTTCGACACGTTTCAGTTGGACGCCAATACCGCCGTAAGTCCCTGCCAGAACCTGCGCTTCGCTGGCGGCCACAGGCGGGTCTATAAAAAAGGTGTTAGGGTCGCCCAAGGATGACAACAAGCCACGGATTGCCGCGTATTGCCGCTCTCGATAACTCGGTTGTTCTCTCAGGTAGATTTGGTCTAGAAGATTTTGCACTTCGTCCAATAAGGGATAACCGGGTTCTTCTAGGTCGTATGTGCCGTATGCGCGAACAGGCGCAATATCTACGAAGTCCCGCACGAAAAACCCCATAGCAAACGCGATAGATAAAATTAAGCCAGCAACTGCCCCTATAAGGATTGAACGTTTGTTATCCATGTTTGCGCTTTTCTATAATCCTTGTGGCGATAAAAGGCATTTGTTAAAATTTACATTATCACACATTTTCATATTACTCAGCTATTTTAATGATAGATAGCGGGACTATACAAGGTAAACACCCCATGCCCCCTAAGAATGACCCGCCATTGATTTTGGTCATAGACGACCAAGACGCTGTAACCGTGATGTTGAAACGAATCTTCGAGACAGAAGGTTTTCAGGTGCATGTCGCCTACAACGGCGAGGAAGGACTGCGCGAAGCCGCTCGCCGTTTGCCAGACCTCATCCTCCTCGATGTGATGATGCCGGGTTTGAATGGTTTTGATGTTTTACAGCTGATGCGAAAAGACCGCGTTCTAGCCAACACACCCGTCATCATGATTACTGCCAAAGATACACCCTCAGATATTGAGCGAGGCCTTGAGCTAGGGGCTGATGATTACATACCCAAGCCATTTCATCCGCGTGAGCTATTAGCGCGCGTGCGCTCTAAAATCCGCGCGTATCAGCTAGAGCAAGCTTTGGGGCGGCGCACGAAAGATTTAGAAGCGTTATTGCGCGTTAGCGAAGCTTTGAATCGCCATTTAGAGATAAATGAGGTGCTCAATCTGGTATCTTATCTATTGTTAGACCTACTGCCCTGCAAGTTGGCCGCCATCTATCGGCTAGATGAGCAAGGAAAACTCATTGACCATGTATTAATTACCCATCCTAGCCAGAAACAAGCTATCACCCTACATCATCAAGCTGTCGTTCACGATTTTCTTTCAAGGCGTACGGCCATTATCTGGCCAGAGTCCCCTCCCCTAATTGACCAGTATAGATACGGTATGGCTATGCCTTTGCAACAGGGCGATAGTATCCATGGATTCTTGGTCATCAGTAACAATGAACCATTTGATGCAGACCATTTTATGTTGTTTGAAGGAATTAGCCGTCAAGCGGCGTTATCGCTCCGCAATGCTGAGTTATATGAGATTCAACGCGAATACGCCGAGCACCTTGAAGAAATGGTAGAAGAACGCACTCGCGAACTGAAATCAGCGCAACAACTGCTTGTACGGTCTGAAAAGTTGGCCTCTTTAGGGCGTATGGCCGCCGGCATCGCTCATGAAATCAATAACCCTCTACAGCCAATACGTATTCATCTTGAAGGCATGTTAGAAGATATTGAAAGCAACCACCCTATTGATGCTACAGATGTCACACGCACCTTAGAAAGTGTGGAGCGCATCGGCAGAATCGTGCATCGCTTTTTGGAGTTCACAGGCAAAGGGCGGACGAATACGCCCCATATCGAGCAACTGGATATGAATAAAATTATTGAAACGGTACTAGCCTTAAATGAAACTTTCTTCAACAAAGAAAATATTGTTTTGGTCCGCGATTTCCAGCCACTTCCCCTTATATTTGGTAACCGAGACCATATGGAGCAGGTTTTTCTTAACTTGATGCTGAACGCCAAAGCCGCTTTAACGCAAAAAAGAGGCGGTAAAATACACATCAAAACGTATCTAGACGGCTCTGAGATTGTCATTGAATTTTCAGATACAGGCCAAGGCATCGCCTCCGACCTGATAGACCAAATCTTTGAACCTTTTGTCACGACAAAGGAAGATGGCACAGGTTTAGGTCTGTTCATCACGTATAACGTGATTCAAAACCATCAGGGGAGTATAGAGGTGAATAGCCAAGAGGATGTTGGCACCACCTTTATCATTCGCCTTCCGACGGATATTACCCCGGACACGATTCAAGATGCTTTATGATTTAGTTGGGACGCCAGCGACTTTGGAACGCTTTAAGGTCTAATAGACCTGTAGCAAATTCGGCCGCGTCCGCTGTACTGGCGACGATAAGCCGAGGCGTGAATTCGGCATCGTCACAACCGACTAGCGAGACACCTATCCCTTCAGGAACGTTACTTGTCTCTGCTACGACTTCGGCCAGCGCCCCGAAAATGGCGGTCAAATTTTCGTTGTTTTCTTCAATCGTTCCCGCACAAATGGTCACTACTGTTGTTTGGCCTATATCTGTATCAATCGTCGCCACATCTTCGATTGAGAGCGCATTCAATGCGCTTCTCGCCAGCATAATAAAGTCATCATCAGCGCCCGCTTCAGTGCCGCCACCAACGCCATCATCAACCATTTCTGTTGATTCTACGGTGATGGTTTCCTGTGGAATTGGGGTTTCTGTGCTGATGATGACAGGCCGAGTTGTACTTGTTGGGGTGGGCAATGTGTCAGTAAATGGAGAAGTCGTTGCGCTTTCTTCCGTCACCTCTGTACTAGGGATAACAGCTACCTGATTACTCGTGGGTGTGCTCAAATCGGCGACTGTCTCCCCCGTACCGTCCCGACTTGGGTTGAGCAAGAATAAGAGACCGAGCACGACAACAACCAAAATCGTGATAAGCGCTAAAAAGCCTATAGGAAAACGCGCGCGCTCCGCTTCTTCACCCTCCCCTTCTTCCTCATCATCCCAATCATCGTCGTCTAGCTCAAAATCAGATAAATCTACCTTCTCCGATTGCGAGGTACTTTCTGGCTTGAGCGAGCGAATTTGCGGAGAAGGGATTACAGGCGATTCGGCCAAGGAATTTAGCAGTTCCTGCGCGCCTGGATATTCAGGGTCTAGCTTAACGACTCGTTTTAGAGCATCCCGCGCGCTTTGGGCATCTTCTACGGCATGGGCATATAACCACCAAACGTCAGGATTGGCGGCATCTGCTTTGAGCAAAGGTTGAAGCTTCTCTCTCGCCGCAGCCAATTGTTCTTGCTCGATGAGCTGGTAAACTTCGGCTAATATTTGCTCATGAGAGGCCATTGGAATTTACCCTTTAAGTGCGCTTGATTGTGTAATTGAGTTGTAGTTTATATCTAAGAGGTGCTTCTCGCAACTAGCCTAAAAGCAAAAACTCCCTGTTATTCGGGAGTTTTTGTCATCATGCCCTGGAGAGGACTCGAACCTCCACCCCGGAAAGGACATGGCCCTCAACCATGCGCGTCTGCCAATTCCGCCACCAGGGCGCTAAAAGCGTATCAACATTATACCTTCCACTTAGGGGCTGTCAATCCTTCCTTTTGCTATGTCTTCCCTTCCGTTACAATATTCGTAAGCGATTTCCTATCATAGGAGGCATGTATCATGCGAATAGTGCTGGATGCGATGGGGACAGATAATCACCCCATACCTGATGTCGCTGGCGCTGTCTTGGCCGCTCGCGCGTTTCAGGATTCTATCGTACTTGTTGGTCGTGAAAACCTCATTCGGGCCGAGTTGAGCAAGCATGATACAGATGGATTGATGATTGAAGTTATAGACGCCCCAGACGCAATCACGATGGTAGATAAGCCCAGTGTAGTCATGAAGTCGAAGCCGCAATCATCTATGCATGTTGGCATGCGCTTAGTGCGCGATGGCCATGCAGACGCTTTTGTGACGATGGGAAACACTGGCGCGGCTCATGCCATTGCCACACTAAGCACACTTAAGCGGATACCGGGGATTAAACGTCCTGCGCTCACTGCTCTATATCCTGTACTCGGTCGAGAGATGATCTTTTTAGATGTCGGCGCCAATACCGATAGTAAACCCGAATGGTTAGAACAATTCGCCTATATGGGACATATCTACGCTAAAACTTCCTTGCAAATTCAAAACCCGCGCGTGGCTTTATTATCCAATGGCGAAGAGGAAGGTAAAGGTAACCAACTCATCCACGAGGCGCAAGCGCTCATTCAGCAAACGGGCATCCATTTCATCGGCAACATTGAACCCAAAGAAATTTTGCGCGGGGGCACCGATGTTGTCGTCATGGATGGCTTCGTTGGCAATATCTTTCTGAAGACTTTTGAGGCCGCTACCAGTTACTTAAGTGGCATCATTCGTTCCGAGCTAACCCGTAACACCCTTTCTAAGCTTAGCGCTCTTCTCATCCGCCCCGCCCTAGCGAGGGTTCGCCGTAATGTAGATACCTCAGGCGTCGGTGGCGCTCCGCTTCTTGGGGTTAATGGGGTGGTGATTATCGGACATGGGAGCGCTAATGAAGTAGCTGTTATGAACGCTATCAAACAGGCGCGACGCGCTGTTGAAGGACGTGTCATTCATCATCTCGCTGAACACTTTGGACGAGCGCAACCTGTAGCTGAAGGGGGACATCATGAATCGGTTACGTAATGGGCGACCTCGTGTTGTTGTTACCGGGATGGGAGCATTGACCCCTTTGGGCGATTTTCCCCAAACGTGGGAAAGCTTGCTAGCTGGCCAGTCGGGTATTCGCCGCATTCAAGGGCTTGAGGTTAGCGACCTCCCCGTTCAAATCGCGGGGCAAATCCCCAACTTCGACCCTACTCAGCAACGTGTAGCGGAATACAAAGAACTACGTCGCATGGGCCGCGCATCACAATTAACGTTAGTGGCTACACAAATGGCATGGGATGATAGCGGATTGTCGTTATCATCAGAACAAGATGCCGAGCGAGTGGCTGTTGTCATTGGCACATCTCTGGGCAATTACGAGGTTGGCGAAGAAAACATCTTTCGATTTCGTCTGGAACGCCATAAACGCCCCAATCCAACAGCGCTGATGAATGCATTGCCCAACTTCCCCGCTCATTATGTGAGCCGCTTTTTCCACGCTTTGGGCCCTCTGCTCACGCCATCCACAGCTTGCGCCACGGGCACACAGGCCTTAGGCATTGGCGCGGATATGATACGGAATGGGCAAGCCGATGTCGTCATTGCTGGCGGTGTGGATGCGATTTTACAGGACTATATCATCGCTGGTTTTAGCGCTATGCATGCCCTAACGCGCGATTACAACGATTGCCCAGAAAAAGCCTCGCGCCCTTTCGATAAAAACCGCTCTGGCTTTGTCATTTCTGAAGGCGTTGGCATCTTAATTTTAGAGAAGTTATCACATGCTTTGCGCCGAGGAGCGACCATCTACGGCGAAATTGTGGGGCACGCTTCTTCTGCAGACGCTTATCATGCGGCGGCTCTTGAACCCAGTGGACAAGGCGCCGCGCGCTCGATGCGCTGGGCTTTGGCAGATGCGCGCTTATCTCCGCAAGATATACAATACATCAATGCTCATGGCACTTCTACCCCGTTGAACGATAGTACCGAGACCAAAGCTATCAAAACCGTCTTTGGCGCACACGCTTACAATTTAGCGGTTAATTCCACTAAAAGCATGATTGGCCATACACTATCAGCCGCAGGGGCGATAGAAGCGATGGTTTGCTTGATGAGCTTAAAAAGCGGCATGTTGCACCCAACTATAAATTATGAATCTGTTGACCCCGATTGTGATTTAGATTATGTCCCCAATTGCATGAGAGAATGCCGAGGACTTCGTTACGCTTTATCTAATAGTTTTGGTCTGGGTGGACAAAATGCGTCTATTATACTTGGTTCACTGTAAAAATAACCCTTGTGACCCTTACAGAACTTGTTATGCTTTAGTGTAAGAAAAGGTGTATGAAACATGTCAAATTCAGTAATCATTATCGGTGGTGGGCTGGCGGGGTCAGAAGCGGCTTGGCAACTGGCAGAGCGTGGTTACAAGGTCACTCTGTACGAAATGCGCCCCCAACGCACGACAGGCGCTCATGTTAGCGACCGCCTCGCCGAATTGGTATGCAGTAATTCGCTCGGTTCTAAACTGGTAGATCGCGCTAGTGGTCTATTACAAGCAGAGTTAAAGTTGTTGCGCTCTCTATTACTTGATTGCGCCGAACGGGCATCTTTGCCCGCTGGCGGTGCTTTGGCCGTAGACCGCGAGCTATTCGCCCAATATGTCACACAAGCGCTAGAATCTCACCCAAATATTACGATTATCCGTCAGGAAATGACGCGGATTCCGGAAGATGAGCCTGTCATCATCGCTACGGGGCCGCTTACATCCGACGATTTAGCGCAAGAAATTGCCGCGTTATCTGGCGAAGCTTACCTATACTTTTATGATGCTATAGCGCCTATCGTCACCGCTGACTCTATTGATATGCGTATCGCATTTAGGGCCAATCGCTACGACCGTGGGCAAATGGAGGATGGCGATTATATCAACTGCCCCATGAGCCAAGAGGAATACGAAGCCTTTGTGCGCGCCTTACTAGATGCCCCACGGGCGGAGTTGAGAGATTTTGAGCTTGAAGACCCTCATTTTTTTGAAGGGTGTATCCCCATCGAGCAATTGGCGAGGCGTGGCATGAATACGTTAGCATTTGGTCCGATGCGTCCTACGGGTATTATCAACCCGCATACGGGTCAGCGTCCTTATGCGGTTGTGCAACTTCGACAAGACAACTTAGCCGCCAGTTTATATAACCTTGTTGGGTTTCAAACGAATATTAAATGGGGTCATCAAGAAGCTATCTTACGTCTTATCCCCGGTTTGGCGGATGCAGAATTCGTGAGAATGGGACAAATGCACCGCAATACCTTCATCAACTCCCCCAAACTACTGCATCCAACAATGCAGTTTCGGAATCGGGATGATTTGTTCTTCGCCGGTCAAATTACAGGTGTAGAAGGTTATGTCGGCAATATTGCTACGGGTCTCGTTGCCGCTATCAACTTGGCGCGCCATTTGAAAGGTCAATCGCCCTTTGTATTGCCTAGAACGGCGATGTTAGGCGCCCTGTGCCATTATGTAACTCATGCAGACCCACAACACTTCCAACCGATGAAAGCTAATTTTGGGATTTTACCGGAATTATCGCCACATGTTAAAAATAAGCGGCAACGTTATATGAGTTACGCTAAGCGGGCGTTAACCGACATAACCCATAGCATCGAAGCACTTGATGATTCCTATCTTGGGCGAATTGTGCCCCTCCCTAATTCCGTCTTCGATTATTAAATATTTTTCTATCTATTGGAGTTATAAAATGCCATCCCAAGCCGCTCGCTTGCAAAGATTACCGCAGTATGTTTTCTCTGTTATTGGTGAACGCATACGCGAGCTTCAGAAGCAAGGGGTTTCTATAGCGCGTCTAGACATCGGCAGTCCCGATTTGCCACCTCCAGATTTTGTTATAGAAGCATTACAGCGCTCTGCTCATAATCCTCGCTCACATGGCTATTCAGGCTATCGCGGCACCGCCTCCTTTCGGGAAGCTGTCGCTCGGTATTACCAGCGGCGTTTTGATGTTGATTTAAATCCGGAGACCGAAGTCTTGCCTCTCATTGGTAGCAAAGAAGGTATTGTCAATTTATGCCTCGCATTTTTAGATGAGGGCGATATATCCCTTATTCCAGATATTAGTTACCCATCTTATGCGATGGGCGCTAAATTGGCTGGCGCTCAAATTTCTTGGTTGCCTATGCGCCCTGAAAATCAATTTCTCCCCGATTTAAGCGCGGTTGAAGAACCTACGCTGAGCCGCGCTAAGTTCTTATGGGTGAATTATCCCAACAATCCTACGGGGGTATCGGCAGACCTTTCTTTTTATGAGCAAGCGCTTCAATTTTGCGTCCAGAATGACATCCTGCTTATATCGGATAATCCTTACGTTGATTTAACCTTTGATGATTATTCAGCGCCCAGCGCTTTACAAGTGGCTAAAACACCTCAAGAGCGCTCCCATATTGTTGAGTTCATGTCTTTATCCAAAACATATAACATGGCCGGCTGGCGTTTAGGCGCCGCCGTTGGCGCGCCTGAGGTTTTATCGGCTCTGCTCAAAGTCAAAAGTAATATGGATAGTGGTCACTTTTTGCCAATTTATGATGCAGGTTCTGCCGCATTAAATGATGTTTCCGCTGAATGGATATATTCCCGTAATGCTATCTACCAAAAACGGCGCAATACTATCCTGTCTGCCCTCTCCGATTTGGGCTTACAAGCTGATAAGCCTACAGGTGCTCTTTATATATGGGCTAAGCCAATTGATTTAGAACCGCTTGTATATATTGAGCAAGCGCTTGCTCATGCTCATGTATCTTTGGCTCCGGGTGAAGCTTATGGGCCCGGCGGTAGCGCTTATATCCGTATTAGCCTCAGTGTTGCTGATGATGAGCTTGAACAGGCTTTACAACGGTTGCGCCAATGGCGTGGAAGGTAATTGCATATGGTTGGGTTTACCATTTCTAGTCAGCCAGAGCGAGCATTCCTAGTTGGACTAGGGCTTCGCGGTAGTCGTCCTCTGCTATCTGTAGAGGATTCGCTTCGTGAACTGGCTTTGTTGTCTAAAACAGCAGGGCTTGAGGTCGTTGGTCATACGCATCAAATCCTGAACCAGATAGATCCAGCAACATTTATTGGATCTGGCAAACTCGATGAAATTGCTGAGCAAATTCTCGCCCTAGAAGCTACCGTAGTCATCTTCGATGATGAATTGTCGCCACGTCATCAGCGTGAAATTGAAAAGCGTTTAGGTGAAAAAGTCAAAGTGCTCGACCGTTCTGCGCTCATCTTAGATATTTTTGCCCAACACGCTAGCACTCGTGAAGGCGCTCTACAAGTTGAACTCGCCCAGTATGAATATCGGTTGCCCCGTTTGACGCGCCAATGGACGCATCTAGCTCGCCAAGCGGGAGGCGCAGGCGCGCGCGGGGGTGTAGGTGTTGGTCTTCGTGGCCCCGGCGAAACACAGCTTGAAGTAGATAGACGTGAGATACGCCGTAAAATTGCTAAGCTCCAATCCGATTTAGAGCGTGTGCGTTCTCATAGAGAACAGCATCGTATGCAAAGAAAGAAAACCGGCATAGCAGTTATTGCTCTTGTAGGTTATACGAACGCTGGTAAATCAACATTGCTTAACCAGCTTTCTGGTGCAAATGTTTATGTTGCTGACCAACTTTTCGCCACTTTAGACCCAACAACCCGCCGCGTAACGTTGCCGTCGGGTCGCGATGTGTTGTTCACCGATACAGTCGGGTTCATACAAAAACTACCGACTACTCTTATTGCCGCTTTCCGAGCAACCCTAGAAGAAATCTCTGAAGCAGACCTTATTCTTCATGTTGTGGATGCCTCCCATAAAAATGTTCAGCAACATATTGAAGCTGTTGAAGATACACTCGCTGAGATAGATATTCCTCCTATCCCACGGGTTCTTGTTTGGAACAAGATAGACAAGCTTTCTTCCCCTCTGCAAAGCCACACATTAGATGCTTCCTATCTGGCGGAAGTTCAGCTTTCCGCTCAAACGAGGTTTGGCGTTGATGAATTGCTTTTGGTCATAGATAGCTTGATGTCCAAGTGGTTTATACCCACTACCCTACTTATCCCTTATGATAGGGGTGATCTTGTTGATAAGCTCTATCGTATGGGTTCTGTCTTGCAACAAAGCCATACACTAGAAGGGGTAGTGCTTCAAGTTCGATTGCCGCCAGAGTTGGCTTCTGATATGCTTGTTTATCGTATTGAAGGGTGATAAGTGATGCGTCATATAGATGAATCTCGGTTTCTTATCCGTTTGCTTCAACGTATTTCCGAATGGCTGGCTAAGCAACGTGGCTTGCCAATCATTATTGGCGTCGTTTCGGTTTTGCTGAGTTTGTTTGTTCAAGTCGCTAATCTATATGCGAATTCGCCCGTGTTGGAGCTGGCCGGGGTCGTTTTTCTGCATGTAGGTATATTGATTGCGCTGATTGGTATTTTGCTGATAGAGCCGATAGGGAAATAGTAGCAATCAATATACCGGTGATAATACTAATTTAACGAAACCCAGTAAATTTCAGGGCGGTAGATGGTGTGTACATATAATCGTAAATCGGGTGTGACGGTTAGACCCGCAAGCGGTGCTGGTAATTCTGTATATAACACGATTTCTATATCTTCGTTAGTGCAACTGTCATCCATACAATTTTCAGGTAGTATTCTCCCTACAACTCCCCTATTGCCTAATGAGTAGGCAAAGTAGAGAAAGCCATCCGTTGCATAAACCAGGTTAGTGGTGTTTTGTAATCCGCTGATGAGTGGCTTTGGTGTTGGGTTTGTCTCGTCTAAGCTGAACCACTCAATAGCTCTCCGTGCGCTACCATTATTTGCGACAAATATAGTGCGTTCGTTCGTGGCTATTCCTGTTGGTTTACGTAGGCCGCTGACGAGTTCTCTTACATCCCCTTGTTTTGTTATGGTGACGATATTTTCCGCTATTAGGTTTGTGACGACAAAGGCGTCATCTCCTATAGGCGCTATTCCCCATGGCCCACTTAGGTTGTTAGCAATGGGTGTTGGTGCTGTTCGTGTGTGACCTACTCGAAATAGGGTGTTATTTTCAAAGTCTGGCACCCATAGATTGAACCCGTTAGTTGTTTCTTCTGTTACGATGCTGTGTGCATTCTTGATGCCAAATATGAATGTTTGTGTTTCTCCGTTGGTGTCGTCTATGTTGTATAGTGTCCAATCTCCATTGCAGACTACGTATAGTCTTCCGTCTAACCAACTAATTCCGTTGGGACGCTGTACGTTTCCTGTTAGTACGTTTAAGTCTTTTTGGGTTAAGGGTTCCGTAAATGTTCTGCTAGATGTTGTGTTTTCTGTAGCGATTGTTTCTGTCTGGGCTGGGCTTGGTGTAGCCGTTTTGGATGGTGCGGGTGTAGGTTCTTCTTGGGCTTTTCCTAGTGCGGTTATCTGTAAGCTTACGGCTAGGATTGTCGCGATGACTATGCTTACCTTTTGTTGTTTTTGAAGTCTTTGGTGCATTAGTTTTGTTCCTGTTAATGACTATGCGAAATTTTGGTAACTTTACGATGTAAAGGAACAGCGATAAAAAAAGTAGTCCCCATACCCAATTCGCTTTCCAGCCATACACGACCCCGATGATTTTCTACAACCGATTTTACCAGACTCAGCCCTAAACCTGAACCGCTAACGTGTTCGACCTCTTTTTGTCCTCCACGGAAAAAACGGTCAAAAATGCGTTGATGAATCTCTTTGGGGATGCCTATTCCCTCGTCGCGAATAGAAAAAACAATCTCCTGTTCGTTCTGGTAAACACACAATTCAACATTCGTCTTAGATGGGCTAAATTTTATGGCATTTTCTACCAAATTAACAAGCGCTCTTTGAAATTGCTCCGCATTACCGCTAAAACTACCAATAGCGTTAGCTACACTCACTTTGAGCTGAATAGCTTTTTCTTCCGCTAAATAGCCCATCTCCTGAACCACATTTTTAATAATATCCTCCACATGGCATTCATCAAAAGAAATCAATCCCGTCTTGACGCGCTCTAAATCCAATATACCGCGAATAATTCGCTCCATTTTTTCGACTTGTTTATCAATCATTTCTACATAATGTAACTTATCATGGTCGCTATCAGACAATTCATCCTTGAGTAAATCAATATATGCCATAGCCGCTTGCAAAGGGTTCTTCAAATCATGGCTTGTCATCCGAACCATCTCACTCTTGAAGCGGTCTAGCTCTTTTAGCTGGGTGACATCGTTGAGGACAATTACCCATCCCTCTAACCGATTAGTTCCTAAAGCGGCGACATTACATTGATAGGTTTTATCTCCAATACTTAGCTCATAAAGATGCATTCGTTTTTCTTTCACATCCCTTATCACCTGCCTACCATTTGTTGGAAATACAGTTGGCGGCAAAAGTGATCCAATGGCTTGGCCGCGGCTGTTTGCGAGCGATGGAAATAGTTTAATAGCCGCCGGGTTCACGAATAATACTTTTAACGCCCTATCAAGGGCGAGAACGGGATTTTCTGTGCTAGTTAAAACTGTTGTTAATTGCCCATGGGCTTCTTCAACTTCTTCTGCTAAGCGCTTCTGTTCGTTGAATAAACGTGCATTATAAAGCGTGACGGCCGCCTGTGCCGCTAGCATTTCTAACAAGGGTACCGAATCGCGGGATAGAATCTGGCTCTGTTTGCCAGAAATGACCATTAATACGCCTAATACCGCTTTGCCATAGATTAATGGAACACAAATGACTGAACCAAATGTCTCTTTTGCGAAAGGAATGTCTTCTTCGCCGTACCAATCTCGTCCATAGAATTCTAGGTATATGGAGTTGCGGGTGCTAGCTACAGCGCCGGCAACCCCTTTTTTTGTGGATAACTTTTCATTTAGTATCTTTTTGGGCAAATTGTGGATGGTGACAATTTCTAGTTCGTTGTCTTGCAATAGGAAGATACAGGTTGCGTCAGCTTCTAGCCATAATACGGCTTCTTTAGCGATATTTTCGAGGATTTTATCAACGGCTGTCTCTCGGATGATGGAGAGGCTGACACGGTGCATAGACTCAACTTGTGAAATTCGCTCCACCAACGGCGAAATAATCTCTCGCCTCAACAAAGCAAAGCTGATGAGTAAAGCGGCAATAGCGCCTATCGTTGTCCCCAATGCAGATATGCCGATTTCAGGGTTCAATAAGCTGATTGCTTGGCCCGCCAAAAAGAACGTGACACTGTATAAAATCCCTTTAGAGCGAACGCGACGGTGGTAGCGCCAAATGATGTATAACGTTGCGCTATTGAATAACATGTAAAAGATGGGCGTTACAGGTGACTGCTGATTTACTTCAGAGGGTGTGTTGTTAATGACTATAAGAAGTATAGTGAACGCCACAATGAATATCAGACTGCTAAAAGCCAGTAATCGAAATCGCTTAGGCACCATACCCACCAAAGCGACTGTAAACATATATATAGCGATGCTCGACCCAACTAAACCCGCTTCCCGAAAAGCCCAAAATACACTAAACCATACGTAATCTACTATATCTAATAAAATCCCCAATTGGATGAATAGGGACCCTACGTTCCATAACATCAAAAAGATTAAAAATATCGCCAGAAATTGATTGATAATTCGCCGAGAGTCGTACCAAAGAATAATAATTAAAAAGCCCAACGCCAACGCCAGCGTTAGACCATTCACCAATAACGTTATTGAGTTTAAGGGTGACATGGACTGGCCAAAATCAACGGTCGGATAAGAGACGTTTCTGCTTCTCGAAGCGGTAACCGATACGGTGTTCAGTCAAAATATAAACAGGGTTTGCAGGGTCTGGCTCTATCTTGCGCCTCAATTGACTGATATACACACGCGGATAATAAATATCATCTAAATATTCATGCCCCCAAACTTGCTCTAGCAAATCTCTTTGCGATACAACCCGCCCAGCATTTTCTAATAGAACAGCCAGCAATTTAAATTCTGTCGGCGTCAAATGTTCTTTGCGCCCGCCCACATAAACATGACGACGGTGTAAATCAACGCTCAAATAGCCATCATCGTAGTTCTGTTCAGTCTGGTTCGCGGAGACCTGCGCCCTGCGGAGCAACGCGCTTACACGAGCGACAAATTCGTTCAAGCGCACTGGTTTTATCAAATACTCATCTGCACCTGCATTCAGCCCTTCAATCACATCTTCTTCGGTGATAGCTTGTGCCGAAAGCATCATCACAGGCGTATCTGCGACTTCGCGGATGCGTTTACATACCGTTAACCCGGTCATTTCGCCGGGCATAACAATATCAAGGACGACCAAGTCCGGACGTTCGACATGAAACGCTTTTAATCCGCTTAGTCCATCTTCGCACAATACGACATCAAAGCCTTCTCGGCGCAATTTCCTGCCGAGAGCATCGCGTATAGCTTGTTCATCATCCACAATTAGTATTTTCATGATTACACTATAACATCAGCTTTTTAGAGGCACAAGTACTTAGAACGTTGACCTAGCGTCAGGTTAAATATTTTGACATCCGCTATAATAAAATACAAACCTTACATTGTAGAGAAGGTCAAAATGATGTCACGGAATAAACTACCACAGCTCACCAGAACTTATCTTTTATGCATTTTATTGCTCATTGCGCTCGCGGCATGTAATCTTGGGGCGGCGCCCGCAGAGCCAGTAGATATTACTAGCGCGCCTACCAGCACTATTGCGCCCACGCGCACCTTGCTACCCAACCTTGTCTCTACACCCATCACGATTACGCCTATCATAAACGCCACTCAACAAGTTATACCGCGACCCGCAACTGCTTTTGTGGTGGTACAACCAACGGCGTTTTTGCCACCAGTGAACACGGCAACCCCTATCAGTATATTCATCTTATCGCCTACCAACGGCAATATCATTGCTGGCAATATACAGGTTCTGGGTTCGGCTATTCATCCCAACTTTTTACAATATCGCCTCGAATTTGGGCCAGACCCTAACCCCGGCAATTTATGGTTTCCCATCACGGGTATTGTCCAAACACCCATCCTCAACGGCATCTTAGGTGTGTGGAACACCAATACCCCCTCCTCTCCTGATGGCGTCTATCAAATTCGCTTAAGGGTCATTCTGCGCGATGGCACCGAGCAAACAACAGTCGTCAACAATATTCGAGTGCGGAACCAATCGCCCACCCCACAACCCACCAATACGCCGCAAATCGCCCCGCCTGTCGCCGCCTTCACGCAAGACGTGACAAGCGGCGAAGCTCCGCTCGTAGTCAAGTTCACTAACCTATCTCAGGGAGAAATAACAAGCAAAAGTTGGAGTTTCGGCGACGGCGGTAGTTCTAACCGTAACAATCCCACTTATACCTTCCAAAATCCGGGCTTATATACAGTCCGTCTAACAGTGACTGGTCCCGGGGGCACAGCTAATGTATCGCGACAAATTAATGTCAAATCTGCGAGTGCGCCGATAGCGTCCTTCACAACGAATACAACAAGCGGTACATCTCCCCTAACGGTCAACTTCACCAACACATCCACAGGCAATATTACAGAGCGTCTGTGGAATTTTGGGGATGGCGCTACCAGTAGCGATAACAACCCAACACACACTTTCACAGATGTAGGCACCTATAACGTTATTTTGGAGGTTCGCGGACCGGGCGGCATTTCTAAAGCAATACGGCAAATCACGGTAGAGAATCCCACCATACCACCGCCCACTGCCGCCTTTACCCCTAGCCTCACATCAGGTCAACCGCCGTTGACGGTACAGTTCACCAACGAGACTCAAGGCGACGTGACAACTTATCTTTGGGATTTCAACGGGGATGGCATCACCGATAGCGTGGATGAAAACCCAACACATGTTTACAATACAGCAGGGACGTATACAGTTGTCTTAACAGTCATTGGGCCGGGCGGACAATCCAATGCAAATGCACAAATCAGCGTGGAAAATCCGCCGAATGCGCCTATTGCTGATTTTGACGCCACGCCACTAACAGGAACTGCGCCCTTAACAGTAAGCTTCTCCAATACCACGAGCGGCGATACCAGCAATTTCTCGTGGGATTTCAATAATGATGGCGTCATTGACAGTACAGAAACTAGCCCAACATTCACCTACAGCGAAGCGGGCACATACACAGCTAAATTAACCGCGACCGGGCCAGGTGGGGCGACAACCGCAGAAGCAACTATCACAGTTACAACACCTCTTGCGGCGCCCGAAGCGGCTTTCAACGCCAACCCAACCAATGGCGATGTGCCCATAGATATTACCTTCACGAATGAATCTAATGGCGACCAATTGAGTTACAGTTGGGATTTCGATGGCGATGGCTTAGTGGATAGCACAGAAGCCGGTCCGCACACAATCACATTTACTAATGCGGGCACATTCAACGCAAGCCTAACTGTGTCCAATTCAGTTGGTAGCGATACGGCTACTGTCCAACTAATCCTCAGCGAAGCAGTAGCCCAAGTGCCACCTACCGCCGCCTTCACGCCGTCCGTCACCAGCGGCACCGCACCCCTCACCGTCTCCTTCACCAACACCTCCAGCGGTGACTTCACCAACTCCGATTGGGACTTCAACGGTGACGGCATCACCG